>JACOUN010000047.1 GCA_016177805.1 Rhodocyclales bacterium
TCCGAAAGATTACGTGCGAGGCGCAATGCAGCCTTGATGTCCTTGGCCTGGGTAGTCTCGTCCCCACCCGCCAGCAGAATGATCAGCTCTCGCCCTCGCTTCTTGAAATACACCCGGTAACCGGGGCCGTAGTTGATTCGCAACTCCGAGACACCTTCGCCAACCGGTTCGACATCACCGGGGTTTCCAGCGGCAAGCCGTTCGATCCTTGCTTGGACGCGCGCTCTCGCCTGGAGGTCGCGCAAGTCGTCAAGCCACTGAACGAAGAGAACGGTTTTTCGAATTTCAATCACGGAGAAACTGTAGCCCAGCAGCTACATGTTGTCAATGCCATACGCGCTGTCCTGAGGCGCCCAACGTGCAGCTAAACGGCGCGCCGCTTGCGGCGCGTCCGAGCGACCGAAGGGAGCGTTTTGAGCGGAGTGTTGAACGAAGCCGCTACGCGGAGATATCGCCTGCCTGGGTGCCACGAACTATCCTGCATGACGGCTCCATCGGGGTGATGGAGTCGATTCTGGATGACTTCGTGAGGAGTGACCAGCATGACGACCAACTTTCCGGCGCACTTTGCCCGGCAGTACGACAGCCACCTCAAGCACCTGAAGCTGAAGGGGCTGCAACGGAAGACGATTGACGCCTACGCGCGCGCCATCCGGCGCCTGGGCGGGTATTTCGACTACCGCATCGACAGCCTTTCCGAAGCGCAACTGACCGGGTACTTCAGCGCGTTGCTCGACACCCACTCGTGGAGCGCGGTCAAGCTCGATCTGTACGGCCTGAAGTTCTACACCACGCATGTGCTCAAGAAACCGTGGGCGATGCCCGATCTGATCAAGCCGCCCAAGACGCAGCGCCTGCCCGACATCGTCACCATCGACGAGGCACAGCGGCTGTTTGCCGCCACCCGGGTGCTCAGCTACCGGGTCTTCTACTTCACTCTGTACAGCCTGGGGCTGCGCCTGGGCGAGGGGTTGGCGCTCACGGTGGCCGACATCGACGCCGAGCGCATGCGCGTGCAGATACGCGACGCCAAGGGCAACCGCGACCGCCTGGTGCCGCTGCCGCAGGCCACGCTCGCGGTTCTGCGCCGCTTCTGGCAGACGCATCGCCACCCCGAACTCCTGTTTCCCAACCGTCACGCCGGCCTGGCGGGTGCGCAACGGGCCCGCTCGCCGCTCGATCGCGGCGGCGTGCAGACGACGCTGAGAAAGGTCGCGACCGAATGCGGGATAAAAAAAAGATCACCCCGCACAGCCTCAGGCACAGCTATGCCACGCACCTGATCGAACAAGGCGTCGATCTGAACTGCTCGCCGCCTTGAAACAGGAAGGACTCGTCTTGCCCGCCCGCTTGCCGCACCAATGGGTGGTTGATTGCAAGCGTATGGGCAGCGGCGACAAGGCGCTTGTCTATATGGGCCGCTATCTGTATCGCGGGGTGATCCGCGAGGCCGACATCCTCGCCTGCGACGAGGACGGCAGCGGCCAGGTCAGCTTCCGCTACCGCGACAGCCAGAGTGGGGAGATGAAAGTGCGCACGCTGCCCGGCGCCGACTTCCTGCATCTGCTGCTGCAACACGTCCTGCCCAAGGGCTTCCGGCGGGCGAGGAACTACGGCTTCCTGCATCCGAACAAGAAGGCGCTGATCGCGCTGCTGCATTGGGTGCTCAGGATCGCTGCGCGTCCGCCGCCGGACAAAGCCCGGCCGGCGTTCCGGTGCCCGTGCTGCGGCGCGCCGATGCGGATCCTGCGCCGGCGCCTCGCCCCCGCAGCCGTCCGACGACGAGAAACGGCGTCTGACGCGGAGACGGCCGTGTAAGCCCGACCACCTGCAAGACGGTGCGCCCGCCGGCGCCACGGCCGCGCTCGGCCCGAAAAGGCCGAAAAACGCGAAATCGACCGGATCAGCCCGCTTCCGGCGATGATCCGGACATCCCCCGCTCATTGAGCGGACCTGCCGGCCCGATTCAGGGCTAGGGTACAGAAAGCTATTTCCAGGGAACCCGACCGGGCTTGTTCAACAACCGGTTATGTCGTGGCTCGCTTCGCGATCACGACATAACCTTAATCGTTAGAACTCAAGCCGGAACAACCTTGCGAAACCAACCAGCACCAGGCTGGCTGAACAGCAGAAAAAGCGCGTAAGCCTGGAGGCCCACCTGGGCGACTGATAGCGCCCCGAGAACAGCCGAACGAGAACACTCGCCAAGCATGATGGGGATGGTGGGCAGCACACCGATGATGAATAGGACAAGAAACGTAATGCGCGCCCAGTTTTTCCCGGCAGAAATCTTGAAGATAAGGAAGCCAATTAGGGCGAACGTAAACACCAAGACAAAATTCGTGAACGCCGCTGGTGCCATACCACTGAGGTGTACAAAGTCCATAAGCATTTTGACCAAGCCTACCGCTAGTGATGCCCAAAGAAGATTGACGGCAGTGCTAACGGACTGGGGCTTCTGTGCTGCGGATTGAGCTTCCATGAGTTCTCCTTGAGTTCTAACGTAGAAGTGAGCGGCCTGCGCGGCTTTTCGCGCAGGTCCGCTCGACTGCCGGGTGTGCGCCCAGCATGGGCGCGATGTCATGGGGTGGAAGTCCCCTGTGGGAGTGCCGACATGGGTTTGTCATGAACCGATGATAACCACTAGCCGAAGGCAAGGGCAATCCCGCGAGGGCTTGTCCGGAGGAAGCCGGAGCGCAAACGTGCGAGGCGACGGACAGAAACTGCATAGAAGGCCTGGTCTGCGGGCGAGCTGGCACCTCGTGGCGAAGCCCATCGGAACAGCGGACAAGGTAAATGCAGCGCTTGTGCACGGAAACATCGCGTTCTTACCTAGGGAGATCTGACCGGCATGCGATGCGTCGTTGAACCGTCAAACCAGCAGGGATCACTGGAACCCAACGATCCGGGCGTCGCGGCGGGTTGCCGGCTGCGAACGAGCGAACACGGCAACGAACGGAACAGCGGACATAGCGCGTCGCGCAGAAATGCGCGACGTGACCGGTCAGAAGTCAGCAGAGGTCGTAGTAGGCGCCGGTATGGGCCGAAGGGCCGAACATCAACAGACAAGGAGGAGCCGTGACCGACTCGACCACGACGATGAACCCGACCGGGGGAGTCGCGGATCGGCGTCGGGCCACGCAGCCAACCTTGCACGACCACCTGATGGAAGAAGTACTGTCGTCGGCCAACCTGCAACAGGCGTGGCGCCGCGTAAAGTCCAACCGAGGCGCGCCGGGAACCGACGGCATGCGCATCGAAGACTTTCCGGCGTATGCCCGCGAAGCGTGGCCGGCGATCCGCCAAAGCCTCAACGATGGCAGCTATCGACCGCAACCGGTACGACGGGTCACCATCCCGAAGCCCGATGGCGGCGAACGCGCGCTGGGCATCCCGACCGTCGTTGATCGGGTTGTCCAGCAAGCCATCGCCCAAGTCATGACGCCGATCTTCGATCCGGAATTCTCCGAATCGAGCTATGGCTTCCGACCGAAACGCTCCGCCCACGGCGCGCTCAGGCAGGTAACGGCCGACATCAAGGCCGGCTATCGCATCGCCGTCGATCTCGACCTGGCGAAATTCTTCGACAACGTCGATCACGACATCCTGATGGCCCGCGTGGCCCGACGGATCAGCGACCAGCGATTGCTGGCCCTCATCGGCCGCTACTTGCGGGCGGGCGTATTGATCCATGACGAGATTCAACCCAGCGAATTGGGAACGCCGCAGGGCGGACCCCTCTCGCCACTGCTGGCCAACATCCTGCTCGACGATCTGGACCGGGAACTGGAAGGTCGAGGGCATCGCTTCGTGCCTCAGTTGCCAATAAGGCCGACGACCTGCTGGTGCTGGTCAAGAGCGAACGGGCGGGCCAGCGTGTCAAAGCCAATCTGACCACCTACCTTGGCCGGCAACTCAAGCTGCCGGTCAACGAGAAGAAGAGCCAAGTGGCGAAGATCGAGCAATGCGTGTTCCTCGGATTCAGCTTCAAGAGGGGCAAGCTGCGCTGGTCGGATGCCGCCTTCGCGGACTTCAAGCACCGCCTCCGTGAATTGACGGGGCGGAGTTGGGGCGTCTCGATGGAACACCGGTTCCAGAAGCTCGGGCAGTATCTGCGTGGCTGGATGGGCTACTTCGGCATCTCCGAGTATTACCGACCGGTTCCTGAGCTGGACGAATGGCTGCGCCGACGCGTGCGCATGTGCTACTGGAAACAGTGGCGCCTGTGCCGCACGAAGATCAGTCATCTTCTGGCGCTGGGGGTCGGCAAGCGGACGGCGATCTTGACGGGCGTCAGCAGCAAGAGCTACTGGCACCTGTCACGATCAAAGGCGACGCAAGTCGGGATGACGAACGATTGGTTGAAGGCGCAAGGACTGGTGAGTATCCGCGACCTTTGGATGAAGGCCCACGGCTACGCATAGGGGAATCGTGTGCGCCCTGTTGATGAACCGCCCGGTGCGGACCCGCATGCCGGGTGGTGTGGGGAGGGCCGGTTAGAAGCCGGTCCTTGCCCGATTAGCCCGCACTGAACGCTCCCCGCTCGGGAGCGCCGATCCACGCGGCAGGGTTTGGCGCCCACTGCGCAGAGGGCCCCTGCTCCAACAACGCAGAGACAACATCGCCAAGGTGAACACCCAAGTGCTCGGCGGCGGCGGACGCACCACCATCTTCAGCGTTCGCGGAAAGCACGAACGAACGAAAGCGATCCCATGCAGCACCGAATTGGGAAACGATGATTCGCGCCAGATCGTAGGAGAGTTCATTGCCCTCATCGGTGCGTAGGAAGGACTTGCCGGACCAGAACTGCTGGATCTCTCCTGGACCCCAGAACTTCTGATGGCGTGCGTGCATTTGCTGGGGGGTTGTGCCGGCTGAGCTCGGCGGTGGCGGCGGGCAGAGCCGCCGCTCGGTGTTGACGGCAATGCCCTCGTTCAACCATGCAGGGATGGGTAGGTGGCTCAGGCATGCATGGGTCAGCTCATGAGCGATGACGGGCTCGATGGCGCGCAGATCGGCCTTCACGGTCACGAAATGGCCGCAACCTGCGTTGATGTACATGCCGCCGCTTCCGGCGAACTCACCTGCCTCCGGGTAGTAGTGAGCGACGTACTTGTAGTAGGCGTCGTCATCGTCGAAGACGATGAGGATGTCGTGACCCCACTCGGGTACATGGGCGACACCATCAAGAATGCGCACGACTCGCTGAAGCGTCTTGTCGACAAAGGCGAGCGTGGCTTCGGCAACGTTCTTTTCCAGTGTGGAGAGGAGCAAGGCGGTGTCGAGCTCGCGTAGCCGGTACTCAGGCCCAAGGGCGACTCGGAGGTGCTCGAGCCATGCTCGCTCGCATTCGGACCAGGCCCGGGCTTGCGCTGCCTCACCCTCGACACCATCGACCCACTGTTGAGCGGCGTCCCAGTTAAGCACAGGTAGGCCATTTGCACCGAGCAGGTTCTCGGTGACGCTGAAGTCATCTGAGCCCTCTGCCGAGACGGCGACGGGTGGTGGCGGAAGTGCCGCTACCGCCTCGGTAGTAGCAAGCTGCTTTGGCTTGACGAGAGAACGAAGTAGCTTCAGCACGATACGGAGGGCCCCGGTGCGGGCTAACGTGTATTAGCCCGCAATTCTGCGGACTCATCTGGATCGCTGCGGTATAACAAGCCCAACCCCGCAGCACGAACCGCTTGATTCCATGTGGGTTTCATTGGTGTGCTGTAGTTATGTACAGTCATAACAAATCCGACAAAACCCGCAAGGCGGGTACGAGGCGTTCCGTAGCTCGTCTGTTGACTCCAACGCGCTTGCTTGATCAGGTGCGGGAACGCATTCGGTAGAAGCATTGCAGTTTGCGGGGCGGACGGCAACACGTTATTCAGGGGCGTGCGGTGGGGTGAGTGCGGAACGATTGAGAGTCAGTCGCCGCCGGTGTCATCCCACCGATCGTGACGCTCGCGTCGTTCTTCGCGGTAGTTGGTGATTTCGAGGCGGATGCCGTCGGGGTCGGTGAGGAAGGTGGCGTGGTAGTCGGGGGCGTATTCGGGGTAGGGCTGGGCGGGGCTGGCGGGGATGCCGAGTTGGGCCAGTTTGCACGCGGCGGTGTCGACATCGGCGGGGGTGGCGACGCGTAGGCACAGGTGGTGGAGGCCGGGGGCGTAGGGTTGGTGCTCGGTGTTGGTTCGGGCCGGGCGCAGGACGATGCCGAAGTGGCGGTTGTAGTACTGGATGTGGGGGTCGCCGCCGAGGCTGAAGGTGTTCTTGCGAAAACCCAGCGTGTCGAGCAGGAGGCGGTCGTAGAAACGTTCGGAGACGTCGAGGTCGGAGACGGTGAGGTAGATGTGATCGATGCCGATGACGTCGGTCATGAAGAGTCTCCTGAACGCTGACTCCGGTCATTGCGAGCGCAGCGAAGCAATCTCGGGGTTGGGTGCGGGGTCAGTCAGTAGGGATTGCTTCGTTGCTGCGCGCCTCGCAATGACAGGCCAGGAGACGGCTGTTTGCGTCGGCGGCTCAGGCGCTGCCGAGGTGGCGACCCCGCCCGGTGGGGCGGGCGGCGCCTTCGGCGTCGTAGAGTTGCGGCGCTTCGGCGGCGGCGAGCAGGACCGACAGCGCGGCCTGGTTGTTGTGCATGCGCTCGGTGATGAGCTTGCCGTTGCTCTGGTTGCGCGCCTGGGCGGTGCGGGCGAGTTCGAGGGTGGCGTCCCAGCGCGCCAGCGTGTCGGGCGCGGTGCTGCACAGTTGGCGGATGGCGGCGTCGGTGTTGGGGAGCTTTTCGCCGCGCAGCAGTTGCGCGCGGGTGTCGTGCTGGCGTTGCAGCAGGTGGTAGATCTCGGTCTTTTCGCGCGTGAGCGCCATCAGGGCGTCGGTTTCGCCCGCGATCAGCAGCGCTTCCTCGCGTTCCAGCAGGGTCAGGAAGCGGCGCAGCAGCCCTTGCTCGGCATCGATGAGATGCGCGAGTCGCGAGGCTGTTGACGCCGGCATCATGGCCGGGTGGTTTGCGCGTCGAGCATCTCGCGCACGCTGTTGATCAGGCCGTCGGCGATGCGGCTGGCGTCGACTTTGAAGCGGCCTTCGCTGATGGCCTGGCGGATTTCATCCACCCGCGCCTGGTCGATGACCGGGGTCGAGGCGATGGCCGCTTCGGCCTTGCCCAAACTCGAAGACAGCGGCGACAGGTCGACCTTGGAGGCGTCGCCCGCCGGGGCGCGTGCGGTGGTGGGCTGCGCCTTGGCCTTGTTGTCGGGGGCGAGTGGTCCGCCCGGTGATTTGATCAGTCCGTCGATTTTCACGATTGCACTCCAGTAGCCGGTTCTCTGATGTTCACTACGGCATCGCGCCGCGTAACTTTAGTGCAATTTGAAAAGAATTGCGGAATGTGCGGCGGGTTCAGTATCGCACTTCGACGATACCACCGGGCTGGGCGGTGCCGGTGACCACCTGGCCGTTCTTGAGCCTGACCTTGACGCTTTCGCCCGCGCCGGCGCGGTTCAACGCGCGTCCTTCGTTGGTGACGCTGAAGCCCGTGCCGACGCTGACGACCTTGACGGTTTGCCCCTGCTGTACTGCCGGGGGAATGCGCAGCATGGTGGCGCGCAGCGGCTTGCCCGCTGCGATCGCGTAGCGGCTGTGGTGGCCGATGGCCTGGGTCGGGTCGGTGAGGATGTTGGCGGGCAGGGTGGTGAGGTCGCCGTGTTCGGGCGCCAGGTCGCCGGGCGCGACGATCTGGCCGGCCCGTATCGGCCGGGCGGTGATCAGGTAGTCGTTCATGACCGCGACCCTGGCGGGCAGGAACACGGTCCACGCGACCGGCGCGAGGCAGCGCACCCCGACGTTGATCTGCCCCCAGGCGCGCGTGCCGGCGGGCAGGAAGGGTTCCAGTTGCGCGCATTCGGGCAGGTGGTTGGCGCCCTGCATTGCTTCGACGGTGACGACTACCTGGCCGGGCAGGCCCGCACTTTCGCGGTCGAGCAACTGGCGGGCGGTTTCGGTGACCGGTTCGGGTGGTTGCTGGGCGTGGAGGCTGGGGGCGGCCAGCAGTGCCGCGAGGGCGGTCGCCAGGTGAATCACGAGGGACTTCGGGGTGGGGTGCATGGGGGGATTGCACCACGCTTGGGGCGCGCGAGCAAGGCGGCAAGTTTTTCCGCCATGCGGCAACGCGGGCGGAGCGGGGCGCGCGAAAACGGCCAAATTGGCCGGTAATTCCGCCCCTTTTCGGCGCGATCCGGCACCGGGCGGGCGTCTAAGATGACTGGCATGGAAGGTGCAATGGCCTTCCTGCAGGCGGACCGATTCAAGCGGTCGCTGCTCACGCAACCCGAGGTGACGCCATGAAAGCCCTGATCGACAACGCACTGCAGTTTCACCAGTCCGCCCTGAATCTGCAGGCGCACCGTCAGCAGATGATTGCGTCGAACATCGCCAATGCGGATACCCCCAACTACAAGGCGCGTGACGTGGATTTTCGCGGGGCGCTGCAGGGCGCGTTGAAGCAACGCTTCGCGCCGCTGGCGCTGGCGACTTCGTCGGCGGCGCACCTGACGTCGACGACAGCGCTGCCGTTCGAGGGGTATACCGGTTATCGCGTGCCGATGCAGGCGAGCGCGGATGGCAACACCGTCAACATGGATGTCGAGCGCGCTGCCTTTACCGAGAATTCGTTGCACTACGAGGCCAGCATCACCTTCATCAACGGGCTGTTGCGCGGCATGCAGACCGCGATCTCCGGTCAGTAAGAGGGGGACGACGAGCATGAGCATGTTCAACGTTTTCAACATTGCGGGTTCGGCGCTGCAGGCCCAGTCGGTGCGCCTGAACGCGACGGCCTCGAATCTGGCCAACGCCGACAGTGTCGCCGGGCCGGACGGCCAGCCGTATCGCGCCAAGCAGGTGGTATTCACGGCGCAGCCGGTGGCCGGTGCGTCGGCGGTCGGGGTGCGGGTCACCGATGTGGTGGAAAGCGCCGCGCCGGCGCGTCTGGTGTATGACCCCAACAGCCCGGCGGCAAACCCGGAAGGCTACGTCGAGATGTCCAATGTCAACGTGGTCGAAGAGATGACCAACATGATTTCAGCCTCGCGCGCCTACCAGACCAACGCGGAACTGATGAGCACGGCCAAGAGCCTGGTGCAGCGCACCTTGGCGATAGGCCAGTAACCGAGAGTGGAGAGCGCCATGAGCACCGTAAGCGACACGACCAAGACTGCAGCCGAAACGGTCCTTGCCGGCTTGAGCCGCAAGAAGGAAGAGACATCCAAGACCGAGGACGCTCAGACGCGCTTTCTGACCTTGCTCACCACGCAGCTCAAGAACCAGGACCCGATGGACCCGATGGACAACGCGCAGGTGACTTCGCAGCTTGCGCAGATCAGCACCGTCGATGGCATCGAGCGGCTCAACATCATGCTGGGCAAGATCATGGAGGGGCAGCAGTCGAGCGAGGCGCTGCAGGCCGCGGAGCTGGTCGGGCGCGGGGTGCTGGTGCCGGGCAAGGGGCTGTTGTTGACGGACAAGGGCGCGGTTGGCGGTTTCAGTCTGGAGACGCCCGCCGACAAGGTGACGTTGAACATAACCGATGCGAACGGGCTGGATATCGCTGAAATCGATCTGGGCGCCTTCGATACCGGCACGCACAACTTCCAGTGGGACGGCACCGCTCTGGATGGCAGTCGTGCGGCGGATGGCAAGTACACCGTCACGATCAGTGCCGCCACCGCCGGCGAGCCGGTCAACGCCGAGATGCTCCAACTGGGTGCGGTGACCAGCGTGGTGCGCGGACCCAAGAGCATCGACCTGCAACTCGGCGACATGGGCATCTTCAAGATGTCCGATATCCGGCAAATTCTCTGATACACAACTCCGCGGGAGAAGATCATGGCGTTCCAGCAAGGTTTGAGCGGCCTCAACGCATCGTCCAAGGCGCTCGACGTCATCAGCAACAACATCGCCAACTCCAACACGGTGGGCTTCAAGGCCGGTCGCACCGGCTTTACCGATGTCTATGCGGCGGCGTTGAACGGTGCCGCGGGCGGGGTTCAGGTCGGCATCGGTTCGGCGGTCGCGCAGGTGTCGCAGTTGTTCTCGCAGGGCAACATCACCACCACCGGCAATCCGCTCGATATTGCGATCAACGGCAACGGCTTTTTCCGCATGGCGAGTATCGACGGCACCGTGGCCTATACGCGCAACGGTCAGTTCGACGTGGACAAGAACGGTTTCATCGTCAATGCCCAGGGCTATCGCCTGACCGGCTACCCGGCCACCAATGGCGTGGTTCTCTCCGGCGGCGATCCGCAGGCGCTGCAACTCGATTATTCCGATGTGGCGCCGAACATCACCTCCCAACTGACGGTCGGCATGAACTTCGATTCGCGCGACCTGGTGGGCACCTCCGTCCCACAGTTCGACGTGAATGCCCCGGCGCCGCTCGATCGCAGCAACCTCGGCGGCGGCGGCTACAACTACTCGACGACCGCGACGGTGTACGACAGCCTGGGCAATGCGCACAACCTGACCTATTTCTTCGTCAAGACCGCGACCCCCGGCGAATGGGAGCTTTACTTCCAGGTTGACGGCGCGGTGCCCGCCACGGCGCTGACCAACATGGTGTTCGATACCAACGGGCAGTGGGTGTCGGGCGGTGATGATGTCATCACGCTGGACTTCTCCGCCTCGGGTGCCGATGCGGCGCAGAACATCACCCTCGATTTCACCAATAGTAGCCAGTATGGTAGCCCGTTTGGCGTCAATACCCTGACCCAGGACGGCTTTGCCTCGGGACGTCTGACCGGCGTCACGGTCGGCACCGACGGTGTGATCCTGGGGCGCTACAGCAACGGTCAGAGCCGTGACCTGGGGCAGGTGGTGCTGGCCAACTTCCCCAGCCCCAACGGGCTGTTGTCGCTGGGGGGCAACCTGTACGCCGAGTCGCCTGATTCGGGCCAGCCGATCGTGGGCACGGCCGGCAGCGCCAACCTGGGTTTGCTCTCCGCCGGGTCGGTCGAAGAAGCCAACGTCGACATGACCGCCGAACTGGTGGCGCTGATCGTGATGCAGCGCGCCTATCAGGCCAACGCCCAGTCGGTGCGCGCCCAGGACCAGATCCTGCAGACCATCGTGAACCTGAGGTAAGCGGCTAAGTGAGCGCCAAGCAGGAATACTGGAGTACGCCATGGACCGCCTGATCTACACCGCCATGACCGGTGCCAAGTACACCATGGGGCAGCAGGCCGCGGTAGCCAACAACCTGGCCAACGCGAACTCGACCGGCTTTCGCGCCGAAATGCACAAGACCCGCGCGGTGCCGATCCAGGGCGAGGGTCTGCCGACACGCGCGTTCGCGGTCGATGCGAGCATCTCGACCAACTTCGAATCCGGGCCGCTGCAATACACCGGACGCAACTACGACGTGGCGGTGGAAGGCAAGGGCTGGCTGGTGGTGCAGGGCCCCGACGGACGCGAGGCCTACACCCGCGACGGCAGCCTGGAACTGAGCCCGAACGGTGTGTTGCAGACGCGTCGCGGCTACCCGGTGATCGGCGACGGCGGCCCGATCTCGATTCCGCCCGACAGCGAAGTGCTGATCGGCAAGGATGGCACGTTATCGTCGGTGTCGGCCGGAGGGTCGGAGGCCATCATCAACGTGCTGGGTCAGCTCAAGCTCGTCAATCCGCCCGAGGAAAACCTGGTGCGCGGCGACGACGGGTTGTTTCGCACCCGCGACGGCGCGCCGGCGGTGGCCGACGAGAACGTGCAGGTGGCGTTCGCTGGGGCGCCAGTTCGAGATGCAGATCAAGATGCTGCAGACCGCCGAGGCCAACGACCGGGCCGCCACCCAAGTGCTGGCGCAGCGCTGAGGCACGCACCGCAAGCGCGGGATAGAAGGGGTTTTTCGCGCGTGTTCCACCGATGGGGCGCGGCGGCGACGCCGTAAGCTGGTACTCGTACGGATGGGCGTATCGGCCCTTCGGTCGCACTCAGGAGTCACGATCATGATTCGATCATTGTGGATAGCCCGGACCGGGCTCGACGCGCAGCAGTCCCAGCTCGACGTCATTTCCAACAACATCGCCAACGTCGGCACCAACGGCTTCAAGCGCTCGCGCGCGGTGTTCGAGGATCTGTTGTACCAGACCTTGCGCCAGCCCGGCGCGCAGAACACCCAGACCAACCGCATCGGCAGCGGCCTGCAGATCGGCACTGGTACGCGCATGGTGGCGACCGAGAATATCCACACCCAGGGCAATCTGCAGCAGACCGGCAATCCGCTCGACATGGCGGTACAGGGCAAGGGCCTGTTCCAGGTGACGCTGCCGGATGGCTCGGCCGCGTATACGCGTGACGGGGTGTTCCAGCTCGACTCCCAAGGGCAGATGGCCACCGCGAGCGGTTACCCGCTGGAGCCGGCGATCATCATTCCGGCCGATGCGGAAAACATCACGATCGGCAAGGACGGCACGGTCAGCGTGCTGCAGGCCGGGCAGACCACGCCGACCGTGGTGGGCAACATCCAGCTTGCGACCTTCACCAATCCGGGTGGCCTGTCCAACCAGGGCGAGAATCTGTACAAGGAAACCGCCTCCAGCGGCGTGGCCACCCCCGCCACGCCCGGCACCAACGGCGCCGGGGTCATCAACCAGGGCTATGTCGAAACCTCGAACGTGAACGTGGCTGAAGAACTGGTGAGCATGATCACCACGCAGCGCGCCTACGAACTGAATTCGCGCGCGATCCAGACTTCCGACACCATGCTCGGGCGGCTGACGCAGTTGTAACGGGGACCGTCATGAAGGCCGCACTCATCCTGCCGCTGCTCGTCCTGGCCGTATTGCCGGGCTGCGCGGCGCTGTACTCGACCCCGCCGACCGCCGTGCACCAGCCGATGACCGCGACCCCCGAAGCGCGGGCGCAAGCGACCGAAGCCACCGGCGCGATCTACCGCAGCGCAGCGGTGCAGCCGCTGTTCGAAGACCGGCGTGCGCGGCGCGTCGGCGACATCATCACCATCAATCTGGTGGAAAAGACCTCGGCGCAGAAGGCATCGAATGCCAGCGCGACGCGCGACTCGTCGATGAAGGGCGGCATCACCACCGCGACGCGGGTGCCGCTGTCGGGGCTGGGGGGCATGAACATCGACGCGGGGGTCGATTCCGAGTTCGCGGGCAAGGGCGCGGCGGCGGCCAACAACGCGTTCACCGGCACCATCACGGTCACGGTGATCGACGTCTACGCCAACGGCAACCTGTTGGTGTCGGGCGAGAAACAGATCGCGATCAACCAGGGCAACGAGTACATCCGCTTCTCCGGCGTGATCAACCCGAACAACGTCACCGGCTCCAACACCGTGCAATCGACCCAGGTGGCCGATGCGCGCATCGAATACAAGGGCAGCGGTTACATCGACGAGTCGCAGCAAATGGGCTGGATGCAGCGCTTCTTCGTCGCGCTGCTGCCGTTCTGACGGGCAGGAGCAAGCACCATGAACAGCCATCTTCGCCTGCTGCGCACTCTGATCTGCCTGCTCGGGGTGGCGCTGGCGCCGACGTCGTTCGCCGCCGAGCGCCTCAAGGATCTCGCCTCCATCGCCGGGGTGCGCGACAACCAGCTGGTCGGCTACGGCCTCGTCATCGGCCTGGACGGCACCGGCGACCAGACCACCCAAACGCCGTTCACGGTGCAGAGCATCGTCAACATGCTGAGCAACATGGGCGTGAGCCTGCCCGCGGGCACCAGCCTGCAGCTCAAGAACGTCGCCGCCGTCATGGTCACCACCAGCCTGCCGCCGTTCGCGCGGCCGGGGCAACCGATCGACGTCACGGTGTCGTCGATCGGCAACGCCAAGAGCCTGCGCGGCGGCACGCTGGTCATGACCCCGCTCAAGGGGGTCGATGGCAATGTCTACGCGATGGCGCAGGGCAACCTGCTGGTGGGGGGCGCTGGCGCCTCCAGCGGTGGTGCCTCGCAGACCATCAATCATCTGCTGGCCGGGCGCATCCCCGGTGGCGCCACCGTCGAGCGTGCGGTGCCCAGCCCACTGGGGCAGGGTGAGTTCGTCACCCTGGAACTGCATGAAACCGATTTCGGCACCGCCGGGCGGGTGGTCAGCGCGATCAATCTGGCCATGATGGACGGCGCGGCGCGGGCGCTGGATGGGCGCTCCATCCAGGTCAGGGCGCCGCTCGACATGTCGGACCGGGTCGCCTTTCTCGGCACGCTGGAGAACATCGTCGTGACCCCGGAGCAGCAGGCTGCCAAGGTCATCGTCAACTCGCGCACCGGCTCCATCGTCATGAACCAGCGCGTCACGCTGCAGAACGTCGCGGTCGCCCACGGCAATCTGACCGTCACGGTCGGCACCGACGTGGGCGTGAGCCAGCCTCCGCCGTTGTCCGGCGGCAGCACCGTGGTGGTCGAACAAGGGAAAGTGAATATCGACCAGGCGCCGGGCAGCCTGATCAACATCCGCCAGGGCGCCAGCCTGGCCGACGTGGTCAATGCACTGAACGCGATCGGCGCGACCCCGCTCGACCTGGTCAGCATCCTGCAGGCGATGAAAGCCGCCGGGGCGTTGCGCGCCGAACTTGAGGTGATCTGACATGGTTGCCGCCGCCACCCAATTCAACGCGCTCGACCCCAATGCGCTCGCGGACCTGAAGCGGCTGGCGCGCAGCGATGCCAATTCGCCCGAAGCCTTGCGTGCGGCGGCCAAGCAGTTCGAAGCGCTGTTCCTGCAGATGGTGTTGAAGAGCATGCGTGACGCGGTCCCGTCGAGCGGGCTGATGGATAGCGACGAGACGCGCATGTTCCAGTCGCTGCAGGACCAGCAGATGACGATGAACCTTGCCCAGGGGCGTGGCGTGGGCTTGGCCGAGGTGCTGTACCGGCAACTGGGCGGCACGGCGGATGGCGAGCCCGCTCCGGGCGCCGCTGACCCGCTTGGCACCGCGTGGCCGCATGCCTTCCCGGTGCCGCCGCGTGCGGCATTTTCTGCCGCTCGGGCGGCGCAAGGGGAAAATTCCGCCGCTGTCGGCACCATCGCGTCATTGCACGAGCGGGCGCGGAGCTGGGCGGCGGAAAAGCAGCAGGAAGTCACGGCGGCGCTGGAGGCGCGCGTGCCTGAAGGTGCGCGCGAGTTCGTGAACCGGGTGTGGGAACATGCCCTTGCCGCCAGCGACAGCACCCGCGTGCCGGCGCATTTCATGGTGGCGCAGGCGGCGCTGGAAACCGGCTGGGGCAAGGCCGAACTGCGCCACCCCGACGGCACGCCCAGCTACAACCTGTTCAACATCAAGGCCGGCGCGGGCTGGAATGGCCCGGTGGTGGAACGTAGCGTCACCGAGTACGCCAACGGCCAGACCTACACCGAGAACGCGCGCTTCCGCTCGTATGGTTCGTACGCCGAGGCATTTCGCGACTACGCCCGCCTGCTGAGCGACAACCCGCGCTACGCGGCGGTGCTCGGGCAGCGCGATGCCGCCGGTTTCGCGCGCGGCCTGCAGAACGCGGGCTATGCCACCGACCCGATGTACGCCGACAAGCTGACCCGCATCATCGGTGGCAATACGCTACGTGCGGCGCTGTCGGGATGATGTAGGAGGGGCTTTAGCCCCGAATCAGTAGGGCGGTCGCGGCTAAAGCCGCTCCTACGAAGGCATTTCGGTCTAATCGCGGCCACTGTGGTCATCAATCGCAAGTTCTCAATCTGGCAAGCTTATTGCTCAGTAACCGGTAACCGCAGTCGTTAAAGGGCAGCCATCATGGCCGGACTACTCAACATTGGCCTCACCGGTATCAACTCGGCACAGGCCAATCTGCTGGCGACCAGCCACAACATTACCAACGCCAATACGCCGGGGTTCTCGCGCCAACGCGTGCTGCAGTCCACCAACGAGCCGCAGTTCACCGGCGCGGGGTTCTTCGGGCAGGGTTCGCGGGTGGATGCGGTGCGCCGCCAGTACGACGCCTTCCTCAACCAGCAGGTGCTCAACACCTCGGCGCGCAAGGAAGAATACAGCACCTACAGCGCCGCCATCAGCCAGGTCGACAATCTGTTGGGTGACGAAAGCGCCGGGTTGTCGTCGGCCATGGCGGACTTCTTTCGCGGGGTGAACGATGTTGCGAACAACCCCTCCAGCGTGCCCGCGCGCCAAGCGCTGATTTCGACCGCGAATTCGCTCGCCGGGCGCTTCGGCGCGCTCGACAATCGCCTGATCGAGATCCGTGACGCAAATGAGGGACAGATTGTCAGCGTGGTCACCGAAATCAACAGCTTCGCGCGCCAGATCGCCGACCTGAACCAGCGCATCGGTGAAGTCCAGGTTGCGGGGCCGAACGTGCAGGCCAACGACTTGCTCGACCAGCGCGACAACTTGGTGGCCGAGCTGAACAAGCTGATCAAGGTCAGCACCACCGCCGAGTCGGACGGCTCGCTGAGTGTGTTCATGGGCAGCGGCCAGGCGCTGGTGGTAGGGTCCTCCGCGACCAATCTGAAGGTCGATTATCCGAGCTTGACCGATCCATTGCGTGGCCAGGTCTTTCTCACCACGCCGGGCGGAGATGTGCTGATTCCGGATTCGGTGCTGCAGGGGGGCGAACTGGGGGGGCTGATCGCGTTCCGCAACCAGACGCTCGACAGCGCCCGCGACCAGCTCGGTGAAATCGCCAAGTCGCTGTCCGCAACCTTCAACACCCAGCACCTGCTGGGCGTCGATCTGAATGGCGCCGCCGGCGGCAATTTCTTCGCCGATCTGACCGCCGTGAGTGCGCGCGACGCGGCCGGGGCGTTCGCGGTGCTGGTTACCGACCCGGCCACCATTGCCGCGTCGAGCACCACCATACCCGGCGTGGGCAACAATGGGAACGCGCTGGCGCTGGCGGCGCTGCAGACCACCAAGGTCATGAACAGCGGCACGGCGACTTTCCAGTCAGCCTATTCGCAACTGGTCAGTTCGGTGGGCAACAAGGCGCGTGAAGTGCAGATCGCCGAGGCGGCGCAGGATGTGCAACTGGAGCAGGCGATCGCCGCGCGGGAGTCGGTGTCGGGGGTGAACCTCGATGAAGAGGCGGCCAATCTGATCCGTTTCCAGCAGGCCTACCAGGCGGCGGCACGGGTGATGGGAGTCGCCGGCACTTTGTTTGAAGAAGTGCTGGGCGTGGCACGGGCGGGGTGATGCGATGAGAGTCTCGACCAGCATGATCTACGATTTCGGGCGCAACGCGATGATGCGTCAGACGGCCGAATTCACGAATACCCAGTTGCAGCTAGCCTCCGGGCGGCGGGTGCTCAAGCCTTCGGACGACCCGGTGGCGGCGGCACGCGCGCTGGAAGTGTCGCAAAGCAAGAATGTGAACGGCCAGTTCCTGGAGAACATGGGCTACGCCAGGGACAACCTGCGCCAGGTCGAAGGCGCGATGACCGCCGCGACCGAACTGATCACCTATGCGCGCACCCGCGCCGTCGATGCGGGCAACGCGACCTACACCCAGCCGGAGCTGAACGCGATCGCCTCCGATCTGCGCGCCCAGTACGAGCAGTTGCGCGCGCTGGCCAACACGCGCGACGGCGAGGGCAATTACCTGTTCGCCGGCTTCTCGTTGAACACCGAGCCGTTCGTCGGTGATCTGAGCGCCCCTGCCACCACCTATGCCGGCGATGCCGGGGTGCGTGAGATTCGGGTCTCGGCCAGCCGCGACATCCCGGTGTCGGCCCCCGGCGATCTGATCTTCGGCGACGGGGTGACGGGCTTGTTCGCCGATTTTCGTACCCTGATCACGCGGCTCGAATCCGGCACCTTCAACAGCACCGACGTGGGCAACGCGCTCAACGGCATGAACTCGGCGATGGACGTGCTGATGCGCGAGCATGCTGCGGTCGGTTCGCGCCTGGGCGAGATCGACGCACTGGAGAATGTGAACGCCGATTTCGACCTGCAGTACGCCGAAACGCTGTCGCGCATCCAGGACCTGGACTACACCGAAGCGATCTCGCGCTTCTCGCAGCAGCAGACGCTGCTGGAGGCAGCGCAACAGTCGTATGTCCGGGTCACCGGCTTGTCGCTGTTCGACTTGCTGCGGTGACGTAACATGCGACGCCAGCGCCTGCTCGCCTGTTGCGCCGTACCGCTGTTGGGCGGGTGTACGGCGCTCCCGGATGCCATCAATGCCGAGTGGACGAACGCCCAATTGCAGGAGTTCGGTATGGTGGCGGTGGCGGCCTACGTGCTCTACGACCCGTTCGCGCCGACGTGGAAGATAGAAGTCGCGCATCTGGACGAGGAGCGGGTGAGGCTTGATCTGCGCATGCGCGTGCTTGCCACCGGCGGTGAAGGTGAGTCGCGGCGGGTGTTCATGCGCAACGCGCGCGAAATTGCCGAGAAGGGCGGTTTTGCGGGCTTTGACGTGATCCGCTATGAGGAAGGGGTCGAGAGCAGCCGGCCGTTCGCGCAGCGCTTTGCCAGCGGTGAGATACGCTTGGCGCGATCGCGCGCGTGGCCGGCGCTGTAGCCGTCACCGCATCGCGCGCAGTAACTGGTCGATCGCCGTGAAGCCGCTTTCAAGCAGGTTCTGCAACATGGGGCCGAAGGCGGCCATGCTGAACAGCAGCATCAGCATGCCCGCCGACAGCGTGATCGGAAAACCCACCGCGAACAGGTTCAGTTGCGGCGCCGCGCGCGTCAGCACCCCCAGCGCGATGTTGGTGATCAGCAGCGCCGCCACCATCGGCAGCGCCAGCAGCACGCCGGACGCGAACATGGCCGCCGCGTAACGTACCAGCAGCAGCCAGGCCTTGTGGTGGGTGGCCTCGCCCACCGGCAGCCACTCGAAGCTCATCGCCACGACCTGGACCAGCATCAGGTGACCATTCAGGGCGAGGAATACCAGCAAGGTCAGCAGGCCCAGGATCTCCGCGACCACCGATGACTGGCCACCGGTCTGCGGGTTGAAGAACACCGCGAACGACAAGCCCATCTGCAGCCCTATCATTTCGCCGGCCACATCCACCGCGGCGAAGAACAACCGCATCATGAAGCCGATCGCGATGCCGATGAAGGCCTGGTGCACCAGTATCCCCAGCGCCATCCACGAGTCGGCGGGAACCGCCGGCATGGGCGGCAGCGCCGGCAATATCGCCATCGCGGCGGCCAGCCCCACCGCCAGGCGGATGCGCAGCGGCACGGCACGGTTGCTCAGCAGCGGCGCCGAGGCGATCAACCCCAGCACCCGCGCCAGCGGAAACATCAATGCCGCCAGCCAGGCATCGAGTTGCGCGCTGCTGACGTCCAGCATCGTCCGCGTCCCGTGGGTCAGCCGATGAGTGACGGAATCGAGCCGTACAGCCGGCTGGCGAAGTCGGTGATCAGCGTGATCATCCATGGACCGGCGATCACCAGCGTGACGAAGATCGCCACCAGCTTCGGCACGAAAGACAGCGTCATCTCGTTGATCTGGGTCGCGGCCTGGAAAACGCTCACGATCAGGCCGGTCACCAGGGCGACGAGAAACAGCGGGGCCGACATCATCAGTGCGATCTCTATGGCCTGGCGGCCGATGTCCATCACGGTTCCGGGGGTCATGGCGTTTGCTCCGTCATAGCGCAAAACTTTGTACGAGCGAACCGATCAGCAGCGTCCAGCCATCGATCAGCACGAACAGCATGATCTTGAACGGCAGTGACACGATGACCGGCGACATCATCATCATCCCCATCGACATCAGCACCGAGGCGACGATCATGTCGATGATGAGAAACGGGATGAAGATCACGAAACCGATCTGGAACGCGGTCTTCAGTTCGGAGGTGACGAAGGCCGGCACCACGACCCGCATCGGCAGGTCTTCGGCCTTTTCCACCGGCGGTGTTTTGGACAGCTTGGCGAACAGGCTCAGATCGGCCTCGCGGATCTGGTTGAGCATGAAGGCCTTGACCGGCACCGAGGCCCGCTTCAGCGCCACGTCCATCTGTATGGCGCCAGTCGACATCGGCTGGTAGGCCTCGGTGTACACCCGCTCGGCGATCGGCGACATGATGAAAAAGGTCAGGAACAGCGCCAGCCCGAGCAGCACCTGGTTGGGCGGCGAGGTCTGGGTGCCCATCGCGGTGCGCAGCAGCGCAAACACGATGATGATGCGGGTGAAGCTGGTCATCATCAGCAGCACGGCGGGCAGGAACGACAGCGCCGTCAGCAGCAGCAGGGTCTGGATGCTCAGGCTGTAGTTGGTACCCCCGCCGGCGGTGGGAGTGCTGGTGATGGCGGGCAAACTCTGCGCTTCGACCAGTGCCGGCGCGAGCAGCAACAGGGTCGGCAGCAGCGCGCGCAGCAGCGACGGGAGTGCGTCATTGCGCATCTTTGCGTCGCTCCATCGAGAGTTTGAGCCAGCGCGTGAAGTCCTTGCCGGGCGGGACGGCGGGGTCGTCGTCGCCGTTCTGCAGTTCGGCCGCGTCGAGGGTGTGCAGGGTGGACACGCTGGCCGACGACACGCCGACCACCAGCACCTTCTCCGCCACCTTGATCAGGACCACCCGCTCGCGCGAGCCGACCGATACCGCGCCCAGCACCTTGAGTCCGGCGGCCGCGCCGCGCGGCGCGGCAAGACGCTTGATCAGCCACAGGCTCACCAGCAGGATGGCGATCACGGCGCCCAGCCCGATCACCATCTGGCCGACCCCGGTTGCTAGATCGGGGGTGGGTTCGGCGGCACGCGCGGCATGCGGCGCGATCGCCAGGGTCAGGGCTATGAGCAGGGTGAGTGGGTACACGGTGGGTCCGCAAGTGCTTCCGATGATGGAAGCTTAGCGGTCCCGTGTGCCGGATCAGGCCCGGATAAGACGGGCAAAAGCGCGGCTATTCGATGCTTGGGGGGATCGGTTCGAACGTTTCGAAGGAGCGGCTTCAGTCCCGAACGTTAGGATGGTCGCGGCTGAAGCCGCTCCTACGTGAGGCGTGGTTCGGTCGTTTCGTAGGAGGGGCTTTAGCCCCGAACTCCTTCGCGAGGCGTGGTTCGGTCGTTTCGTGGGAGGGGCTTCAGCTCCGAACCGCGCGCGCTCAGCTACGTATTTTGCGCATGCGTTCGGCGGGCGTGATGATGTCGGTCAGGCGGATGCCGAACTTGTCGTTGACCACCACCACCTCGCCCTGCGCGATGAGGGTGCCATTGACCAGCACGTCCATCGGCTCGCCCGCCAGCCCTTCCAGTTCCACCACCGAGCCGTGGGCGAGCTGGAGCAGGTTGCGGATCGACAATTTGGTGCGGCCCAGCTCCACGGTGAGCGACACCGGGATGTCCAGGATCATGTCGAAGTCGTTCATCGCGCCGGCCTTGCCTTCGGATGCGCCGAAATCCGGAAATATCTGGCTGGCTGGTTTGGCCTGATAGGGCGAGCCGGCCGCCTCGGCGAGTTCCGAGGCGACCCGCGCGCTCTCGGGATCGGCGGCCGCGCCTTCGGTCTCGGCCTGTTCCATCATTGCCGAGGCCCAGTCGTCCTCGGTGATCTGGTTGTCTTCCTGGGCGTCGTTGTCAGCCATCGTGGCCTCCGGTGAAAGTGGTGTCGGCATCCTGTTGCGACAGGAATCGCTCGACCTTGACGGCGTAGCGCCCGGACTGCATCCCGTAGTGCACCTGGATCACCGGCACACCATCGACTTCGCATTCGAGCAGGCGCGGGACATTGAGCGGAATCACGTCGCCGACACGCATGTTGACGATGTCGCGCAGGGTCACGCGTGTGTCCCCGAACGTACATACCAGTTCGACCTCGGCACCCTGCAATTGTTTGGTCAACAGCTTGATCCAGCGGTTGTCCTGGGTCAGATGGTCGCTCTGCATGGTCGAGTACAGCGTGTCGCGGATGGGCTCGACCATCGAATACGGAAAGCAGATGTGCATGTCGGCCTGGGAACCGCCGAACTCCAGGGTATAGGTCGTTGCCACGACGATTTCGGAGGGGGTGGCGATGTTGGCGAACTGCGAGTTCATCTCCGAGCGCACATACTCGAGATCGATCTTGAACACCGGCGCCCAGGCCTTGCCGTACTCGGCAAACACCACCCCGAGCATGCCCTGGATGATGCGTTGCTCGGTCGGGGTGAAATCCCGCCCTTCGACACGTGAATGAAAGCGCCCGTCGCCGCCGAACATGTTGTCCACCACCAGGAACACCAGGTTGGGATCGAACACGATCAGCCCGGTGCCGCGCAGCGGTTTGACCTGCACCAGGTTGAGGTTGGTCGGTACCACCAGGTTGCGCACGAACTCGCCGTACTTCTGCACCTTGATCGGCCCCACCGATACCTCGGTGCTGCGATGCATGAAATTGAACAGGCCGATGCGCAGGTAGCGGGCGAAACGTTCGTTGATGAGTTCCAGCGTGGGCATGCGCCCGCGCACGATGCGTTCCTGGGTAGCGAGGTTGTAGGGGCGGACCCCGCCCTGGTCCTCGCCACTGTCTTCCGGTTCGTCAGACTCTCCCGTGACGCCCTTGAGCAGGGCATCAACTTCGTCTTGGGAGAGAAAATCGGAAGACATGGTCCTGGTCTCCGCTACTGGATGATGAAGGAGCTGAACAGCACGGCCTGCACCGGCGCGGTGGCACGATTGGCCGCGCCGGGGGGGGCGCCGAGCACTTCGTTCACACCGTCGGCGATTTCGTTCGCGAGTGCTTCGCGGCCCTCGGTGGTGGCCAGCTCGGACGGCAGCTTGCTCGACAGCAGCAGGTTGATGCGATGCCGGATCTGCGGCATGAAGCCCTTGAGTCCGTCGCTCAGCTTGGGATCGGCAACGTGCAGCGACATCACGACCTGGAGGAAGCGGTCGCCTTCGCCCAGCGCGAGGTTGACCACGAACGGATCAAGCGGAACGAAGGTGGGCGGCTTGGACAGGTCCACCATTGCAGGCGCAGCGGCGGTCTCTTCGTGTGCCGCGTCGTCCTTCTTGCCCTTCTTGAGCAGCAGCAGACCTACCACACCGGCGCCGGCGAGTATCACGATCAACACCACGATGATGATGATGAGCTTCAGCTTCTTGCCCTTTTTGGGCTTGGCAGTTGCTTCCGCGTCGTCGTCGGGGGGGGCGGCCTTGGCCTTAGCCATGATTTCTCCTGATGTTGCAAGCGATTATGAGGGATGGGCGTCCCGGTCCAGGCCGGGAATAGTGGGGCAGAGCGGCCCCAATTCTCCCATTTTACGCGAATGTATCGATCACCCCGGTGCCGCCCCGTATCCACTGCGCGGACGATGCGAGCGGCAGCGGCGCGTCGTCCCGGCTGGCGGCGCTTGCACCCCCATGCGGATACGGCGAACGGTGGGTGGCGGCGTCTTCGCGTGCTTGATGCTGGCCGGATGTGCTCACGTCCGTCTGACCCAGGTTGATGCCCGATTGTTGCAGCATTTCGCGCAGGCGCGGCATGGCCTGTTCCAGTGCCTCGCGCGCGGCCGGCGTGGCCGCGACAAAGTGAGCGGTTGTCTGGTCGCCATTGATGTGGATCGACACCCCCAGCTTGCCCATGCTGGGGGGGGTCAATACCAGTTCGGCACGGCTTTCGCCGCGCCCGACCATCCACGTCAGCTTGGTGCCGACATCCTCGGCCCATGCGCGTTGTCCGACGGGCGTGGCGACCGGCAGTTGCTGGAGTGGCGCCGATTCGGTGCGCGCCACGCCCACCCCGGCGGTGCCGGCAGTGTGCGGCAGACCGGTGGAGGCGGGCTCGGCAGCGAGCAGGGGGGCGGGCGGGGTGGGGAGTCGTACCGCCGGGTCGGCGCCGGGTTCGGTCGCCATGCGTGCAGTTGTCGCTGCGGGGGTGGCCGCCGGTTGCTTGCTCGCCAGCAGCGCGGCGAAGTCGGTTACGGCATCGGCATCGGCATCGGCAGCGGCAGCGGCGTTGCCAATGGTGCCGGGCGCGGCAGCGAGTTTGGTGGTTGCCGCACCCGATCCATCCGCCCCGCCCTCGACGCCCTTGCCACCTTCGCCGCTGGTAGTTGCGGCCGGGTGGCCGAACAAACGGGCCATCAGAGTGCTGGCCAGGGTGCGGGCCGGGGTGGGGGGCGAGGTGGCGGTAAGGTCTGCTTCCGGTGCGCTCGCGTCGGGCTCCGGGGCGAGCGCGATACCGGCAAGAACCGGCGCCAGCGCGGCAAGGCTTGCCGCAACGGCAGTTTCGTTTTCGGCTGGATCGGGGGTGGGGTTGCCGGTGAGCAGTGCATCCGGAACCTCGGCCGGGACGGCCGGAACGGGCGCGTCGTCCTGCGACGACGACGTGCCGATCTCGCTCGCGGCGCTGTCGGTAGCGGCAACAGCAGCGGCAGCGGCAGCCACGGCCGCGGCGGACTCTTCCACCTTGCCCTGGGTGGCCGCCACAGCGGCCGCCTGGTCCGTGGCGGCTTTGCTGTCGGGTGTCGGGGCAGGCGCCTGGGCGGCCGGTTTGGCGCTGGGGCCCGGCGTCGGCGCGGGGCGTGTTTGTTCCGCGGGCGTTGGGCGGGGGGGTGTTGCGGCAGCTTCGCGCGGGCGCGTCGCGGCTTGGTCGTTGTTTCGCATGTTGCGTTCCAGCACGTCGGAGAAGGTGCTGTTTGCGGTGGCGCTGGCCGGGCTCGCGCTTGCATCGCGGGTGGCCATGATGAGGTTCGAGGCCGAGGTGCTGGTGATGGGGCTTGCCATGGCTGAAATCCCTGGAATGGTGTGTTCAGGCGGTCTTCAGGGGAGGTTCAGCAAGGCGCGTGCCAGTTGCACTGTCGGCTCGGGCGGCGGTGCTCAGCGCTCGCCTTCGTCCTTGAGGCGGTGGATGCGATTGGCGGTGTGTTCGTCGGACTGGCGTTGTTCCTCGCGCGCGCTCTTGCGCTCTTCGCGCTCGATATGCCGGTCGTGCAGCGTGTCGTAGGCCTTGACCTTGTTGCGCTGGGCCATCCATTGTTGCTTGCCCGAGGCGGTGTGCTGTTGCGACTGGCTCAGGCTCGCGTGCTGGATGTCGATGGCTTCGTCGATGCGGGCCATGAAGGCGCTGTAGTTGCGTAGCGCCTCGACCCCGATCCCGCCATGCAGCGCCGCGACGAAGCGGGCCTCGTACTCGGCGCGGTAGTTGCGTAGCAATTCGAGCTTGCGCTGACCTTCCTGCTCCAGCGCGATCAGCCGGCCGAGTTCGCGCGCGGCGCTGTCCATGCGGTTCTGGCTCAGGTCGAGCAGGGGTTGCAATGAAAACGGTTTGGTCATGATGTCTGCTGTTGCGGCCACGTTACCCGTGGGAGGGTGTGCGTACCTGTTTCAGACAACCCGGAGAGGGCTGCCGTTCCGGCGGGTTCGGTGGGTTGTCAGGGGGTGGGCGAGCCGTTTCATCCCGGTGTGTCGGCAAACAGGCGCGTGAGTTGTGCGACCGCCTGTGGCCAGGATTCGCGCTGGTCGAAGCGCTGTTGCAGGAATTTCTCCAGTGCGGGATACATCTGTACCGCAGTGTCGAGCAATGGGTCGGCGCCGGCCTGGTAGGCGCCGACGGTGATCAGGTCGCGCGAGCGCTGGTAGCGCGAATACAGTTGCTTGAAGCGGCGCACCTGTTCGAACTGGTGCGCCGGAACGAGGCCGTGCATGGCGCGTGAGATCGATTGTTCGATGTCGATGGCGGGGTAGTGGCCCTGGTCGGCGAGGTGGCGCGACAGGACGAAGTGACCGTCCAGGATGGCGCGCGCGGCGTCGGCGATCGGGTCCTGCTGATCGTCACCCTCGGCTAGCACGGTGTAGAACGCGGTGATCGAGCCTCCGCCTTCGAGCCCGTTTCCCGCCCGTTCGACCAGGCTGGGCATGCGCGCGAACACGCTCGGCGGGTAGCCGCGCGTGACCGGTGGTTCGCCGACCGCCAGGGCGATCTCGCGCTGCGCCATCGCGTAACGGGTCAGCGAATCCATGATCAGCAAGACCTGCTTGCCCTGATCACGAAAGTACTCGGCGATGGTCGTGGCGTAGGCCGCGCCTTGCAGGCGCATCAGCGGGCTGGTGTCGGCGGGGGCGGCTACCACCACCGAACGGGCGCGACCTTCGGCGCGCAGGTTTTCCTCGATGAACTCCTTGACCTCGCGCCCCCGCTCGCCGATCAGGCCGACCACGATCACGTCGGCCGAGGTATAGCGCGCCATCATTCCGATCAGCACTGACTTGCCCACGCCCGAGCCCGAGAACAACCCCAGGCGCTGACCGCGTCCGACCGTCAGCAGGGCGTTGATCGAGCGGATGCCGACGTCCAGCACCTGGCGGATCGGGGCACGCATGAGCGGGTTGTAGGGCCGGCTTTGCAGCGAGCGGGTGAGTTCGGTGTCGAGCGGGCCGAGTCCGTCCAGCGGCCGCCCGGCGCCGTCGAGCACCCGACCCAGCAGCGACGGGCCGACCGGAAGGTGTTTGGCGCGATCCGAGGTGCGCCGCCGTGGCGGCGTCGCGTCGCCGACCATCGGGGGTAGCTGGCCTGGCTCGACCGGGTACACCGGTGCGCCTGGGGCCAGGCCGTAGACGTCGTCGGTGGGCATCATGTAGAGGCGGTCGCCGTTGAAGCCGACCACTTCGGCCTCGACCGTGCCGCCGTTCTGGGCCGCGATGCGGCAACTCGAACCGAGCGGCAGCTTGATGCCCTCGGCTTCCATGACCAGACCGTTGATGCGCGTCAGGCGCCCGGAAACCTGCAGCGGGGTGACCGCTTCGAGCAGGTCGAGGTTGTCGGACAGATACTTGCGCCACACGGCTGCGTGGTCACGCATCGGCTTGATCCCATGTGGAGGTGCGCCCCATGCCTTCCAGGATACGCCGCCAGCGCGTCTCCAGGGTTGCGTCGATCTGGCTGCCGGTGGCTTCGGCACGGCAGCCGCCGCGCTGGATGGCGGGGTCCTCGACGATGCGGTGGTGGCCCTGTTCCAGCGGGGTGGCCAGATGCTCGCGCACCAGGGCGGCATCGTCGGGATGCAGATGAAGGCGGACTTCGTTGTGCGATGTCTGCTGCAGGACTTCCTTGACCGTGTCGACGATGCTCGCGGGGGTGTCGATCAGCGTCTGGCCTACCATGCGCCGCGCCACCGCGATCGCGAGCGCGATGATTTCCTCGGCGACTGCGTCGTCCACGCTGTCCAGGGCCGCGTCCATGGTGCTGACCAGGCTCGCCAGGCGTGTCGCCTCGGCGCGTGCGGCGGCCAGCCCTTCGGCACGCCCCGCTTCCATTCCTTCTGCGCGGGCCTGTTCGAACATCGCTTCGATGTCCTGGGCCGTGGGGAGTTTGATCGATGGCGGCTCCGGCGTGGCCGAGGTGGCCTTGTCAGCGGGCGGGTCGACCTTGGCGGACGCCGCGACAACTTCTTCGTCGAAGGCGGTCGGGGTCCAGCGCTGATAGGCGCCCACCGCTTGATGTCGCGCCACGCTCATCGCGTGCTCCAGCAAGACTTACACGAACGCATCGTCCCCACCCTTGCCGCCAAGCATGATCTGGCCCTCTTCGGCGAGACGGCGGACCGTCTTGAGAATTTCCTTCTGTTCGGCCTCGACTTCGGACAAGCGCACCGGTCCCTTCGATTCGAGGTCCTCGCGCAGCATCTCGGCCGCGCGTTGCGACATGTTCTTGAAAATCTTTTCGCGCAGGTCCGGCGCCGCGCCCTTGAGCGCGACCACCAGCGAGTCGGACTGCACTTCGCGCAGCAGGGTCTGGATGCCGCGATCGTCGATGTCCATGATGTTCTCGAACACGAACATCTCGTCGAGTATCTTCTGCGCCAGATCCGGGTCGTACTCGCGCACGTTGTCGAGCACCGCCGTTTCGGCCGCAGCGCCGACGAAGTTCAGTATTTCGGCCGCGTGGCGCACCCCCCCCATGGCGGCCTTCTTCACCGACGTGGTGCCGGACAGCATGCGCGTCAGCGCTTCGTTCAGTTCCCTGAGCGCGATGGGTTGCACGCCGTCCAGCGTGGCGATGCGCAGGATCACGTCGTTGCGCAGGCGGTCGGTGAAGTGCTTGAGGATTTCACCCGCCTGGTCGAACTCCAGGTGCACCAGGATCGTGGCGATGATCTGCGAATGCTCGTTGCGGATCAGGTCGGCGGCGGTGGCGGGGTCCATCCACTTCAGGCTTTCGATTCCAGCGGTATCCGAGCCGTGCAGGATGCGCGCCAGGATGTGGCCGGCGCGGTCGTCGCCCAGCGCCTTGGTCAGCATGCTGCGGATCTGTTCTTCGTTGGCCTCGATCGGCGCGCCCTGCTCGCAATGGGCTTCGAGTTCGTTGATCAATTCCTCGACCCGCGCGCGCGGCTGGGCCGACATCGATGCCATGGACGAACCCAGTTTCTGCACTTCGCGCGGCCCCAGGTGCTTGAGCACTTCGGCCGCCTCGTCCGAGCCGAGCGTCAGCAGCAGCAACGCGGCCTTCTCAAGACCGTCGTCCGACCCACTCATTTCTTGCTCTCCTCATTCGCCCCCAGCCAATCCTTGATCAGGTTGGCCACGACTTTGGGATCATTCTTCGCCAATTCGCGCGCGCGCGCGAGTCTTTCCTCGAACGACGCCATCTTCAGCGCCGACAACGTCACCTTGGCATCGGCCTCGTCGACTTCCTCCTCCTCTTCCTCTCCAGCCTTGCCCGCATGCCTGGAGGGCGTCGCCGCCGCGCGCACCAGCGGCTTGATCACGTTGAAGTACACCAACGCCAGAACCGCCGCCACAACCAGGTATTTGAGCAGTTCCTTGCCCAGTGCCAGCAGTTCCGGGTCCTTCCAGATCGGCAGGGCGACCAGCTCTTCCTCTTCGACAGCGGCAAACGGCGCCGCCGATACGTTCAGGCTGTCCCCCCGCGCCTGGTTGAAACCCATGGCCTCACGCACCAAGCTGGTAACGCGCGCCATTTCGGCGTCTGTCAACGGTGTGGTGCGCGTCTGGCCATTGGGCAACGTCTGGGTGCGATGGTTCACCACCACCGCGACCGACAGGCGACGAATCTGGCCGGGGGCCTGACGGGTGTGCTGTATGGTCCGGTCCAGTTCGTAGTTGAGTACCGCCGAGCGGTTGGCACTGAGCGGCAATACGCCGGATCCGGTGGCATTGGCGCCGGCAGGCTGGGTGACCGGAGCGGTGGCCGGCACCGGCGGCTGGTTGCTCAGCGCGCCGGGCACGCCTTGCGCCCCCGCGTCGCGCGTTTGCTGCTCGGTAGTCTGCTGGCTGCGGATCGCCTGGTCGGGCGACGGATTGGGTTTGAACGATTCAGCCGTTTCCTCGACCTGGTTGAAGTCCAGGTCGGCCGCGACTTCAGCCTTGAAGTTGCCCGGCCCGACGATGGGCGCGAGTATCGATTCGATGCGGCTGATGTAAGCCGATTCGACTTGGCGCACGAAGCTCAACTGGTTCGAGTCCAGGCCCGCGTTGCGCGTCGGGTCGGCGGCGCTGGTCAGCAGTTTGCCGTTCTGGTCGATCACGCTGACCTTGTCGTTGGCCATGCGCGGCACGCTGGAGGCGATCAGATGCACGATGCCGGCGATCTGCGACGGCTCCATGCCGCGCCCGGCGTACAGATTGACCATCACCGAGGCCGAAGGCTTCTGTTCGTCGCGCAGGAAACCGGTCTGCTTGGGGATCGCCAGATGCACGCGCGCGGAGGCGACCGAGCCTATCGACTGGATGGTGCGCGCCAGTTCGCCTTCGAGGGCGCGCTGGTAATTGACCTGCTCCAGGAACTGGGACACCCCGAGCTTCTGGTCCTCCATGATCTCGAAACCCACCAGCCCGCCCTTGGGCAGCCCTTGGGCCGCCAGGCGCAGACGCACTTCATGCACCATCGTGGCCGGCACCATGATGGCCGTGCCGCCGGGGGCTACCTTGTACGGAATGTTCTGCTGCTGCAGCGCGGCGATGATGGTGCCGCCCTCGCGCTCGTCCAGGTTGGCGAACATCACCGCGAAGTCCGGCGTCCGGCTCCACAGCCACACTCCCACCAGCATCGAGATGGCCACGGCGATTGCCGCCGCGGCGGCGAGCTGCTGGCGCTGACTCATCGAGGTCAGGAACTGCAGCGCTTGCGGGGCCGGCGCGGCGTTGCGCGCGGCAGCGGTGTCGGCGGTGGCCATGGTCGCTTCCTTCAACAATTCCATTTACGGATGACGGCATTGTCGCGCCGCCCATGCAAGGCCGAGGCATCGATAAGCGGCAGTTTTTGCCGCCTATTTGCCGGTTACCATATACATGCGAGCAACTATCCTGCCCAATGTGAAATCGCCATAGCCCACCTCATGCCAGCGCAACCGCCCGATTCCGATCTTGCGCCCGTCAGCGCGCCGCCTCTGGATGCCGCCCAACTGGCCGAGGCGTTCGCGCTGTTCTCGCGCGCGTCCGAGGAATTGACCAGTGCCTACAACGCACTGCAGGGGCAGGTGTCGCAACTGACCGAGCGCCTCAACGTGCTGATGGGGGCGTTGCCCGCCGGGGTCGTGGTGCTGGACGGTGCGCACAAGGTGGTGCAGTTCAACCGGGCGGCGGAAAGTCTGCTCGGCGCGGGGCTGGCGCACTGCGCCTGGGCGCAGATCCTGAGACGCTTCGAACCCACCGAAAGCGATGGCGAGGTCACGCTGACACACCAGGGCGGCGCGCGCCGCCTGGCGTTGTCCGAAGCGGCGCTCGAATCGGGGCAGGGGCGCATCGTGCTGCTCCATGACGTGACGGACGCGCACCGAATGCGGTTGCAGGCCGAACGGCATGAGCGCCTGGCCGCCATGGGTGAGTTGGTGGCCGGTCTGGCACACCAGCTACGCACGCCGCTGGCGGCGGCGCTGCTGTACACGTCCAACCTGCGTCAGCCGACGCTGACGCCCGCGGACCGCGACAAGGTGGCCGATCGTGCCATCGAGCGACTGCGCTATCTCGAACGACTCATCGCCGACATGCTGCTGTTCGCGCGCGGTGACAGCCTGGGGCGGCAACGCTTTGCGGTGTGCGAGCTGGTGTCCGAGGTGGCGCACACGCTGGAGCCGCTCGCGCGAGCGCGCCAGATTGCATTTTCCGCCCGCTGTGATTGCGGCGACCTCACCCTACTGGGCGACCGCAAGGCACTGGGTGGCGCGCTGACCAATCTGATGGACAACGCGCTGCTGGCGGCAGGGGTGGAGGGCACGGTCGCGGTGCACGCCTTCGTGGACGCCGACATGGTGTGTTTTCGCGTCAGCGACGACGGGGCCGGTATTGCTCCGGAGCTACAGGCGCGCCTGTTCGAACCCTTTTATACGACCCGCGCGGAAGGGACCGGCCTGGGGCTGGCGATCGCGCGCGGCGCGGCGCGGGGCCATGGCGGCGACATCGCCATCGTATCGACGCCGGGCGGCGGGTCGGTGTTCACGCTGACCCTGCCGCTGCTGCAAAGTCCGGGCGGTGACGCCGGCTCGACAGACAAGGACCAGTCATCATGATCGAACAGATCAACATACTCGTGGTTGAGGACGACGCCGCGCTGCGCGACGCCGTGTGCATGACGCTGGAACTGGCCGGGCATCAGGTCACCGGTGTCGATGGCGGACCGGCGGCGCTCGACGCGATCGCACACACGGCCTACAGCCTGGTGGTCAGCGACCTGCGCATGCAGCCCATGGATGGGCTGCAACTGTTGTCCGAGTTGCGCGCGCGCCAGCCGCAACTGCCAGTGCTGCTGATGACTGCCTACGGCGACGTCGAGAAGGCGGTGGCGGCCATGCGAGGCGGGGCCTGTGACTTTCTGATGAAGCCGTTCGAGCCGGAAGCCCTGCTTGAGCACGTGCGGCGTTACGCCGCCGCGCCACCGGGGGACGACGAGTTTGTCGCGGAGGATGTGCGGACGCGGGAGCTGTTGGCGGTCGCCGCGCGCGTTGCCGCGACCGATGCGACCGTGTTGCTGACCGGGGAAAGCGGCACCGGCAAGGAAGTGTTCGCACGCTACATACATGCGCACTCGCCGCGCAAGGCGGGGCCGTTCATCGCGATCAACTGCGCCGCGATACCGGAGAACCTGCTGGAAGCGACGCTGTTTGGCTACGAAAAGGGGGCATTCACCGGCGCCCAAACGGCCCAGGCGGGCAAGTTCGAACAGGCCCAGGGCGGCACCATACTGCTTGACGAGATCTCCGAAATGCCGCTTGGGCTGCAGGCCAAGCTGCTGCGCGTGCTGCAGGAGCACGAAGTGGAGCGGGTCGGGGGCAAAAGGCCGGTGGCGCTGGACATACGGGTGCTCGCGACGAGCAACCGCAACATGACTGGCGAAGTCGCGGCGGGACGGTTCCGCGAAGACCTGTTCTACCGCCTCAACGTCTTCCCGCTGGAAATACCCCGCCTGCGTGCCCGCCCGGCCGATATCCTGCCGCTGGCCCGGTACTTCCTCACGGTACATGGCGCACGTCTCAAACGCCCGGCGACGCTCGATGCGCGGGCCGAGTCCGTGCTGCTGGGGCATGCCTGGCCGGGTAACGTGCGCGAGCTGGAAAACGCGGTCCAGCGCGCGCTGATACTGTCGACTGACCAGACCATTACGGCCGAGACGCTGCGTTACTGCCTGCCGCCCGATACGGCGCCGTCCGCGCTCGACGGCGAAGGGTCCGGCGCGCGTTTGCCGCTGGCGGCAGTTTTTGCCGCCACGCCGGCACGGGAGAGCGTGGGGGAGGGAGAACGCCGACCCGCGAACATGAAGGACCTGGAGCGCGAGCACATCCTGGCGACCCTGCGTGAAGTGGGGGGGTCGCGCCGCCGCGCGGTGGAAAAACTGGGGATTTCGGAGCGCACCCTGCGCTACAAACTGCAGCAATACCGCGACGAAGGCCACGACGTATGAGTCGGCTCGATCATGCGCGCGGCGCTGGTGTGCTTCTTGCGTATACCTGTCTGAAGTGGGGGCAGCACCGCGAGGCGCTTGTTGTGTCGTCGAATTGCTCTGCTAAACTGAACCTGAGAATAACTCGGTCTTAGAGGTCGAGATCATGGATACGCGCGGAATCGAACAGATGATCAGCGAGTTGCGCTCGACGGCGCAGGCGGCTGGTGGCAAACAGGTGGCGCAAGGCACCCCTGAAGCTGGCGCCGTGGACTTTGCCGAAGTCTTGCAGACCGCGCTCAAGGATGTCAGTGCGGCACAGGGCGAGGCCCGCGCGATGGCGCAGAATTTTTCAGCGGGCGATCCCAACGTCAATTTGCAGGAAGTGATGGTGAATCTGCAAAAGGCGAGCCTGTCATTCAACCAGATGGTGCAAGTCCGCAACCGCCTGGTCAGCGCCTATCAGGACATCATGAACATGCCGGTCTGACTGTTTCGGTGGTCCCAAGGGCCGAGGTCACTCCGCGTAACTGCACTGCACTCCCTCAGTGGTTGGGCTCAAGGGTCCGTCGGTCGCGCTCGATCTGGAAGATGTAGCGTTGGACCTGGGCCATGAACTTTCGCGGCATGTCGTAGAACTCGCATCCGGCGCGCAGCGTGGGGTGGCCGGCGCGGCTGCTGACGTGAAACAGGTTGCGCACCCTGAGCTTGACCGTAACTGGTGCTTGCTCCGGGATCGATACCACGCAGTTTTCAAATTCCTGTCCGGGTTCGAACTCGATACTCTTCGGAGGAACGAGAACCGCGATACCCCCATTGCTGATGTCCAGCACCCGGATCGGTATCGAGCGATGCTCTCCGGCTTCGTTGGTGATCACGATGACACAGGATACCGCGTTGGCCATCGGCACCGTCTGACGATAGAACTCGCGGCGTTGCAGCCGCAGTACCGAGGCAGGCAGCGGAACGTGCAAGGCAGCCAGACCCTGGTCTACGGCGCGCGCCGGCGTCGCGACGGTGAACTGCAGCCGCACCCCGTCCAGCCGGGTCACACACACCAGTTCGGACGCGTTGGCGGCGCGTTCGTTGAGGCTGGCGTCCGGACTGGTGTCGAGGGTCAGTGTTTGTTCGTCGTCGCTGATGCCCAGCACGGCTGTGACGAATGACGTGTCGTGGTCGATATAGGCACTCATCAACGTACGTTTGTCCAGCATCGCCTTGCATAGATGCAGGATCTCGCGGCGGTCGCGGATCACGAAGTCCGGAAACGCTTCCGGGTCCAGGATCTCGTGTCGGTTGCCGTGCTTGTTTTCGTCGTTCATGCCGATAGTAACCGCAGTGCGCAGGGCGTATTTATAGCATGACCACCCCGCGCGCGAGCGACTATACCGGGCCTCACCGATCGCGCAAGTCAGACCGGCGCATTACCTGCGTGGGCTTGCTTCGGGCGGGCTGTTCTGGCCCTGCTGCTCGATGCGGTACAGCCATGCCAGCAGTTCGGCGACCGCGACATAGAGTTGCGGCGGGATGCGCGAGTCCAGATCGACTTGCATCAACAACCCCACCAGTTCGGGTGATTCGTGCACGAACACGCCGGCTTCGCGGGCACGCTCGATGATTTCGCGCGCGATCAAGCCGCGCCCTTTGGCGACCACGCGCGGAGCGGCGTCGCCTGCGGTGTAGGCAAGCGCGACCGCCTCGTCGCGCGGCGCGGGGTCGAGCGAGTCAGCGCCCATTGCCGGATTCCACGACGAAGCCGGTCAACGGCACGTTGGCTGCGGACAGGGCCGAGTCGAGCCGGTCGCGCGCCGCGTCCAGCGCCGCGACGGTATCCGGGGTGTCCGCGACCAGACGCAAGGCGAGGCCCGCCGGAGTCAGGTGCATGCGCGCCTCGACCCCGCCCAGTTGTGGCAAGGTCAGGCGCAAGGTGGTGTTCCAGGTGTTCTCCGGCTCGTCGCCCGGCGCGCGTTCTTCATGTTGCGGGTCCTCGATTTCCCACTCTATCGGTTGTCCGGGCCATGCCTGACCGTGCCAGACATAGGTCTGGGTGGCCATTGCATTGAGTTGCTGGTGAACCAGTGGCACCAGGCGGTCCGGTACCGTGGGTGGGCGTGGCTGGGCGGTATCGGGTGCTGGTTGTCCAGCCAGGTTTTCCGCGCCGCGCGCAGCCGGGGCAGACGTGGCAGGTGCGGCGGACGAGGCAGGGGCGTTGCTCTGCCCCGTGGCAGAGGTGCCGGGCGGGGCGTTCGCCACGCGCTGGGGGGCGGCGCCCGCCGTGTCCTTCGCCATGCCGTCCGCCGCCACCCGCTCGGCCGGGGTGTAGGGGCGCGCGGTCGTCAGCGATTGACCCACCTCCAGGTATTTCGCCGCTTGACCTTCGGCGGTACGAACCAAAGTGTTTTCGCCCGTGAGTGCCAATGTGTTTAGCGTCACGCGTGCCGCGACCCCCTGTGTGTCGGCCGGGGGGGCATTGGAAGGTGCCGCGCCGGCGGGGTGGCTCAAGGTGGGTTGCGGACGGGCGCTCGGTTGTTGCCCCTGGGGTTCCTTGAGCAAGTTGGCGGTGTCGAGCTTGCCTGACAGCCACTGGAGTTGATGTGATTCATAGAACAACCCGGTTTGCGCGAGTGCCTGGCGCAGCATGGGTGCGAGGTCGGCACCGTTGCCGGCGGGGGGGGCGCTGAGCAAGGGTTTGCCGGCTGCCAGCAGGGCGGGCTGGGGTTCGGGCTGGCCGGTGAGCAGAAAGCTGATCAAGCGCCCGGTCGGGCTCAGGCTGGCGCGCGCGGGGTCAGCCGGCCCACTCGGCACGGGTACGGGCACGGCCTGGGCATACACGGTGCCGGGCGTGCTCTTGGTAACGACCAGTTCCAGCGTGTCGCCCGCTTTGGCGGACTGGTTCAAGGCGAGGGTGTAGTTGCGCCCGGCGACGACGGCCTGGTAGGTGCCGTCGGGCAGCCCGCGCAGCAACGTGGCGGTGAATTGCTGGCCGGGGATGAGTTGCGGCAGGCGCGCCTGGACTTCGCGAACCTTGGCCGTGCCCTGTACCGGAGGTTCGCTGTCGAAGAAGCTCGCTTCGGTGAGCATTCTCAGTCGCGCGGCGAGGTCGCTTGGAATCATGTGGTTGTCCTGCGTGGCGCCGCCGGGGTCGGGACCGGAATAGTCGGATCAGGTCGGTCGTCGTTAGGGCTCGTTCATCAATCAAACGCCGTAACTGTTTGAAATCCTGCCGCGCAATGCGTTCTCGGAGAGCTGCGCGGCGGTTTCGGCGCGAGCGGGCTCAGCCAGACCGCGCAGTTCGGTGACGAGCCCCAACGTACGTTCGATCCGTTCCTTCTTTTCCCTCAGCCCTGCCGCACTCAGCGTCGCGCCGGCCTCAAGTGCGGTCAGCTTCGAGATGATGGATTGCGCCGTTCCGCCGATGGCGGCGGCCTCATCCCAGTTTCCCAGCCGGGCGCGATCGAGCGCCTGCCGATGTGCGGCTTCGAGTTGCGCATATAGCGTCAGGATGCGGGGTTGGGCGTCCATGATTGGATCTCAGCTCGGATCGACTTCCTTGCCGATCTTGTCCCAGGCGTCGGCGATTTGCCACAACAGTTTCTCGGCTTCGTCCAGCAGGGCCGGATCATTCTGCAGGTGGGCCTTGACGAGTTGCAGCCCGATGTATTCGTATAGATCGTCCAGTGACTGGGCCAGTTCGCCGCCTTCATTCAGATTGAGGCTGGCGCGCAGGCCGCGCGAAATCAGATCGACGGCACGCGTGATCGCCTCGGCCTTGTCCTGTACGTTGCCCGCCATCATGTGCTGCCGGGCCTTGCCGATATAGGCGAAGGCGCCGTCGAAGAGCAGCTTGATCAGGCGATGCGGGCTGGAGCCGAGGATCTCCGCCTCAAGCCCTGCGGTTCGATACGCGCTGCGGATGTTCATGGCTTGCGCAAACATGGGGGCTATCCTTTGGTTTCGTTGGCTGTTCAGCCGTTACTCAAGGCGCTCAGGCTCGCCAGTTGCTGGGTCAGGAACGAACTGGTGGTGTTGAGTCGCCCGACCAGGGTGTCGAGCGCCGTGAATTGGGCACGCAGGCGCTTCTCGGTCAGTTCAAGACGGGACTCCATCTTGATGCGCTGGTCGGCGATGCGGGAGACGGTGGCGCTCAAGCCGTCGGTGCGGTTCGTGAGCAGGCCATCGAAGCGCGTGGCTTGATCTCCCAGATCGGAGAAAGCGCTACCGAAGGCCGTCAGGGTGTTGGTGACGGCGGTGAAGTCGGTGTCGATCGCGCTGTTCAGTGTGGTTTCATCGAGCAGCAGGGTGCCATCCTGCTGGAAACGGATGCCCAGCGATGACAGGGTTTCATAGGTGCTGCCGGCGATGCCCGCCGGGGTGGTGTTGCCGGTGTCGCGCAGCAGCCCCTGCAGGGTACGCACGGTGGCGTCACCATTGAGCGTCCCGCCGACCTTGGTCGTGGTGTTGTATGCGCTTACCGTGCGCAGTTCCGTGACCGCGCTGTTGAACGCGGTGACGAAGGCCTTGACCGTGTCGACCGCGCTGGTGGAGCTGCGCGCGATATCGAGCGTGGTGGTGCCGACCGACTTGGCCGTGATCGTCACGTCCGGAATCGCGCCGGTAATGGTATTGGACTGCGAGGTGATGGTTTCGCCCTCGACTTTCACCGAGGCGTTCGAGGCTGCGAGCGCGTTCGGGTGCGCGCCGTCGAAGGTGGCGAGGCTCAGCAGGTTGGCGTCGCCGCCGGTGACCGAGAGCGAGAAGGCGGCGTCGGTGCCGGTTTCCTTAGCCGTATACACCAGGCGCGTACCGCTGTCGCCGGTGACGGTAGTCGCGGTGACCCCGATGTCGGCGGCGTTGATGGCGCTGCGCACATCGGCCAGCGACCCTCCGCCGAAGACGATGTCGTGGTTGGTGCCGTCTATCGTGAAGGTCAGCGTTCCGGCGGCAAAGGTATCGCTCGTGCCGTACAGGTTGGAGAACGATTTCTGCGCCTGGGCGAGCTGGAGCACTTGGACGCTGTAGCTGCCGGGTCCGGCCAGCGAACCGGCGGATGCCGACAGAACGTCGCTGTCGCCCACCGTCGGGGTGAACGCGGCCAGCTTGGCGGGGTCGGCCATGTTGTCGGCGGCGGTCTTGATCGCGTCGAAACGCGTCTTGAGCGAGCCGAACGCCGATATCTTGGCGTTGTACGACACCTCCCGCTGGTTCAGGATGTTCAGTGGCACCCGTTCCAGCGTCATCAGCTTCTCGACGATGCTGTTGGCGTCGATGCCGGTGCCTATGCCGAGTGATGTGATGGTGGGTGTGGCCATGATGGGTACCTCTTGACTACGATTTCGTCACAGGTTCTCAGACTTCCTGCTTCAGGAGCAGTCCGGGCAGGCTACCGCCCTGCATGGCCTCGATGTTCTCGGCGATGCGCAGCATCTCCTCGCCGGGAATCTGGCGTATCACTTCCTTGGACTCTCGGTCGATGATGCGGACGATGATCTGTCCGGTCTTCTCGTGAATGCTGAACGCCATGTCGCGAACCTGCGGCTCGACGATCTTCTGCGCACGCTCGACCGCCGCCAGCAGTTCCTGCCGGGAACGGCCGGACTGACGTTGATCGACGGCATCCACCGGCGGGGTCTGAACGGCTGCCGGTGCCGTGGATGCACTCGCATCGGTGGTGCCAGCGTTATCCGCGACGACCACGGCCCCGCGCTGCGCTATGGCAACCGGGGCGGTTTGAGTACTGCCGCTTTGCCGTGTCACCGGCTTGGGCGGTGACAGGGGAAAGGGCGTTTCTATCGGTCGGATGGACATGGTGCCCTCCAGACTGCGGCCGGAACGATCGGTATGATCATTCCGGCCTGCTTCCAGCCTATGCGCTATTCATTATAGCGCCGGTTTCTCGGTTAGCGCAGCAGCGACAGCACGTTCTGCGGCAGCGCGTTGGCTTGCGACACCATGGCCACGCCGGACTGTTGCAGGATCTGGGCGCGCGACAGGTTCGCCGATTCCATGGCGAAGTCGGCATCCATGATGCGGCTGCGTGCGGCGTACTGGTTCTCGCGTGCGGTTTCGATCGATTCCATGCGGAACTGCAAGGCCGACAGCGTTCCACCGATGGTGGCGCGGTTGGTTGCGACCGAGGTCAGGGCGGCGTCGATTGCGGTCAGCGCGGCGGAGGCGCCGGCACTGGTCGAAACCGAACCACCTGCTGCGGCGACGCTGGTGAAGGTGCCGGTAATGGTCTGGCTGGCTTCCGCGCCCACCTGGAAGGTGAAGGAGCCGAACACGGACTGGTTGTTGAGTTTGGCCGCGCCTTGCAGTGCGCCGACTTCGGTGTTGAGGCGGCTGTATTCCGCGTCGAGGTTGGCCAGTTCGGTCGAACCCAGCGTGCCGTTGAGCGCCTGTACCGACAGTTCGCGCATCCGTTGCAGGATGTCGGCTACCGTGCCGAGCGCGCCGTCGGCGGTCTGGCCGAAGGAGGTGCCGTCGGCGGCGTTGCGCAGTGCCACGGTCAGGCCGCGTCCGCTCGCTTCCATGCGCTGGGCAATCGCGAGACCGGCTGCGTCGTCCTTGGCGGAGTTGATGCGCAGGCCCGAGGACAGACGCTCGAGTGCGGTGGACAGTCCCAGGGTGTTCTTGTTCAGGTGCCGCTGGGAATTCAGCGAGAACGTGTTGGTGTTGATGACTTGTGCCATTTTGGGCCTCCTGCGATGGATGGTTGATCACACGGCAGACCCGCTGTCGCCAGTCGCAGTCATGATCGTTGCCGTACAGTTGCATTAACGGTCGATCACGAAAAAACTTTAGCCCAATTTCCCGGCACCGGTCAGAGGCGGACCCGCCACGCTGGCGCGACGGGTTCGGTCCCGGATGCATGTTATCAGCCTTGCAGCAGTTGCAGCACGCTCTGCGGAATGGCGTTGGCCTGCGACACCATGGCGACACCCGACTGTTGCAGGATCTGGGCGCGCGACAGGTTCGCCGATTCCATGGCGAAGTCGGCATCCATGATGCGGCTGCGTGCGGCGAACTGGTTCTCGCGTGCGGTTTCGATCGATTCCATGCGGAACTGCAGGGCCGACATGGTGCCGCCGATGGTGGCGCGGTTGGTCGCGACCGAGGTCAGGGCGTTGTCGATCGCGGTCAGTGCGGCGGCGGCGCCGGCGCTGGTCGAAACCGAGCCGCCGGCAGTGGCGACGCTGGTGAAGGTGCCGACGATGGTCTGGCCGGATTCAGCGCCCACCTGGAAGTTGAACGTGCCGAACACCGACTGGTTGTTCAGTTTGGCCGCGCCCTGCAGTGCGGTGACCTCGGAATTGAGGCGGCTGTATTCCGCGTCGAGGTTGGCCAGTTCGTTGGTGCCGAGCGTGCCGTTGAGCGCCTGCACCGACAATTCGCGCATCCGTTGCAGGATGTCGGCCACCGTGCCGAGCGCGCCGTCGGCGGTCTGGCCGAACGAGATGCCGTCGGAGGCGTTGCGCAGTGCCACGGTCAGGCCGCGTCCCGTGGCTTCCATGCGTTGCGCGATGGCGAGGCCGGCGGCGTCGTCCTTGGCGGAGTTGACGCGCAAGCCCGAGGACAGGCGCTCCAGCGCCGTGGCCAGCCCGGTGGAGTTCTTGTTCAGGTGCCGCTGGGAATTCAGCGAGAACGTGTTGGTGTTAATGACTTGTGCCATTTCGGGCCTCCTGTCGTCGATGTCGCGAAGTTGTCGAATTCAGGTGCCAGCAGGCCGTTTGCCAGTGGCTCCCTTCTGGTCCCTGTCAGGCACTACGCAAGTCCGGTGCCAGCTTGTGTGCCCGTGTAAACAGTGTTTTTTTGCCGCTTTTCGGGGTGCCGGTCACCGTCGGCTGGCAGAAATTGTTGTCCGCGCGGCAAGCCTTGCCGCCCCTGTGAACCGCTTGCCGTCTCACGCTACGACGCCGAGCTTGCGCGCCCGCTCCAGGGCGCCGTTGGCCTCCAATTCGTCGTGCAGGTCGAGCGCGAGCTGGGCGACCTCGGCGGGCCCGAGTGTGCCGTCGCCTTCCTCGAAGCTCAGTCCGCACGCTTGCATCAGCTCCCACAGCGCGGTTTCAGACGGCGTGTCGCCGGACCCCGACAGCGCGCACAGCGCCAATGCCTGGGTCTTGTCGAACTCGAAGGCGCAACCGAAGCGTGGGGAACCCAGCCAGGCGGTGGTGGCGTTCTGGTCGTGCATCGCATCGGCGAGCAGCGTCCGGTTCAGGTGGGCCACGGTTTCGTTGCCGGCGTCGGTGGCAATGGTGGTTGCCGGGCGCGCCTGGCCCGAGAGCACCCACCAGCAGATCGCGTCCACCAGCGCTGTCGGGGGCATGGCTTGCAGGCCGGGATGGGCGTGGAGCTGGGCCGGTGTTCGTGGCGCGTCCTGCAGCAGACTCAGAATGATGCGGCTCTCGCGCGTATTGAGCGGCAGTTGCAGCGCGCCGCGTTGAACGGTGAGTTGCACCGCGTCGGGCTCGGTCACCGAGCAGAATGGCGTGTTCCACAGGGCCGAGCACCGGTCGTGCGCCGCAAGCACGCGCGGGGCGGGGCGCACGTAGAGGTCGGTACGGAAGACGGTGTTGTAGATGAAGTCCTTGTGCGCTTCGCGCGCGATCCGGCCGGTGTCCGCAGTGAAGAGGCCGGTCAGGTTGGCCGGGATGTCCGCCTCGACGTGGTTCTGCCACAACGGCAGGGTGCCGGCGAACGCCAGCCCCATGCCGCCCATGTCGCCCGCGACCTGGTCGACCGCGTAGGCGTTGTGCTGCTCGTGGAAGAACTCGTGGGCGATGTAGTGCAAGTCCAGTTGGAACAGCGATTCGGCGTATTTCTCCAGCTCGGGGTTGAGCGCGAAGAACGGCGCGCGGGCATCGAGCATCAGGCGCAGATACGACAGCCCGAGCTGGGCGCGTTCCAATGAGTTCTGCGCGAGCGGCACGGCGAAGCGGCGCATGATGTCGCGCAGCGGCCGACGCCCGGCCCAGCCGGGCATGGCGTTGTAGCTGATCAGCACCTGCCCGCCGGGCTTGAGCCGCGCGTCGATGAAGCGGTGCACGCTCAGGCGCACGTTCTCCGGTAAGTAGGAATAGACGCCGTGCAGGACGATGAAGTCGAAGTCGGGCAGGCCGGATGCGGTCAGTTCATCGCCGAAGGGTTCGGCCAGCAGGCGCAGGTTGGTGATGCCTGCAGCGTCGGCGCGTGCTTGCGCGCGCGCGATGTGTTCGGGGTTGAGGTCCACTCCGACGAAGCGTCCGCCGGGATGGGTGGCGGCGTGCACCAGCAGCGACAGCCCGAGGCCGCAACCCAGCTCGCAGTAGTCGAAACTGCCCGGATCGACCGGCGGGTGGCCGTTGAGCGCGGCCAGATAGTTCAGCGCGAGCGGGCTGAGTTGTTCGTAGTAGTTGTCGGTGTAGACGACGTCGGTGACGTAGCCGGGTGAGTCAGTAGCCATGAATGTGCGCCCTGTGGTCGTTGTCTGCATGGCAGACCATGGGTGCCACTATAGGCGCGCGTTGGCTACGTGATCGGTGAATGAAAAGCGGAAAACCCGCCCAATTCGCCTGTTTTGGGGGCAGTCGGCAGGGCAATCGCATGATCCATGAAACCGAACGATCAGCGATCTCGTAGGAGCGGCTTTAGCCGCGAATAAACCAGCATTCGCGGCTAAAGCCGCTCCTACGAAGTGTCCAAAGCCATACCCGCGTGCTCGGAATATACGCAAAACAACTTCATGGGATTGGCCTGCGTCAGTCTGGCAGGTGCGCGCGCATCCAGGTGTCGAGATGGTCTTCGAGGATGTAATGGTCGACCACCCACTGGCGCATCGCGTCGCCTTCGCGCGCGGCGGCGTCGAGGTCGTGGATGCGCTCGCGCAGGGCGTCCACCCACGCGCGCGGTTGGTTGGCTACCCTGCAGGCGGGCGAGTTGCGATAGGGGTCGATGTCGGTGCACACCACCGGGATCGCCAGCGCGCCATATTCGAGCAGGCGCAGGTTGCTCTTGCCGCGATTGAACGGGATTTGCTCCAGAGGCGCCACCGCCAGGTCGAGGTTGAGCGCGGCGAGCCGGGACGGATACTCGTCGTAGTTCGTGAATGGGTGAAATTCCTTGACGAACGGGCGGATCTCGTCCGGACACATGCCCATGAACACCCAGTCGATCTCCTTTGCCGTGACCGCGACGACGTCGATGATGAGTTGCAGGTCGCCCGCGTGGGCGGTGCCGCCCGCCCAGCCGACGCGGGGTTTGGGCGTGGTGCGGCGGCGCGACTGGAGCGGCAGCCAGACGTCGCGTTCGAGGCGGTTCGGCACCACCCGGATGTCGGCGATGTAGTCGCGATAGGCTTCGGCCAGGTAGTCGGTGCTGACCACCAGGCGGTCGCAGTCGCGCAGCGCGCGAGCGAGGTAGCTGCGCGCGTCGGCCGGCACCCCGCCGCGCAGCGAGCTCATGCCCGGCATGTCGGTAAACAGGTCGTCGAGCTGATAGACGAGGAAGGTGTTCTTGAGGAAGGTGCGCCACTGATGCAGGGCCGTGACGCTGGAGGGGCCGAGCAACTGGTGTGCGACGATCGCATCCGGGGCGTGGCGCGCGAGATCCTGCACAGCCGGGATCTCGCGCGTTTCGGCATCCCACTGGAACACGCAGGTGTGGGCCTTGCCCGCCCGGCGCAGCGCCATCAGCGGCTGGGTGACGCGGATCAGCCCCTGCGCGCTGGTGACCGGGAAGGCCATGAAGCGCGGCCCTTGGTAGGGGATGGCGTGCCACGTGGGCATGCCGCGCATCTCCAGCTTGACCTCACTGCTGCCGCGATCGAAGTGGCGGCTGCAGTAGCGCTCCGAGGCGAAATGCTCGAACCAGCGGTGGAACATCGTTTCTTGCGCGCGCAGCGTGGCGAGCCGGATCTCGGCGATTTCTATGGCCGAGTTGAATTCCGGCTCCAGCGACGAGGCGCCCAGCCGCACCAGTTGCAGCTCGCTCGCCACCACGTGGGTCTTGCCCAGTGCGCCCAGCCGCAGGCAGAAGTCGATGTCGGCGTAGCTGGCGACCTCGCGGGCGGTGTCCACCCCCGCGACCGCGTGAAAGTCGGCGACGCGCACCAGCATGCAGGCTGCCGACAGCGCCGCGGCCGAGCGCTGTGCCGTCAGCGCGTCGAGATAACCGGGGGTGTCGGCGAGCACCGCCCCCTGCTGCGGGCTGCTGGCGAAGCCGCCCAGCCCGAGCACGTAGCCGGCATGGTCGACGTGGCCGGCGGGGGGCTTGAGCAGGATGGGAGCGACGCAGCCGGTTTGCTCGCGCGCGCCGTGGCGCACCAGCACGTTGATCCAGTCGGGCCGCAGCACCCGTACGTCGTCGGCGAGCAGCAGCAGGAACTCGCCCTGTGCCTGCGCGGCGGCGGCGTTGGCGAAGCTGGCGAGGTTGAACGGTGCTTCGGCGCGCACGATACGCACCGGCGCTTCGCCGCGCTGGCGCAGGCGCTCGAACAGCGCGAGGGTTTCCTTCTCCGTTGAGCCGCCATCCACCACCACGATTTCGTAGTCCGGGTAGGTGGTCTGGGTGAGGATCAGGTTCACGCACTCGGCCAGGTACTCGGGTTTGTCGCGGCACGGAATAGCGACCGTGACCGGCGGGGTGGGGCCGGCGTAGTCGATGCGCCAGGTGTTGTCGGATATCTTGACGATCTTGCCCTTGTGTTTGCGCCGGGTCAGCGAGCGCCGCACCGCTGCCATGCATTTGTCCGCATACGGCTCCAGCGGCAGGCTGGCGGGCAGGCTCAGCAGCGGTTCGGCGACGTGGCCGACGCTCGCCGTGCCGTTCGCGTCCACCACGCGCAGCGCCAGGTCGTACCACGGGCGGGTGGCGTCGGCGGATGCCCCCCCCGCTGCGTGCCAGGCGAGGGTGCTGACGAATACCGGGCCGAGCAGATCGGCGCAGCGCATCCACTCGACATCGAGCGCCGGCTTCAGGCGCGGCGAGTGGCGCATGCCGTTGACGTCGACCAGGTCGTCGTCGCAGTACCAGGCGACTGCCGCGGTGTTGGTGGCGTGGGCGATCGCCGCGTGGGCGATGCGCAACAGGCACAGCGGATCGAGCACCGCGCCGGCCGGCAGCTCACACACCCAGGCGTGCCTGTGGGTGGTGACGATCAGATCGATCGCCACTTTGGCCTCGCTCGCCGCCGCGATTCTGTGCCACCCCAGTTGCGTACCGGCCATGATCGAGGCGGGCTGGTCGGTGGTACTCACCACGTCGACGCGCCAGTTGCCGTAGAGCTGGTGGGCAAGGCTGGCCAGCGTGTGCGCCAGCAGCGCGAAGTGCGTCGGCTCGACCCGCAGCAGCAGATGCATGGAAGGCGGTGCCGCCCAAGTGTCGATCAGGGCGTGCAGCGTCGTGACGTCGGTCGGAGTCGGACGGCGTTGTGCGAGCCAGCGCGGGTAGTCGGGAAACCCCCCTTCGGATGAGTCCAGCATCAGGGCCGCGCCGGCCATGTCGTGCCGGGCGCTTGCTTGAGCGCCTGGCGTGGCCGCCGCATCGAGGGTGTAGGCCTTGCCCTTGAGCGTGAGGTTGGGGTTGTAGGCCGGGTCATGGGCGATCAGATGTGCCCAGCGCGACCGCATGGCCGTGGCTTCGCGGGAGAAGCGCACGATCCGCTGCGCCTCGGGTGTGCGTTCGACATTGGAGAGCTGGCTGGCACTGGACTCGTGCATCAGCACCGCGAGTGGTGTCCATACCACCAGCTTGCCCAGTTCGCGCACCCGCAGGCAGAAGTCGATGTCGTTGTAACTGACGCCGAAGTGTTGCTCGTCGAGCCCGCCCAGCTCCCGGTATAGCGATGCACGGACCAGCATGCACGCGGCGGTGACCGCCGAAAAATCCTGTGCGACCTGGGCGCGGTAGAGATAGCCGGGCGCGGCCGGTTGCATGCCGCCGAAGGGGTGCTCGGCGGTGCCCAGCAGGCCCAGTATCACGCCGGCGTGCTGGATCTGACCGCTCGGGAAGAACAGCGCCGCTCCGACCACCCCCACCTCGGGGCGCAGCGCGTGGCGCAGCATGTGGGTGAGCCAGTCCGGATGCAGCGCTTCGGTGTCGTTGTTGAGCAGCAGCAGGTACTCGCCGCGTGCTTCGGCCGCCGCGAGGTTGTTCATGCGCGAGAAGTTGAACGGCCCCGGATGGCTGAGTACGCGGATGCGGCCGGGCGCGGCTGCTTCGAGTCCGCCAAGATAGTGACGCGCCTCGCGCGTCACGCTGGCGTTGTCGACCACGATGATCTCGTAGTTCGGGTAGGCGGTTTTCTCCAGCACCGACTCCAGGCAGCGCTGCAGCAGCGGCAGCATGTCCTTGGTCGGAACGATGATGCTGACCAGCGGCGTGGCGGTGAGCGGCGGCAGGAAATGGAAGGTGCCGGGCGCCGGGCCGGTGATGATTTCGGCACCGGGCATGCAGCGCTCGGCGTGGCCGTGCAGGATCTGGGCGAGTGCATCCGCTTCGGCCGGTGACCCAGCCCACACCGCCGGAACGCGTGGGTCGAGGTGCGCCAGCACCGCCGGGACGTGCGCCAGCGCTTCGGCCCCGCCGTCCTCGAGCGCGCGCAGGGCCAGCTCATAGGCGCTGCCCAGATCCAGCGGCGCCGTCACGGGCTGTGCCGCCAGCCAGTCGCCGCGCGCGACCAGGGCGCGGCCCAGGTAGGGGTAGCTGCGCAGCAGGTCGGGATTGGCGTCGGGCTTGAAGTGCGGGTTGATGTAGGTGCCGTCGGCGGCAATTTTGTCGTGGTCGAAGTACAGCAGCGACGGCACGCCCGCGCTGCGGCGCTCGTCCAGCGCGTTGGCGATCAGGCACAGCGCTTCGGCAGCCAGGGTGTCGCCCGCCTGCAGCGTGAGTACCCAGTCGCCGCACGTGCCATGCCGCGCCGCGAGCAGCGCATCGAGGGCGTCGACCGACTCCAGCGCGGTGAAGGGCGGCAAGTCGGCGTGGATGGCGGGCGGTGCGGCCGGGTCGGTCAGTACGATCAGGGCGGCCGGCTGAAGCACTTGCCGCGCGACACTCTTGAGCGTGCGCTCCAGCATCGCCGGGGCGCCACGCGCGTCGACCAGCACGCACAGCCCCGCGCCGCTGGCGGGCGGATGGGCGCTCGCCGCGAGGCGCAATTGCTCCAGCGCCGCCGCGTCCGGCGTGTGTGTCTTGCGCCAGGCCTGGTAGTCCGCGTGCGGCAGGTTCACTTCCTGGAAATACGGCCCGGCGCCGGTGTGGGCGGTGGTGGTGTCGGCGCCTTGTTCCGGCAACATCGCCAGCAGCTTGTCGGCGTTGTCCAGCGAATCGCTCATCGAGGCGGCGCGGCCGCCCCAGGCGCGTATGCCCTGCGCGGCCAGACGTAGCAGTTCCGCTCTGACGGGGGCCACCAGCTCGCGCATGAAGGGCGCGGCGCGTTCTTCGCCGAAGCTGCACACGGTCTCGGCCAGGGTCCTGCCGGTCAGCAACTGGAATTGCCGCGCCTTGGCTAGCAGGCGTACCGCGAGCGGCCATTGTTCGCCTTCGAACACCAGGTCCAGCAGGTGGATGTGGTCGTGCGCGCTGCGCCCGCTCTGGAACAGCCCGTAGGACTCGTTGGCGTCGTGAAAGCGCAGCCGGCCGAGGTTTTCGGCCACGTAGTAACCCCGCCCGGCACTGCACAGCCGCAGCCACAGGTAGAGATCGCCCAGCATCGGCAGGTACAGCGGATAGGCGCCGCCGACCTGCTCGCAGATGCCGCGCCGGAACACCCCGAACGACAGCGGGATGTGGTTCTGGATGACCAGGCAGGCCAGGTCATCCACCACCCCGCCGTGGGCGTGCGGGATGAGCTGCATGGGCTGGTCGGGTTCGTTCGCGTCGCCGCTGCCGGTGTGCCAGCCGGTGTAGGCATAGGTGCATTCGGGATGGGCCTCGAGCGCGGCGCAGGTGGTTTCGAGAAAGGTCGGGCGCCACATGTCGTCGGCCGGCAGGATCGCGACGTACTCGGCTTCGGTCATCTCGTAGCCGAGCTTCATGTTGCCGACCGCGCCGAGGTTCTCGGCGTTGCGGTGGTAGCGGATGCGCGCGTCGTGCGCCATCCAGCGCGCCGCGACTTCGGCGGTGTCGTCGTCCGAGGCGTTGTCCATCACCAGCACCTGGAAGTCGCCGCGCGTCTGGGCGGTGACGAAACCCAGGCATTCGTCGAGGAAGCGGCCGTAGTTGTAGCAGGGGATGATGATGTCGATCTTGTGCATGGGCATGGCCTGCGGGGGATTCAAGTACGGCGGCGCAGATAGCCTTCGGGCGCGACCGTGACGGCGAGCTTGTCGTGGATGCTGCGGTCGGTCTCGAACTCGGGGTGGGTGGCGAGGAATTCGCGCACCGCCGTGAGCGGGTTGTCGCCGACGCCCCAGGGGCGGTCGCCGAACAGCCGGTCGGGCATGTTCTCGACCACCGTGTCCATCACCACGCAGTAGCTGCCGGGGCTGACCAGCGGCGCGTAGTGTTGCAGTTCGGCCAGCACGTGCTCGTGGGTGTGGTTGGAGTCCAGCACCACCATGACCTTCTTGCCGTGCGCGGCCTCGGTGGCCTGCGCGACGATGGCCGCATCGACGCTGGAGCCCTGCAGCAGGCGGATGCGGCGTGCCATGGTGTGGGCTTCGATAGCCGCGCGGTTGTGCGCGCGGATGTCGATGTCGATGCCGAGCACCTCGCCGCGCCCGAGCAGTTCCAGCATCGAGGCGTAGAACACCAGCGAGCCGCCGCGCGCCACCCCGGTTTCGATCACCAGTTCGGGCTGGATGCGCCACATCAGCTCCTGCATCGCGACGATGTCCTGCGGGTACTGGATGATGGGCAGCCCCATCCAGCGGAAATGGTAGGAGTAGCGCAGCTCCTGGGCGCGATCGATCCACGCCTGCGACAGATCACGGAATCCCTGATCGTTGCCCATGGCGTCCACTTCGGTGGCGCACTCGGCGGCGAATTGTTCGTGGTCGTTCATGATCGTGGTTCCTTGTGCGGCGGATGGCGGGCGCGCCACCACGCGATGGTTGCGGTCAGGCCGCGCGCGAGATCGACGGCGGGGGTCCAGCCTAGCGCCCGCAGACGGCGGTTGTCGCCGACCAGCAGCGGCGGGTCGTCGGGGCGCATCGGTAGCGCGCCGAATTCGGGTTGCGCATCCGTTTGCAGCAGCGCGGCCAGTGTGCCGACCAGTTCGCGCAGTTGCAGCGGTTGCCCGGAGGCGATGTTGTAGATGCCGCTGTCGCCGCTTTCGAGCAGGGTGCGAAACGCGCTGGCGACATCGGCGACATGCAGGAAGTCGCGGTACTGCGTGCCGGCGGTGCAGCGCAGCGGCTGTCCGGCGAGCGCGGCGTTGATCAGCGATGGGATCAGGCGCGCCGGGTTCTCGTGCGGACCGTAGGGGAAGAACACCCGCCCCCAGGCGAGGCTGGGTCCGTCCGGGGCGCAGTAGCCGAAGGCCAGTTGGCGCAATGCGTTCTTGCTGATGCCGTACAGGGTGTGCGGTGCGAGCGGGGTCAGCTCTTCGCGGCAGTAGCCGTGACCCCAGTCGTACTCGGCGCAGGTCCCGGCGATCACCGCGCGGCTGCCGCCGCTGGCGCGGAAGGCCTGCAGCAGGGCGAGGCTGGAGGCGACCCAGGTCAGGTTGTCGTCGGCGCTCCAGTATTGGCCGTGGGTGGTGTTCCACGCCAGATGCAGCAGATGGCTGGGGCGCAGGCGTTGGCACAGCGCGGCGGTGGCGGCGGTATCGTGCAGATCCAGCGCTTCCCAGCGCACGGAGGGATCGGTGGCGGGGGGCGGCTGGCGGCTGAGCGCCGTAACCTGCCAGCCGTGCGCGGCCAGTTCGGCGACCGCCGCGCGGCCGATGAAGCCGCCGGCGCCGGTCACCAGGACGTGGCGGCTCACCATACGGCCAGCTCCGGCACGGCGGTGACGAAGCGCCCGCCCCAGTCGCGTATCGCGGCAAGCTGGGTGCCGACTTCGTCGCGCAGATTCCACGGCAGGATCAGCACGTGGTCCGGGCGCTGCGCCCACAGGCGGTCCTCGCCGACGATCGGGATGCGGCTGCCGGGCAGGTACTGGCCCTGTTTGTGCGGGTTGCGATCCACCACCCAGGGCAGCAGATCCGCGCGCACCCCGGCGAAGTTGAGCAGGGTGTTGCCCTTGGCCGCCGCGCCATAGGCGGCGACGCGCTCGCCCCGGTCATGGCAGTCGATGAGGAAACGCAGCAGGTCGTTCTTGATCGTTTCGGCGCGCGCCTGCAGTTCGAGGTAGGCGTCACGGCGGGTCAGGCCGGCGCGGTCCTCGCAGTCCAGCATCGCTGCGACGGCGGGCGCGATGGGGTGCGGACCGTGCGCGCGCTGCGCGAACACGCGCAGGCTGCCGCCGTGGGTGGTCAGCTCGTCCACGTCGAACACCCGCAGGCCGTTGGCGGCGAAGATGCGCGTGACGCTGGTGAGCGACAGATATGAGTAGTGCTCATGGTAAATGGTGTCGAACTGCGATTCGGCGAGCAGCCGCAGCAGATGCGGAAACTCGAAGGTCGCGACTCCGCCGGGTTTGAGCAGCAGCGCGAAACCGGCGACGAAGTCGTTGATGTCGGGGACGTGGGCGAGCACGTTGTTGGCCGCGATCAGGTCCGCCTGTCGCCCGGCGCCCGCGAGTTCGCGCGCCAGCGCGGTGCCGAAGAAGCGTTCGACGATCTCCAGCCCCAGCGCCCGCGCTGCGGCGGCGGTGCTGGTGGTCGGCTCGATGCCGTAGCAGGGGATGCCGGCGTCGCGCACGTAACGCAGCAGATAGCCGTCGTTGGCGGCGACTTCGACCACCTGGCTGGCGGCGCCCAGATTGAGGCGCCGCGTCATGTCGGCGACGTAGCGCCGGGCGTGCGCCAGCCAACTGGTCGAATAGCTGCTGAAATAGGCGTAGTCGCCGGCGAACAGCTCGTCGGCGCGGGCGAAGTCCTCGGTCTGGGCCAGCCAGCACGATTCGCACACCAGCACCCGCAGCGGATACCACAACTCGGGCTGGTGCAGCCGCGCCGCGTTCAGATAGGCGTTGGAGGGCGGGGCGCTGCCCAGGTCGATCAGGCTCAGTGCGAGCGGGGTGTCGCAATGGCGGCACTTCATGGCAGCAACCCCGCGAAATCGGGGGGCAGGTGCGGGTGGTTGCGGTCGCGCTCGGACAGGTCGGTGGGCGGCAGCGGCCACGCGATGTTCAGACGCGGGTCGAACGGATCGAGTCCGTCCTCGGCCGTCGGCACGTAGTCGGCGGTGTGCAGGTAGAGCAGTTCGGTGTCGTCTTCCAGGGTCTGCATGCCGTGCGCGAAGCCGTCGGGAATCAGTAGCCCGACCCCATTGGCGGCGGACAGGATCTGGCCGTGCCAGTGCAGCAGGGTGGGCGAGCCGCGACGCAGATCGACCGCGACGTCGAACACCGCGCCGCGCAGACACTGCACGAACTTGGTCTCGGTGTGCGGCGGGTGCTGGAAGTGCAGCCCGCGCAGGGTGCCCTGGCGCAGCGTGATGCTGCGGTTGATCTGGCGGATCGCGCCTTGCACCTCAAGCTCGGCGAACAGCTCCGGGCAGTACAGACGCTCCAGGCTGCCCCGGCTGTCTTCGCGCGGCAGCCGGCGCACGCCGCGCAGGCCGGCGATTGCGGTGTCGCGCGCGAGAAACCGGCCGTTGCCGCCGACCGGGCGCCAGTCCAGGGTCATGGGATAGGGTTCCCCGGTGGGTTTGCCAAGGGGGCGATGGCTACTTCATGCCGGGCAATGGCTTCGAGGCACAGTTGCCGGGCGTCGCGTCCGTGCGCCCAGGCGCGATACCACTCGGCGGTTTCGCTCAGGGTGCCGGGCAGGCCCAGCACCGGCTGCCAGCCCAGTCTGGCGCGCGCGGCGCGGCAGTCCAGGCGCAGCGTGAAAGCCTCGGGTAGCAGGGTGGCGTCAGGCTCGGTCTGCCAGCGCGCGCCGCCGCCCCAGATGCCGGAGAAGGTGGTGGCCAGTTCGGCCACGGTCAGCGCGTCCTCGGCGTCGGGGCCGAAGTTCCAGCCACGCGCGTAGTCCTGGCCGTTGTGCAGCATGCGCGCGGCCAGCAGCAGATAACCCCACAGCGGATCGAGCACGTGCTGCCATGGGCGCACCGCGTAGGGGTTGCGTATTGCCACCGGCTGGCCGGTGGCAAAGGCGCGGATCATGTCGGGCACCAGCCGGTCCTCGGCCCAGTCGCCGCCGCCGATGACGTTGCCGGCGCGCGCCGAGGCCAGCGCCACGCCGTGGTCGGCAATGCGGTCGGGCGGGAAGAAGGAATGGCGCCAGGCTTCAGTCACCAGCTCAGTGGCGGCCTTGCTGCTGCTGTAGGGGTCGGCGCCGCCCAGCGGAGCAGTTTCGGTGAAGCCGGCGCGCGGCATGTCGCCGTCGCCGTTGCGGTAGCACTTGTCGCTGGTCACCACCACCGCCGCCCGCACGCTGTCGATGCCGCGCAGCGCGTCGAGCAGGTGCACGGTGCCCATCACGTTGGTGGCGTAGGTGTCGACCGGGTTGCGATAGGAGGCGCGCACCAGCGACTGGGCCGCGAGGTGGAACACGATTTCGGGCTGGAAACGTTCCAGGGTGGCGCGCAGGGTGGCCGGGTCGCGCACGTCGGCATACACGCTGTCGATGCCGTGGTCGACCCGTGCCAGGGTGTAAAGCGCCGGCTCGGTGTCCGGCGCCAGTGCGTAGCCGCATACCTCGGCCCCCAGATGCTTGAGCCACAGCGCCAGCCAGCTGCCCTTGAATCCGGTGTGGCCGGTGACCAGCACCCGTCGCCCGGCGTAGGTGGAACGGATCAGCTCCAGCATTTCCACGGCGCCTTGCCGCTGGCCCACAGGGCTTCGAGCTGGTTCTTGTCGCGCAGGGTGTCCATCGGTTGCCAGAAACCGCGATGTTCGAAGGCGCGCAACTGGTCCTGGCGGATCAGTTCGGCCATGGGTTCGTTTTCCCAGGTGGTCTGGTCGCCCGCGATCAGGTCGATGACCGCAGGCGACAGCACGAAGAAGCCGCCGTTGATCAGGTTGCCGTCGCCGGCCGGCTTCTCGCGAAAGCCGGTGACCTTGTCGCTGGTGATCTCCAGCGCGCCAAAGCGCCCGGGCGGTGCGACGGCGGTGACCGTGGCCTGCCGCCCGTGCTGGCGGTGGAAGGCCAGCAATGCCGTGAGGTCTACGTTGCTGAGACCGTCGCCATAGGTCATGAAGAAGGCGTCGTCGTCCTCGACGTAGCGGCGAATCCGAGCAATTCGTCCGCCGGTCATGCTCAGTTCGCCGGTGTCGACCAGCGTGACGCGCCACGGCTCGGTGTGCTGCTCGTGCACCTCCATGCGGTTGGAGCGCATGTCGAAGGTCACGTCCGAGGTGTGGAGAAAATAGTTGGCGAAGAACTCCTTGACCGCGTAGCCACGGTAGCCAAGGCAGATCACGAAGTCGGTGATGCCGTGAGCGGTGAAGCTCTTCATCAGATGCCACAGGATGGGCCGCCCGCCGATCTCGACCATGGGCTTGGGCTTGAGGTGGGTTTCCTCGGACAGCCGGCTGCCGAGTCCGCCGGCCAGTATCACCGCCTTCATCGTTATCGCTCCTCCGCCCCACGCGGGTTTACGGGACGCTGCCGGATGATAGTAACCAAAAGAAGTGCGAGAATGAACCGGAGATAAGGGGCTTTTGCGCCGGTATTCGGCGTTTGCGCGCCCGGCCGTGCGGTTATGCTGGATATGTCGGAGCCACGCGGGGCGTGCGCCCGCGCAAGCTGGAGCCATGTGACAAAGATGAAAACCGTTTTCGTGACCGGTGCGTGCGGCTACAAGGGCACGGTGCTGGTGCCCAAGCTGCTCGCGGCGGGGCACCGTGTCGTTGCGCTCGACCTGATGTGGTTCGGCAACTTCCTGCCCGATCACCCCCGGCTCACGGTGCTGCGCCAGGACGTGCGCGACGCCGACGCGATCGACCTGGGCGGGGTCGACGCGATCATCCACCTGTCGTCGGTGGCCAACGATCCGTGCGGTGACCTGGACCCCAAGCTGACCTGGGAGATCAGCGCGCTGGCGACCATGCAGCTCGCCGACAAGGCGGCGCGTGCCGGGGTGGGGCAGTTCATCTACGCCTCGTCGGGCAGCGTGTATGGGGTCAAGGACGAGGACCAGGTCACCGAGGACCTCGAACTGCGGCCGATCTCCGAGTACAACAAGACCAAGATGGTGTCCGAGCGGGTGCTGCTGAGCTACGCCGACCGGATGGCGGTGCAGATCGTGCGCCCGGCCACGGTGTGCGGTTTTTCCCCGCGCATGCGTCTGGACGTGTCGGTGAACCTGCTCACCATGCAGGCACTCACGCGCGGCGCGATCACGGTGTTCGGCGGCAGCCAGACCCGCCCCAACATCCATATCGACGACATCACCGACGTGTATCTGCATCTGCTCGACCGGCCCGACATCCAGGGGGTGTACAACGCCGGCTTCGAGAACCTGTCCATCCTGGAGATCGCGAACATGGTCGCGGCGCGCATTCCGGCCGGGATCTCGGTCGCGCCATCGAGCGACCCGCGTTCCTACCGCGTCAATTCCGACCGTCTGCTCGCGACCGGCTTCCAGCCGCGCAAGACGGTCGCGGATGCGATCGACGAACTGGTGGTCGCTTACCGCGACGGGCGGCTCAGGGACGAGGACCGCTTCCACAACCTGCGCTGGATGCAGCAGACGGTGCTGAAGCCGGTGGCCAAGGAACTCGGATGAGAGACTATTGCGCGGACTACGCGACCCGCTTGACCCGTTTGCTCGACAGCTTCGACTGGAGCGCGGTCGAAACCCTGGGCCTGGCGCTGCAACGCTGCTGGCGTGATGGGCGGCAGTTTTTCATCGTCGGTAACGGCGGCAGCGACGGCAACGCGCTGCACATGGCCAACGACTTCCTCTACGGCGTGGGGGGCGGGCGCATGCCGGGGCTCAAGGTGCATGCGCTGGGGGCCAATGCGTCGGTGCTGACTTGTCTGGCCAACGATCTGGGCTACGAGCGGGTGTTTTCCGCCCAGCTCGAAACCTTGGCCAACCCCGGCGATGTGCTGCTGGCGCTGTCCGGCAGCGGCAATTCGCCCAACATCCTGCGCGCCATCGAGATGGCAACGCACAAGCAGATGCAGACTTTCGCGATCCTCGGCTACGGCGGCGGCAAGGCCAAGGCCATGGTCGATACCGCGATCCACTTCGAGGTCGACGACATGCAACTGGCCGAGGACTGCCAGTTGATCGTCGGCCACATGCTGATGCGCTGGCTGTGCGCGCATCCGCCGGAGCCGCGCGCATGACCGGCTTGCCCGCGACGGCGCTGGTGCTGGGGAGCAATTCGTTCTCCGGCGCGAGTTTTGCGGCGCATCTGCTGCGCGCCGGGGTGCGCGTGATCGGCGCGAGCCGCTCGCCCGAACCGCGCGAGGCCTTCCTGCCGTATCGCTGGGGTGGGCTGGGCGAAGGTTTTCGCTTTGTGCAGGCGGACCTGAACCACGATCTCGATGCGCTGATGGACGTGATCGCGCACGAGCGCCCGGCCTGGGTGGTGAACTTTGCCGCGCAGAGCATGGTCGCGGAGAGCTGGCGGCATCCCGAACACTGGTTTCGCACCAACGTGGTCGCGACCATCGCCTTGCACGAGCGGCTGCGCCATTGCGATTTTCTCGAACGCTACGTGCACATCACCACGCCCGAGGTCTATGGCTCGACCGCCGGACTGGTGGACGAAGACGCCCCGTTCAACCCGAGCACCCCCTACGCGGTGTCGCGCGCGGCGGCGGACATGAGCCTCAGGACCTTCCACACCGCCTACGGCTTTCCGGTGGTGTATACGCGCGCCGCCAACGTCTATGGCCCGGGCCAGCAGCTCTACCGCCTGGTGCCGCGCGCGATGCTGAGCGGGCGGCTCGGGCGGCGCCTGCCGCTGCACGGCGGGGGCTGGTCGGAGCGTTCCTTCATCCATATCGACGACGTGTGCGAGGCCACCTTGCTGATCGCACGCGACGGCCGGCCGGGGCAGGCCTATCACATCTCGACCGAACGCATGGTCGCGATCCGCGACCTGGTGGCGCTGATCGCGACGCGCATGGGTCTTGCTTTTGAACAACTGGCGGAACCGGTCGGTGAACGCCTGGGCAAGGACGCCGCCTATCGGCTCGACAGCGCCAAACTGCGCGACGAACTCGGCTGGCGCGACCGCATCGGACTGGAACAGGGGCTGGACAGCGTGCTGACCTGGGTGGATGCGCACCTGGACGAGCTGCGCACGCTGCCGCTGGATTACGTACACAAGGCATGAACATGGGCATCGAGATCGATCTGCTGGCCAACTATCCGCGCGCCAAGCGCAACGTCGAGGCGCGCGGCGCGGAGAAAACCGAGGAAGACCGGCGCATTGCGCGCCAGTTCGGGCGCGAGTTCTTCGACGGCGAGCGGCGCCACGGCTACGGAGGCTTCGGCTATCAGCCGCGTTTCTGGCAACCGGTGGTGCCCGATCTGCAGCGCCACTTCGGCCTGCGCGAGGGCATGCGGCTGCTGGACGTGGGCTGCGCCAAGGGCTTCATGCTGCACGACCTGCAGACGCTGATACCGGGTTTGCAGGTCGCGGGTGTGGATGTGTCCGGCTACGCGATCGAGTACGCAATGGAGAGCGTGTGTGATCAACTGCAGGTGGCCGACGCGCGTGAGCTGCCGTTTGCCGACGCCAGCTTCGACGTGGTGATCTCGATCAACACCATCCACAACCTCGAGCGCGACGAATGCGCCCAGGCGCTGCGCGAGATCGAGCGGGTCGGGCGCGGACGGGCGTTCGTCACCGTCGACGCCTACCGCAACGATGAGGAGCGCGAACGCATGATGGCGTGGAACCTCACCGCCAAAACCATCATGTCGGTGGATGAGTGGATCGCGTTCTTTGCCGATGCGGGTTATACCGGCGACTACTACTGGTTCATTCCGTGAAACGTCACGCGTCCCGCAGGGAGTTCTTGACGGAAGTGGGCGCAAGTTATATTTTGATATAACTAATAGAATGGAGACGCATCATGCACACAACCAGTCTTCGCAAGGTCGGCGGCTCGGTCATGCTGGCCGTACCGCCCGCCATTCTCGACTTGCTGCATCTGCAAGCCGGAGCCACGGTCGGCGTGACCATTGATGGCGGACGCCTGGTGATCGAGCCGCAGCGTCCCCGTTACACGTTGGACGAATTGCTTGCACAATGTGACGCTTCCGTCGAAGAGGGGCCCGAGGATCGAGTCTGGCTCGACGACAAGCCGGCGGGCAGCGAGTTGCTTTGAACCTGGATTCCGCAGTTGACCGCTTTATGGATGGGTTTAGCAGCATGCATACGATTGGCTTTTCAGGTTGTGTGACACTTGCTCTCGAGGCTGGCAACGCTACGGGCTGGATTGCACGCCTCGCGCGGCACATGGCAGCGTTGCAAGCACTTGAAATGGAACCGTCATTTCTGCGCGCTTGCGCCTTGCCCTGCACCGCGCCAGTCGCACACTCCAGCCCGTCCAACTGCGGAATTCAGGTTCATGGAACGCGGTGATATCTACCTGGTGTCGCTGGACCCGACATCGGGACATGAGCAGCAGGGAACACGTCCTGTACTGATCGTGTCGCCGACATCTTTCAACCGGCTGACCAAGACGCCGATCGTGCTGCCTATCACCAGCGGTGGAAACTTTGCCCGCACAGCGGGTTTTGCCGTCTCGCTCATGGGGGCAGGGACCGCCACCACGGGAGTCGTGCGTTGCGATCAACTGCGTGCACTTGACCTGAATTCCCGGCGTGGCCGGAAGCTGGAAAGCGTTCCATCCGACATCATGGAAGAGGTACTGGCACGGCTGGCACCTCTCTTCGAATGAGCCGGCAGCATCACCGGAAGCGACGCTCGCCCCTTGTCGCCATGCCACGACGTAACCGCAGTAGTGAGGCCATCTTGTGAATTGGGAAGTCGCGCAGACCCTGCTGACCACCATGTGGCGCATCCGCGGCGTCGAGGAGGCGATCGCGCGGCGTTACCCGGCCGGGCGCATGCGTTGCCCGGTGCATCTGTCGATCGGGCAGGAAGCAGTGCCGGCGGCGGTGGCCGCCTGCGTGCGGCGCGACGACTACGCAGTCAGCACCCATCGCGGCCACGCCCACTATCTGGCCAAGGGCGGCGACCTCGCCGCGATGATCGCCGAGCTGCACGGCAAGGCCAGCGGCTGCGCCGGTGGGCGCGGCGGTTCCATGCATCTGATCGACCCGGCCGTGGGCTTCATGGGCACCTCGGCCATCGTCGGCAACAGCATCCCCGTCGGGGTCGGCCTGGCGCTGGCGCTGCAGGCGCGCGGCGGCGACGCGGTGAGCCTGGTGTTTCTAGGCGACGGCGCGGTCGAGGAGGGGGTGTTCTACGAATCGGTGAACTTCGCCGTGGTGCGCAAGCTGCCAGTGATCTTCGTGTGCGAGAACAACCTGTATTCGGTGTATTCGCCGATGGCGGTGCGCCAGCCCGAGCAACCGGGCATCGCCGCGCGCGTGGGCGGGCTGGGCATCGCCGCGTACTCGGGCGACGGCAACGACGCGCTGGCCTGCCTGGAGGTGCTGCAAGCGGCGTTCGCCCGCGTGCGCGGCGGCGATGGCCCGGCCTTCGTCGAGTTTTCCACCTACCGCTGGCGCGAGCATTGCGGCCCGCACTACGACAACGATCTGGGCTATCGCAGCGTGGCCGAGTTCGAGGACTGGCAGGAGCGCGATCCCGTCGTGGCGCTGGAACGCACCCTGAGCGCGGCGATGGCGGGCGATTGGGACGGGTGGCGGCGCGACACCCGCGCCGCGCTGGCGGACGAATGCGAAGCCGCGTTTGCGGCGGCCGACGCCGCGCCGTTTCCCGAGGCGGCTACCGCCTACGTCGGGGAGTACGCCACATCATGAGCGCGGAGCATCCCACCGAAACCCGCACCCTGAACTGTGCCGAAGCGATCAACGACGCGCTCGCCACCGCGATGGCCGCCGACCCGGCGGTGATCTGCTACGGCCTCGGCGTGACCGACCCCAAGGGCGTGTTCGGCACCACCAGCGGACTGGAGGCGCGCTTCGGCGCGGCGCGCGTGTTCGACATGCCGACCTCGGAGAACGCGATGACCGGCGTCGCGATCGGCGCCGCGATGGGCGGACTCAAGCCGGTCATGACGCACCAGCGCCTCGATTTCTTCCTGCTCGCGCTGGACCAACTGGTCAACGGCGCGGCCAAGGCGCGCTACATGTTCAACGGGCGGGTCGGCGTGCCGATCACGATCCGCCTGATCCTCGGGCGCGGCTGGGGCCAGGGGCCGACCCACTCGCAGAATCTGCAGGCGTGGTTCGCCCACGTGCCCGGCCTCAAGGTCGTCACCCCGGCCACCCCGGAGGACGCGCGCGGGCTGCTGCTGGCGTCCATCTTCGACCCCGATCCGGTGGTGTTTCTCGAACACCGCTGGCTGCACGCCACGCGCGGCGTGGTGCCGCACGGCGTGGTCGCCACACCCATCGGCCAGGCGCGCCACGTGCGCGAAGGCGCCGACGTGACCATCGTCGCGATGTCCTACCTGGTGGCCGAAGCCGTGCACGCCGCCGACTGGCTGGCGACGCGCGGCGTCAGCGTCGACATCCTCGACCTGCGCACGCTGCGCCCGCTCGACTGGCCGGCGGTATTCGCCTCGGCGCGCCGCACCGGCCGGTTGCTGGCGCTCGATTGCGGTTTTGCCACCGGCTCGGTGGCGGGCGAGATCATCGCGCGCGTCGCGATGGAATGCTGGGACGCGCTGCGCGCCGCGCCACGCCGCCTCGCCATGCCCGACGTCCCCGAACCCACCAGCCCGGCGCTGACGCGCGGCTTCTACGTGCGGGCCGGCGACATCGCTGCAGCCGTGCTCGAAATGCTCGGCCACGACGCCACCCCCGCCCGCGCCGCGCTGCCCGAACCGCAGCCGCACGACGTGCCGGGCGACTGGTTCAAGGGGCCGTTCTGATGGCGGCGGTCACGGTGATCCTGTCCGCGAGCAGCGACATCGGGCTGGCCCTGGCGCAGCGACGGTTGGCCGCCGGAGACGAGGTCTGGGGCACCTATCGGCGCGCTTCGGAGGCGACCCGCGCTCTGGTTGCGCGCGGCGCGCGGCTGGTGGAGGCCGATTTCTCCGATCCTGCTTCAGTGCAGCGTGCATGTCGCCAACTGGCGCCGGATGGGTGGGATGAGCTGGTGCTGGCGCCGGGCATGCTCGAACCGGTCGGCCCGTTCGTCGAGGCCGATTTCGCGCGCTGGGAGCAGTCGCTGGACGTCAACCTGGTGCAGCAGGCACGCGCCACCCATGCGTTGCTGCCGCGTCGTCGTGACAACGCCATGGTGCTGTTCTTTGCCGGTGGTGGCAGCAACTCGGCGCCGCCCTGCTTCAGCGCCTATACCTTGTCGAAAGTTGCGCTGATCAAGCTGACCGAGTTGCTGCAGGCCGAGTTGCCGGACACCCGCGTGTGCATCCTCGGGCCGGGCTGGGTGAACACCAAGATCCACCAGGAGACCCTGCGCGCCGGCGGGCGGGCGGGCGAGGCGCTCGCCGCGACCCGCGACCGTCTGGCGCGTGACGCGTTCGTGCCGATGGCCGACGTGCTCGACTGCATCGACTGGCTGCGCACCCAGCCGCGCGAGGTCATCGGCGGGCGCAACTTCAGCGTGGCCCACGATCCCTGGCGTGATCCGGCGTTTGCCAAGCATCTGGCCGACCATCCCGACCACGCCAAACTGCGCCGCGCCGGCAACGACGCATTCTTACCGGAGTCCCCCCGTGCCTGAACTGTCACTGCCCGAACAAATCCTCGCCGTGCTGCCGACCGTGCGCGAGCGGCACGATCCGCGCGACTTGCTGCATGTGGTGCTCAAGCAGGCCGCCCATCAGGCGTATGCCGTGGCGTTCTCCGACCCGGCGGGGGGCGCGGTGCGGCTGGCGCCGTTCGGTGAGTTGCGCTTTCCCTACGTGCGCATGGGGGCGGTGGATTCGGTCAACCTGTTCGATCTGGACGAGCTGATCCTGTTCGCTTTCTACCATCTGAACCGCACCCGCTACCACAAGGTTGCGGACATCGGCGGCAACCTCGGGCTGCATAGCCTGATGCTGGCGCGTTGCGGTTTCGAGGTGCACTGCTACGAGCCGGACCCGGTGCACGCCGAACTGCTGCAAGCCAATCTCGAACGCAATTCGGTCCAGGGGGTGACGCTGGTGCGTGCGGCGGTCTCGTCCGAGGCGGGCGAGCTGGAGTTCGTGCGGGTCAAGGGCAACACCACCGGCAGCCACCTGGCGGGCGCCAAGGCGAATCCCTACGGCGAACTGGAGCGTTTCCCGGTCCGGGTGGAGGCCATGGGTCCCATCCTCGAACGGGCGGATTTTCTCAAGATCGATGCCGAAGGGCATGAGGCCGAAATACTGTGTGCCACTCCCCCGCAGGCGTGGCGCGGCAAGGAGGCGGTGGTCGAGGTGGGCAGCGCGGAAAACGCGGAGCGCATCTTCGCGCATTTTCACGGCGGCGATGTGCGGCTTTTCGCCCAGCGGTTGAACTGGGGCGAAGTCACGCGCCGCGACGACATGCCGGAAAGCTACAAGCATGGCTCGCTCTTCATCGGCGGGCGCGGCGAGCCCATGCCCTGGGGGGCGGCGTGAAACTGTCCGACTACATCGCCCGCTTTCTCGCCGAACGTGGCATCCGCCACGTGTTCGCGGTGTCGGGCGGGGCGTCGTTGCACCTGATCCACTCGCTCGATGCCGTGGAAGGGATCACCTTTGTCTGCCCGCAGCATGAGCAGGCCGGGGCGATGGCGGCCGACGGCTACGCGCGAACCCGTGGCGCACCGGGCGCGGCGGTGGCCACCAGCGGTCCGGGCGCGACCAATCTGATCACCGGTATCTGCGGTTGCTACTACGACTCGGTGCCGGTGTTGTTCCTCACCGGGCAGGTCGCCACCTTCCGCATGGCGGCCGATACGGGGGTGCGCCAGATCGGCTTCCAGGAGACGCCCATCCTCGATCTGTGCCGCCCGATCACCAATTACGCCGTCCAGATCGGCGATCCGTCGCGGATACGGTACGAGCTGGAAAAGGCCTGGCATCTGGCGACTCACGGGCGGCCGGGGCCGGTGCTGATCGACGTGCCGGACAATGTGCAGCGCATGGAGATCGATCCGCAGGCTTTGACCGGTTTCGTGCCCCCGCAGCCAGGTCAAGGCGCATTCGGCGGCATGGCGGAAGCCTTGCCGACTGTCCGCGATTGGCTGCGCGCCAGCCACCGTCCGGTGGTGGTGGCGGGCTGGGGGCTGCATCTGGCCGGGGTGGCGGACGCTTTCCGCGCCTGGGTCGAAGCGCTGCGGCTGCCGGTCGCGCCGACCTGGGGGGCGGCGGACATCCTGCCCGCCGGCCACCCGCTGTATGTCGGCACTTTCGGCACCCATGGCTGCCGTCATGCCAATTTCGCGGTGCAGAATGCCGACCTGATCATCAGCCTCGGCTCGCGGCTCGATACCAAGAGCACGGGCAGTCCGATCACCACCTTTGCGCGTGGGGCGAGGAAGGTCGTGGTCGACATCGACGCCGACGAACTGCGCAAGTTCGCGGCCTTCGGTCTGCACATCGATCTGCCGGTGCAGGACGATCTGCGCGAGGCGTTGCCGCTTCTTGCCGGTCTGGATACGCCCTGCGACAGCACGGCGTGGCTGCAAACCATAGCCGGCTGGAGGGCCGCGTACCCGGTTTGTCCGCGCGAATGGCGGGATGAAGTAGCGGTCAATCCCTATGTGCTGGTGGAGCGTCTCTCGGAATTGTTGCCCGCGCCGTGCAACCTCTACATCGACACCGGCTGCGGCATCGCGTGGATGATGCAGGCGTTCCGGGTACGCACCGGACAGCGCCTGTTCCATGATTTCAACAATACCGCGATGGGTTGGGCGTTGCCGGCCGCGATAGGCGGGCGCCTTGCCGATCCGGCCACGCCGGTGGTGTGCGTCAGCGGCGACGGTTCGCTGCTCATGAACATCCAGGAGCTGGCGACCGCCGCCCGGCATGCGTTGCCGCTCAAGCTCGTCCTGCTCAACAACGGTGGCTACGCGATGATCCAGCAGACCCAGGACCAGTGGTTGGGGTCGCGTTACCTTGCCTCGTCGGTCGAGGGGGGGCTGGCATTCCCCGATTTCGACGCGGTGGCGCGCGGCTTCGGCTGGGAGGTCCGCCACCTGCGGCGCAACGACCAACTCCAAAGCGGGTTGCGTGATGCGCTTGCCTTGCCCGGCCCGGTGCTGATCAACGTGGAGATCCCGGCCGCGCACCGGGTCACCCCGCAGGTCAAGTTCGGGCGGCCCAACGAGGATTCCGAGCCGCTGCTGCCGCGCGGCGAATTTCTCGCCAACATGATCGTGCCCGCGCTAGAGGTATCGCAAAAGGAATGAGCGCCCATCCTGTCCTTGCCCGTGCTGCCGTACTCTACCGGACCGGCGAACCGCTGGTGGTGGAGTCCGGCATCGAACTGCCCGTGCTGGGGCGGGGGCAGGTGCGCGTTCGCGTGGCGTATGCGGGGCTGTGTCACAGTCAGTTGATGGAGGTGCGCGGCCGTCGCGGCCCGGACCCGTGGCTGCCGCATCTGCTCGGACACGAGGCGACCGGGCGGGTCGAGGCGGTCGGGGAGGGTGTCGCCAAGGTCGCGCCGGGGCAGCGTGTGGTGCTGGGCTGGATACGCGGCGCCGGCATCGAGGCGGGTGGGTGCCAGTATCGCAAGGGTGATGTGCTGATCAACTCCGGTGCGGTGACGGCCTTCGGTACGCGCGTGGTGGTGTCGGAGAACCGTTGCACGCCGCTACCGGACGGGGTGCCGGACGATGTCGGGGTGCTGTTCGGTTGTGCGCTGCCGACGGGTGCTGGCATGGTGCTCAATACGCTGCAACCTGAAGCCGGCACCACCCTGGTGGTGTTGGGGCTGGGCGGCATCGGCATGAGCGCGATGCTGGCGGCGCTGACCATTCCGGGAGTGACCGTGATCGCGGTGGATGTCGAAGCGCACAAGCTCGCGCTGGCGCGCGAGCTGGGCGCGCATAGCGTGCTCGATGCCGCAACCCAGGATGTGCGGGCGCAGGTGCGCGCCCTGTCCGATGGCGGCGCGCACTATTGCGTCGAAGCGGTCGGGACGGTCGACAGCATCGAGCTGGGGTTCGAGCTGGTACGTCGTGGTGGCGGGCGTTTGCTGTTTGCGTCGCATCCGCAGGCGGGCAGCACGATACGCATCGACCCGTATGAGCTGATCTGCGGCAAGCGCATCGAGGGAAGCTGGGGCGGGGCGAGCGCGCCCGACCAGGACGTGCCGCGCTTCGCCGACTGGTACCGGAGCGGGCATATGCCGCTGGAGCGCCTGCTGGACGGGCGCTATCCGCTCGACCGGATCAATGAGGCGCTTGACGATCTGGAGGCGCGCCGTATCGTGCGTGCCCTCGTCGACATGCAGGGAGCGCACGACGCATGAGCATGCCATTGGCCGCCGAGGTGAAACGGATACGCAGCGCCTGCGCTGCCGGAAAGAAACTCGTGTTCGTCTCGGGCAGCTTCAATATCCTGCATCCGGGGCACTTGCGCCTGTTGCGCTTTGCCGCTGAATGCGGCGACATGCTGGTGGTGGGGGTGTTCGCCAACCAGCTTGCGGCCAGCGCCTATCTGGACGAGGCCGACCGCCTTGAAGCGGTGCGCGCGGTGGGTTGGGTGGCCGAGGCGCTGCTCATCGATGTGCCGCCCGAGCAGTTCATCGCGATGTTGCGCCCTGACGTGGTGGTGAAGGGCAAGGAACACGAGAACGGCCTGAATCCGGAGAAGGATACGGTCGAAGCCTATGGCGGACGGCTGCTGTTCGGCTCGGGTGATACGACGTTTTCCTCGATCAGCCTGTTGCGCGAGGAGGTGCGTCGCTCCAACCGTTCGTCCATCGTGCTGCCCGAGGGGTTTGTCCGCCGGCATGGGTGTGGGCACGACAGCCTCATGCCGGTGCTGGAACGCATGGGCGCACTGCGCGTGGCGGTGGTGGGCGACGCGATCATGGACGAATACGTGACCTGCGATCCGCTGGGCATGTCGCAGGAAGATCCGACCATCGTGGTCACGCCGGTGCATCGCGAGCTTTTCGTCGGGGGGGCGGGCATCGTCGCGGCGCACGCAAAGGGGGTGGGGGCCGGCAAGGTGCATTTCTTCTCGGTCACGGGGGCCGATGCGGGGCGTGAGCAGCTCGTTTCGGCCCTGCGCGGCTACGGCGTGGATGCCTGCCTGATCGTCGACGAAAGCCGCCCGACCACCCTCAAGCAGCGTTTCCGCGCATCGGGCAAGACCCTGCTGCGGGTCAACCACTTGCGCCAGCACCAGATATCGCCCGACATCCAGAAAAAACTCTGGCGCGGGCTGGAACGGGTGCTGCCGGACATCGATGTCCTCATTTTTTCCGATTTCAACTACGGCGTGCTGCCGCAGAAGCTGGTCGATCGCATCATCGCCGCGTGCCAGGAGCGCGACATCATGATGGTCGCCGACAGCCAGTGTTCGTCGCAGGTCGGCGATGTATCGCGCTTTCACGACATGGCGTTCCTGACCCCGACCGAGCGCGAGGCGCGCATCGCGATGGGGAATCATGAGGACGGCCTCGTGGTGCTGGCCGAATCGCTGCGGCGCAAGGCTCGCGCCGGGCAGGTCATCGTCACGCTGGGGGCCGAAGGGGTGCTGGTGCATGCGGGGCCGGACAAACCCTGGATCACCGACCGGATTCCGGCCATGAACCGGGCGCCGATGGATGTCGCGGGGGCGGGCGACAGCCTGTTCGTGGTGGCGGCGATGTCGCTGCGGGCGGGCGCGTCGATATGGCAAAGCGCCTATCTGGGGTCGCTTGCGGCCGCCTGCCAGGTGGGCCGGATCGGCAATCTGCCGCTGTCGGCGCGGGACTTGACCGACGAATTGTCCTGCGCGTGGCGGGAGGCTTGAACAATGGACCGCGCGATCCTGCTGGCTGCTGGTGAGGGGACGAGGCTGAGGCCGCTTACGGGGGTGCTGGCCAAGTGCTTGGCGCCGGTCAACGGGCGGCCGCTGCTCGGACGCTGGCTGGATCGGCTCGCGGCGGCCGGGGTGACCGACGTGCGGGTCAATACCGGTTATCTGGCGGGGCAGGTGGAGGAGTACCTGGCTGCCGGATGCTGGAAATGCAATGTCGAGGTCGTACGTGAGCCGGTCCTGCGTGGGACCGGCGGGACGCTCGCCGATCTCGCCGGTTTCTGGCGGGACGAGGGCGTCCTGCTCGTGCACGCGGACAATCTGAGCGACCTCGATCTGGCCGCGTTCATGCGCTTTCATCGCGAGCAGTCCGGGGCGCAGTTGCTCACGCTGGCGACTTTCGATACCACGGTGCCGTCCGAATGCGGCATTGTCGTGAGTGACGCCGATGGCATCGTGAGCGGCTTTTTCGAGAAGCAACCGGACCCGCCCGGCCGGTGCGCGAGTGCGGCGGTGTTCGCGCTCAATCCTGGGATGGTCGACGTTCTGCCCCACCCCCCGGCGGCGCCGTTCGATTTCAGTCGCGACGTGGTGTCGGGGCTGATCGGACGCATGCGGGCCTGGCATCACCACGGGTTCCATCGCGACATCGGCGAAGGCCACCGTTATCTGAGTGCGCAGTGGGAGTTTCCCGAGGCCCCCGCAGCACCGGACCCGGCCTGGTCGGCGTTGCTCGATGTGCGCGATGGGGCACTGCGCGAGGCGTTGGCACAGGCGCTCGGAGCGCTGGCCCGCGCGGCCGGGTTCGAGGCGCGGGTGTATGCCGATCCGGACCAGGCGACCGGCACGAGCGGGCAAGGGGCGCGGGAGCTGGCGATCGTGTTGCGCGCGCCGCGCGGCTACTGCGCCGCGCAGGCCTGCCGCGAGCGCGGGGTGCGGTCGATCGTGCTCGAAGTGCAGGAGTCATGCGATGCCCGCGCGATGCGATAGCTCGAACCGGCCTCAATCCGGCAGTCATTGAAGGATGCGATCATGAAAACCCAACCATTGCAGATCAAGTTCGCGGATCTCACTCATACCGGGCAGGTTGTCGCCTCCAACACCTTTCCGCTGGGCGTGGCCCTGGTGGCTTCTTACGCGCGGGAACAACTGCGCGGCGAGGTGGCGGTGGAGGTGTACAAGTATCCGGAGGAGTTCGCCGCCAGCCTCGCGCGGGGGCTGCCGGATGTCGCGTGCTTCTCCAATTTCTCGTGGAACGTCAATCTTGCTTGCAGCTTTGCACGCGAGATCAAGGCACGCTCGCCCGCGACCGTGACCGTGTTCGGCGGCCCCAACTACCCGCTCACGGCCCAGGAGCAGCGGGACTTCCTGATCGGCCATCCGGAGATCGATTTCTATGTCTGGCTGGAGGGGGAGCCTGCCTTTGTCGGCTTGTGCCGCAGACTGATGGCGTCGGGCATGGATGCCGTGGCGCTGCGCCGGACCGGAGAGCCGATTCCGAGCGTGCACTATTTGAAGGACGGTGAACTGGTGCGTGGCGCGCAGGCTCCACGGCTGACCAACCTCGCGGACGTTCCATCGCCTTTCGTGCCCGACCTGGGCGAGAAGTTTCTCGATGACGTGCTGATTCCCCTGATCCAGACCAACCGGGGGTGCCCATACCAGTGCACGTTCTGCACCGAAGGCCAGGAGTATTACAACAAGGTGCATTGGTCCGAGGCCGGGCGCATCCGCCGCGATCTCGAGTTCATCGCGGCGCACACCGGCGCCCCCGACCTGATCATCGTCGATTCGAATTTCGGCATGTTCAAGCAGGACCTCGATACC
>JACOUN010000054.1 GCA_016177805.1 Rhodocyclales bacterium
GATGCACGACCCGGTCCGCCGCCGCCTTGCCGACGTACTGACGGCCACCCGGCTGCGCACCACGGTGGCCGCCGCCGGGTTGGCGCTGGCGCCCAACGCCGAACGCCGCCTGCACGACCGTGCCACCCTGGCCGCGCGTTACCCCCCCGCGCTGCTCGCCGAAACCCTGCGGGTGGCGGCACTGTGCAGCTTCCGTCTCGATGAGCTGCGCTACGAATACCCGGCCGAACTGGTTCCGCGCGACCATAGCGCCGCGAGCTGGCTGCGCCACCTGGTTGAAGCCGGCCTGCGCTGGCGCTACCCGCACGCCGGCCAACCGCCGCCACGGGTACGCGCCCAGGTTGAACATGAACTGGCGCTGGTCGGGGAGTTACGCTACGAGGCGTACTTCCTGACCGTGCACGACATCGTCCGCTACGCGACATCCTGTGCCAGGGACGCGGCTCGGCGGCCAATTCGGTGGTGTGCTGGGCGCTGGGCATCACCGAGGTCAGTCCCGAGCTGGGCATCATGCTGGTCGAACGTTTCATCTCGCGCGAGCGCAACGAGCCGCCCGACATCGACGTCGATTTCGAGCATGAGCGACGCGAAGAAGTCATCCAGTACCTCTACGCCAAGTACGGGCGCGAGCGCGCCGCGCTGGCCGCCACGGTGATCTGCTACCGCCCGCGCAGCGCGCTGCGCGACGTGGGCCGGGCGCTGGATTTCTCGCCCGCGCAGATCGAACGCCTGACCCGCGACCGGCTGTGGTTCGACGGTCGCGCGATCGCGCCCGAACGCCTGCGCGACGCCGGCCTGGACCCGGCCAGCCCGACCGTACAGCGGCTGATGGAGCTGACCGAAGCGCTGATCGGCTTTCCGCGCCATCTGTCGCAACACGTCGGCGGTTTCGTCATCGCCCGTGGGCGGCTGGACGAACTGGTGCCGGTCGAAAACGCCGCGATGCCCGAACGCACCGTCATCCAGTGGGACAAGGACGACCTCGACACCCTGGGCCTGCTCAAGATCGACGTGCTCGCGCTGGGCATGCTTACCGCGCTGCGCCGCACCCTGGCGCTGGTCGCGGACTGGCGCGGCCGCCCCCTGACCCTGGCCGACATCCCGCGCGAAGCTCCGCAAGTGTATGAAATGCTCTGCAACGCCGACTCGGTGGGGGTGTTCCAGATTGAGTCACGCGCCCAGATGACCATGCTGCCGCGCCTGCAGCCTCGCCGTTTCTACGATCTGGTGGTGGAAGTCGCGATCGTGCGCCCCGGCCCCATCCAGGGCGGCATGGTGCACCCCTATCTCCATGCGCGCGAGCGGGTCGCGCGCGGCGAGCCGATCGACTACCCACGCCCCGTCGACGGTCATGGTGACGACGGGGGTAACGGCGTACGCAGCGTGCTCGAACGCACCCTGGGGGTGCCGATCTTCCAGGAACAGGTCATGCAACTGGCGGTGGTCGCGGCCGGCTTCACTCCCGGCGAGGCGGACCAGCTCCGTCGCGCGATGGGCGCCTGGCGACGCAAGGGCGAGCTGGAACGCTACCGCGAACAACTGCTCACCGGCATGGCCGAGCGCGGCTATTGCGCGGACTTCGCGGCGCGCCTGTGCAGCCAGATTGAAGGCTTCGGCAGCTACGGGTTTCCCGAGTCGCACGCCGCGAGCTTTGCGCTGCTGGTGTATTTCTCGGCCTGGCTCAAATGCTTCGAGCCCGCCGCCTTCCTGTGCGGCCTGCTCAACAGCCAGCCGATGGGGTTTTATTCACCCTCGCAACTGATCCAGGACGCCCGCCGCCACGACGTCATCGTGCTGCCCCCGGATGTCGGCGCGAGCGACTGGGAATGCACGCTGCAAGCCGCCGCCCCCACGCCGGCGCGCGCCCCCGCCGCGCGGCTCGGGCTGTGCATGATCAAGGGGCTACGGCACGACACCGCCGCGCGCATCGTCACCGCACGCGCCAGCGCGCCATTCTCAAGTGTGGAAGATCTGGCCCTGCGCGCCCGCCTCGACGCTGGCGAGCTGAAGCGCCTCGCCGCCGCCGGGGCGCTTGCCGCGCTGGCCGGGCATCGACGCCAGGCCCTGTGGCAGGCCGCCGGCAGCCTGCCCGCCCCCGGCGTGCTGCGCGGCGCCCCGACCCAGGAATCGCTCCCCGCGCTGCAGCCCCCCGATGAGACCGAAGATCTGGTCGCCGACTACGCCCGCCTCGGCTTCACCCTCGGCAGCCATCCGCTGGCCATGCTGCGCGACACCCTGGCCGGCATGCGCTTCATCACCGCCACCGCCATCGCCGCCTGCCCCGACCGCAAGCTCGCGCGCGCCGCCGGCATCGTCACCTGCCGCCAGCGCCCCGGCACCGCCAAGGGGGTGATGTTCGTCACGCTCGAAGACGAAACCGGCCTGATCAACGTCATCGTGCGTCCGGAACTGCTCGAACGGCAGCGCCGCGAACTGATAGCCGCGCGCCTGCTCGGGGTGTACGGCCAGATCAGCCGGGTCGGCAAGGTCGTACACCTGCAGGCCAGCCGGGTCGTCGACCATAGCGCCCTGCTTGGCGCGCTCGATGCGCGCAGTCGTGATTTTCAGTGAATATCGGCTACCATGCCGGTCCCGCCGCACCACACCCATCCGCATCCCGAGGCATGCTCGACCCGTCCGCACCTTACGCACTGTTTGACGACAACCTCGACCAGGCAGGCGATCTGCTGCTCACCGGTCTGTGCCAGACCCTGAGCTGCCACGCCATCGACGACGTTGCACCCACCTTCGCCGCCATCGAGGCGGCGCGCGCGCAAGGCCGCTGGATTGCCCTCGCGCTGTCATACGAACTCGGTCACGCCTTCGAACCCCGCCTGCGGCGCCTGCCGCCTCGGCGGTCCCCCGCTCCGTCACCGCTGCTGACCGCCTGGGTATTCACACAGGCCACGCGCATGGAGGCGAGCACCACCACGGCGGCCATGGCCGACGCACTGGCCCGGCTCACCGAACACCAACGCAGCGCCGTGCCGGGCGGATTGTCGCGCGGCATCACGGCGCAGGCCCACGCCGTGGCGGTCGAGCGCATCCGTGCCCTGATCGAAGCCGGCGACTGCTACCAGGTCAACTACACCTTCACCTCGCATGGCCACATGAGCGGTCATCCGCTCGCACTCTACGCGGCCTTGCGCGAGCGCCAGCCGGTGCGCTACGGCGCCTGCATCGGCCATGCCGATGGTTGCATCCTGTCACGCTCGCCGGAACTGTTCGTCGAGCGCAAGGGCCGCACGCTGACGTGCAAGCCGATGAAAGGCACGGCCCCGGCGCATACCGATCCACGGCAGTTGCGGGATTCGGAAAAGAACCGTGCCGAAAACCTGATGATCGTGGACCTGATCCGCAACGACCTGGGGCGCCTCGCGCCACCGGGCGGGGTCAAGGTGGCGCGGTTGTTCGACATCGAAGCCTATCCCGGCGTATGGCAGATGACCTCGACCATCACCGCCGCCCCCGTCGACGCCGATCTGCAAACCCTGCTGCGCGCGCTGTTTCCCTGCGGCTCGATCACCGGCGCACCCAAGATACGCGCCATGGAGATCATTCACGACCTCGAACGCACCCCGCGCGGCCTCTATTGCGGCGCACTCGGCTGGCTTGCGCCGGACGGCGACCTGCGCCTGTCCGTACCCATCCGCACCCTGGAGGCGGACAACGCCGGGCAATTCAGCTTCGGCCTGGGCAGCGGCATCGTGGCGGACTCCGACCCGGCCGACGAATGGGCCGAATGCCTGGTGAAAGGACAATTCGTCACCGGCATGCAGGCGGACTTCTCCCTGTTTGAAACCCTGCGCTGCGAGCCCGCGCCGGCGGAGCGTTACCCCCTGCTCGAACGGCATCTGGCCCGGCTCGCCGCGTCCGCCCGTTACTTCGGCTTCAGCTTCGATCCGGAACAGGCCCGATCCGCCCTGCGCGCGGCGGCCGAACCGCTCGACGACATCCACCGAGTCAAGCTGACCCTGGCCCCCGACGGGCAGAGCCGCATCACCTGCGCGCCCCTCGATCCACGCCCGCCTGAACCGCTGCGGGTCGGCATCAGCACCCACCGTGTCAACGCTGGCGACCCGCTGCTGCGCCACAAGACCACCCTGCGAGCGCTCTACGACGCCGAACTGGCGCGCGCCACCGCGCTCGGATACTTCGACGTGCTGTTCTTCAACGAACGCGACGAACTGGCCGAAGGTGCACGCAGCAACGTGTTTGTCGATCCGGGCGACGGCGTGCTGCTCACCCCGCCGCTCGCCAGCGGCGTGCTCGACGGCGTGTATCGGCGCGCACTCCTCGACGGCGGTCAAGCCCGCGAAGCCCGCCTGACGCGTGCCGACCTCACCGGCGCGCGCACCATCTACGTGGCCAATGCACTGCGCGGGTTGCTGCGCGTGCGGTTGAGCTGAGAGGTGCAACCAATGCCACATCAACCACGACCGCCCGGCGTTCCAGAAGGAGCGGCTTTAGCCGCGACCATCCATGCGTTCGGGGCTGAAGCCCCTCCTACGAAGCGATCGAGCCATGTCCCCGTAGGAGCGGACTCAGCCGCGACCATCGCACCCAATCCTTCACAGGCTCATAGCTAATGCCCCTGCCCAGCATCGACCCCGCCCACTACGACGCACAGCTCGCGGACAAGGTCGCCCGCTTCAAGGCCGCGTTCGCACCCTTCGACCTGCCCGAACCGGCCGTATTCGCCTCCGCCGCGCAGCACTATCGCCTGCGCGCCGAGTTCCGCATCTGGCACGACGACGGCCGGATCGACTATGCGATGTTCGACCCCGCCGAACCCCGACAACCCGTCGCGATCCATGATTTCCCGATGGCGGCCGAACCCATCTGCGCCGCGATGCCGCGCCTGCTGGCGCACCTGCAAAGCCGCGAGGTGCTCAAACACCGCCTGTTCCAGGTCGATTTTCTCGCCACCCTGAGCGGCGAGCTGATGATCAGCCTCGTCTACCACCGCGCGCTCGACGCGGACTGGGAAGCCGCCGCGCGTGAACTCGCGGCCGAGCTGGGGGTGCAGTTGATAGGCCGCAGTCGCAAGCAGAAAATCGTGCTTGAGCGTGACTGGGTGCTGGAACAATTCGAACTGAACGGGCGTCACCTGCGCTACCAGCAATTCGAAGGCAGCTTTACCCAGCCCAACGGTGGCGTGAACCGCCGGATGCTGGCCTGGGCCTGCGCCCAGGCGCAAGGACTGGGCGGCGATCTGCTGGAACTGTATTGCGGCAACGGCAATTTCACCGTCGCGCTGGCACCGGCCTTCAACCGCGTACTCGCCACCGAAGTCAGCAAGTCGTCGGTCAAGGCCGCCGACTACAACCTCGACGCCAACGCCATCACCAACGTCGCGATGGTGCGCATGGCGAGCGACGAAATCAGCGACGCCCTCGCCCGCACCCGCGAATTCCGCCGCATGCAGGACATCGACCTCGACAGCTACAACTTTTCCACCCTGTTCGTCGACCCACCCCGCAGCGGCCTCGACGCCCCCACCGTCGAACTCGCGCGCGGCTTCGACCACATCCTGTATATCTCCTGCAACCCGCACACCCTGCACGACAACGTCGCGGCGCTGCACCCCACCCACGCGATCACGGCTGCGGCGGTGTTCGACCAGTTTCCGTATACCCAGCATCTTGAGTGCGGGCTGCTGCTGACGCGCAGGTGATCTCCGTAAGCGGCGCGGCGAAAAATGCAACTAACTGGCAAACCTGAACAGCACAAGAGTCAGAACCACTGCCAGAGCCGCTGTCATGAACAGCGCGACGAATGCAGCCTCTATGACCAGGCGTCTACGGCCGATACGCCATGCCGCCGCATAGAACTGCCACTCGTTCCGGGCATGGTTGCCCTCCGGAAGCCGGGTACTCAGCAGGGCATCAAGCTTGCTTACATCGATCACAGGTTGCCCCCTCGGTAGCCCAACCGCACCGGTATGGATACCCGCCAAGGATATCTGTCCGGCTTGGTGCGTCAGGCGCATCTCAGTAATTTTTCCTTTGTGCGCTGGCGCAATCACCAGTAGTTCCGCATACGGATAGACCGTCTCGGTTCCATTGATGTCCACCAACAACGCATCCGGCAGAAACACGAACCTGCGCGGAAAATTGCGCTGCGCGACACTACCAAGCCATCGAACCAGCAACACCAACGGAAGCACCAAACCACCGAGCGTCCACACATAGCGGAAATCGTGCGTGTACCAAACTAGCGGCGCCCCCAACACTGCGGCGAGCACCAGAACCATGTACTGCACCCGGCGCATCGTGCGTGCCAGCACCGCGTGGTCGGCAATTACTGTATCCGCCTGACCGTCGACGTCAGGCGTGACACCGTGCTGCTCAGTGGCCATGTTCTAGTCCGACCCGGCTCGCGCACCGACAGCCTGGTTCAAGTTGTAGCCAAGCAAGGTCAGCAACAGCAGGGGTGCAAGAAAGGAGATGGCCGCCGCCACGCCCGCCATGAACGAGGTTTTCCCAAACGACTCGCCAGCGGAAAAATGCCTTTCGACCGTCGCTGCGGCGTCCGGGCGCAGAAAGGTCCGACCCGGCGCGCCGTCATTCATGATCCTGATAGCCCTGTCGTCGAGCCCGGCCAGCAGTACGGCGCCGCGAGAGGTGGTCGCGAGCGACACCGGATCATTCAATCCAGTGGGCACGGTGGATGAGGTCTTGCCGTTGCCATAACGGGCGACACTCCCATTCGCCAGCATGGAACCACTTTCCAGCACCAGCCAGCCACCATCCCGATCCGGCACCGCGTAGTAAGGCTGCGCCTTGGTCCGCAGGATCTGCGTTGCCGCCGTGCTCAGGTCGATGGGGGTGCCGGGCCTCGAAGACCACTTCAGCAAGGCGTGCCCTCCGGTGTTGGCAACCACCAGCGCGGCGCTGGTAAAGATGGGTTTGTTCGGCCGATTCAGTGGCGTGGTCGCCTCGATCGAGCTTGATTTGCGCTTCCCGGTCACGGCGTCGAGCAGGTGCACGATGTCCCGTCCGTTGTCGACCAGCGCCAGTTCATCACGCGCGGCCGAGTACGCGATCTTGCCGTCCTGGATTTCTTCCTCCAGCGGTATGCGGCGACATGCCACCGGCGCCGCGCTGCACTTGACCAGTTGCTCCCTGGTCAGCAATGCAATACCGTCACCGAGCGACGTCGCATCCAGCACCACCCCCGAAACCTTCAATTCTTCCAGAGCGGCGGATTCGAGCAGCGCACCGTCACCGTCCGTGACGAACACCTGGTTTTTGGCAATCGCCCAAACGCGGTCCTGCGCATCCACCGTCAGCGCGAGAAAGCCTGGGTCGATCCGCCCCGAAGCCCAGAACCGCACCCCCAACAACGCAGCGGCTGCCAGCCAGGCGATGCCGACGATCAGATAGGCACGTGCGTCAAGCGGCCGCTTGCCGCGTGCCGCGCTCGTTTTCCCGTTCATACTGAGTACTCGCTTCGGATTTCAAATGAATGACCATGGCCGACATCCGCCGTCCACATAAAACACGAAACGCATACTACATGCTCATGCGATTGAATGTTGGTGAAAATTGCCGGCGCAGCCCGTTGCGATGCCGCACAGACTGCCGATAGCCAAGGGCGGAACCACGTCCTGCAAGCACCATGCGCAACATGGTTGTACTACATTCCAACGCCCGTTAGACTGTGCGTATGAATCCTGAACGCTTCAGAGAACGGAGCATTGCCATGCCAAGCACACTTTTCATCATCAACGATGCCCCCTACGGCAATGAACGGGCCTATAACGCACTAAGGCTTGCTGGAGCGCTCGCCGGTCGCGAGGAACAGCAGGTACGGGTTTTCCTGATGGCTGACGCGGTGGGCTGTGCCAAGGTGGGGCAGAAGGTCCCCGAGGGTTACTACAACGTTCAGATCATGCTCGGCAAAGTCCTGCGCAAGGGCGAGGTGGCCTTGTGTGGCACCTGCATGGATGCGCGCGGGCTGACGGATGCGGACTTGGCCGAAGGCGCTCGGCGCTCGACGCTGAACGAGCTGGCCGAATGGACCGCCGATGCGGACAAAGTGCTGGTGTTCTGAACTTTCACACGCTCAACAAAGGAGTCCGGATGTTTCCCGGCAGCCGCAATATTCTCCTCCTGGCCGCGAGCCAAGCCATGATGCTCTCGGCCATCGTCATGTCGATGACGCTGGCGGCGATACTCGGAAGCATCCTCGCGCCAACCAAGAGTCTGGCGACGCTGCCGGTCGCCGTGATGGTGATCGGCGCCGCGATCGCCTCGCTACCGGCGGCGATGCTGATGCGCCGCCTGGGGCGACGCGCGGGCTTCCTGATCGGTGCCACGCTCGGCGTCGCCGGCAGCGCGGTCGCGGCCCTCGGGTTGCAGCAGCAGTCGTTCCAGCTTTTCGTCCTGGGGCACCTGTTGCTGGGCAGCTACCAGGGCTTCGCGAACTATTACCGGTTTGCCGCCGCTGAAGCGGTCGACCCCGCTCACGTCAGCAAGGCCATTTCGTGGGTCGTGACGGGCGGCGTGGTCGCCGCCTTTCTCGGACCGCAACTCGGGCAATGGGGGCGGGACTGGTTTGTCGGCGGATTGTTCGTTGGTTCGTATCTGGCCCAGGCGGCGCTGAGCGTGATTGCGCTGGGGCTGCTGGCTTGCGTTCGGCTCAAGCCCGTGTTGGTCACGGCGGGCGGCGTGGCCAGACCGCTGCGCGAGATTGTTGCGCAGCCGGCGCTGCGTGCCTCGGTGTTCGGGGCGGCGGTCGGCTACGCCGTGATGATCATGGTGATGACCGCGACCCCCTTGGCGATGCTGGGCTGCGGGTTGTCCGCGACCAGTGTCACGCCGGTGATTCAGTGGCACGTGGTCGGGATGTTCGCGCCGTCGTTCTTCGCTGGCAATCTGATCAAGCGTTACGGCGCGCCCCGCATCATGCAGACCGGTTTCATCCTGCTGCTGGGGCATGTCGCGATCACCTTGCTCGGGGCCGAGTTCCTGAATTTCCTGTCGGCGTTGATCCTGCTGGGTATCGGCTGGAACTTCGCCTTCATCGGCGGTACCGCGCTGCTCACCCAGACCTACCGCGCTTCGGAACAGATGAAGGTCCAGGCGATCAACGAGTTCTCGATATTCGGCCTGGTGGCGCTCGCGACGCTGTCGGCGGGCTGGCTCTATGACCGCTTTGGCTGGGTCACGCTCAACCTGGCGGTGGTGCCGCTGCTGCTTCTTGCGTTGGTGGCCGCCATGGGTATCGAGCGCGGTTTGCGGCCGGCGGTCGAGTAGCCTCCCCGACCCGGTGGTCGGCCATCAACCTGGGGTCCGCCCTTCGCCGGCCTCTTCCACCGTCCGCCCGTCGCGGATGTGGTAGATGCGCCGGAAGGTCGGAATGATCTTCTCGTCGTGTGTGACGACGATGACGGCGGTCTGGAACTGGCGCGCCATGTCGTTGAGGATGCGGATCACGGTCAGGGCGCGTTCGCTGTCGAGCGGTGCGGTCGGTTCATCGGCGAGGATCACCGGAGGCCGGTTGACCAGCGCCCGCGCGATTGCGACGCGCTGCTGCTCGCCCCCGGACAATTGCGACGGCATGGCGCGGGCGCGATGCGCAACGTCGAGCGCGGCCAGCAGCTCAAGCGCGCGCCGACGCGCCTCGGCATTCGCAACCCCGGCCAGCATGGGCAGCAAGGCAACGTTGTCGGTGACGTCGAGAAACGGAATCAGGTACGGCGCCTGGAAGACGAAGCCTATGCTGTCGCGGCGCAAGGCGCGCAGATCCGGTATCCGCCAGCCGTCGGCGTAGATCGGGGCCTCACCCAGGAGCATGCGACCACCGCTCGGCTCCATGATGGCGCCGAGGCACTTCAGCAGCGTGCTCTTGCCCGATCCGGATGGTCCCACCCGGCCGACGACTTCCCCCGCGCCGACCACCATGTTGACGTCCTTGAGCGCGTCCACGGCGGTGTCACCAGCACCGTAGCGCTTGCGCAGGGCTTCGATGCGTATGCCGCGCGATGCCGGTTCAGCCACCGATCGCCTCCGCCGGGTCAACCTTGAGCGCGGCCTGTATCGCCAGTACGCTGGCAAGGATGCACATCACCACCACCGCGACCAGCGCGCGCCCGGCATCACCGCTTTCGAGCAGCACATGGCGCGGAAAGATCGGCGCCCACACGGCGGCCGCGATCCGCCCCACAACGAAACCGATCAGCCCCAGCCCCACCGCCTGCTGCACGATCATCGCGGCAATGCTGCGGTTGCGCGTGCCGATCAGCTTGAGTACCGCGATTTCGCGGATCTTGCCGATGGTGAGGGTGTAGATGATGAAGGCGACTATCGCGGCGCTGACGATGGCCAGTATCACGAGGAACATGCCGATCTGGCGGGCCGAGGTTGCGATCAGCTTGCCCACCAGTATTTCTTCCATCTGTGCGCGGGTATACACCTGCAGGCGCAACCAGCGCCGGATCGGCTCGGCCACTTCCTCGGCGGCGTGGCCTCGCTCCAGGCGCACCAGCACTGCATTCACGTAGGGGTTGACGCTTTGCGAGGCGATGACCGCATCGAGCAGGCCGGGCACGCCGGGGCGGTCGAACGCCGGATTCTCGGCGGTGTGGCGGCGCTGTTGCAGGATCGCGTCGTTATCCTTGAGAAACTGCGCTTGTTGTGCGTCCTTGAGCGGGATGAACACCATCGGGTCACCCCCCGACGACACCATGCGCCGGGTCAGGCCGACGATGGTGTACTCGTTGCGCCGCACGCCGATCCGCTCGCCCAGCGCGAAACCGGCCGCCACATCGGCCACCGCTTCATAGTGGCCGCGCGTGATGTGGCGCCCGGCCACCAGGCGTGTCGGCTGGCCGGGCTCGCCCGGACCGCCCGGCACCACGCCGACGATCATGGCGCGCACGTCGCGCCCCGCATGCGTGATCTGGGTGGTGAGGTAGGTCACGTTGGCTGCCTGGGCCACGCCCGGCATGCCGACCACGCCGCGCCACACGTCGTCGCGGATGCTGGAGGATTCGGCGTACGGCCCCAGCGTGTCCTGCTGCACCACCCACAGATCGGCGCCGCTGTTGTCGAGCAGCACGCGGGCATCATCGACCATGCCGCGATACACCCCCGCCATGGTCAGCGTGACGCCGATCAGCAGACCCAGCCCGGCTCCGGTGAGCACGAACTTGCCCCAGCCGTGGAGGATGTCGCGCCCGGCCAGGCTGATCACGATGTCACTCCCGGCAAGCTGTCGACCACCCGCACGCGGCTGCGCGCACCGAGCGCGTGCTGGCTGTAGACCACCACCTGATCGCCGTCCTTGAGGCCGTCGAGTATCTGCACTCGACCGTCGAGATCGGCCGCGCCAGGCTCAACCGACCTGAAGCGCAGACCGTCGTCTTCCACTATCCAGACCCCCAGCACGCCGTCGTGTCTTTGCAGGCTTGCGTTCGGCACGCTCGGGCGGGACGGCAGCGGCGGCAGCATCACCGACACTTCCGCGAGTTCCCCGATCGGCGGCAACGCCTCGGGCATCACGTCGAACACCACCCGCGCGCGCAGCTCTTCGGTGACCGCGTCAGCCATCGGCTCGACCCGCACCAGCGTGCCGCTCAGGACCGTATCCGGGCGCGAGCGCATCACGATGCGTGCCGCCAGCCCGGCCTGCAAGCCTTGGGCACGCGCCTGGTCGACGCGCAGGTTGATCCACAGGGAAGCCGGATCGACCAGCTCGACCGCCGCCTGCCCGGCGACCAGGGTTGTTCCCGGATCAGCCAGCCGCGCCGCGACCAGGCCATCGACCGGTGCCACCAGATCCAGGCTGGCGCGCTGGCGCAGCAGCCCGTCGAGATCGGCTTGCAGGCGCGCGTGCTCGGCAGTCAGCGCATCACGATTGGCCCGTGCCGCACTGACTCCGGCATCCGCCACGCTGACTTCCCGGACTTTCACATCCAGCGCCTCGGGGCTGACAAAGCGCACTTGCTGCAACTGCTGGTAGCGCCGCAGTTGCGCCTGGGCATGGGCGCGGTGGGCGGTGGCCTCCTCGACCTGGGCGACGGCGGCCAGCACGCTGGCAGCGGCGCGATCGATCGCCGCCTGCTGCGCGCGCAAGCGCTCGTCGAGATCGACCGGGTCCATTTCACCGATCACCTGCCCGACCTGCACGCGCTCGCCCACATCGACATCCAGCCGCTTCAGCCGCCCCGCCACGGTAGGCCCGATACGATAGGTGTGGCGCGCTTCAACCGTTCCCACGCCGTACAGGGCTGGCGCGATGGCGCGGCTTTCGACGCGGATCACGGTGACCGGCACCGGCGCCAGCGGGCCGGTACGCACTCCGACGTACACAAACGCGGCGAGCAGCAGCGCCAGCACGGTCAGCAGCGCGAACGCGCTGCGGCTGAGCGGCAGGCGTTTCATCGCGCGACTCCGATGCCACGCCGGTATATCGCGAAGGCGCCCGCCGCATCGGTGCGGATACGCTGCGGGTCGCCCGCGAGCAGGGATTGCATCACCAGCCCTTGTATCGTTCCGATGAACAAGGTTGCGGCGGCTTGCACATCGGTTTCAGCCGCGATTTCGCCACCCGCCTGCCCTTGTTTGATCAACGCGCACAAGCGCTCGCCATAACGACCGATGAGAGTACGGACCATGCGCTTGGCCGGGGTGTCGCCGGAGCGCTGCAGCTCGCCGAACATCATGCGTGGCACACCGGGGTGCCTGGCGACGAAATCGACATGCGTCATGAACATCGCCTCCAGCGCGGCCAGCGGCGATTCCACCCCCTCGGCCGCCGCATCCAGTCGCGCCAGCAAACGCTCGGCCACCCACGCCATGACCGCCTCCCAGATCGCCTCCTTGCTCGGGAAGTGACGAAACAGCGCCCCCTGGGTCAGCTTCATGCGCGTGGCGATCGCGGCGGTGGTGATTTCGCCTGGGTCCTGTTCCCCGGCAAGCTCGATGACCGCTTCGACCGTTACGGCCTTGCGCTCTTCCGCAGGGAGATGACGCGTTGTTGAAGACATGGCAGTTCCAGGATCAATAGTAAGTGAGTAGTTACTCACCACTATAGTGTGCGTGTCACCCGTGGTCAACCAACCAACACAAACCCCCCCCCTTGGTCACGCGGACGGATTCCGCCCTTCCTGCCTTCGATGCACCATTGTTGGGAGTTGCGCTGGTTATACTCTCCAACCCACACTCACAATTCGATCAAGGACTGCCTCATGAAGCTCGAGACGCTCGCCGTGCACGGCGGCTACAGCCCGGACCCGACCACCAAGGCGGTCGCGGTGCCGATCTACCAGACCACCTCGTATGCGTTCGACAACACCCAGCACGCCGCCGACCTGTTCGACCTCAAGGTGCAGGGCAACATCTACACCCGCATCATGAACCCGACCCAGGACGTGCTGGAAAAGCGCGTCGCGGCGATGGAGGGCGGGATCGCGGCGCTCGCGATGGCCTCCGGCATGGCCGCGATCACGGCTGCGATCCAGACCATCACCGAGGCTGGTGACAACATCGTCACCTCCAGCACCCTGTATGGTGGCACCTACAACCTGTTCGCCCACACCCTGCCGCAGTACGGCATCGAAGTCCGCTTTGCCGATTATCGCGACCCGGATGCGTTCGAGAAGCTGATCGACGCCAAAACCAAGGCGGTCTATTGCGAGTCGGTCGGCAATCCGCTGGGCAACATCACCGACTTCGAAAAGCTGTGTGCCATCGCGCACAAGCATGGGGTGCCGGTGATCGTCGACAACACCGTGCCCTCGCCCTATCTGTGCCGCCCGTTCGAGCACGGCGCCGACATCGTGGTGCATGCGCTGACCAAGTACCTGGGCGGACACGGCAACTCCATCGGCGGCATCATCGTCGACTCGGGCAAGTTCCCGTGGGCCGGGCACAAGGCGCGCTTCCCGCGCCTGAACGAACCGGACGTGTCGTACCACGGCGTGGTGTACACCGAGGCGCTCGGGCCGGCCGCCTACATCGGCCGCGCGCGCGTGGTGCCGTTGCGCAACATGGGCGCGGCGATTTCGCCGTTCAACGCCTTCCTGATCCTGCAAGGCATCGAGACGCTGGCGCTGCGCATGGACCGTATCTGCGCCAACACGGTCAACATCGCCAGGCATCTGCAAGGCCATGCCAAGGTCAATTGGGTGAACTACGCCGGGCTGGAGGACCACAAGGACTACCCGCTGGCGCAGAAGTACATGGGTGGGCGCGCCTCGGGCATCCTGACTTTCGGCGTCAAGGGCGGACTCGCCGCCGGCGCGCGCTTCCAGGACGCGTTGCAACTGATCACGCGCCTGGTCAACATCGGTGACGCCAAGTCCCTCGCCTGCCACCCGGCATCGACCACCCATCGTCAGCTCAACGCGGAAGAGATGGTCAAGGCCGGCGTCAGCGAAGACATGATCCGCCTGTCCATCGGTATCGAGCACGTCGACGACCTGATCGCCGACCTCGATCAGGCACTCGCAGCCGCCTGATCGCAGCCCGCGCGGACCGGGGCAACCCCGGTCCGATTCGCCCCCGCCGGACGCCGTCCGGCTTCGGCCATCCCTTCAGGATCACCACCTGGCGCGCGTTTGCGCCTTACACCTGTCGCGTTTGCATATCGTTGCAAATTTGACGGCGGGTAGTTTCTTGCCTGCGGTCGATTGCTATGATCGGCCGTCGACTACGCTTCCTTTCAAACAAATGACGAACCCGCAATCAGGGATGACCCGAACATGAATCTGCAAAGGTTCATCGTCCTGACTTCGGTCGCGGTTGGCGCCGTGTTTCTCGGCGGTAGCTGGATATCGGTCGGTGCCACCTTCGAGTCCCTGTTTCGTGACCAATCCAGAGCGCAGTCGGAGGAAATCGCCCGCATCACCTTCGCGTCGATGAACGAAATCATGAGCAAGGGGTGGTCGCGCAGTCAGGCCGAGCGCTTTCTCGCCGCGCTGCGCAGCAACCATGCAAATTCTGGGCTGTCGGTCGAGTTGTATCGCAGCCCGGTGGTCGAGGAGATCTTCGGCACCATAGAACAGCCCGCGATCGCGACCAACGTACGCCGGGCCTTCGATTCCGGACAGCGTGTGGACGACGACTTTGAACAGAGCTATCGCAGCGCCTTCCCCCTGGTGGCCGAAGAACGCTGTCTGCGCTGCCACGACAATGCCGCCACCGGCGACGTGCTGGGGGTGATGGAAATCCGCCAGGCCTATGGTGATCCACTACGCGCGGCCCGCATAGCGTTCTACCGCAATTCGACCCCCAGCCTGTTGCTGGCCGCGCTGATCGCCTGCATCGCGGTGTGGTGGGTCGGGAGAAGGATCTCGCGTGGGGTGAACAACGTCCAGTCCAGCCTTGACTCCATCAGCAAGGTGGCTGATCTGCGCAACTTCGAGGTCAGGCCGCAAAGACACGGGCTGGATGAGTTGGACCGGATACAGGGCTCGATCACGGCGCTGGCGACCCGGTTGCGTTCCATCGCGGTGGACAAGGACATCCTGATGTTCGAGATCGGCTTGCTCGAACGCTTCGTGATCACCTCGGAGGTGATACGCGACTGGCACGAATATGTGACCCAGTTGCTGGCGGACATCAACTCCATCCTGTACGCCCCGGTGCTGTTCTCGGTCTTCCAGATCGACGACGAATTGTTCGACATCGAGATCTTCTGGCATTCCACCCCGACACCGGCCTATCGTGCCCGCATCGAGTCGTCGGTCGCGGCGGCCATGCGGCAGGACCCGCGCTTCAACGCACCGGCATCGGTCAACATCCGCCACCACAACGCGACCGAGCATCAAGGCGACCTCGCGATCGACGATACCCACCTCGAACTACAGGTCAAATCGTACTTCGTGGACAAACCCACGATCGGCAGCATCGTCGGCATCGGCGTGCATTCGGACACGCTGCGTGAGCCGACCCAGCACCTGGTGCTCGACAGCATCCTGTCCACGCTGCTCAACGTGGTCGGTTCCATCAAGGCCATCCACAAGTACACGCGCGATCTCGAGTACTACGCGACCCGTGACCCGCTCACCGATCTGTACAACCAGCGCGTGTTCTGGGAACTGCTCAACTACGAGATCTCGCGCTGCGAGCGGCACGGCAACCGGGCCACGCTGCTGATGCTCGACCTGGACAACTTCAAGCTGATCAACGACCACTTCGGCCACGCCACCGGCGACCTGTTCCTGCAGGCCTTCACCCGCTCGGTGAGCGCGGCCCTGCGCGGTGGCGATATCTTTGCCCGCTATGGCGGTGACGAATTCGTCGTGCTGCTGCCTGAAACCGATCTGGAGCAGGGGCATACGGTCGCGATGCGGGTACTGGACGCGGCCCGCGCCACGGTGGTCGACCTTGGCGCGCAAGGCAAGGCGGCCGCGACCGTATCGATCGGGATCGCGGTGTACCCGGACCATGCGGGCAACGCGAAAGACATGTTCCTGTTCGCCGACACGCTGATGTACAAGGCCAAGTCCGAAGGCAAGGAACGGATCAGCCTGCCGACCAAGGACGACGTGATGGAAGTGTTCCGCAACATCACCGATACCGGCGTCGCGGTCGTGAACGCGATCAACGAGCGGCGCATCGTTCCGTTCTTCCAGCCCATCGTGCATATCGCCGGCCAGTTTCAGAATGCGGTCGAAGTCCTGTCACGCATCGAGATCGACGGCAAGCTGATGCGGGCCGATCAGTTCATCGAAATCGCCGAAAAGATGAGCATGATCCACCGCCTCGACGCCATCGTGATGGAGAAGGCGCTGGACGCAATCGCGTGCAGCGGCTTTCAGGGGCCGGTGTTCTTCAACCTCTCGCCGCGCGCATTGCTGCTGTCCGAATTCACCCAGACCCTGCGCGGCATCGTGCGCCAATCCGGGGTGCCGCCCGAGCGTATCGTGTTCGAGATCACCGAACGCGACACGGTCAAGAATCTGTCCTTGCTGGAGCGCTTCCTTGCCGACCTCAAGGCCGAGGGCTTCCGCCTCGCGATCGATGACTTCGGCTCCGGGTTCTCGTCATTCCACTACCTGCGACGCTTTCAGTTCGACTTCCTGAAGATCGAAGGCGACTTCGTCGCCAACATGATCGCCAGCAAGCGCGACCGCATCTTCGTGCGCTCGATCAACGAACTCGCGCGCTCGCTCGGCATACAGGTGATCGCCGAATACGTCGAATCCGCCGAAGTGCTGGCGCTGCTCAAGGAACTGCGCATCGACTACGCGCAGGGCTATCACGTCGGACGCCCGAGCCAGGATCTACCCGTCGCACACAGTACCAGGATCGCGCTGTAACCCATGCAAACCGGACGCATCGATTCAACTGCAACGAACAAGAATCAAATAACAGCAATAAATAATATTCATACAGTCACACTTACTTGAAGAAAGGGGTTCTCATGTTCGGCAAGTCAACGTCCGTGGCGACGAGGTTGAGCCTCGTGCTCGCCACCGCCATCACCCTGCTCCTGGTCGGCTCTTCATTCGTGCTGTCGCGTACGCTCGCCGACCAGCTCGAAGTCAAGTCATTGCAGTCCCTGAAGAACACCAACCGGGTCATCGTCGACATGATCGACGCTTACGACGGCGAACTGAACGCGCAAATCCGCCGCCTCGGGCGTCTGTTTTCCGCCCGATACCCCGAACACTTCCAGCTCGACAGCGGCGGAACCCTGCAGCACGGAAACACCCCGATCACCTACCAGGACACCACCGGCCCCGACCGGTTCACCGAGCTGGCAGGCGTGGCGGCCACGGTGTTGACACGCAAAGGGGATGATTTCGAACGTACTTCGACATCCATCACCGACACCTCCGGCAAGCGCGCGTCGGGTGTTCCGCTGGGTCCCGACCATCCGGCCGTCCCCCGTCTGCTCAAGGGCGAGTCCTACACCGGCAAGGCCAGCATGCTGGGGCGCGACTTCATGACCCACTACATCCCGATCAAGGGCAACGATGGGCAGGTCATCGGCGCGTTCTTTGTCGGCCTGGACTTTACCGAGGGGCTGGCGACGCTGAAGAAGAAAGTCCTCGCGGTCAAGATCGGCGAGACCGGCTACCCCTACGCCCTCGACATCGGCCGCGACAAGGGGGTGCTGACCATACACCCCGCCAAGGAAGGCACCTCGTTACTCGACACACGCGACAGCGCGGGCAAGAACTTCGTGGCCGAGATGATCGAGAAGAAGGACGGCGTCATCACCTACTGGTGGCAGAACCCTGGCGATGCCGAGGCGCGCGAAAAGATCGTGGTCTTCACCCATTTTCCGCAATGGAACTGGCTGATCGCCTCGGGTAGCTACCTCGACGAATTCAACGGCGAAGCCAAGGCCGCCGGTCGCGGCATGCTGTGGTTGTCGGTGGGCCTGATCCCGGTCATGGCCCTGTTGATCTGGCTGTGCACCCGCGTCTGGATTGCCCGTCCGCTCAACGATGCGGTCGCCCTCACCCGCCAGGTGGCGGATGGCAATTTCTCGATGAACATCGAGGCGCGCTCCAACGACGAAGTGGGCTCGCTGATGCGCGCGCTCTCCACCATGGTCAAGGATTTGCGCACCATGCTCGATGAAGTGCGCACCGCGGCCACGTCGGTGGCGACCGATGCGCATCAACTGACCGGTGCGGCCGACTGCGTTGCCGAACGTTCCGCCGAACAAAGCGACGCCGCTTCCAGCATGGCGGCAGCAGTGGAGCAGATGAGCACCAGCATCGATGTGATCGCCGAACATGCCGGCGATGCACGTTCGGTCACCGATGAATCGCACACCATTTCGACGCAAAGCGCGCACACGATAGAGCAAACCGTGCAGGCCATGACCCGCATCGCCGCAACCGTGCGCCAGTCGTCCGAAACCATCGTCAACCTGGGCAAGGAATCCCGCGCGATTTCCGCGATCGCCGACGTGATCAAGGATATTGCCGATCAGACCAACCTCCTGGCACTGAACGCCGCGATCGAAGCGGCGCGCGCGGGCGAAGCCGGACGTGGCTTTGCGGTGGTGGCCGACGAGGTAAGAAAGCTCGCGGAACGGACCACCAACTCGACCCTGGAGATCAACGAAATGATAGGACGCATCCAGCAAGGAACACAGCGCGCCGTCGACCACATGGAATCAGGCGTCACCGAAGTCGATCGCGGCGTGCAACTGGCCGACGAAGCCCGGACAGCGATCCAGCGCATCAAGGACGGCGCCCAGCGGGTGGCTCAAGCGGTGTCGACCATCTCCAGTGCGATCAACGAGCAAAGCGTGGCCAGCGCCAGCGTGGCCCAGGGGCTGGAGAGAATCGCGCAGATGACCGAGCAGAACAACGGCAGCGCCCAGGAAACGGCGCGTTCGGCCCAGCAGTTGCAAGGGGTCGCCAGCCGCCTGCACCGCAACGTCGAGCGTTTCCGCACCTGAGACACGAGCCGAAAAAAAAAGGGGGGCATCGCCCCCCTGTTCATTTCTGATGCGACCGAGTTGTTACATCAAACTCAGTACACGTCCTTCTGGGTGTTGAAGACGTTGAACTTGCCGGTCGGCGTGACCAGTTCCTTGTCCTTGATCACTGCCTTGAGCTTGCGCGTCTTGTCGTCCACCACGACGATGGCCGACTGCTGGTTGGCGGCGCTCCAGACCGAGAACCACACTTCATCGCCAGCCTTGTTGTACTCGGGCTGAACGACACGCTTCGGACCTTCGCCGATGTCGGCCCATTCGGCGATCGGCAGCACGGTAAAGCCCTTGTCCAGCTTGTTGATGTCGAACACCGCGATGCTCTGGCTGACCGCTGCTTCCGGGTTCAGCGTGGTATCGACCCACAGGTTGGTCGACTTCGGGTGCGTCTTGATGAACAGCGAACCGCCGCCCTGCCCCTTCAGCGTATCCACGACCTTCCAGGCATTCTTCGGATGCTTCTCCGGATCGGTGCCGATCAGGCTGATCGTGTCGTCACCCAGGTGGCTGGTCGCCCAGACCGGACCGAATTTCGGATGCTTGAAGTTGGCGCCACGGCCGGGGTGGGGAATCTTGCCCACATCGACGATGGAAGCGAGCTTGCCTTCCTTGGTATCCACGACCACGATCTGGTTGGACTGGTTGGCCGCCATCATGACGTAACGCCCGGACGACTCCCAGCCACCGTCGTGCAGGAAGCGCGAGGTCGCGATCTCGGTCATCTTGAGGTTGGTCAGGTCGGAGTAGTTGACCATCAGCACCTTGCCGGTTTCCTTGACGTTGACCACGAACTCGGGGCGATGGTGGTTCGCCACGATGGCCGCGACGCGCGGTTCCGGATGGTAGTCCTGCTCGCCGACGGTCATGCCGCGGGTGCCGACGATCTTGAGCGGCTCCAGGGTATCGCCGTTCATGATGACGAACTGGGGCGGCCAGTAGGTGCCCGCCACCGCGAACTTGTCTTCAAAGCCCTTGTACTTCGAGGTCTCGACCGAACGCGCTTCCAGGCCGACCTTGATCTCGGCGACCACTTCGGGCGTTTCCATCCACAGGTCAATCATGTCGATCTTGGCGTCGCGACCGATCACGAACAGGTAACGCCCCGACGCCGACATGCGCGAAATATGCACCGCGTAGCCGGTCTTGATGATCTTGACGATCTTCTTCGACGCACCATCGATCAACGCAATCTCGCCCGAATCACGCAGCGTGACCGAGAACAGGTTCTCGAGATCGAGCTTGTTCATCTTCTTGGCCGGACGCTTCTCCGGCGGCACCATGACCTTCCAGGTGGCCTTCATTTCCTTCAGGCCGAACTCCGGCGGGGTGGGCGGTTCGTGCTGCAGGAAGCGCGCCATCGCATCGATGTCGGCCTCGGTCATCACCCCGGAGGTGCCCCAGTTGGGCATGCCGCCAGGGGTGCCGTAGTTGATGAAGACTTTGAGGTAGTCCGTGCCCTTGGGCAGCGTGATGTCCGGAGTCAGCGGCTTGCCGGTCGCGCCCTTGCGCAACACGCCGTGACAGCCGGCGCAACGCTCGAAATAGATCTTCTTGGAGCGTTCGAATTCTTCAGGGCTGACCGGAGGAGCCCCCGGAGTGATGGTCTGCTTCATCCCCTCGTCGGCGAGCGGAGCCGCCGGGGCGCCCTTGTAGCGCAGTTCTTCTTCCGGCGTGTTCGGATGGACGGTCTTGGATTGGGCCAATACCGCGCCCGACATCATAGACAACGCCGCGAAGGCGGATATTCCCGCCGCCAGTGCCTTCCTTCTACGACCCATATAATTCTCCCTTGTGTGAAGCGAATACAACGACGTGGCAATTTGAACGCGGTCTGGACTTTAGTCGTGTATTCGATCACCCATGTTGACCAAAGTCAATTTCAGCCGGGATCGAAACACGTTACGCGCCATCCCGCTCCTGCATGTCACTGGCGTGTGGGTGCCACGGATGCAACTTCGGCGCTGTCGTCGGCACTCGCCTGCTTCACTCTTGTTTCGCGGCGCTTGCGCCGGTCTATCAACGGTACGCACATCTTGTCGTTGTAGTAGATGACCTGGCAGTCCATGCAATAGTGGCACTCGTTGGCATTGATCTCGCCGGTCGGACGAATTGCCCGCACCGGACAGCGGCTGGCACAGACCTGACAGGGCGTACCGCACTCCTTGCGCCGGCGCAGCCACCAGTCGAACAGACGGAACCGTCCGGGAATGGCCAGCGCCGCGCCCAGCGGACACAGGTACTTGCAGAAGAACTTGCGGTTGAACAGCGACAGCACGATGAGCGCCAGCGCATACGTCACGAACGGCCACTCGCGATCGAAGCGCATGGATATCACCGTCTTGAAAGGCTCGACCTCGGCGTATAGCGCCGCTTCCGCCAGTGACTGCATCGACACGCCGAACAGCATGATCAGGATCACGTACTTCACCGCGATCAGCCTTTCATGCACCGCGTCGCTGAACTCCCACTGCGGGAGCTTCAGCCGCCGCGATACGATCAGCATCAATTCCTGCAATGCACCAAACGGGCACAGCCAGCCGCAATAGACCCCCCTGCCCCACAACAGCAAGGTCACCGCGACGAACGACCACAGAATGAACAGCATCGGGTCGATCAGGAAGGTCTCCCAACGGAAACCGTGCATCGCCGCGTTAACGAAGGTCAGCACGTTGATCACGGACAACTGGGCCAGTCCCCACCAACCGAGAAAGAACAGCGCATACACATTGAAACCGGTGCGCACCCGGATCAGCGCGTTGGGATGGCGCGCAAGCCAGTCCTGGAACATCAGGATAAAGGTGAGCGCCACCAGACCGACTAGCAAGACGCCGATCTCGAACACCCGCTGATGCCAGATGGCAACCCAGACCGGCTCCTCGCCCGGACTGTTCCAGCGCCCGCCCAGCGCGGCCCCGGTCAGGGCGGCGGCGCTGGGCGCCGCATCGAGACGCGTTGCGGTCCGCATGGTGGGGGACTCCGAGGGCGCGGCGATCGTCACGACCGGAGGACGTGTGCTCGCCGCCACCCCGTCCGGCGCTTCACCCCCTTCGCCAACCGGCCCGATACCTCGTGACATTGCGAACTCGCCCGCCGCGCGCATCACGGTTGCATTTTCGACCATGACGGTAATGGTCGCCCCGGAAATGCCGTCTATCGCCAGATGCCCTGGGCGCGGCGCCCCGATCACGACCTTGTCGTGGGCCGACTTGCCCTGGTACTGGGCAACGTAGCGTGCCAGGCGCTCTTCGGTAATGCCCACCGCCAGTATCGGCTCCTCATGCTGCACGATGGCCAGGCCGGCAATGCGCCCGTCCATGCTGATGCCTATCAGGGTGTTGATCGGGCGCCCCGAATAGGCGGGAATGCGCAGCACGTCGTTGGTGAAGAACACGTATCCGATCTGGGCTCCATTGCGCGTCACAGGGGCCGCGGGTGGCGTACCGCCAAAGTCGCCGAACGCATCGGCTTCCGGAAAGATGGATCTCACCTGCGGGAAAACCGCCGCCACATCAGCCGCATGCAGCGGCGTGCGCGCGCATAGCAGCGCGACCACAAGAACACCTAGCAAACGGGCAATTGACATCATTGGAAGCGTGAGACCATGGACAATCATTTTTTCATAATAACCCTGGCGCGGGCGCGCATACACGCGATATCGCGCGAATCGACGCAACCACGCCCCCGCGCCGCGCGCGCAGGTTTGGGGTTAAGATGAAGCCGCAGTGAGATGTCGCGGTCTGGTCGACTTTGATTCCTTACAAGGGGGCACAAATGAGCTGGATAGAACTTCCTCGCATGATCGTTTCTTCCCATGCCGGATGGGACAAGGTGGAACGCACCCACCCGTCGGCACGCGCGATGTTCCTGCGGCTGGTGTTGCCGATGTCGCTGTTACCGCCCGCCATGATCCTGTTTGCCGCATCCCACGTCGGCGCCGAGCGCTTTCCGGGAGTGGCGTTCGAGACCTGGATCCTGCTCGCGGCAGCGTTCCTGGTGCTTGAGTTGCTGAGCGTGCCGGCGATGGCATGGATCATACGCATGGTCGCCTCCGACAAGGGCGCGCGTACCGACGAACATGACGCGTTCATGGTCGCGGCCATCGCCCCGGTGCCGTTGTGGCTGTCGTCGCTGGTACTGCTGCAAAGCCACGTGTGGCTTATCGTCGTGGTGCCGCTGCTGGCCATGGCCGCATCCGCCGGACTGATCCGCCACGGCGTGGAAAGGATGTTGCACGTCGACGAAGAAGTGGCCGCCGAAGAGTTGTCCATGATCGTGATCACCATAGGCATTCTTGCCTGGATGGTCCTGATAGGCATCGTGCTGTTGCCCGCGCTCATGCACGGCTGAGCATCCCGCGCGAGGCCGCCGTTGTCGCGCCCCGCCATGGGGCGTATGCTGCGCCGCTTTGAGCGGGGAAGACATGGCGGCAGCAGCATCCCGTTTTGACGTCGTCGTGATCGGGGCCGGCGCGGCCGGCATGATGTGCGCCGCTCAGGCCGGCATGCGCGGGCGCAAGGTCCTGCTGGTCGACCACGCCACGCGGCTGGGCGAAAAAATCCGCATCTCGGGCGGCGGGCGCTGCAATTTCACCAATCGGCGCGTCGCACCCGACAACTACCTCAGCCAGAACCCGCACTTCACCCGCTCCGCCCTCAGTCGCTATGGCCCGGCCGACTTCATCGCGTTGGTCGATCGCTACCGCATCGCGTGGCACGAACGTTCGCACGGACAACTGTTCTGCGACGACTCGGCGCAGGCCATCATCGACATGCTGCGCGGCGAATGCGCTGACGGCGGAGTCGAATGGGCCACTCCGGTCGAGATCAGGGCGGTACGGAAGATCGCCGGTGACGCGGGCGTCTATGAAGTCGTCACCAGCGCCGGCACCTATTCATGCGCGAGCCTGGTGGTCGCCACGGGAGGGCTGGCGATTCCCGGCATCGGCGCGACACCGTTCGGATATCGCATCGCCGAGCAGTTCGGCGTGCCTGTGGTCCCACCCCGCCCGGCGCTGGTGCCGCTCACCCTGCCCCCCGAAACACTGGAACGCCTCAAACCACTCGCCGGCGCATCGCTGGAAGTCGAAGCCAGCAGCAACGGACGCAGCTTTCGCGAAGCCTTGCTGATCACTCATCGTGGCCTGTCCGGACCGGTCGTGCTGCAGGTTTCGAGCTACTGGCAGGCACAGGCCTGGCGCGACGGCGAATGGGACCCGGTGCATATCGATCTGCTGCCCGGTTGCGATGTCGCCGCGTGGCTCGCCGGGCACGCCGCTGACCGCGCCCTGCTCGCCAACCTGCTGGCCGAACGCCTGCCGCGCCGCTTCGCCCACGCCTGGTGCGCGCTGCATGGCTGGGAGCGCCCGCTCAACCAGTTCCGCCCCGCCGAGATCAAGCACATCGCCGCCACCCTGACCGACTGGTGCATCGTGCCATCCGGTACCCAGGGCTACGCCAAGGCCGAAGTCACGCTGGGCGGCGTGGACACGCGAGCCCTGTCATCCAAGACCATGGAAGCCACCCGCTGCAAGGGCTTGTACTTCATCGGTGAAGTCGTGGACGTGACCGGCCATCTGGGGGGGTACAACTTTCAGTGGGCGTGGTCGTCGGGTTTTGCCGCTGCTCAGTTCGTCTGAGCCGGGGCGCGCCGGTCCCGTACCAGCAGCGGCACCAGCGTCAGCGCCTGCAGCACGATCAAGCCGGCGAACGCCGCGCGCAGTGAAGCGGCATCCGACCAACCCGCCCCGCGCAAGCCGTCCAGCACCAACCCCAGCCCCCACTGCACGCTGAATGCACCGATGAAGGCCATCAGGTTGATCGCGGTGCTGACGCGCCCGAAGGCATCTTTTGGAAAATGCGTCGCGGTGGCGATGTAGGCTTGCGCGTTGACTGCCGACAGCACTCCGAGCAGAAACCACGGCAATGCCGCCGAACCGGCGTTGGTGAGTATCAGCAGTTGCACCACCAGCATTCCGGAGAACCCGTACTGCACCAGCTTGCGTGGCATCACGCCGCGCGCGGTCAGGCGCGCGCCCAACATGCCTATCGCCAGTTGGCCCGTCAGCATCCCGATGTTGAGCACCATCAGCGTCGCGGCCGCCTCGCTCAACGACATGCCGTTCATCGTCATCATCCACGGCACGGCCCACAGGCTCTGCAGGGCCATGAAGCCCCCGGTAAACATCATCACCGAACTGGCAAAGCGCAGGAAAGCCGGGGCCACGAAGATATGCACTACCGAACGCAATGCCTGCGGCACCGTGTCTCGCGATGCGTGCGCGGCCTCGTCCGGCACCACGATGAAGATGAATGCGGCGATGCTCACCGCCACCGCCGCGATGATCCAGAACACCCCCCGCCACCCCAATGCCGGCAGCAAGAGTTCGACCGGCGCGCTCGCGGTCAACGCCCCCAGCGCACCCGCGGCCATGATGAAACCGGTCATCGAACTCTGGCGCTCGGGTGGGTACCACATCGCGAATCCCTTGAGCCCGGCCATCAGGCACGCCGACACCCCCAGGCCGATGAGACTGCGGGAAAACGCGAGTTGCGTCAGTGATTCACCCAGCGCGAAGGACGCCGCGCCCAGCGCCGCCAGAATCAACAACCCTCCCTCCACCCGGCGCGGGCCGTAGCGGTCCAGCGCGATTCCGAGTGGAATCTGGGCGGCGCCGAAGGTGATGAAGTAGGCGCTCGTGAGCAGCCCCAGATCGGCCGCCGACAGCGTCAGTTCGCGCGTCAGGTCGGGCGAGATCACCGCGTTGACGGTGCGCACCAGATACGAAAGGTAGTACCCCATGGCAAACGGCAGGAACAACGTCGCCCAGGTGTTGGGTCTTGAACAGGGGGTCATGGGAACGCCAAATGTTACGGATTCGTGCTGCGGTGCAACCACGAATTGAATCAGGAGTGTTGATAGACATCAAGGCGCGCAATACCCATGACCGCAAAATAGCGCCATCACACTGGAGACCAAAACATGACAAGCATCACTGAACTGATGACCCACGATCATCGCGCCTGTGACGAAGTGTTCGCAACGATAGAGACCGCCGTCGCCAAAGGCGACTGGGACAAGGCCGGCGCCGCACTGACCGCCTTCGGGGAGGCGCTGGAGGCGCACCTGAGCGCCGAGGAAACCACCATCTTCCCGCGTTTCGAGTCGGCCTCCGGCATGGTCGACGGCCCGACGCGCATGATGCGCATGGAGCACACCGAGATGCGCCGTGGCCTGGACAACATGCGTGACGCGCTGGAACGCAAGGACGCCGACGATCTGTCCGGCGAAGCCGAAACCCTGCTGATCCTGATGCAACAGCACAACATGAAGGAAGAGAACATTCTCTACCCGATGTGCGACAACCACCTGTCCGGCGAAATGGCCACGCTCGGCCCGAAGATCACCAGTCAGCTCAAGGCCTCCGGCGCATGAGCACGGTGGTCGACGCGCGCGGGCTCGAACCGCCAGAGCCTCTGGAAAGAGCCATGGAGGCACTGGCGGACCTGCCCACGGGCGGACATCTGACCGTGTTGCTCGACCGCATGCCGTGGCCGTTCCTGCGTATCCTGGACCGGGACGGCTACAAGTACGAGCACCAGATCCGCGACGACGGCACGGTAGAGATCGGAATCACCGCGCCATGATCCTGGATTCCTCGGCTGGACGTGCCCGAGTGTGCGGTTTTGGGGCTGGCTGGCAAGGCGCGACGACGCGGCATGGTCGTTCCCTGCAAGGAGGAGTAACGCAGCCAGGCGGTCCCAAAACCGTGCAATCGGGTACGTAGCGCGCTCATTCGTTCGGTGATCGCTAACGGAGCCAAAAATGTCAGCATTCACGCACCATCCAAACAAGCTACAAGCGGTCAGCCGAGGAATCTAGGATGAACATGGCCGCCGGCAACGCGCTCGGCTACGAAGCCGCGCCCGCCTTTTCCGCACCGCTGCGCTTCTTCCTGACCGCGCCGCTGTTCGGCGTGCTGGCGGGGGTGCTGTTGCTGGTCATGCCGGAGCTGCTGGAGTCGCGCTGGACTCCGGGCGCCCTGGCGCTGACCCACCTGGTCACGGTGGGCTTCATGCTGACCGTCATGCTGGGCGCCATGTTCCAGATCCTGCCGGTGGTGGCCGGGGCACCAATACCGGCCACCACCGTGGTCGCCACCATCGTCCACCTGTTGATGAGCGCCGGCGCGGTCGCGCTGGTGTGGGGGCTGGGCGCACCGGCGCCCGACGTGCTGGTCATCGCGGTGTGGTTGCTCGGCGCCGGCTGCGCGGTATTCTTCGTTGCCGCCGCGATTGCATTGCTGCGCGTCCCCATCACCCAGGCGACACCGCGCGACATGCGTTTTGCCCTGATCGGGCTGGGGATCGCGATCCTGCTCGGCCTGACCCTGGCGATGATCATCGCACGCGGACTCGCCCTGCCGCTCGTACCATTGCTCAAGCTGCACGTGGGCTGGGCGTGGCTGGGGGGCGTCGGCATGCTGCTGGGCGCTACGGCCTGGATCGTGGTGCCGATGTTCCAGATCACCCCACCCTACCCGGCGGCGCTGACGCGCTACTGGGCCTTCGCCACGTTCACCACGCTCCTGATCTGGAGCGCCACGGTGATGTACGAGCTGACCTCGATCGAGTTCGTGATCGTGATCGCGCTGGTGGCGCTTGCGGGCGCGTTCATAGGCAACACCCTTGCCCTGCAGCGACGTTCGCGCAAGTCGATACCCGACATCACCCAGCGGGCCTTCCAGCTCGGGCTGGGGAGCCTGATCGCGGGGCTGATCTGCATACTGGTTTCGTATCACTCGGACAGCCCGCTGTGGCCGGTACTGTCCGGGGTGCTGATCCTGCATGGCGGCTTCATCAGCGTGATGCTGGGCATGCTCTACAAGATCGTGCCCTTCCTCGCCTGGCTGCACCTCACCCAGGCCGGAGTGCGGGCGCCGAACATGAAAAAGCTGCAGCCGGATGCGCCGGTGCGCAAGCAGTTGATCGCCCACGCGATCACGTTGGCGGCACTGATCGTCGCCACCCTCGGCGTCAGCGCCTGGGCGGGCCGTATCGCCGGCATGCTGATGACCATCGAGTTCGCATGGTTGCTGAACAACATGATCAACGTCATACGCGCGTACCGGCGCGCCGGCAGTGCCTGAGGCCACCCTCTGAACGGCGCAGTGCCGCGTTCAGGACTCCAGTTCCCGCGCCCGCTCTATCGCCTCCTCGATGCGGTCGACCGCAATCACCCGCATCGCACCAACCGACTGTTTAGGCGCGTTGGCCTTGGGAATGATGGCGGCGGTGAAACCGAGCTTTTCGGCTTCCCTGAGGCGCTCCTGACCGCGCGGCGCGGGCCGGATCTCGCCGGCCAGGCCGACTTCGCCGAACACCACCAGCGAACGCGGCAGCGAACGGCTGCGCAGCGATGACACGATGGCGAGCGACACCGCCAGATCGGCGGCGGGTTCGACGATCTTTACCCCCCCCACGGCATTCACGAACACGTCCTGATCGAAGCACACCACCCCGGCGTGGCGGTGCAGCACCGCAAGCAGCATCGCCAGGCGGTTCTGTTCCAGCCCCACGCTCAGACGGCGCGGATTGGGGCTGTGGGCGGCGTCGACGAGGGCCTGGATCTCGACCAGCAGCGGTCGCGTCCCTTCCTGTGTGACCAGCACCACGCTGCCTGGCACCTGCTGGCCATGCTGCGACAGGAACAACGCGGAGGGGTTGCTCACGCCGCGCAGGCCGCGCTCGGTCATGGCGAACACGCCCAGTTCGTTCACCGCGCCGAAGCGGTTCTTGAACGCGCGCACCAGGCGAAAGCTCGAATGCGTATCGCCCTCGAAGTACAGCACGGTGTCCACCATGTGTTCGAGCACGCGCGGCCCGGCCAGCGTGCCGTCCTTGGTGACGTGCCCGATCAGCACCAGGATGGTGCCGCTCTGCTTGGCGAAACGCGTCAGTTGTGCCGCGCACTCACGCACCTGCGCCACCGAGCCCGGTGCGGATTGCAGGACTTCGGAGTACAGCGTCTGGATCGAGTCGATGACCGCGACGCGCGGTGCGGCCTCCTGGAGAATCGCGAGGATGCGCTCCAGATTGACCTCGGTGAGCAACTGCAGATCCGCCGGGTTGACCTGCAAGCGGCGCGCACGCAACGCGATCTGTTCGCCCGACTCTTCTCCGCTGACGTAGATCGCGGCGCTGTGAGTCGCCAGGTGCGACAGGGTTTGCAGCAGCAGCGTGGATTTCCCGATACCCGGATCACCGCCGATCAACACCACCCCGCCGCTGACCAAGCCACCCCCAAGCACCCGGTCGAACTCGTCGTTGCCGGTGGGCAGGCGCGGTTCTTCGCGCGGTTCGAGTTCTGCCAGCGTGTGCAGGCGCGCGGTCGCGCCCGCCATGCCGGCGTAGCGGCTCGCGGGCGCGACATTCTTTTCCTGCACGCCTTCGGCCAGGGTGTTCCATGCCTTGCAATGCGGGCACTGCCCCTGCCATTGCGGTGACTGACCACCACATTGGGTGCAGTTGAATACGGTCCTGGCCTTGGCCATCAATCGCGCTCCGGTTGCGATGTGGCCATCGCGGCCAATGCCGTCGCGGCGTGATCGGCAAAGGCCGTGATCAGGCGCGAGCGGAACCTGTCCTTGGGCAGGATGATTTCCAGCGGCGTGTAGACCTTGGGCTGCAGCGCAATCGCGACCAGCCGCTGTTCGCGCAGATCGCGCTGTATCGCGGCCTTGGAGGCAATCGCGTAGCCCAGCCCCTGGGCCGCCAAGTGCTTGACGCTGGCAAGGCTGCCCAACTCGGCGCAGATCGTCACCTGGTCCATGCCGATGCCGGCCGCCTCGAAAAACTCCTCCGCCAGCACCCGCACCGCATTGCCGGGGTCGCGCGTGATGAACGGGTGCGCGAGCAGATCCTCGGCCCCGAGCATGGGCAAGTGCGCCAGGGGGTGGCCGGGTTGGCAGATCACCAGCAGTTCGTCGTGGGCCAGCGTGCGTCGTTCCACCAACGGCTGGTCGGTGGCGATCTCGATCAGCCCCAGGTCGAGTTCGCGCGACGCTACCCGGTCCTCGGTCAGTTGCGAGTTCCCGACCACCACGCGCGGGGTCACGCGCGGGTACTTGCGCTTGAACTGTTCGAGCAGGCACGGCAGCCAGTACGCGGCGATGGTGGTGCTGGTGCCTATGGTCAACGTGCCGGCGAGTTCGTCGGTCAGTTCACTGACACGCGACTCCAGCTCGGCATCGAGATCGAGAATGCGCTCGGCGTAGGCCAGCACCATCTCGCCGGCCGCCGTCAGCGATACCCGCCCGTGCCCGCGCTCGAACAAGCGCGTGTCGTAGTGCTCTTCCAGTTGCTTGATCTGGAAGGTCACCGCCGGCTGCGTCATGAACAGATGCTCGGCCGCCCGCGTGAACGACCCATGCTTGGCCACGGCATTGAATACCTGCAATCTGCGATCCGCCACGCTTGCCTCATAAGTCCTGTTTATCGACGCGATTAGAGCATGAATCGGGCGATCCGGGCCACGGCCCAGGCTCCCGATCGAACCCGCGCCCACATCCGGACACGGAACAATGCATGTGCGGAAACAAATGTGCCGGGTTCGTGATATAACCCCCCGTTCCCTACACACTGTGGCGTTTCATCGAACCGATGCCGGGCGGCTTCTACATCATCATGGCGGCGCAGTTCCTGTCCGCGCTCGCGGACAACGCACTGCTGATCATCGCCATCGCCTTGTTGCGCGACATGGCTGCTCCCGAACAGTACGAGCCGCTGCTCAAGCTGTTCTTCACGGTTTCTTACGTGGCCCTGGCAGCCTTCGTCGGCGCCTTCGCCGACTCGATGCCGAAATGGCGCGTCATGCTGATCAGCAACACGGTCAAGATCGGCGGCTGTCTGATGCTGCTGTTGGGCAGCCATCCGCTGTTTGGCTATGCCGTGATCGGGCTGGGGGCGGCGGCCTATTCCCCGGCCAAGTACGGCATCCTGACCGAGTACCTGCCGGCACGCCAACTGGTGGTCGCCAACGGCTGGATCGAAGGCTTGACCGTGGGTGCGATCATCAGCGGCACCGTGCTGGGCGGCGCCCTCATCCATCCGGACGTGATCACGTGGCTGGCGGCGTGCGGCCTGCCGCTGGTGAGCAACGGCTTCGAAGGCGCTATCGCCCTGGTCGGCACCGTCTATATCGCCGCCGCCGCGTTCAACGCCTACATCCCCGACACCGGCGTCGACCACAAGCCGCTCAAGAACAACCCGATCTACCTGTTCCACGACTTCAACCACTGTCTGAAGCTGCTGTGGCGCGACCGCCTCGGTCAGATCTCGCTCGCCGTGACCACCCTGTTCTGGGGCGCGGGCGCGACCTTGCAGTTCATCGTGATCAAGTGGGCAGAGCACAATCTGGGTTTCGGCCTGTCGCAGGCATCGATGCTGCAAGGGGTGGTCGCCATCGGAACGGCCCTCGGGGCGATCGCGGCAGCCAAGCTGGTGAGCCTGCGCCGCTCGGTCGATGTCATACCGATCGGCATCGCGATGGGGCTGGTGGTGATGATCATGGTGCTGGTGACCAACACCACGGTCGCGATGGTGCTGATGGTCATCATCGGCGCGCTCGCGGGCTTCTTCGTCGTACCGATGAACGCCCTGCTGCAGCATCGCGGCCACATCCTGATGGGCGCGGGCCACTCGATCGCGGTGCAGAACTTCAACGAAAACCTGTCCATCCTCGTCATGACCGGCACCTATGCGCTGCTGCTCATCGCGGGGCTGTCGATCAACGCGGTGATCGTGTTGTTCGGCCTGTTCGTCGCGGCAACCATGCTGTTCATCAAGCGCTGCCACGAGTACAACCGCCGGGTGCACAACTCCATCGCCCTGCTGGAAGAACACGCGGGCTAGCGTGGTCAATTCACCAGGCCGAATCGCGGGCGCAGGCGTACTCCGATCCACGACCCCGCCATCGCGGCCACGATCCACAGCCAGCCGTGCAGGCTGGTCGACGCCACCCCGGAAAAGAACGCGCCGATGTTGCAACCGTACGACAGGCGCGCGCCATAGCCCATCGCCAGGCCGCCGAGTAGCGCGGCGCACAACGAGCGGGGCGGAATGCGCCAATCCGGGGAAAAGCGCCCCGCCAGCATGGCCGCCATCGCCGCGCCGAGCAGGATGCCGATATCCATGAGCGAAGTCACGTCGGCCAGTACCGCGCCGTCGAGCGCGCCGCGCTGGAACGGCTGGCTCCAGAAGGCGCTGGTGTCCGGATTCCAGCCCAACGCTTGCGACACCTTCGCGCCCCACAGGGTGAACCCCCAGGTGATGCTCCACGGATGGCCGGCCAGCATCAGCGTCGCCACGTTGCATGCCGCGAGCACCAAGGCCGCGAGCAGCAACGGCCAAGGCCCGCACCACACATTGAACCGCGCCGCCGAGGGCGGGTCGGCGCCGCGCCGCATCGCCCAGGCCACAGCCCCGAGCAGGGCCGCCTGCAGCGCCGCCGCCCAGCCCCAGCCATAGCGCTGACCAAGCACCACCGGCGCCCATTCGGGCAGGGATTGCCACGCGCTCAGGTGAAGGCTGGCCCAGAACCCGCCGCCACAGAATGCCGCCAGGACGAACAACATGCGCGGCGACCCGCCGCCCACCGTGTACAACGTGCCCGAGCCGCAGCCGCCGGCCAGTTGCATGCCGAGACCGAACAGCAAGGCGCCCAACACCATCGACACCCCGACCGGTGCAAACGCGCCGGTCAGCGCGCGCCCGCCGAATTCCCCGGCCGCCAGCAATGGGGCGAACGCCACGCTCGCCACCGCCAGCATGATCAACTGCGCGCGAATGGCGCGATATTCGCCATGCACGATCAGGCGTCGGCAGGCACCGGCGAAGCTGAAGCTGCCGTGGTAGAGCGTCACACCGAGCAACAGGCCAATCGCGAACAGCGCCGTCAGGCGCGCGCTGTCCAGCGCCAGCCTGACACCGATCGCGATCACGGCAACGCCGACGGCGACCCCTGGCAACACCGCGCGGCAGCGCAACTCGCACATGTTCATCGCATGACCACACAACGCACCATCAGGGATTGGCGGCGTGGCGGCTCACTTCACGACCAGCTTGTAGTCGGGGGTGGTGTTGAGCGGGCACGAGTACAGGTATTCGCCCTGCGTCAGTTCGATGGCGTAGTCCTGGGTTTTGCCCGTCAGCAATCCACCGCCCGAGACGCTGGGCAGCGTCACGCGCCCGGCGATGCCCGCACCCCGCAGCCAGAAACCCAGTTCGTAGGGAACGTTGCGATTGGTGACGCGAAAGATGTACTTGCCGGGCTTGAGTTCCAGCGTTTTCGCCTTTTGCAGGCGCTCGGCGGCGGTCCGCGCATTGATAGCCTCGCAGTCCTTGATGTTGGTGCTGCGATAACCGTGGTCACGGTCGTATTCGCTTTCAAGGAACTGGCACGGCACCTGGGTCAGCTCCACGATCATCGGCGGTGCGGATTCGCTCGCCAGGGTGGTGGCTGGCAGCGGCAAGGCCGACAAGGCCACGGCGATCATTGGTAGCAGCTTGTTCATGACGTTTACTCCTCGGGTAACGGATGCCGTTCTTCGAAGGCGACGAAAGCCGACGACTCGGCCTGCGCCAGCGCCTCCTGAATGAGCGTGGCGCCCTGCCCGGCTCCACCGTCGGTCAACAGCGAGCGATAGAACCTGGCGTAGAACTCGTCCGGCTCGACGCGCAGGCGATACACCAGTGCCACGGCGCCGGGGTGGCGCGGCCGCGCATAGATCAGGCGCACCTCGCTGTCGGGAGGCAGCCGCGTGTCGGCGATCTCGTGACCGAGATCGAGCGGCACCTGGCGCGCGATGACCCGTGTCTCCCGTGTTTGCGGCAGCGCCTGGCCATTGCCGCCGACCTGCTCGATCTCGGCGGTGACGCGCGGCGTGACGTAGGTGGGGAAGTAATGCCCGGTCGCGCTGTTGCGCACCGTGAGCGCCGCATCCACGATGCCACCGGACAATCGCGCGCCTTCGGCGACGAAATCGACCCCGCCGCGCACCATCTCGGGGTCATGTATGCCTCGCCACATATGCCGGCGCCCAGGCATGTGGCAGGACTGGCAGGTTCGGCCCTCGCGCGCATGGCGTGAGTCCTTCCACTCTTCGTACGTGTTCTCGAGCAACTTGCCGTTCAGGGCATATTGGTCGGGCTGGAACTGATGGCAGGCGGAGCAGAAGCGCGCATCCTCGAACGCCTTGTCCGCGGTAAAACCACCATGCGGCAGGGACACGTTGCTGGCCGCGTCGGGCACGCTCCCGTCCGGGCGCGGCGGCCCCAGGTGCTCGTGTGCCCGAACATGGCAGGCCGCACAAACCACGCCCTGGGTATGCAGCGGCGGGCTCGCGACCGGAGCGGGCGACACCGATGACGCCTGCCCAAGGGCACCCAGCGCTTCCACCAACCCGTCCGCCTGCTCGGCCAGTGGCGCATGACAGCGGATGCAATCCTGGTGCTCATCGCGCGCGTGCGGCGCCATGTTGACCAACTGCCCCATCAAGCCCGGCCCCATCGCGCGCGCGTGCAGCGCGCTGTGCCAATCCCGGTACTGCTCGGCATGGCAACTGCCACAATCGGCGGGGGCGAGCGAAGCTTCGAGGGGGCTGAATTTTTCCGGCGGCTGCCCCTGGGGGGCAAGCGGACGCGCCCAATGCCGCTCAAGAAACGCAGCGACCGCCGCATCCGGGGCCGTATCGGTAGCCGCATCCACCGCTGGCGGCTGCGTCACGCCCGATACGTCAGGTGCGGCGCGCTCGCCACAACCGGCCAGCGCGAGCAGGAACAAAGGGAGGGCCAGCAATGCCCTCCCCTTCGTCACTACGACGCGCGGCCGCTTACTTTTTGGCCGCACAAGGGTTCTGTGCCGCGCATGGGTTCTTGGCCGCGCATGGGTTCTTCGCTGCGCATGGGTTGGTTGCAACCGCTTTCGCCGCGCATGGGTTCTTGGCGGCGCACGGATTCTTCGCCGCGCACGGGTTGGTCTCAACCGCTTTCGCCGCGCACGGGTTCTTGGCCGCGCACGGGTTGGCGTGAGCAAACGGAACGGCAAGCACCAACGCAGCGGCGCCCAGCGCGACCTTCAGGGATGTCATTTTCATTGGATTCTCCTTCGGGATGAGGGTGATTACAAACTCATAGCGGAACGTCCGCTATTTCTTGGGTGCACAGGGATTGCTCGCCGCGCACGGGTTCTTGGCCGCGCACGGGTTCTTCGCTGCACAAGGGTTCTTCGCCGCGCACGGGTTTGCGCCGGATGCGGCGCCCGGCTTGAACGTCTTCTGGACAGACGCGGAATAGGCGGTCAATGCCGCGAGCTGCCGCGAGGCCCATGCCAGCGGTTTGCCAGCCAGGGGCGCCACCACGCATATCTGGACCATTTCATCCAGATGTATGGTCTTCATGCCGGCACGATCGACCGCCATCTGTACCGGGTGAGGATAAGGCTGCGCGAAACTGTCGGAGAACGCTGCATTCCCCTGATGGCAGGAGCTGCACGACAGGCCATTGGTCGACAGGCTGGTGTCGCTCCACAGACGCTTCCCCTCCTGCTCCAACTCCGCGACGTTGCCGACATAGGGCTTGTAGTTCTGTGGCCGGGTCACGAGCTTCGGGTCAATCCGGTCACTGGCGGCGCACGGATTCTTCGCCGCGCACGGGTTCATGGCTTTTGCCGCACACGGGTTCTTCGCGGCACACGGGTTTGTGGCTTTGGGCGCGCACGGGTTCGCCGCCTGTGCGGCCGGCATCGATACTGCAAGCACCCCCGCAAGGGCCAGGACACACGCCAGTGGTTTCGCATTCGGATTCATCTGAGCACTCCTCACTTGTTGTTGGTCTTCATCGCGATAGTCAGACCCTCTCGACTACCCGCACACCATACTCCACTGCAGCTACGCCGATGCAACCATAGCCGGGTCAGGCAAGCGCGTTGTTCCGGCGCATGGCAAACATGGCCCACGTCCTTCAGTCGGGCGGGAAATGGTGTTCTTACACATTTCCGGAATTTTTTTCGCTGCCGCCGCCTGGTCGCGTTACGCCGGCCCCTGTCTCGCCGAATGGTGCTGTAATGACGATCATCGGCGGGCGACCAATCAACACAACAACGCTGCGCTCCTCGATGGAATCGGGACAGAACAGGGAGAAAGACGATGGGGCTGCCGACGGTCGAACTGAGCGCACTCGCAAGTGTGGTGCTGGTGGCCTGGGTCGGATTTGCCGCCCATCGGGCGAGCCTATGCACGGTCCGCGCGGTGGCCGAGATCCTGAGTTCCGGTACGGCCTGGATGCTGGCAAGCTTCGCCAAGGCGGCGCTGTGGACCCTCGCGGTATCCGGTCTGGTACTGCTGCTCAGCCCGCTATCCGGCGCACCCGTGCAGCAGACCCTGCCTCACGCCGTGGCGCTGGCCGGCGGGCTGGTGTTCGGCATCGGCGCGGCGCTCAATGGCGGTTGCTCGCTGTCCACGCTGCAGCGCCTGGCGGACGGCGACCTGAGCATGTTCGGAACACTGGCCGGTTTCGTGGCCGGTGTGTTTGCCTGGAGCATGCTCAACCATCCGTTGGAACTGACCACGCTGACGACGCAAGCAGTGTTGTGGGACAGGCAATCGATCTGGGCGGCACCAGTACTGATTCTGATCTGGCTGTGGGGCGTGCGCGAGATCATTCGACTCTGGCGACCGACCGCAGAACCCACTGCAGTCTCGGCGTTGGCCGCGCTGCGGCAGCGCCTGAGCGCGCCGGTCTATCGCCTTTCTTCATCGGCCGCGATCCTGGGCGTGGCCGGTGGCGTGCTGTATACGGTGCAGGGGGCGTGGACTTATACCAATTTCCTGCGCGCCGAAGCCGTCTCATGGCAGGGCGCGGGGGTCGCCCCCTCGACCCTGCACGGCACCCTGCTCGTTGCCCTGCTGGCGGGCATGGTGCTCTCGTCACTGCAACGCCACTCGTTTGCGTTGCAGTTCGACTGGCGTGTCTGCGCCGGACGACGAGTCGCGGGAGGCTTGTTGATGGGCGTCGGCGGCGCCGTCATTCCCGGCGGCAACGACACGCTGATCCTTGCCGCCATACCGACGCTTTCACCGTGGTCGCTCGCCACCTACATCGCGTTACTCACCGGAGTGGCGGCCGCGCTCCTGGCGATGCGCGCATTCACGGGCCTACAGCTCCGTGTCGACTGCACCGGCGACCGTTGTCACTAACTCGGCCCGTTGTCCCGAGCCGTCAGTCCGCCCTCGGCTGCGCCGAGCGTGCGCGCGTGGCACAGATCTTCCCACGCCTTGCCCTTGTCCACCGGGTTGCGCAACAAATACGCGGGATGGTAGGTAACGATTACCGGGAACCCGGAATGCGCGTGCACCTTGCCGCGTGCGGTGCTGATGCGCACTTCCGCGCCCAGCAAGGCTTGCGCGGCGGGACGGCCGAGCGCCACCAGCACGCGCGGGCGCACGAGCGCGATCTGCCGCTGCAGAAATGGCAGGCACGCCGCGATTTCATCCGGCTCGGGGGTGCGGTTATGGGGTGGCCGGCATTTGACCGCGTTGGCGATATACACCCCCTCTCCCCGGCGCAAGCCGATCGCCGCCAGCATTGCGTCAAGCAGCTTGCCCGCCTGACCAACAAAGGGCTCGCCACGCCGATCCTCTTCCGCGCCCGGCCCTTCGCCGACGAACATCCACGTCGCTCGCCGGTCGCCCACGCCGGGCACCGCCTGTTTGCGCTGTTCGCACAGGCGGCACGCCGTGCAGCTACGGATGGCCTGTTCCAGCGCCTCCCACTCCAGCCCGGCGATGACCGCAGCGCGACCATCGGAGGATGCTGGCGCGCAGCTTGGTTGCGGGTCGGCATGCGTCGCCGGTGCGCGGGCGGGTGCCGTCGATTGAGCATCGGCGCCGGTGGACAGGCGCGCCTGTTTCGACTCGTCGATCGCAGGCCGGGAGACATCCGCGTCTGCGTCCCGCACGCGCGAGCGCAGCCGCCACAACGGTGCCAGCCCTATTTCGCGCAGCAGCGCGTCCCGGTTCATCGATCCAGCTCCAGGCGCATGACCTGAGCGTCCTCACGCTCGCCGCCAGCGGCGGGATAGTAGCGCTTGCGCCTGCCCACCACGACGAAACCGTGCCGCCGGTACAAGGCCAGCGCCGGCGCATTGGACGGACGCACTTCGAGAAAGAACTGGGTCGCACCGCGCAGACGTGCCTGCTTGAACAGATAGTCCAGGCAGATCGTTCCCAGCCCGCGTCGCTGCATCGTTTTTGCAACGCTGATATTGAGCAGGTGTGCCTCATCCAGCACCAGCAACATCACCGCGTAGGCCGCCGGCTCGCCGTCATGACGCATGACCCACGAGCTGTAGCCCGAAGCCAGCGCATCGACGAAATTGCCGCGCGTCCACGGAAACGCATGTAACTCGCGCTCGTTGTCGACGATCCAGTCGAGGTCGGCATGAGCCATCGGAGCGAAGATGTTCTGCGACATATCGCGTGCGCGTCGCTCAGGCCCGTCCGCCGCGTGCCAGACGCTCACGGGTGGTGAGGGCGACCTTGTCACGCACGTACACCGGTGCGGCCTGTTCGGGCGCAAGCACGCGCCCCGCGCCGATCTCGGTCGCGGCGATGCGCGCCACGTCGCTGGCTCGGGGTACGGCATGGTCGTTCCACGCGGCGGCTCGCTCGGCCCAGCGAGGGACCAGGATCGCGGCATGGGCGCGCAGCGCCGAACCGATCACCGACCACTGCCCGTCCGGCGGGAACGACACCAGTTCGGGGGGGTCGCAACGCATTTCGCGCGCGATCACCGGCACGCCGTCGACGACCCGGTAGGCGGCCGAATACACTTCTCCCATGCGCGCATCGGTGGCAACGAACACATGTTCCGCATCGGCCTGCAAGCTCAACGCGGCCAGACTGGAAACCGGCACCACCCCCAGGCCGGCACCCATCGCCAACCCCTGCGCCACCCCGCACGCCAGGCGCAGCCCGGTAAACGCACCGGGGCCACAGCCAAACGCGACCGCATCGAGCCGGGTCAGCGACATTTGCGCTTCAGCCAGCAGGCCGCGCAAGGTCGGCAGCAGATATTCCGAGTGATTGGCGTGCCCTTCCAGCGCACGCTCGCACATGCGAGTACCGCAGAGCAAAGCAACCGACGCACGTTCGCAGGATGTCTCGATGGCGAGTATGTTCATGGCGACGTATTCTAACGGTTGCCGCGGCGTATCCGAAGCCGGATACAACGGGCGGTTGCGGGGTTTGCAAGAAATGTTCAAGATCGCGCGTCTGCGGTCGTAGAACACAATAGAAACGCGTCCGTGCTTTCCACCCAACCTCAAGTCGAGTCCGCCATGAACGCCATGCTTCGCCCTGCCATCAGCCTGATGAACGGACTCCGGTTCACCGGCAAGTTCTGCCTGATGCTCGTTGTCCTGTTTCTCGCCATCGCGGTCCTGGTGGTGTCCCTGTATCAGAACCTGAATGCGTCGATCCACGCATCGCAACTTGAGATCAGCGGCATCGCGGTGGTCAAGCCGGTGCTGCGGGCGGTGCAGACGGTCCAGCAACACCGGGGGCTCGCGGCGGCAGTGCTGGGTGGCAACCAGGACTTGTCGGGGGCGCGTGAAGCCAAGGCTAGGGAGGTGGCACAACTATTTGCCGCCGCCGATGCGGCAATGCCCACGACGCTGCAGCGCAATCAGGCGTGGCAATCGGCCCGCGGCGCGTGGTCGCGCATCGAGAACGGCGGCATGCAGCTCGACGTATCGAAAAGCGTCGCGGCACACATCGACCTGATCGGCCAGATGCTGCGATTTCTCGGCGATGTGGCGGATGAATACGGGCTGTCGCTCGATCCGGAAGTCGGATCGTACTATCTGATGGACACCTCGGTATTCAAGCTCCCCGCCATGCTCGAAACGCTGGGACAACTGCGCGCCCTGGGTGCGGGCATACTGGCGGCGAAGAATCTCGACCCCTCGCAGGAGATTGATTTGAGCGTGTTCCTGAAGGACCTGGAGCGCTCGGGCAGAGACTACTCGATCAACCTCGACAAGACAGCGCGAGCCAACCCGTCGGTCGCAACAGCGCTCAGATCGTCGGCCGAGAGCCTGAAAGGAGCGTTTGGCCGAATCGATGGCGTGGTGCGTGACGACATACTCACCGCACGCTTCTCGGTCGCATCCCAGGATTACATCAAACAGGCGACGCAGACCATCGACATTGGTTACCAGCAAATTCACGAAACCCTGCTTCCGACCTTGATCATGCTGCTCGATGAACGCATCGAGCGCCTGAATTCCGATTTGCGCGTCAACATCGCGGTCATCGCCATCGTACTGTTCCTGTGCGGCTATCTCGCGGCGGGCATGTATCGCGGCACCATCGACAATCTCGGGCGTCTGAGCGAGACCGCCGGGCGCATCGCGGCGGGCGATCTCACCGCGCGCATATCTCTCCCGTGCAAGGACGAGCTGCAACAGGTTGCTGCGAGCTTCAATCGAATGGCGGAGGCGGTTAACAGCACGGTCCGCAACGTGCGAACCAACGCCGACATGGTGCTTGATGCCGCCCGTCGTACCGCGCAGTCGTCATCCCACATCGCCACCGCGAGCAACAACCAGAGTTCGGCGGCATCGAGCATGGCTGCTGCGGTTGAAGAAACAACCGTGGGTATCGATCATATTTCCCGCAACGCCAGTGACGCGCGGGAGATTTCCCATCAATCGGGGCAACTGTCGGTGCAGGGCGGCAAACTGGTACATACCGTGGTCGCGGAGATGCAGGACATCGCGACCGCCGTCAGCGCATCGGCGCGGTCGGTGGAGGATCTGGGCAAGCGTTCCGACCAGATCTCGACCATCGTCGGCGTCATCAAGGAAATCGCCGACCAGACCAATTTGCTGGCACTCAACGCGGCCATCGAAGCCGCGCGTGCGGGTGAGCAGGGACGCGGCTTTGCCGTGGTCGCTGACGAAGTACGCAAGCTCGCTGAGCGCACGGCCACGTCGACGCAGGAAATCGGCAAGATGATAGGCTCGATTCAGAGCGAAACCCGTGCCGCGGTGGACAACATGAAGCTGGGCGTCGAGCGCGTCGCACGCGGCGTCGAACTGACCGGCAAGGCGGGCGAATCGATGTCTGAAATCGAACAGGGCGCGGCTCGCGTCGTCGACGTGGTGCGCGAGATATCCGACGCGCTTGCCGAACAAAGTGCGGCCAGTGCCGATATCGCGCGCAACGTCGAGGCCATCGCCCAGATGGCGGAAGAAAACTCGGCTGCCGTCAGCGACAATCACGACACTGCGGAGCAACTGGAGAAGTTGGCGCGCGACCTGCAGAACGAGGTTGCCCGCTTTACCGTGAGCTGATCCACGGATCAAGCACAAACCCGGCCTTCAGACCGGGGTGACTCCAGGCTCTATTGCGTCGGAACAGTGTATTCGTCGTAAGCGCTGCGCATGACTTCGCGCAGCTCCCGGTTCAACATGTCGCGCTCGTCGCGCGACATCGGGCGCGCCTGCGTTCCAGGGGTGGTCCGGCTGCTGCCTTCTACCAGCGCGCGGCGCAGATTGGCGCGCCGCTGTGCACGAACATCAACCATGGGTTCCGGCGCCGCCACGGCCTCACCCACACCCGCCTCCCAGGCCAGCGCCGGCACGGCGACGACCATCCCGATACCCAGGCACGACACCATCGCCAGTGCAAGCGCGGTCGGACGCACACCGACCGGACAGCCTACGCGGTGCGGGCTCAGGCAGAGGTTTACAGGTTTCGGGCACATATGAGTATGGATCCGTGTCTGACGCTTCACGGGGTCAAAATACAACGATTTTGTGTTCCGGTGCACCCCGCCCTACTCAAACCGGCGTAACTTTGTAAGCGGATATTGCCCATCCGACACGGACTTACGAAGCGTTACCGCGCGTTGGCTGCGGTCGCCCATCCATTGCTGGCACCCACGTGCGCGGCGCGATACGATGTCTGCCATGAATACCAAAGTGCGATACAAGATCCTGCTGGTCGATGACGACGCGCGTTTGCGCGAGTTGTTGACCCGCTACCTGATGGAACAGGGTTTCTCGATCAAGGCGGTCAACGACGCCCCCGCCATGGATCGCGCGCTGCATCGTGAACACTTCGACCTGATCGTGCTCGATCTGATGCTGCCGGGCGAAGACGGGTTGGCGATCTGCCGTCGACTGCGCGCCGACGAGAACGCCGTGCCCATCGTGATGCTGACCGCCAAGGGTGATGAAGTTGATCGCATCATCGGGCTGGAAATGGGCGCGGACGACTATCTGCCCAAGCCTTTCAATCCACGGGAACTGGTCGCGCGCATTCATGCGGTGATGCGCCGGCGTCCGTCCACCCTTCCGGGCGCACCGACGATAGACAACGAAATCGTCAGTTTCGGGCGCGTACGCGTCAATCTCGGCACTCGCTCGCTCACCCGCGACGATCAGGATCTGGCGCTGACGACCGGCGAGTTCTCCCTGCTCAAGGTGCTGCTGCAGCACCCCCGCCAGCCACTGTCGCGCGACAAGCTGATGGAGTTGGCACGCGGTCGCGAGTACGGCGTATTCGATCGGGCCATCGACGTTCAGGTCAGCCGGCTGCGCAAGCTGGTCGAAGACGATCCGGCCAAGCCGAAGTTCATTCAGACGGTGTGGGGATATGGCTACGTGTTCGTTCCGGAAGAGGTAACGCCCCAGAGTGGCTCCTGAAGTACGCGCACCAGAGTCCGCATCACCTCTGCTCCTGAGTGCATTGCAGCGTCTGACGCTGCGCTTGTTCCCGCATACCCTGTTGTGGCAGACCTTCTTGCTGATGGCGCTGGTGCTGATCCTCGCGCTCGCGGCGTGGTCGCAGATTTTCCGCCACTTCCAGGAACCCGCACGGGCACGCGATCTGGCGCAGATGGTGGTCAGCGTGGTCAACCTCACGCGCACCGCGCTGATCAATGCGGAAGTCTCGCGGCGTACCGAACTGCTCATCGACCTCGCCGCGCTGGAGGGGATACGCATCTATCCCTCCGAAGACTCGGATGAACTCCTGCCCTTGCCCGATACCCGCCCGATGCGTCTGCTGACCAAGGAGATACGTCGCCATCTGGGAGCACACACCCGCGTTGCGGCACGCTGGAAAACGCTGGATGGTTTCTGGGTCAGTTTCCGCCTCGATCCGGAAGACACGGACGACTTCTGGGTCATGTTGCCACCGGATCGCCTCCAATCCTCGCGCGGACTGGACTGGCTGATCTGGGTCAGCGGCGCGCTCCTCGTGACACTCCTAGGCGCCAGTCTGATCGTGTCTCACATCAGCTTGCCCTTGCGTCATCTGGCGCGCGCCGCCGGGCTGGTCGGGCGCGGACAGCAACCGCCGGTGCTGCGCGAAACCGGTCCGCTGGAAATCGCCTCGGTCGCCAGGGCCTTCAATCAGATGACCGGCGATCTGGCGCGCACCGATGCGGACCGCACGCTGATACTCGCCGGTGTGTCGCACGATCTGCGCACCCCGCTGGCGCGCCTGCGCCTGGGCATAGAAATGTCCGGGGCACCCGAAACCGAAGTCACCGCGATGGTGGCCGACATCGAGGAAATGGATCGCATCATCGGACAGTTTCTCGATTTCGGGCGCGGCGACCCGCAGGAACCGAAACAGCAGATCGACATTGCCACGCTACTGGCCGATGTCGTGGAACCTTATCGGCTGCGCGGCATCAATCTTGCGCTGTCGTGCCCGGAGCACCTGCTGGTGCCAGCCCGGTCGCTTACGTTGCGGCGCGCCATTGCAAACCTCGTCGACAATGCCATCCGCTATGCCGGGCAACAGAATGAGATCACCCTCACCCTCACCTCCGACCAATACGAAGCAATGCTCGAAATTGCCGACCGCGGCCCAGGAATACCCGAGCATGAAATCGCACGGCTGCGCCACCCCTTTACTCGCCTTGAAAGCGCCCGATCCGACGCGAAAGGCGCGGGACTGGGACTCGCCATTGTTGATCGCATCATGCACGGCCACGGCGGCCGGCTTGAGCTACGCGCGAGGGATGGCGGCGGGCTGCGGGCCATACTGCATCTACCGCTTGAAAAGCGCTCAGCGCAGGAAAGCAGTTCATCCAGTTCGGGGTACGTGCAATGAGGAACCCGAAGGCGTTCCAGGCGCCGGCGCTCCCGTCGACTCCCCCTGCTATCGGCAAACCTGGCGCACGGCGACCAAACACAAGCAGGTATAATCCCCGCGCATGAAAATCCTATTTGATCTTCTACCCGTCATCCTGTTTTTCGGTGCCTACAAGTTTGCAGGCGGAAACGAGGCCGCAGCATTCGACCTGGCCTCGCAATGGCTGGGTGCGGGCATTACGCCGACACAGGCTCCGATACTCATCGCGACTGCGGTCGCGATACTCACCAGTCTCGCCCAAGTCGCCTGGGTGTGGCTGCGTCACCGCAAGATCGACAACATGTTGTGGGCCAGCGTCACCATCATCGTCCTGTTCGGGGGCGCGACGTTGCTGTTTCACGATCCGACGTTCTTCAAGTGGAAACCCACCGCGCTGTACTGGCTCTTTGGCGTCACGCTGACAGCGTCCGCCCTGGTGTTCCGCAAGAACCTGATCCGCAGCATGCTGGAAGCCCAGATACAACTCCCCGACGCAGTCTGGGGGCGCCTGAACATGGCGTGGGCCGGGTTCTTCATTGCGATGGGCGCGCTCAACCTCTATGTCGCGTACAACTTCGCGGAATCGACCTGGGTCAATTTCAAGCTGTTCGGCGGTTTGGGGCTGATGCTGGTGTTCGTCCTTGCCCAGGGCGTGTATCTTTCCAGGCATATCCATGAGGAGCCTAACTGATGTTGTATGTTCTTATCGGCGAGGACGCGCCAGGGACCCTGGACGCGCGCATGGCCGCCCGCCCCGCCCATCTTGCGCGCCTCGAAGCGTTGCGTGACGACGGCCGCCTGCTGGTCGCCGGCCCCATGCCCGCCATCGATACGCCCGACCCCGGCCCGGCGGGATTTTTCGGCAGCCTGGTCGTCGCCGAATTCGGCTCGCTTGGCGAAGCCGAGCGCTGGATCGCGGATGACCCCTACGTCAAGCAGGGCGTATTCGCCCGCACCACGGTCAAGCCCTACAAGAAAGTACTGCCATGAACAGAATTGACGAAATCAGAACCCGTTTGAAAGCGCTTTCCCCCATCGCGCTCGAAATCGAAGATGACAGCGCGCTGCATGCAGGCCATGCCGGTGCGCGCAGCGGTGGCGGCCACTATCGCGTCACCATAGTTGGAGATTGTTTCAAGGCACGCAACACGGTTGCCCGGCATCGCATGATTTATGATGCGCTCGGCGACATGATGCGCGGCCAGGTACATGCACTATCGATTCGCGCATTGACGGCCGAAGAGGCCGGAAATTAACCCACTCCAGAAAGGAACCCCGATGAAACGTTTCCCCAGTCGCCTTGCCATGGCCCTCATGGCCGGCTTCTTTTCCTACTCCGCCTACGCCGCCGATCCTGTCGCGACCGTCAATGGCACCGCCATACCCGCAGCCCGTGCCGCAGTCATGCTCGACGAGCAGAAAACCCAGGGCGCCCAGGAAAGCCCCGAGTTGAACGAAGCCATACGCGAAGAACTGATCCGTCGCGAAGTGCTTGCCCAAGCCGCCTCCAAGGCCGGTCTGGACAAGCGCAAGGACATCCAGACCCAGATGGATCTGGCACGTCAGGCCATCCTGATCCGGGCTTACCTGCAGGATTTCGTCAAGAACAACCCGATCACCGATGCCGACGTCGCCAAGGAATACGAAACCATCAAGGCCAAGATGGGCGGAAAGGAATACAAGCCGCGCCACGTGCTGGTCGAAACCGAAGACGAAGCCAAGGCCATCATTGCCAGCCTGGGCGCGGGCGGCAAGTTCGAGGAGATCGCGGCCAAGCAGTCCAAGGACCCCGGCTCCAAGGACAAGGGCGGCGAACTCGGCTGGAGCAATCCGGGCATGTTCGTCAAGCCCTTCTCGGACGCCATGGTCGCGCTGGAGAAAGGCAAGTACACCAGCACTCCGGTCAAGAGCGACTTCGGCTATCACGTGATTCAGCTCGACGATCTGCGCGACGTGCAGCCGCCGCCGCTGGACGACGTGAAGCCGCAACTGCAGCAGCGCTTGCAGCAGCAGAAGGTCGAAGCCCACCTGACCGAGCTGCGCGACAAGGCCAAGGTAAAGTAATCAGCGCGGCAACCACCAGGTTGGCGCAACTGAAAATGCCGGTCCGAGAGGACCGGCATTTTTTTACCCTGGCGATTGGGGACGCCAAAAAAAGCGGCCTTGCGGCCGCCGTTGGGTACTGATCAATCCGATCAGAACAGATCTTCGGACAGTTCCAGCGCACTCGCGGCGCCATTGCGCACGGTATGCGCCAATCCAGCCGCCTGTGACAAGACATGCTCGGCATAGAAATGCGCGGTAATGATCTTGGCGCGGAAGAAATCCGCATCGGCGTGGCCCTCGTCCAGACGCTGCTGGGCGACCAGCGCCGCACGCGCCATCTGCCACCCGCCGGCAACGATGCCGAACAGCTTCAGGAACGGCACCGAACCGACCGACGCCGCCTTGATGTCCGTCGGGTAGGTCGCCAGGATGTAGGCTACCGCCGACTCCAGCGCATCCACCCCGGCACCCAGCGAATTCGCCTGAGCCGCGAACGCCTCGCCCTTGCGAACCTTCAGAGCATCCACCACCGCGCGCATCTCTGCGATCACAGCCTTGACCGTGACACCGTCTTCACGCGCGATCTTGCGTCCGATCAGGTCGTTCGCCTGGATCGCGGTGGTGCCTTCGTAGATCGTGGTGATGCGTGCATCACGCAGATGCTGTGCTGCCCCGGTCTCCTCGATGTAGCCCATGCCGCCATGCACCTGTACGCCGGTCGATGCGATCTCGATCGAATTCTCGGTGCTCCAGCCCTTTACCACCGGTATCAGCAGATCGACGAACGCCTGTTCGCGGGCGCGGACGACCGGGTCCGGATCATGATGGGCCTTGTCGGTTGCGGCGCCAACGACATACGCTAGCGCACGCATCGCCTCGGTCTGCGACTTCATCGACATCAGCATGCGGCGCACATCGGGGTGACGGATGATGGCGACTTTTTCACCGCCGCGTACGCCGGCCTCGGTGCCCTGCACCCGGTCCTTCGCGTATCCGAGCGCGTGTTGATAGGCACGTTCGGACAATGCCAAGCCTTCCATGCCGACCGCGAAACGCGCTTCGTTCATCATGATGAACATGTACTCGAGACCACGGTTGGGCTCACCAACGAGCGTACCGATCGCACCGCCCTTGTCCCCCAGTGCGAGGACACAGGTCGGGCTCGCATGGATGCCCAGCTTGTGTTCGATCGACACGCAATGGACGTCGTTGCGCGCCCCCAGCGAGCCGTCCGGATTGACCAGAAACTTGGGTACCGCGAACAGCGATATTCCCTTGACCCCCTCCGGCGCATCGGGCAAACGTGCGAGCACAAGGTGCACGATGTTGTCGGTCAGATCATGCTCACCGTAGGTGATGAATATCTTCTGCCCGAAAATGCGGTAGGTGCCGTCACCCTGCGGCTCGGCGCGGGTACGCACCGCCGCGAGATCGGAGCCGGCCTGCGGTTCGGTCAGGTTCATGGTGCCGGTCCACTGTCCGCTCACCATCTTCGGCAGATACATGCTCTTCTGCTCGGGCGTACCGCGATACATCAGCGATTCGATGGCGCCATTGGTCAGCATCGGGCACAACGAGAACGCCATGTTGGCCGACTTCCACATCTCCATGACGGCGGTCGACACGAGCTTGGGCAAGCCCTGGCCGCCGTACTCCGGATCACACGCAAGCGCGGTCCAGCCGGCCTCGGTGAACTGCTTGTACGCATCCTTCCAGCCACTGGCGGTAAGCACCTCGCCGTGCGCCCAGCGCGCGCCTTCGCGGTCGCCCGGAATGTTCAGCGGAGCCAGCACGCCGCTGGCGAACTTGCTGGCTTCCTCAAGTATCGCCTCGACCAGATCGGGCGACACTTCGTCGTAACCTGGAAGCTGCTGGATATCCTCGAGACCGGCCAGTTCACGCAGGACGAACTGCATGTCCTGTATGGGTGCGGAATAGTTGCTCATCGTAAACTCACTCAAAAAACGGGCATGGAAACGCAAGCGCGCCAACCAACTCTGCGCCGCCGCCCCTGAACGGGCCGGCATTACGGAGCAGAGGTCGAAATATGTTGCTCAGCCCAGGGCTGCCGTCAGCTCAGGTATGGCTTCAAACAGGTCAGCCACCAGACCGTAGTCGGCCACCTGGAATATCGGTGCTTCCGGATCCTTGTTGATCGCGACGATCACCTTGGAGTCCTTCATCCCCGCCAGATGCTGAATGGCACCGGAAATACCCACCGCGATGTAGAGCTGCGGGGCGACGATCTTGCCGGTTTGCCCAACCTGGTAGTCGTTCGGCACGAAACCGGCGTCCACCGCCGCGCGCGACGCACCCAGCGCCGCGCCGAGCTTGTCCGCGAGCGGTTCCAGCAGCTTGTGGTAATTCTCGCCGCTGCCCAGACCCCGCCCACCGGAGACGATGACTTTCGCCGCGCCCAGTTCCGGGCGCTCGGACTTGGTCAGCTCACGCGCGACAACTTTTGACAAGCCGAGATCGGCACCCGCGGCGAGTTGCTCGACCGAAGCGGAACCACCTTCACCGGCCGCCTCGAAGGCCGTAGTGCGCACCGTGATGACCTTGACGCTGTCGTTGCTCTTGACCGTCGCAAGGACGTTGCCGGCGTAGATCGGGCGCACGAAGGTGTCGTCGCTTTCAACCGCCACGATATCGCTGATCTGGGCCACATCCAGCAGCGCCGCCACGCGCGGCAGCGTGTTCTTGCCGAACGAAGTCGCCGGGGCAAGGATGTGGGTATAGCCATCGGCCTGGGCCACCACGAGTGCCGCGACGTTCTCGGCCGTCTGTTGTTCGTAGTGTGCCGCATCGGCGACCCTGACCTTGGCAACGCCGGCGATTTTGGCCGCCTGTTCCGCTGCGGCGCCACAACCGCTGCCGGCAACCAGCACATCGACTTCGGCTCCCAGCTTGACTGCGGCGGCAATCGTGTTGAGCGTCGCGGCCTTGATCGACTGGTGGTCGTGTTCAGCTATTACTAGAGTCCTCATCTCAGATCACCTTTGCTTCGTTCTTGAGTTTTTCCACCAACTGGGCCACATCGGGCACCCGCACCCCGGCGCTGCGCTTGGGTGGTTCGGCAACCTTGAGCGTGCTCAGGCGCGGCTTGACGTCGACGTCCAGATCTTCCGGCTTCACCGTTTCGAGCGGCTTCTTCTTGGCCTTCATGATGTTGGGTAGGGTCGCGTAACGCGGTTCGTTCAGACGCAGGTCGGTGGTCACCACGGCCGGCAGCGGCATCTCCAGGGTTTCCATGCCGCCATCGATCTCGCGCATCACGCTGGCCTTGCCATCGGCGAGCACCACTTTCGAGGCGAAGGTCGCTTGCGGCCAGCCCATCAGGGCGGCAAGCATCTGGCCGGTCTGGTTGGCGTCGTCGTCGATGGCCTGCTTGCCGCAGATCACGACTTGCGGCTGCTCCTTCCCGCACAGTGCCTTGAGCAGCTTGGCTACCGCCAGGGGCTGAAGTTCCTCGGCGGTTTCAACCAGGATGCCGCGATCGGCACCGATCGCCATGGCCGCACGCAAAGTCTCCTGACATTGCGCAACGCCGCACGACACCGCCACGACTTCGGTAGCAATGCCCGCTTCGCGCAGACGCACGGCCTCTTCCACGGCAATCTCGTCGAACGGATTCATCGACATTTTGACGTTGGCCACATCAACCCCGCTGCCGTCGCTCTTGACGCGGACCTTGACGTTGTAATCGACCACGCGTTTGACCGGTACCAGTATCTTCAAAGCTGCGCTCCTTTGATCGTGTTTGACGATTTCCATCGTAGTGAAGGCATTATGTCATCGAGGGCCGACGTTGGACACCTTGACCAAACGTGAAAAAAGTCGTCCCATACGTAACAGTATGGGTGCGTACGGTAGCGTATGGTCCCTTGTTCGTCAATGCTTCACGTATGGAATTCACCTTGAACAAACCCCGTATCCAGCTTGACCGCGATGCCTGGGTGCATGGCGCCATGGATGTGCTTGCCGAGGAAGGCATCGCCGGCCTGCGCGTCGAAGTGCTGGCCAAGCGGCTGAGCGTCACCAAGGGCAGCTTCTACTGGCACTTTGAAGACCGCCGCGACCTGCTGCTCGCGGTACTGCACGTGTGGAAGGAGGGGCGCATCCGCGACATCGTCAAGCAAACGCGGGCGCAGCCGGGCAAGGAGCTGGAGCAGATCTACCACGTCATCGACGTGTATAGCGCCGGGCGCAACCGGCGCGGCATGATGATAGAACTGGCGGTGCGCGACTGGGCGCGGCGCGACGCCGAAACGGCCGCGATCGTGGCCGAGGTCGATGACAGCCGGTTGCGCTGCGCGCGCGAGCTGTTCCTCGCCTGCGGTGTGCCGTTCGACGAGGCTTCGAGCCGCTGCATGCTGCTCTATGCCTACGTGTTCGGAATTTCGCTGATGGTGTTCGACTCGTTCGACAGCGATGTCGCACGGGTCAAACGGGACATCGCCGACCTGATTGCCCGCTCGCGCAGCATCGGTGCGGATATATCCTCCTCAAGCAGCGCATCGCAACAAACCGGGCAGCACTGATCGGGCGTTGTGCGTCGTCGCCTGGGCGATATCAGCCACTTCCGCACCGCGCAGATCAGCCAGTATCGTGCAGAAGCGTGCCAGATTCGCCAGCTCGTTGCGCCCGCCGTTGGCCCACGCTGGCGGAATGTCGGGTGCGTCGGTTTCGAGCACGATGGCTTCGAGCGGCAGGCTTGCCGCAAGTTTGCGTATGCGCTGTGACCCGTCGAAAGTCATCGCGCCGCCAAACCCCAACTTGAACCCCATGCCGATGAAGACGTCCGCCTGCTGGCGGCTGCCATTGAAGGCGTGCGCGATCCCGCCGGGCACCTCGATGCGCCGCAGTTGTTTCAGTACCGCGTCAACCGCGCGGCGCACGTGCAGGATGACCGGCAGGCCGAAACGCTGCGCCAGTTTGAGCTGGGCCACGAAGTAGCGCTCCTGCAACGCGTGGTCCGCATCGGCGACGAAATGATCCAGCCCGATTTCGCCCACCGCAACGGGGTTTCGGCACGACAGCCAGTCTTCCAGTACCCCGAGATCTTCCGGGTAGGCATGCTGCACGTACAGGGGGTGGATGCCGTACGCCACGTGAATATCGGGCTGCACCGAGGCCAGTTGCGCGATCCCTTCAAAGCCGGCGACCTCCACACCGGGCACGACGAACTGCTTGACCCCGGCCTCGCGCGCAGCTTCCAGCACCGCATCGCGATCCGTGTCGAAGTCAGCCGCGTCGATGTGACAGTGCGTGTCGATCAACATCACACCATTGCGGCTCAGCGCCCTTTCCACAGCGGCTGCGGCTTCTTCGCGACAAAGGCGTCGATGCCCTCCTTCGCGTCGTCAGCCATCATGTTGCACACCATGGTTTCGGAGGCTAGCTGGTAGGCGGCCTCCAGTCCCATTTCCAACTGGCGATAGAACATCTGCTTGCCCGTGCGCACTGCCAGCGGTGATTTTGCGCAGATCGAAGCGGCCAGCCGCCCGACCTCCTCGTCGAGTTGATCGAGCGACACCACACGATTGATCAACCCGCGCCGCTGCGCTTCGGTGGCGTTGATGAAGTCCCCCGTGACCAGCATTTCGAACGCCGCCTTGCGCCCCACATTGCGCGACAAGGCCACGCCAGGGGTGGCGCAGAACAAGCCGACGTTGATGCCCGACACCGCGAACCGGGCGACATCGGCGGCCACCGCCAGATCGCAGGTCGACACCAACTGGCACCCGGCCGCGGTCGCGATGCCGTGTACGCGCGCAATCACCGGCTGGGGCATTTCGGTCAGTCTGACCATGAAGCGGCTGCACTGGTTGAACATGGCCTGCTGAAACTGGCGCGCTTCATTGCCGCGCATTTCCTTGAGATCATGCCCGGCACAAAACGCCTTGCCGGCCCCCGCCAGCACCACCACGCGCACGCTGGTGTCGGCTGCGATCTGGTCTATCGCGGTCGTCAGCGCCTCCAGCATGGATGTGGATAGCGCGTTGAACTGGCCCGGACGGTTGAGCGTCAGCGTTGCAACGCCCGCTACGTCATGCCGGAGCAGCATCGGTTCATCGACTGTATCGGCTACTGCGCTCATGTTTGCGGTCCTCCTGTCCTGATTGTCGGGAAGCGGGCCACCCGGATCAGGGCAGCCCGTCGAATACTCGGCGCGACGCATCATCGCGCATGACCCGCAGCGCCTACTCGATCGCGTCGGTAGCTCCCGCCTGCGCGCGCAGCACGAACTTCTGGATCTTGCCGGTCGAGGTCTTGGGCAGTGGCGCGAACACGATGCGCCTGGGCATCTTGAAGCCGGCCAGATGTTCTCTGCAATGGCCGAGCATGTCTTCAGCGGTAAGCGTAACGCCGTCCTTCAGTTCAATGTAGGCACACGGCGCCTCGCCCCACTTGGCGTCCGGCATCGCGACCACCGCCACGGCCAGCACCGCCGGATGCTTGTAGATCGCATCCTCGACCTCGATGGACGAGATGTTCTCGCCCCCCGAGATGATGACGTCCTTGGAGCGGTCCTTGATCTTGACGTAGCCGTCCGCCTGCATGACCGCCAGATCACCGGTGTGGTACCACCCGCCACGAAACGCCTCCGCGCTCGCCTTTTCGTTCTTCAGATAGCCCTTCATCACGATGTTGCCGCGAAACATCACCTCGCCCATCGTCTGGTTGTCGCGCGGCACCGGCGTCATCGTGTCTGGATCCAGGACGGTCATGCCTTCCTGGGTGTGGTAGCACACCCCCTGGCGCCCGTTCAGCGCCACCTGCTGCGCCAGCGGCAACTCGGCCCATTCGTCGTGCTTCGCGCATACCGCCGCCGGTCCATAGGTCTCGGTCAGTCCATACACATGGGTGATGTCGAAGCCGATTCTGGCCATGCCTTCTATCATCGACGCGGGGGGCGGCGCGGCCGCAACCAGACCAAAGACCTTGTGCTCTATCCCGGCGCGCATTGCCTCAGGCGCGTTGGCGAGCATGGCGTGCACGATGGGCGCGCCGCAATAGTGGGTCACCCGGTGCTCGCGGATGGCGGCGAAGATCAGCGCCGGATCGACCTTGCGCAGGCAGACGTTGACGCCGGCGTTGGCCGCCATGGTCCACGCGAAACACCAGCCGTTGCAGTGGAACATCGGCAGCGTCCACAGGTACACCGCATGCGGCGGCATGCCCCATGACACGATGTTCGACAGCGCATTGAGATAGGCGCCACGGTGGTGATACACGACGCCCTTGGGGTTGCCGGTGGTGCCCGAGGTGTAATTGAGCGAGATCGCGTTCCACTCGTCGGCGGGGTGTTCAAATTCGAAATCGGGCTGCCCGCCGTCGAGGAATGCTTCGTATTCGACGCTGCCGATACGCTCGCCCGCGCCCAGGTATTCGCTGTCGTCGACATCGATGACCACCAGGCCCTGGCGTTGAGCGAGTTCGACCGCCGGTCCGACCGTGCGCGAAAACTCGCGGTCGGTGATCAGGACCCTGGCCTCGCCGTGGTTGAGGATGAAGGCAATGGTCTCGGCGTCGAGGCGGGTGTTGATCGTGTTGAGCACCGCACCGCACGCGGGCACGCCGAAATTGCACTCCAGCATCTCGGGCGTGTTGCTCAGCACCACCGCCACCGTATCGTTGCGCCCCACCCCCAGTGTGCGCAGCGCCGATGCGAGACGGCGACTGCGCCGGGCGTATTCCTGCCATGTATAGCGGCGCGCGCCATGGATGATCGCGATCCGGTCGGGATAGACGTAGGCGCTGCGATCAATGAAACTCAGCGGCGTGAGTGGAACGTAATTGGCCGGATTCTTGCCAAGTCCTGCATCGTAGGGTGACTGGCTCAGTGCGCTCATCGTTCCTCCTCGGTATTACCGCTGTGCCGACTCCGTACCCCGGCAGGCGCTGACCACGCGTGCATCACCGCTCAAGCCATCCATCCAGACTATAAGCTCATCGGCGAGACGATGCACCGCATCGCGGTGCGCCCGCACCCCGGTGCGCGCATCGGCACCGTCGGCGGCAACCTCGACCGATATCACGTGGCGCGCCAACGGTCGGCCGTCGCGCGTCGCAAGCAACGCCACCCGCGTGCGCATGGCGGCCCGGCTGGCGGCGGGCGCATCGAAAACCTGCACGAACTCGTCCAGCTCCACCCTCAACCGGCAGCGCGTTGCCTGGGCGCCATCTGTCGCCAGCCGGGAAGACAGGAAGCGTGTCAGCATTTCGCCGGGCGCGCCCGCCCAGCGACTGTCCGCGTAGGCTTCGCGGCTCGCGAGTCCGAGGTAGTCGCGCCGGTACTGCATCGACGAATTTGCCAACCACGATGGCGCACCGACTTCCACGGTCGCCGGCATCCACCCCGCCACCTTGCGCTGCGCGCCCCGCGGCACGCCAAGATCATAGACCGTCTGCGCGACCGGAGGTGGCGCCAGGGCCGTACATGCACATAGCGTGGTTGCGGCTGCGAGAAGCAGGCCGCGACGTATCCAGATCATCATTTCGTGTGTCATCGTCATTGAATGCGTCAGGGTCGCGCCGGATCATAGCCGGGCTCACCCGGCCCCGGCCGGCGTTCGCCCCGCCCGGTGATGAACACTTGGGGCGAGTTCTCCACTTCATTGATGAGGCGTCGCATCTGTGCGGACGTGCCGTCCAGTTCCTGCAACAAGCTGTTCAGTTGCGGCAGGGTGTTTTCCAGCAGCGCATCCCCGGCGTTGAAAGCAAGCCGGTCTACGGTCGCCATCAACTGCGTGGTGCGCGCCATCAGCGCCCGCATTTCGTCGACGGCAGGGCTGGCTTCGCCGCTGAGGCGTTCGATGTTCCCAAGAGCGGCAGACAATCTGGTCACATTTTCCGGACTGAACGCATTGCGCACCGCAGCCAGGGTTGCAGGCGCTTCGGTAAAGGTGTGATCCAGCCCAACCGCGGCGGATTCCAGCTTGACCAGCGTGGCATTGAAGCGCGCCAGATTCTGATCGTCAAAGAACGCCCCCATCCTATCGGTCAACTTGCCGAAGCGGCGCAAGGCATCCATGGTCTGATCGGCGATCTGGTCCAGCGCCCCTGATTCCAGCGTCAGCCGCGGAAGACGACCATCGACGCCGAGCAGCGGCGTCGTATCGCCGCCACGATCGTCAAGCTGGACGTAGGCCAGCCCGGTCACCCCCTGGTAGCCCAGCGTGGCGCGCGTACCTTGCGTCAGTGGCAATCCACCCTTGACCTCGATCGCCACGATGATATTGCGCCGGTCGGTCGGGTCGATCCGGATATCCGTGACCTTGCCCGCCGAGACCCCGCGATAGCGTACCTGCGCCTGTGAATTGAGCCCGGTAATGACCCCGGTCGACACCAGTTCATAACGATTGACCGCTTCGCGGTTACCGGAGAACCACCACACCGCGAACACGCAGGCGGCCCCGAGCAACAGGGTAAACAGTCCAGCCGCAAGCGCGTGGGCACGACTTTCCATCAGCATTGATCTCCCTGCTTCGCAACGTTGGCACCTCGTTCCAGCACGCTCTTGAAGAACCGCTGGACAAAGGGATGAGCCCCGGCGACGGTATCCTGCACCGAAGCGTAACTTACGATGCGGCGCTCGGCCAGCACGGCAACCCTGGTCGACAGCGCCATCAGGGTATCGATATCGTGTGTAACCAGCACTATGGTCAGATGCAATCGGCGTTGCAGGCCGCGTATCAGATCCACGAACGAGGCGCTCAGATCCGGGTCCAGGCCCGCGGTGGGCTCATCCAGCAGCAACAGTTCGGGCTCCAGTGCCAGCGCGCGCGCCAGGGCAACCCGCTTGATCATCCCGCCGGACAACTCCGCAGGCATCAATAGTGCGTGTTCCGGAGCGAGTTCCACCATGGCCAGCTTGCGTGCCACCAGGTCGCGGATCTCAACGCCGCTGGCTACGCGCAATTCACGCAACGGAAAACCGATGTTCTCCGCAACGTTCAACGCCGAAAACAAGGCGCCCTGCTGGAACAACACCCCGAAACGGCGCCGCCGCACGCGCTGTTCCGCCATGTCGCCCGACAACAGAGGCTCGCCGAACAGCTTGACCGTGCCGCGATGCGGTCGGGTCAGTCCGATGAGGTGACGCAGCAAAGTGGTCTTGCCGCTCCCCGACCCGCCGATCAACGAGACGATCTCACCCTGCTCGACCCGCATCTCCAACCCTTCGTGCACGATGTTGCTGCCGAACCGCGTCGCGATGCCGTGCAGCTCTATGACCGGCGGCGCCCTCAAAAAGGTACCCCTATCGAGCGGGTTGCGATTGCGAAGACCGCATCGACCAGGATCACGACCGTGATCGCGGCGACCACCGAAGCCGTGGTGTTCGCCGACAGGCTCTCGGTATTGGGTTTGACGCGCAGTCCGAAATGGCACGCCACCAGCGCGATCAATACTCCAAAGACGTAGCCCTTGGCGAGCGCGATATACAGGTTTGCCAGCGGAACCACGCGCGGCAAGGTATCGATGAAGAAGCCGAAGCTCAGACCGAGCTGCAGCCAGGCCGACACCATGCCACCGAATATCGCCGCCGCCGAGGTCCACAGCACCAGCAACGGCATCGCGATCGACAGCGCGATGACCTTGGGCAGCACCAGGCGCAGGCTGGGCGAGATACCCATGGCGCTGAGCGCATCGATTTCCTCGGTGACCCGCATCACCCCGAGTTGCGCAGTCATCGCCGAACCGGAACGCCCCGCGATCAGCACCGACACCAGCACCGGCCCCAGTTCCCGGATGATGCCCAGGCCGAGGATGTTGACGATGAACACGTCCGCGCCGTAGGCACGCAACTGCAATGCTGACAGATAGGACAGCGCCACCCCGATGAGAAAACCCACCAGCGCGGAAACCGGCATGGCCCGCACGCCGACCTTGAACAGGTTGGCCGATATCTCGCGCAACGGCCAGTCGCGCGGGGTCTTCAGTACGTGGGTCAGATCCAGGACGAGCTGGCCAAACAACTGGACGAAGCCCGACACATGCGAATGAAAGCGCAATGCCGCCCCACCCAGCAGGATCACGCTATCCACCGGGGTGCGTCGATGCGGGCTCGGCAGTGGTTCGGCGCTGGCACGCGCGACCTCGTCGATCGTCGCTCGCAGCTCGTTTCCCAGCGTAACCGCGGACGGCCAGCGTTGCTGCCAGATACGCCACAGCAAGGTCGCGCCGAAGCTGTCCAACCGCCCGACGTCGTCCAGTTCCCAGCGCGTGGCGGAACCGGCTTGCGCTAGCTGACGGCGCAACCGTGCGATATCCGGCGCCAGCATGTGCAGAGTCCAGTCACCCCTGAGGCGCATTGTGCCGTCGCCCAAAGGGTCCATGGTCGCCGTGGGCTGGTTGTCGGAGCGATCCGGCATGGCGTTCAGGCGGACGGCGATTCGCTACCGGGCGTCTTGATCGCCAGGCCGCGCCCGACCGAAAGCCACTGTCGCTGCTCTTCTTCGATTGCCGCGATCGTGAGCGGCAGCTTTTTCAGCCACCCTTCACGGACCACCACCGCGAAGCCGTTATCGGTACGGGAAATCGAAATCGGCGGCACTCCCCGCCCGTCGCGGGCACGATGAAAGATACAGGCCAGACGCAAACATACGATCAGCATCCAGTCCGGGCTATCCTCTTCCAGTGCCGCAATACGTGCGAGCTTGCCGCGATGCGCGAGCACGATACGCGCGAGGCGGGCCTGATCCATGCGTGAAAAACCGGGCATGTCGGCGTTGGCCAGAACATAGGCGCTGTGCTTGTGGTAGCTCGAATGGGCGACCGAGATGCCAATCTCGTGCAGACGCGCGGCCCAGGCCAGAAACAGCCGATCCGGGTGTTCCTTGTCCACCGCGCCGGGATCAAGGCAGGTCAGCAGATGGCAAGCGGTCTCGGCCACCGCGTCAGCCTGAGCGACATCAACCTGGTAACGCGACATGAACCCGGACACCGTCGCATCGCGCAGGTCGTGGTGGTGGTAGCGTCCCAGCAAGTCGTACAGCACGCCAAGACGCAGCGCTCCTTCGGAAAATGTCATGTGTTTCAATCCGAACTCCTTGAACACCGCGGACATGATGGCAAACCCACCCAGCAGCACCGGCATGCGGTCGCCCTTCACCGCCGCCAGATCCAGCCGATCCAGCCGGCCCGCGCGCAGCAATTCGATGCGCAGCTTTTCCAGGCCTTCGAGACAGATCCCGTTTTCGGACAGTCCATTCTGTTCCAGCACATCGACCAGCGCCTTGGCCGAGCCGCTGGAGCCGACCGCCACCTCCCAGCCGACTTCCCGGTACGCGTGTGCAATGGCCTGCAACTCGCGCCGCGCCGCGAGTTCCGCCTCCTTGAGGCTGCGCTTGTCGATACGCCCATCAGGAAAGTAGCGCAGGCTGAAGCTGACACAGCCCATGTACAGGGACTCCAGCATCAGCGGCTGGAAGCTGCGACCAATGATGAACTCTGTCGATCCACCCCCGATGTCGACCACCAGTTGTTGCCGATGCGGATCGGGCAGCGTGTGCGCCACGCCGACGTAGATCAGACGTGCCTCCTCGCGACCCGCGATGACCTCGATCGGCACGCCCAGCGCCGCTTCGGCCTTGAGCAGGAACTGCGGCGCGTTCTTCGCCACGCGCAAGGTGTTGGTGGCCACGGCGCGTACCGAATCCGGACCGAAGCCCTGCAGCCGTTCGTTGAAGCGACGCAGCGCATCGAGCCCGCGCTGCTGCGCGGCCAGATCGAGCAGTTTGCCGTCCGAGAGGCCCGCCGCCAGTCGCACCGGTTCCTTGAGGCCATCGAGCGGATATATCTGATCGTTGACGATCCGCCCGACCTGCAGGCGGAAACTGTTGGAACCCAGATCAATCGCAGCGATCAGTTCATGCATGACATGGGGTGTGGTGCAGTGATAGGTGCGAAGCATTCTATCAGCCTGTTACGGCTGGATACGGATCGAATGGAACCAAGCCTGCGAGATACGAGTCAGCACCGCCTCGGCACCGTTGGCTTATCCCTGCGACACCACTCGGGTATGCTGCGTAATATGTCCTTCATGTTGTAATGCGAAAATCGTCCGAATAACAACCGTCGTTGCGCATTGCCAAGCCATGGGCGCAACCCGCATAGGTAAACAGATGAGAGCCCCTGAACGCGTCGCTCCCCAGTTCCCGACCGAGCACTTCTTCAATCGGGAGCTGTCACAGCTGCGCTTCCATCGGCGCGTGCTCAACCAGGCCGCGGACAAGAAGGTGCCGTTGCTGGAGCGGCTGCGCTTTTTGTGCATCGTGTCGAGCAATCTGGATGAATTCTTCGAGATCCGGGTGTCCGGCATCAAGGAACAGATACGCCTGGGTAGCCGCGGGGTCGGCTCGGATGGCCTGCAGGCGGCGGAGTTGCTCGACCGGGTGAGCAAGGAAGTCCACGGCATCATCGCCGACCAGTACGAACTGCTCAACGCCGAGATCCTGCCCGCGCTCGAACAGGAAGGCATCGTGTTCCTGCGCCGCAGCCTGTGGAATGAGGCCCAACGCGCCTGGATCAAGGATTACTTCGATCGCGAAGTCAATCCGGTACTCACCCCGATCGGGCTCGATCCCGCACACCCGTTTCCACGGGTGCTTAACAAGAGCCTGAACTTCGCAATCGAACTCGAAGGCCGTGACGCCTTCGGGCGCGACTCCGGCGCAGCCATCGTCCAGGCACCGCGCGCCCTGCCACGCGTGATCCGGCTGCCCAAGGACATCAGCGACCATGAATACACCTTCGTATTCCTGTCGTCGGTCCTGCACGTGCATGTCGACCAGCTCTTTTCCGGCATGCGCGTGCTGGGCTGCTACCAGTTCCGCGTCACGCGCAACTCCGATCTGTTTGTCGACGAAGAAGAGGTCAAGGACCTGCGCGCCTCGCTCAAGGGCGAGTTGCAGCAACGCCACTTCGGAGACACGGTCCGCCTGGAAGTGGCGGACACCTGCTCCGAGAAAATGGAAGCCTTCCTGCTGCAGCAGTTCCTGCTCACGCGGCGCGATCTGTATTCCACCCCTGGCATCGTCAACCTGGTGCGCCTGATGCAGGTGCCCGACTGGGTGTCGCGTCCGGATCTGACCTATCCGTCGTTCCTGCCGGGCATCCCCAAGGGCCTGGACAAGAAACAGGACATGTTCGCGGCGATCCGGCGTCAGGACATCCTGCTGCACCACCCATATCAGAGCTTTGCGCCGGTCATCCAGTTGCTGCGCAGCGCGGCGGACGATCCGCAGGTGCTAGCAATCAAGATGACCGTGTATCGCACCGGCTCGGAATCGGTGCTGATGGAACACCTGGAACGCGCCGCGCAGAAGGGCAAGGAAGTCACGGTGGTGCTCGAACTGATGGCGCGTTTCGATGAAGAAGCCAACATCGCGCTCGCCAACCGTCTCGAAGAGGTCGGCGCGCACGTGGTGTACGGCGTGTTCGGCTACAAGACCCACGCCAAGCTCCTGATGTTCGTGCGTCGCGAAGAAGGCCGGCTGCGTCGTTATGTGCACCTGGGCACGGGCAATTACCATCCGCGCACCACCCGTTCCTACACCGATTTCGGACTGCTCACCTGCAACGAGGAAATTGGCGACGACGTGGCCGAAGTCTTCAAACAGCTCACCGGCCTCGGCCAGGCCACCACGCTCAAGCACCTATGGCAGGCGCCCTTTACCCTGCATCGCAACGTGGTTGCGGCAATCAACGCCGAAGCCGACGCGGCGCGCGCCGGGAAGAAGAGCCGCATCATGGTCAAGATGAATGCGTTGCTGGAGGCCGAAACCATAGAAGCGCTGTATGCGGCCTCGCAGGCGGGGGTGCCGATCGACCTGATCATACGGGGCGCCTGCGCCCTCAAACCAGGGGTCGTGGGGCTGTCCGAGAACATCCGGGTGCGCTCGGTGGTGGGACGATTCCTCGAACACCACCGCATTTTCATGTTCCACGCCGGTGGCGAACAAAAAGTGTATCTGTCGAGCGCCGACTGGATGGACCGCAACTTCTTCCGCCGCATCGAAGTCGCGTTCCCGGTGCTCGATCAGCGCCTCAAGCGACGGGTGATCCGCGAAGGCCTGCGTGCCTACCTGGCCGACAACAGCCAGTCCTGGGACATGCTGGAAGACGGCCGCTACCGTCGTCGCGCCTCGCGCGGCATGAAGCGCTCGGCACAGTTGATGTTGCTCTCGGATCTGGCAACGAATAGCTAGTGGTCTGCTTCGCAAATACCGAAACACGAAAACGCGTCTTGTGGCGCATGGCTGCGTTGCTCATCCTCGCAATAGTTACGACTATTGCTGCGGTTCGCGCCTTGCCCTGCACCTCAAACCATCGTTTTCGTCATGTTCCTTGATTTGCGAAGCAGACCACTAGCCTCCGGGCAGGCGACGCGGGCCGCGCTCAGCGGCGCCGCGCATCGATCACGTCGGGCACTTCACAGATCAACGCAGTCGCCCGCTGGATCTGGGCCGCGCCACTGACTTCAAGAGTAAAGCGCATGTAGGCTTTGCCCTTCTTGGTCAGCGAATTGGCGCCAGTCACGTTGAGCTTCTCGCGCGACAGCACCTCCGAGATATCACGCAGCAATCCCTGCCGGTCCATCGCTTCGACCATGATGTCGACCGAAAACACGGATTGCGGCCCCTTGAACGCATCGCCCCCCCAAGTCGCCTCTATCACCCGTTCAGGCTGCCGTTCGACCAGGCGCCGGAAGTCCTTGCAGTCGACACGATGTATCGACACCCCCCGCCCCCGCGTCACGAATCCCTTGATCGCGTCGGGTGGCGCCGGTTTGCAGCAGCGGCTGAGGGAAGTCATGAGCTTGCCCACGCCGACCACCAGCACCTTGCCACTCGTGTCCCCCGAACGGCTGCGCCCCAGCACGATTTCCGGTTCGGACTCGGCAGATGGGGGCGCGTCCGGCGCGCGCAGGCCGATCTGCACCGCCCGTGGCCCGACCTCACCCCGCCCGGCGGCGACGAACATCGCCTCGGCCGACTTGAACCCGAGCCGACCCGCAAGCTCGTCGATGTTGGCCTGGGACTGCCCCTCGCGCTGCATCTCACGGGTCACGAAGCTGCGTCCGCGCGTCAGCAACTCCGCCTCTTCGAGCTGGCTGAAGTACTGCTTGATCTTGGTGCGGGCGCGGCTCGTCGCGATGTAACCCAGCTGCGGGTTGAGCCAGTCGCGCGACGGTCCGCCTTCCTTGACCGTCGTGATCTCCACCGTCTGCCCGCTTTCCAGGCGCGTGTTGAGCGGCACCAGGTGTCCGTCGACCTTGGCGCCACGACAACGGTGCCCAAGCTCGGTATGCAGGCGGTAGGCAAAATCGATGGGCGTGGCGCCGGCGCGCAAGTCGATCACACGCCCCTGCGGCGTCAACAAATAGAGGGTGTCGTCGAGCGAGGCGCGCTTGAACTGTTCGACCCACTCGGCCGAATCCGCGACCTCGTCGCGCCACGACAACAGGCTGCGCAGCAACGCGATCTTCTCGTCGTAGTCACCCGCGTGACCACTGCCTTCCTTGTAACGCCAGTGCGCGGCCACCCCCAGTTCGGCGTGGCGATGCATGTCTTGGGTGCGGATCTGCACTTCCAGCGAACGCCCGTCCTCGGCATACACCGCCGTGTGCAACGACTGGTAGTTGTTGCCTTTGGGTCGGCTGATGTAGTCATCGTATTCGGCGGGAATCGGTTGCCAGATACGATTGACGATATCGAGCACGGTGTAGCAATCCTGCACCCGGTCAACCAGTACGCGCACCGCGCGGATGTCGTAGATGCGCGAAAAATCCACCTTCTTGCCGCGCATCTTGTTGTAGATGCTGTAAATGTGCTTGGGGCGCCCCTGGATCTCGGCCGTGATCCCGACTGCGGCAAGCTCGCTCCGGAGCCTCTCGATGGCCGCGCGGATGAACGCCTCGCGCTCCGAACGCCGCTCGTCCAGCATCCTGGCGATGCGTTTGTAGGTGTCCGGCTCAAGAAAACGGAACGACAGATCCTCAAGCTCCCACTTGAGCTGCCACACGCCCAGACGGTTGGCCAGCGGTGCGTAGATGTCCTGGCTCTCGCGCGCCACCTCCGCACGGCGCGGCACATCGTGTTCGGTGTAGTAGCGCAGGGTCTGGGTGCGTGAGGCGAGACGCAGCAGCACCACGCGGATGTCGGCGACCATCGCCAGCAACATCTTGCGCAACACTTCGGTATGAGCGCGTACTTCAGGCGCACTCGCACTGGCGGCCATGCGCGTGAGCGGGCGCAGGCCGTTGAGCCTCACCAAGCCATCCACCAGACTGGCGACGACCGGGCCGAAGCGCCGCTCCAGCAACGGGTGAGCATCGCGAACATGATCCCCGAGCGCAAACAGCAGCGCCGCGACCCGGGTTGACGCATCAAGGCGCAGTGACGCGCATATCAGCGCCATGCCCAGAGCATGGCTCATGGTCTGCTCCCCGGTGCCGAGCGTGCTCTGCTGATAACTATCCCGGGCCAGCACGAGCGCGGCATCGACCAACCCCTGATCTTCAGGGGACAGCCCTTCCGCCAGCAAGGAGGTGGGGGGTGCCGCGTCATCGCGCGGGACGGCATGGGTAACGGAAACCATACCGGCAATTATCCCACATCGGCACTGGCGCACACGGTCGCGCGCAGTCCGCCGGTGTGCCATCATCGGGGCTCCAAACGACAACCATCGCCATGCGCGGACACTACGCCAACCCCTATCTGCTACTTACCCTGACCTCGCTGTTCTGGTCGGGCAACATGGTGATCGCACGCGGCATCCATGAATCGGTACCGCCGTTCACCCTCGCCTTCTGGCGCTGGGCGATCGCGCTGGTGCTGGTGCTGCCGTTTGCGCTGCCCCACCTGCGCGGCCAGTGGCCCCAACTCAAGCGACACTGGCTCGCTCTGCTCGTTCTCGGCGTCCTCAGCGTCGGCTGCTACAACACCTTCGTATATGTGGCGCTGCAGTACACCAGCGCGACCAGCGCCACCATGCTCAACTCCTTCATACCGGTGGCCACCATCGCGTTTGCCTACCTGCTGCTCGGCAAGCGCCTGAGTCGTATCGAAGCGGCGGGGGCGCTGCTGTCACTGCTCGGGGTGCTGACCATCGTCGCACGCGGCGACATCGATACCCTGCTCGGGCTGCAACTGAACAGCGGCGACGTGTGGATGATGCTTGCGGTGCTGACCTGGGGCCTGTACACCGTCGGACTCAAGTGGCGCCCGCAGAGCGTGCACCCCATGCTGTTGCTGGCCGCACTGACCGTCATCGGAGTCGCGATGCTGGTCCCGCTCTATGTGTGGGAGATTCTGGAAGGTCAGACCATCCTGTCTTCGACGGCCACTTGGGTCGGCATCCTCTACATCGGCGTATTTCCCGGATTTGTCGGCTACGTGTTCTACAACGCCGGGATCGCAGCGGTGGGCCCCAGCCGGGGGGCGCTGTTCATCCACCTGATGCCGGTGTTCGGTACCCTGCTGGCCATCGTATTTCTGGGCGAACAACCACTGTGGTTCCATTACGCTGGTATCGCCATGGTGTTTGCAGGGATCTTCCTGACAACGCTGAAAACATGATCACCCGCCTGCTCGAACAACTACGCCGGCTCTGGCATGAACGTGGCGAACCGCCCAGCCCGCCCGACCCCGCGCTGTGGAACAAGGTAGAAGCCGACCTGCCCTTTCTTGACCGACTGACCATCGCCGAGCGCCGCCGGCTACGCGAGCTGGCGCTGCGTTTTCTCGCCGAGAAAGAGTTTCACGGCGCCAATGGTTTCGCGCTGAGCGACGAGATTCTGCTTTCCATCGCGCTGCAGGCCTGCCTGCCAATACTGAACATCGGTCTTGACGCATATCATGGCTGGATCGGTGTGGTTGTCTATTCTGGCGACTTCATCGTTCCACGCACCGAAATGGATGAGGCCGGGATCGTGCACGAATACGACGACGTGGTGCTGGGCGAAGCCTGGAGCAACGGGCCTGTACTGCTGTCGTGGCACACCGACACGCCAACCAATGAGCACATCAACGTGGTCATACACGAATTTGCACACAAACTGGACATGGTGAACGGCGAGGCGGACGGCTTCCCCGCCCTGCCCCCGGACATGTCGCGCGGCGAGTGGGGCCTAGCATTCAATCAAGCCTATACGACGCTGTGCGAACAACTGGACGCCGGAGAACCCGTAGCGCTTGATCCCTACGCGGCCGACCATCCGGCCGAGTTCTTCGCCGTGGCTTGCGAAGCATTCTTTGACGCGCCGGAACAGTTGCGTGCCGCTTTCCCGGATGTCTATGCGCAACTGCGCCGCTATTTCCGTCAGGACCCAGCCGCGTCCAGCCTGGCAGACACCCCTGCTGGCGAACACGCCGCCACCAAACGCGTCAAACCGACATGACGTCGCTAGCGTGACACGCGCAAGCGCAGGAAAGCCGCCCCACAACCCAAGTCACCACCCAAAATGCCGGAGAAGAAGCGACTGCTTATCGTCTATCACAGCCAGTCCGGCAATACCGAGAAACTGGCTCAAGCCGTGCTGCAAGGTGCGCGCGGAGTCGCGGAAACCGACACACACATCAAACGCGCTTTCGACGCCACGGTGGACGATCTACTCGCCTGCCAGGGCCTGCTGCTCGGCACCCCGGAGAATTTCGGCTACATGTCCGGCGCGCTCAAGGACTTTTTCGATCGAACCTATCATCCGTCCGAGGGAAAACTGGCCGGCTTGCCCTACGCAGTGTTCATCAGCGCCGGAAACGATGGTACCGGTGCGGTACGAGAAATTGCCCGGATCGCTACCGGCTATGGATGGCGACCAGCCGCCGAGCCTGTGATCGTACACAATCAAATCACTCCCGACGCTCTCGCGACGTGCCGCGATCTGGGCGAAGCGATGGCGACCGCAATTGCAATAGGCATCGTATGAAAATCCGTACATATGCCACATGCAATGGCCACACGGCAGATGAAACGGGTGTATCCTTGGGCGCGAATGTCGCATTTTGGTCACCGCACCGCGATCAACAGCGCTTTCGCTCGCACTCGATCAACATAAAGTCGCCGTATGCTGGCAGAATCGTAACGCTTCCGGATGTCCCTCGACATGCGCCGCCCTCGCGCGCGGCGCGACACAACTTGCACGGCTGGTGGTACTCCCATGGAAACTAGCAACGAACCACGCGCGTCGCTACGCAGGAGGATGCTGATTCTGAACCTGCTGGGCGTGGCGCTGACACTCCTGCTCATGCTCGCCGTGTTCAGTGCCCTCAACGCACGCGCATCGATGCAACGTCACAGCAGCAGCATGCTCGCACTAGCCCAAGTGATCGCCACGAATGCCGCCCCGCTGCTGGAAAAGCATGATCGCCACGCGGCAGCCGCGCTGCTGTCGTCGCTGGACTCCGGCGCCAACATAACCCATGCGGTCATTCTTGATCAGCGTGGTGCAACATTCGCATCGTGGTCAGGTAAAGCTACGCCTGCGGTAACCGATATCGGCTACCCCGACCTCGAAACCAACCACCCCGTGATCCACACCGAACAGTCGGGGCTGGAAATCGATCTACCCGTATTCGTTTCGGGGACAAGGGCCGGCACCCTGCGTCTGCGCGGCAGTGATCGCGTCATCGCCACCGCCAATCGCGAGTTCGAGCGCATAGGCCTGGTATTCACCTTTGGTGCCATTGCGCTGCTGGTACTGATACTGCACCGCGGCCAGCTTCGAGTACTCGCATCGACGCTGGAAGTATCCGAGATCGCCAGCCGTATCGTGCGGGAACATGACCACAATTTGCGCTCCAAGCTCGAAAGGGGGGATGAACTCGGGCACCTCACTCACCGCTTCAACCGGCTACTCAGGCAACTTGATTCACAAACTGATGCCCCAGCCCCCCAGCCCAGCAACCCCCGCACCTCTGATACGTCGGTCTTCGACAAGCTCATCAATTACGATCGCATCACGCGTCTACCCGGACGGCATTTCTTCAAGAGTGCCTTGAACTCCGTCGTGCAGAGCGCCACGGAGCGACGAGAACTTGCCGCCTTGATGTTGATCGGGCTCGACGACGTGTCCGTATCCTGTGCGTTCTCCAACGCCAAAGTAGGAAACGATGTATTGCGAAGAACCGCCAAGCGCATGGCGATCATCCTGCGCAGTTCGGATTTGCTCTGCCACCTAGACGGCGGACAGTTTGCCGTGATCCTGCCCACCGTCAACCGCCTGCAGCAAGTCCAACTGCTTGCCGAGCGCCTGATCGACGCGGCGGGTGCGGATGAAGAGGGGATGCGACTGCGCGTCAGTATCGGCATCGCCTGCTGTCCCACCGACGCAGACGACTCGTTCAGCCTCATGCGCCAGGCAGACATGGCCATGTATGCCGCGCGCTACAGCGGGACCAATACCTACCGGTTTTTCGACAAGGTGATCGCCCATACCACCCATGGGAATGCAGCGGGTCACGTCACGGCGCACAGCACCTGACCGCACGCGACACCGCAATAGCAAAAAGCCAGGGCCGGAATCTCCAGGCCCTGGCTTTTTGCTGTATTTCTTGGTGGGTGCTGACGGGTTCGAACCGCCGACATTCGCCTTGTAAGGGCGACGCTCTACCAACTGAGCTAAGCACCCGCGCCGGACTGGATGCGTAGCCTCGCCGTCCAGTAAAGCCCGTTATTTTACGGCATCCTTAAGCCCTTTACCAGCGCGGAATTTCGGAATTTTCGCAGCCTGTATCTTGATGCTTTTGCCGGTACGCGGATTCCGTCCGGTCCGTGCAGCACGCTCCCCAACGTGAAACGTACCAAAACCCACCAAGGTAACGCTGTCCTTGTTCTTCAATGCCTTCTTGATGGAGGCGATTGCCGCATCCAGTGCCCTGCCCGCTGCCGCCTTGGAAATATCGGCGTTGGCGGCAATCTCATCGACCAGTTCGGATTTGTTCACTTATGTCCCCTCGTAGAAATGAGCGTGATTATCTTTCCCACAGCGGTCCGGATGCAGCAAGACGAAGCAAGGAACCCAAACCTCCAGCCTCTGCAGCGTTTTTATAGCGCGCTCAAATCGGAAGTGTCAAGCAGATAAGCGGCATACGGAAACACGCCGCTACAAAAACCGGCCCGACGAAACACCCATTGGATGGCTCACCCCAACGCGAGGGCCGGGGTGAGCGGTCGCTCCGTGGTCAATGCGCGCGCACCGATTTTGCCACCGGTGTTGCCTCATCGGTACCGGTGGCAGTGACCTCGGCGGGTACGACCTGATCGTCGGTGAGCGGCTTCGGCTCACGCTCCAGCGCATACTCAAGCACTTGATCGATCCAACGCACCGGGATGATCTCCAGGGTGTTCTTGATATTCTCCGGAATCTCGCTCAGGTCCTTGACGTTCTCCTGCGGAATCAACGCCTTGGTGATGCCGCCACGCACCGCCGCAAGCAGTTTTTCCTTGAGTCCGCCAATCGGCAGCGCCTCGCCTCTGAGGGTGATTTCCCCAGTCATCGCGACGTCGCAGCGCACCGGTATGCCCGTCAGAACCGACACCAGCGCAGTCGCGATTGCGATGCCGGCGGAAGGCCCATCCTTCGGGATCGCCCCCTCCGGGAGGTGGATGTGGATGTCACTCTTCTGATAGAAATCATCCGCGATACCGAGCGAGCGGGCGCGCTTGCGCACGACCGACAGTGCCGCCTGTATCGACTCCTGCATGACTTCACCAAGCTTGCCGGTCGTGACGACCTTGCCCTTGCCCGGCAGGACCACCGCCTCGATGGTCAGCAACTCCCCTCCGACCTCGGTCCACGCCAGCCCGGTTACCTGTCCGATCTGGTTTTCCTTCTCGGCCATCCCGTACGAGTACTTGCGCACCCCCAGGTATTTGTCGAGATTTTCCGCGTTAACCACGATACGTGCCGAGTTCTTGTCCAACACCAGGGCCTTGACGACCTTGCGGCAGATCTTGGAAATATCCCGCTCCAGGCTGCGCACCCCGGCCTCACGCGTGTAGTAGCGGCAGATATCGCGCAACGCGTCTTCGGTTACGGAAAGCTCCTCGCCCTTCACGCCGTTGTTCTTCATCTGCTTGGGCAACAGGTAGCGCAGCGCGATGTTGACCTTCTCGTCTTCGGTGTACCCGGACAGGCGTATGACTTCCATCCGGTCGAGCAACGCCGCTGGAATGTTCAGGGTGTTGGCGGTCGCGACGAACATCACGTCGGACAGGTCAAAATCGACCTCGATGTAATGATCCTGGAACGTATGGTTCTGCTCCGGATCGAGCACTTCGAGCAAGGCCGAACTCGGATCACCGCGAAAATCCATCCCCAGCTTGTCAACTTCATCGAGCAGGAACAGTGGGTTCTTGACCCCGACGCGGCTCATGTTCTGCAGGATCTTGCCCGGCATCGACCCGATGTAGGTACGGCGGTGACCACGTATTTCAGCCTCGTCACGCACCCCGCCCAGCGCCATGCGCACGAACTTGCGATTGGTGGCCTTGGCGATCGATTGACCCAGCGAGGTCTTGCCCACCCCCGGAGGCCCGACCAGACACAGGATGGGGGCCTTGACCTTGTCCACGCGCTGCTGCACGGCAAGATACTCGACGATGCGTTCCTTGACCTTCTCGAGGCCGTAGTGATCCTTGTCGAGCACTTGCTCGGCGGCGGAAAGATCCTTGGAAACGCGCGATTTTTTCTTCCACGGCAGGCCGATGAGCGTCTCGATGTAATTGCGCACAACCGTCGCTTCGGCCGACATCGGCGACATCAGGCGCAGCTTCTTCAGCTCGCCCTGAGCCTTGGCCAGAGCCTCCTTGGGCATGCCGCCGGCCTTGATCTTCTTCTCCATTTCCTCAAGATCGGCACCGTCCTCGCCCTCGCCCAGTTCCTTCTGGATGGCCTTGACCTGCTCGTTCAGGTAGTACTCGCGTTGGCTCTTTTCCATTTGCCGCTTGACCCGGCCACGGATGCGCTTTTCCACCTGGAGGATGTCCAGCTCGGTTTCCATCTGCGACAGCAAGCGGTCCAGCCGTTCGGCGGTGCTGAACAACTCCAGGACCTCCTGTTTCTGTTCCAGTTTGAGCGGCAAATGCGCTGCAATGGTGTCGGCGAGCCGCCCCGCATCCTCGATGCCGGACAGCGACGCCAGGATCTCGGGCGGGATTTTCTTGTTCAGTTTTACGTACTGATCGAACTGACCGATGATGGCACGCCGCATCGCCTCGACTTCGTTGTCCTCGGCCTCGACCGATTGAACCGGAGTGACGCGGCAATGGAACAGATTGGGCGTGTCGGTGACCGAGTCGATGCGGGCGCGCTGCACCCCTTCGACCAGCACCTTGATCGTCCCGTCCGGCAATTTGAGCATCTGGAGGATGTTGGCGATGCATCCGATGTCATAGATGTCCGCTGCCGAGGGTTCATCCTTGGCAGCCGATTTCTGCGCGACGAGCAGGATGCTCTTGTCCCCGTCCATCGCACTCTCAAGAGCCTTGATGGATTTGGGGCGCCCCACGAAGAGTGGAATCACCATGTGCGGAAACACCACCACATCGCGTAGCGGCAACAATGGCAGTTCCATTTGCTCGTTGGGAAGCTCAAGCGTGCTTGGCATGTGTTCTACCTCAAAGGGACGTGTTGACCCATGTGGGGGCTCAACCGCGAAAAACAAGCAATCGACCGGAACCGGCCGGTGCATTGGCGGCAGCAGCCACGAGTACCCTGTTTGCGGCTGCTACCGTTGGAAACTTGAGGCAGGTTGCGGTCTCAGAGCTAGTGAATGAATCTGCTGCGCGGCCCGATTACTGCGTAGCTCACTCGCTCACTCCTTGCACTCGGCCCTGCTCGCTACGATTTCTTCACACGCGCTCAGTTCGAGCCGGAAACCTTTTGCTGTTGATCCGAGTAGATCAGCAGCGGCTGGGCGCCGTCCTCAATGGTGTTGTCATCGACAACGACCTTCGCCACGCCTTCGAGGGCGGGGAGGTCATACATGATGTCGAGTAGCGCGGCCTCCAGTATCGAGCGCAGCCCGCGCGCCCCGGTCTTGCGCAGGATGGCCTTGCGCGCCACCGCATGCAGTCCGGCGGGACGGATCTCCAGCTCGACCCCTTCCATGGCAAAAAGCTTCTGGTACTGCTTGATCAGCGCATTCTTGGGTTCGACAAGTATCTGGATCAACGCCTCTTCGTCAAGCTCTTGCAGGGTCGCGACGACCGGCAGGCGGCCGACGAACTCCGGGATGAGGCCGAACTTGATCAGATCCTCGGGTTCGACCTGACGGAAGGACTCCGATGTGCTCTTGCCCGTGCGGCTGCGCACTTCGGCACCGAATCCAATGCCGGCCTTTTCGGTCCGTTCGCGAATGACTTTTTCCAGGCCGTCGAACGCACCGCCGCAAATGAACAGAATGTTGGTCGTATCGACCTGGATGAAATCCTGATTCGGATGCTTGCGCCCCCCCTGCGGCGGTATCGACGCGGTCGTGCCTTCGACCAGTTTCAGCAAGGCCTGCTGCACGCCTTCGCCCGACACATCACGCGTAATCGACGGGTTGTCCGACTTGCGCGAAATCTTGTCGATTTCGTCGATATAAACAATGCCCTGCTGCGCCTTGTCGACATCATATTCGCACTTCTGCAACAGCTTCTGGATGATGTTCTCGACATCCTCGCCGACGTAACCCGCCTCGGTCAGCGTGGTCGCGTCGGCCATCACGAACGGCACATTCAGCAAACGCGCAAGTGTCTGTGCAAGCAAGGTCTTGCCCGAGCCGGTCGGCCCGATCAGCAGGATATTGCTCTTGGCCAGTTCCACTTCGTCCTTGTCACCCGAGAGATGACGCAGGCGCTTGTAGTGGTTGTACACGGCAACCGACAGGTTGCGCTTGGCCTGCGTCTGACCGATGACGTACTGGTCGAGTATTCCGCAGATCTCGCGCGGCGTCGGAAGGCTGTTTTGCGTGCCTTCACCAGCGGCGCTCTCGACCATCTCATCACGGATGATGTCGTTGCACAGCTCGATACACTCATCGCAAATGAAGACCGACGGACCCGCGATCAGCTTGCGGACCTCATGCTGGCTCTTGCCGCAGAACGAGCAATAAAGCAGCTTTTCGCCACCCGCCTTCTTATCGGTCATGTCCTTTTTCTCCAAAGTCAGGCTTCAGCCCGGGATGTAAGCACCTTGTCGACGATTCCATAGGTCACCGCTTCGGTGGCGCCCATGAAATTGTCGCGATCGGTATCCCGTTCGATCCTTTCCACATCCTGGCCGGTATGCTTGGCCAGCATTTCGTTGAGTCGCGCGCGTATGCTCAGTATCTCACGCGCATGTATTTCGATGTCCGACGCCTGCCCCTGAAATCCGCCCAGCGGCTGGTGGATCATGATCCGCGAATTAGGCAGGCAGAAGCGCTTGCCCTTTTCGCCCGCGGCCAGCAGGAACGAGCCCATGCTGGCTGCCTGACCTATGCACAAGGTGCTGACATTGGGCTTGATGAACTGCATGGTATCGTAAATCGCCAACCCGGCCGTCACCGCCCCCCCAGGGGAGTTGATGTAGAAGTGGATGTCCTTGTCCGGGTTTTCCGACTCGAGAAACAGGAACTGCGCGACGATCAGGTTGGCGGTCGCGTCATTGACGGGCCCGACCAGGAACACCACGCGTTCCTTCAGCAGGCGTGAGTAGATGTCATAGGCACGTTCACCGCGCCCGCTTTGCTCGACGACCATCGGTACCAGACCCAGACCTACCGGGTTCCAGTCGCTGCCGCCGTCCGCTATATGGTTGCTCATCGCCCGCACCTTCGCAGCCTCAGGCCGCATTACCCATGAATTCGTCAAACGCGACTTCCGTATCGGTGGTTTGTACTTGCGACACCACCCATGCGACCACGTTGTCCTCGATGACCACGGCCTCGGCCTGCGACAGCCGTTCCGGCTGAGCGTAGTACCAGCGCACCAGCTCGGCCGGATCTTCATAGCTCTGAGCCATTTCCTCGACCAGAGTTCTGACCTGCTCGGGTTTGGCGAACAAATCCTTTTCCTTGACCAGTTCGGCCATGATCAGCCCCAGCTTGACCCGACGTACCGCCTGGTCGGTAAACCAGCTCGGATCGACCGGAATATCCTTGACGTTCATGCCGCGCATTTCGAGATCGCGGCGGGCGTTCTGCGCCAGTTGCTGCGCTTCGGCCTGCACCAGTGCCTGGGGCACCTCGATCGGATTGGCCTCGATCAGGGCATCCATGACTTGCTCCTTGACCTTGGCCTGGACGCGACGCTTGACCTCGCGCTCGAGGTTGCTGCGCACCTCTTCACGCAACTGGGCCACGTCACCGTCGACCACGCCCAAGGCCAGCGCGAATTCCTTGTCGAGCGCCGGCAGTATCGGTCCTTCGACCCGCTTCAGCACGACCTCGAACTGCACCGCCTTGCCGGCCAGTTCGGTGGCGTGATAGTCGTCGGGGAAGGTCATGTCGAAAGTCTTGCTCTCACCAGCCTTCAGTCCGAGCGCGGCAGTCTCGAAATCCTTGAGCATCGAGCCCGCGCCGATCACGAACGGGAAGTCCTGCGCCTGGCCGCCGTCGAACAGTTCGCCGTCCTTGCGCCCGGTGAAATCAACCACTACGCGGTCACCTTCGGCGGCAGCGCGATCGGTCTCTTCAAAACGCGTGCGCTGCTTGCGCAATACGTCGATGGTCTTGTCGACTTCGGCCTCGCCGATGGCAAGCGCCGGACGATCGACCTTGTGCCCCGACAGATCGCCCAGCGGGATCTCCGGATAGACTTCAAAAACGGCGGTAAATGCGAACGACGCTTCGCCATCGGCCTCTTTCGGCTCGATACGCGGGCGGCCGGCAATGCGGATATTGTCTTCACGCAGCTTCTCGCCCAGGGCCTTCTCGACCGCAGTGCCGATTGCCTCGGAGCGCGCCTCGTGACCATACGTCTGGGCAACGATCTTCATCGGCACCTTGCCCGGTCGGAAGCCAGGCATCTTCACGGTTTTGGCCAGACGCTTGAGACGGACGTCGACCTCCTTTTCGATATCGGCCATCGGCACGGACATATCGATACGGCGCTCAAGCACGCTCTGGGTTTCCTGGTTGTTCTGCATCAATCGTTCCCTGACTAGTCGTAGTATTAGCCGCAGGCTCGCAGCCCCCCAGGAAGCGCGAATGATGCGTTCCCGTCGGTCCCGCAATTACCTGGCGGCCCAGTTTGCAAACAAACGGTAATTCTAACACAGGCATCGGCACATGCTTCCAGCGACGGACCGCTGGAAAATGGGGATGCGCGGCGCGTTTCAACGGTGGTAGTCTGGACGGAACTAGACGATACAGCACACGCTCTGACGGTTAGAACAGCTACCGAGTTGTTGCATACGGCGTAGAACCGCATGGCAGGCCGCATCTGGAGATGGCACCTGTTCATGCGGTCCTGAAAACGGAACCGGCGGGGTCCGGCAAACAGCCAGGGCTCCGGGCCAGAAAGAGGAGACATCTGATGACTATCTTCAATGCCTACCAGGCCAGATTCGAAGCGACCCGTGAAGAGGAAATGTCGCTTCAGGAGTATCTGGAACTGTGCAAAACCGACCCGTCAGCCTACGCCACCGCCTCGGAGCGCATGCTGATGGCCATAGGCGAGCCGGAACTGGTCGACACCCGACTCGATCCGCGCCTGTCGCGGATCTTCTCCAACAAGATGATGAAGCTCTACCCCGCCTTCCGCGATTTCTACGGCATGGAGGACGCGATCGAAAACATCGTGTCCTACTTCAGACATGCGGCCCAGGGGCTGGAAGAGCGCAAGCAGATACTGTATCTGCTGGGGCCGGTCGGGGGCGGCAAGTCGTCACTGGCCGAAAAGCTCAAGTCGCTGATGGAAAAGATTCCGTTTTACGCGATCAAGGGTTCGCCGGTACGCGAATCACCGCTGAGCCTGTTCGACCTGGAAGAGGACGGCAGGCTTCTCGAAGATGACTTCGGCATCCCGCAGCGCTATCTCAACATGATCATGAGCCCATGGGCGGTCAAGCGCCTGAACGAACACGGCGGCGACATCACCCGCTTCCGGGTCGAGAGGCTGCGTCCGTCGGTGCTCAAGCAGATCGCCGTATCCAAGACCGAGCCGGGTGACGAGAACAACCAGGACATCTCGTCGCTGGTGGGCAAGGTCGACATCCGCAAGCTCGAACAGTATTCGCAGGACGACCCGGACGCCTACAGCTACTCCGGCGGCCTGTGCCTTGCCAACCGTGGGCTGCTCGAATTCGTCGAGATGTTCAAGGCGCCGATCAAGGTGCTGCACCCATTGCTGACCGCCACCCAGGAATGCAACTACAAGGGCACCGAAGGTTTCGGCGCGATCCCCTTCGACGGCATCGTGCTCGCGCACTCGAACGAGTCCGAGTGGATGGCGTTCAAGAACAACCGCAACAACGAAGCCTTCCTCGACCGCATCTACACCGTCAAGGTGCCCTACTGCCTGCGCATGTCGGATGAGATCCACATCTACGAGAAACTGCTCGCCGGCAGTTCGCTGTCGCAGGCGCCGTGCGCACCCGACACGCTGCAGATGATGGCGCAGTTCGCCATCCTGTCGCGGCTCAAGGAGCCCGAGAATTCCAGCATCTTCTCGAAGATGCGCGTGTACGATGGCGAGAACCTGAAGGATACCGATCCCAAGGCCAAGAGCCTGCAGGAATACCGCGACTACGCGGGCGTCGATGAAGGCATGACCGGCCTGTCGACCCGCTTCGCCTTCAAGGCGCTATCCAAGGTATTCAACTTCGACCACCGCGAGATCGCCGCGAACCCGGTGCATCTCATGTACGTGCTCGAACAGCAGATCGAACGGGAACAGTTCCCGCCCGAGACCGAGGCCCGCTACCTGGCCTTCATCAAGGAATTCCTCGCCCCGCGCTACGCCGAGTTCATCGGCAAGGAGATCCAGACCGCCTACCTGGAAAGCTATTCGGAATACGGCCAGAACATCTTCGACCGTTACGTGACCTACGCCGACTTCTGGATACAGGACCAGGAATTCCGCGACCCGAATACCGGCGAAATCCTCGATCGCGGAGCGCTCAACGACGAACTCGAAAAGATCGAGAAGCCGGCCGGCATCAGCAACCCGAAGGACTTCCGCAACGAAGTGGTGAACTTCGTGCTGCGCGCCCGCGCCAAGCACGACGGCAAGAATCCGAGCTGGACCAGCTACGAGAAGCTGCGCGCGGTGATCGAGAAGAAGATGTTCTCCAACACCGAAGACCTGTTGCCCGTCATCAGCTTCAATGCCAAGGCCAGCGCCGAGGATCAGAAGAAGCACCAGAACTTCGTCAATCGCATGACCGAGAAGGGCTACACCGAGAAACAGGTCAGGCTGTTGTGCGAATGGTATCTGCGGGTGAGAAAGTCATCCTGAGGCGCCTGCCCGCGGCGCACCGGCCCGCCCGGTGCGCCGCGGGCGCGCTGCCCCGATTACCGACCCAGGGATGCAGGACATGGCTCGAATCATCGACCGACGTTTCGACAGCAAGAAGAAGAGCGCCGTCAACCGTCAGCGCTTCCTTCGTCGTTTCAAGAAGCAGATCCGGCGCGCGGTCAACGACGCCATCAATGGCCGCTCCATCCGCAACCTGGACAATGGTGAAGAAGTCTCGATTCCGGCCCGCGACCTGAGCGAGCCGCATTTCCAGCATGGCAAAGGTGGTATCTGGGACCAGATCTATTCCGGCAACGACCAGTTCATGGCAGGCGACAGCATCAACCGCCCACCGCCGGCCGGTGGAGGTGGCGGCAGCAAGGCGAGTAACGAAGGCGAAGGAGAAGACGACTTTGTCTTCCACCTCTCGCGCGAGGAATTCCTCGACATCTTCTTCGACGATCTGGCCCTGCCCAACCTCGTGCGTACGCAGCTTGCGCGCATCACCGACTACCGCAGCCAGCGCGCCGGCTACTCTACCGACGGCTCGCCCGCCAACATCAACATCATCCGCTCCATGCGTGGCGCGCTGGGACGCCGCCTGGCGCTGGGTTCGCCGTTTCATGCCCGCCTGAAGGAGCTGCAACATGAGCTGGATGAGGCAATCAAGCGTTATGGCGAAGACCATGAGGAGGTCGAGAACCTGCGCGCCGAGATCGCCCGCCTCAAGATCAAGATCGAAGCCATTCCATTCATCGACAGTTTCGATCTGCGCTACAACAACCGCATCCGGGTACCCAAACCCACCACCCAGGCGCTGATGTTTTGCATCATGGACGTTTCGGGGTCAATGGACGAGGAGAAGAAGGCGACCGCGAAGCGCTTCTTCATGCTGCTGTACCTGTTCCTGACCCGCGCCTACGAACACATCGAAGTGGTATTCATCCGCCACCACACCACCGCCAAGGAAGTCGACGAAGAAGAGTTCTTCCACTCGCGCGAGTCCGGCGGCACGGTGGTATCGAGCGCGCTGCTGCTGATGAACGAAATCATCCGCGAACGCTACGCCGGCGGCAACTGGAACATCTATGGCGCGCAGGCGTCCGACGGCGACAACTGGGACAACGATTCGCCCATCTGTCGCGACATTCTGGGCGCCCGCATTCTGCCGTACTGCCAGTACTTCGCCTATATCGAGATCACACCGGGCGAGCCACAGAACCTGTGGCGCGAGTACGACAAACTGCGCGGTGCCTATCCCAACTTCGCGATGCAGCATATCGAAGAGCCGGCGCAGATCTACCCGGTATTCCGCGAACTGTTCAAGAAGACCCTCACATGAAGCGCCGAGCGAAAACACCCCTGCCCGAGCATCTGCCCACCACATCGGAATGGACGATAGAGGCGATCGAGCGTTACCACCAGGAAGTCGCCCGTGTCGCGGCGAGCTACGGACTCGACACCTATCCGGTACAGATCGAGATCATCACCACCGAACAGATGATGGACGCGTATGCCTCGGTCGGCATGCCAGTCAACTACCATCACTGGTCGTTCGGCAAGCACTTTCTCTCCACGGAAAAGGGTTACAAGCGCGGCCAGATGGGGTTGGCCTACGAGATCGTGATCAATTCCAACCCGTGCATCGCCTACCTGATGGAAGAGAACACCCTGACCATGCAGGCGCTGGTAATCGCACATGCGGCCTACGGGCACAACAGCTTCTTCAAGGGCAACTATCTGTTCCAGACCTGGACCAACGCGGATGCGATCGTCGACTACCTGATCTTCGCGCGCAACTTCATCAGCCAGTGCGAGGAACGCCACGGCGAAGACGAAGTGGAACTCCTGCTCGACTCCTGTCACGCGTTGATGAGCCTGGGCGTCGACCGCTACCGGCGGCCGCAGAAGCTATCGCTGGGCAAAGAGCAGATGCGCCAGCGCGAGCGCGAAGAGTACATGCAGAGCCAGGTCAACGAACTATGGCGCACCCTGCCCCAGATGGATGCGCATCCCGAGCAGGCCACAGAAGTCACCTTTCCCCCAGAGCCCGAGGAAAACCTGCTCTATTTCATCGAGAAGCACGCTCCGCTGCTCGAACCGTGGGAGCGCGAGATCGTTCGCATCGTGCGCAAGATCGCGCAGTACTTCTTCCCGCAGCGCCAGACCCAGGTCATGAACGAGGGGTGGGCAACCTTCTGGCACTACACCATACTCAACCACCTGTATGACGAAGGCCTGCTCGCGGACAGTTTCATGCTGGAGTTTCTCCAGTCCCACACCAACGTCGTGTATCAGCCGGCCTACAACGAACGCTGGTACAACGGCGTCAATCCCTATGCGCTGGGCTTCTCTATGTGGCAGGACATCAAGCGCATCTGCGAGAACCCCACCGACGAAGACCGTGAGTGGTTTCCGGATATCGCCGGTAGCGACTGGCGCGCCACCTTCGACTTCGCGATGCGCAGTTTCAAGGACGAGAGCTTCGTCGCGCAGTTTCTGTCACCCAAGCTGATTCGCGACTTCCGCTTCTTCTCGGTCCTCGACGACGAGCGCGAGGACAAACTCAAGGTCTCCGCCATCCACGACGACTCCGGCTACCGCAAGATACGCGAGACATTGTCCGAGCAATACAACCTGGGCAGCCGTGAGCCCAACATCCAGGTGTGGAACGTCGACCTGCGCGGCGACCGCTCCATCACCCTGCGCCACCAGCCCTACCAGCAGCGCCCGCTGGGCACCACCACCGAAGAGGTGATGAAGCACTTCGCCCGGCTATGGGGCTTCACCGTGAGGCTGGAGAGCGTGGATGAACACGGCTCGATCGAGGTCCTGCAGGAAGCGCGGATAGAGAAGCGTCGCGGGCACTCGGACGACTGACCCTGACGGCTTTCCCTCACACGGTTTCCAGTGGTAGCAGTTCGATCACGATGTGACGAAAATCCTCGCGCAAATCAATGCCGAAGTCGATCATCATGTCGTCATCCGGATCGTGGTACCAGTGCAGGCTCACCCGATGCCCCCCCTCGGCGGCCTTGTCGAGCATGCCGATCAAGCGGTGTATGAGTTTGGTGCTGGAGCTGTTGAAGTACTTCAGCGCGAAGTAGGCCTTGACCTGTGCCCCCGCCGACAACCGATCGAGATACTGCTCCAGTTGGACGCGGATGGGCGCGAAGAAGGTCATCGCGTTCTCTGGATACGCCTCTCCGGATATGTAAAGTACATTCTTCGAGAAGCCGAAATTGATCTCGGGCGTCTCGGTGGTTGCCGGCAAAAAAAAGTCATCCATCTTCTCGCTCCTGTTGTCGTCAATGCCTCGCCACTAGTGCGACCGTTCACGGCCTGCCGCATCTCAGCCGATCACGACGCTCAGATGAAACTGCGGGTACGCATGTTTTCCCGACGGATAATCGATGCGGTATTCGATCGGGGCGCTGGCTTCGCGCGCCAGGGTCAGCAAGCCCAAGCCTGCGCCACGGCTGATCCCATCGCTTTCTGGCGTTTCATCGTGCAGTTGGTGGCGGTACGCACGCCTGATCTGTTCGGCGTCGAGCATGCGCACGCTGTCTAGCTTCTGCCGGATCCGATCGACCTGATCCGGACTGACCGGGTTGGAACAGCTCAGGGTCACCTGCCCTGATTCGGCAATCCGCAGTTCAACCGTGCCCACGCGAACGCCATCGGCACCCACCGCGCGCGCGTAGTGCACGATGTTCTGTGCCATCTCGACAAACACGACGAACGCTTTGCGCCGCACCGCTGCGCGAGCATTGGTCGCCTCCAGGCTCCAGCGGCACGTCTCGCCCAGCGACAGCACCGTGCTCTGATTGAACATGCCGGAATAGCGCAACACGATCTGTCCACCGCCCAGACTGCCGCAACGCTGCTCCGATATCGGCCGATCCATCACCTCCCCCTTCATGGCGCCCGAAACCCGAACGCGCTGACGTCGTCCCGCCGTATTTCGTCGCCCTGGTAACAGGTCAAGGCATCCAGCAGCGCGACGCGCTGCTCCGGCATGGCCTGCTCACGATGCTTCAGCAAGGTTGCGCACAGGCGGCGGCGACCGAACGCGATGCGCTTTTCTCCGCCGAGTTGGTCGAGCACACCGTCCGAGAACAGATATACGGCCGTATCTCGATCAAGCAGCACCTCGTGGTTGGTCCACGACTCATCCATCGCGGTCGACGCGTACCCCACGCCATGCCGGTCACCGGCAACGATGGTGATCTCGTTCGCCTGCGGGGTCAGCAAGTACAACTGTATGTGCGCACCGGCATAGGTCAGTTTGCCCGTGAGACGGTCGTACCAGCCGAACGCGGCATCCATGCCGTCATCGGAGCGGTGCTCGGTGCCTTCCGAATGCTGATGATCGATCTGCCCCATCGCGCGCTTGACCTGGCGGTTGATCTCACCCAGCAGGCGGCCGGGGTCGCGGCACGACTCGGTGTTGATCGAACCCTGCAGGAACGACGACATGATCAAGGTCATGAACGCCCCCGGCACCCCGTGGCCGGTGCAGTCATACAGGCCAAACAGGAATCCGTCGTCGAACTCGCGGAAGTAGTAAAAATCACCGCTCACCACGTCGCGCGGCTCCCACAGCAGGAAATGATCGGCCAGAACCTTGCGCATTTCCAGGCGCGACGAACGCCCCAGCGAGTTCTGGATCACGCTGCCATACGCAATCGAATCCATCACCATGCGGTTCTTCTCCGCCTGCAAACGCGCAACCGCCCGCAGCACCCCCTGAGTCAACCCCATGCCACGGTAGCGGCCATCCTCCACCACGACAAAACTATCCAGCAGGGTACTGCCGGCCCCACCAGCAATCGCCAGCGACAAATCCCCCACGCTCATGCCCGCATCGGCGACCAGCGGATTCGCATCCATGAAAGCCGTACAACTCTTGTGCCAGTAAAGCTCGCGATGAAACGGGCGCGCCAGGCACTGCATGAAGCGATTGCGGTTGATCAGGCCGGTCGCACGACCATCATCGACCACCGGCAACCCGATCAACTCCGGCTCGACCTCGAAGATCTTGTAGACATCGCGGTTCTCGACCAGCGAAGTCACCGGCTCCACCTCCACCAGCAGATCGGCGGCCACGCGAGCCAGTTGTTCGGGTTCGGCGGCGACCTGCTCTTGATGGCGGTCGGCGACGATTTGCGTCATCCTCATCATGTCATCTCCATACGGCGTCGGGCACTCACAAGATTGCGGTTTGGTCCGGCGGCATGCGGCGGAAATCAGGCAAGCATCGCCACGGGGGTGCTGGCACCCCCGCCGAACTGGACATCGAAACCACTGTCGGATTTTTTCGCGATGCGTTTGGATGCCGCCGCGGCCGACGCCACATCTTCCGGAGCGTCGAACATCCCCGGCGCCACCACCACCGCCCCGACAACGATGGTCGTCAGCGGAAAGCTGCGGTGGTGCCCCTGGCGGTCTTCGCTGTCGAAGCTGTTGCGCTGCAGGTCGGTGTGATCGAACAGGCCGCGCGCCTTGTTGTTGAATTCAGCGACGATGCCCTTGCAGCGTCGCATCCAGTCATCACTCTGGAACAACGCCACGAAGTCGTCACCGCCCACATGCCCGACGAAATCCACCCCCGGATCGCAGCGGGACAGGATCACCTCGGCGGCCAGCTTGATCATCTCGTCACCACGCCAGTAGCCGTACAAGTCGTTGAAGGGCTTGAAATTATTGAGATCGAAATAGCACGCGGTGAAGCGCGTCGAGGCATCCAGCAGGCGCCGGATGTGCTCGGTAATCGGAATGTTGCCGGGCAGAAACGTCAGCGGATTGGCGTGGCGCGCGGCCTCGATGCGGCGTTCCGTGACCGCCTTGACCAGACTCTCGCCGGTCGCAAGCCCCGCGTAGCGCCCGCTGTCGGTGACCACGAAGCCTTCAAACAGATAGCGCTGATCCTCACCCGCCAGCATCACCACCAACGACTCTATCCTGACCGACAAATCGATGCGAAACGGCGTCGAGTTCATCAACGTCATGCACGACCGGCGCCCGAACAGCTCGCGGTAGTACGGCTGGGCAAATTGTTCGAGAAAGTTGCGCCGGTTGATCAGCCCAACCGGGTAACCGTTGTCCACCACCGCCACCGCATGCAAGTGCTGGTGGTTGGAAAACACACGCCGAACGTCATCCACGGTATCCGACACCGCCACCGGCTCGGCCTCTATCAGCAAGCGGTGCACCGTTTCCTCACTGGCACGGCGCGGGGGCGCGCTCGGCAGCACCGCGATCTTGGACGAATTGAAGATTGCACGCACATCCGCCTTGATCGTAGTCGCCGGATGGGCCGCCGGATAGCCGAGCAGATACCCCTGCGCATAGCGACACCCGAGATCACGCAACACCGCGAGTTCGGCCGGACTCTCGATACCCTCGGCCACCAGCAGCGAACCGAAGCGCTCGGACAGCATCAGCATCGAGCGCACCACCGCGACCTTGCGCGCCGCGCGTCGCGATGGATGTCGCGCGTGAAGTACTTGTCCAGCTTGACGATTTCCGGTTGCAGCTGAGCCCACAGGCGCAGGCTGGACCTGCCGTCACCAAAATCATCCAGTGCCAGCCCGACATCCTGGGCAATAAACACGTTGAGGGCTTCCTGCAACGCGCTCGGGTCATCGACCCGCTCGTGCTCGGTCAGCTCCAGTATCAGTCGGGACGGCGCAACCCCGGCCTCGACCGCGACGCGGAACAACTCGCTGCCCTTGTCCCGCACCAGGCCATGGATGGCCGGCGCACTCGCATTCACGAACAGCTTGCCGTCCAGATCCAGGCGCCCGAAGGCCTTGATCGCACCCAGCAGCGCGACGCGCTCCAGCTCGACCAACCGCCCGCTCGCACCTGCCACTTCCAGCAACGCATCGGGTGTGCGCAGCGGCGAGCGCTCGGGGCCACGCATCAACGCCTCAAAGCCGAACACGCTACCCTGGCTGACATCCACTATCGGTTGAAAAACGAACTCCAACTGGTCCTCCGCAATGATGTTCGCAAGAGACTCGGGCAGATTCACGATCATGTCGGTATCGTCCATGGACAAGGGCCGGATGAGGCACCAATCAAGGCTGGTGGTGACAGTTCTGCTCCCCGCCGCCGCTGCGGCAACCTCTTGCATCCGTTACTGCGGCAAATTGTGCCCATCGATGATTACGCTAGCGTGACGAAACCGCCCGATGCCATCACGATGTCGCCGCCGTCGCGCGCCTCTGTCCATGGCGCCACCGCCCTCCCCTGCACCGCACGACCAAACGCGTACAATTGCCGTTCCCCCAACCCCGAGTCCGCCATCATGTTCGAACCCCTGCAGCCTATCTATGGTGTAGCCGGCATCCGTGCCATCGAGGACCAGGTACTGCCCCATGCGGAACCCTCGCTGATGGAGCGTGCCGGCCGCGCCGCCGCCGAAGAAGCGTTTCGCCTGATCATGGATCGCAGTGGCCCTGTGCTGATCGCGTGCGGGCCGGGCAACAACGGCGGCGACGGCTTCGTCATGGCGCGGCGCCTGCTGCAGGCCAAGCGCAACGTCAAGGTCGCCTTCGCCGGCGATTTCGACAAGCTGCCGGCCGACGCCAAAGCCGCCTGTACCGCATGGCGCGATGCCGGCGGCGAAATCACCTCGGAACTCCCGCCCCCGCCCGCCGAAGGCTGGGCGCTGGTGGCCGACGCGCTGTTCGGCATCGGGCTGGGGCGCCCGGTCGAAGGCCGCTACGCGGAATGGATACGCACCCTCAACACCCTGCCGGTGCCGCGCATCGCGGTGGACATCCCCAGCGGACTCGACGCCGACACCGGCCGCATCCTCGGCACCGCCTTCCGCGCCACCCACACCCTGACCTTCATGGCGCTCAAACCGGGGCTACTGACGCTCAACGGGCCGGACCACGCCGGATCACTGATCGTGCGCAACCTCGACATCGTGCCCGGCACCTACCAACCCGCCGACGGCCACCTGGTACAACCGGGGCTGTTCCGCGAACACCTGCAACCGCGCCTGTACAACACGCACAAAGGCACCTACGGCCACGTCGGCGTGATCGGCGGCGCCCCCGGCATGACCGGCGCCGCGCTGCTGGCCGGGCGCGCCGCGCTCAAGCTGGGCGCCGGGCGGGTCTTCATCGGCCTGATCGACCAGCACGCCCCGGCCGTCGACCCGTGCCAGCCCGAAATCATCCTGCGCCCCTCCGACCTCATCCTGGAACAGGCCAGCGTGCTGGCTGTGGGCCCCGGCCTCGGCCGCAGTGTCATGGCCACCAGCCTGCTCGAACGCGCCATCGCCAGCAAACTGCCGCTGGTGCTGGACGCCGACGGCCTCAACCTGCTCGCCATCGAACCCGGCCTGCACCCGCGCCTGTCCGCCCGCGCCGCGCCCACCCTGCTCACCCCCCACCCCGCCGAAGCCGGCCGCCTGCTCGGCACCAGCGTCACCGCCGTGCAAGCCGACCGCGTCCAGTCCGCCCTGACCCTCGCCACCCGCTACAACGC
>JACOUN010000049.1 GCA_016177805.1 Rhodocyclales bacterium
CGGCACCCTGCTCGACGAGATGGTGCCCTCGATCAGGAAGACCGCCGAGCTGGTGCAGGAGATCACCGCCGCTTCCGAGGAACAGTCGCGCGGCGCCGGCCAGATCAACACCGCGATGAACCAGATCAGCCAGGCCACGCAACAGAACGCCTCGGCCTCCGAGGAGTTGTCCGCCACCGCCGAGGAAATGAGCAGCCAGGCCGAGCAACTGCAGGCGCTGGTGGCGCAGTTCCGCCTGGAGATGGATGCCGGCCACGCGCGCATGGCCCCCGGCGCGGGGGCGGTCAAGCCGCGCAAGGCCCAGCCCGCGCGCGCCCCGTCGCGGAGTGCCGCGCATCATGCGCACCACCCCCACCCTGCCCCGGTTCTGGCGGCGGTGGGTGACGATGCCGAATACGTGCGTTTCTGAGCGGAGAACAGCCATGACAGCCAACAGCACTGCGGTGGCGCGCAGCAGCCGCTTCGTCATCATCCTCGACGTGGACAAGGTCTTTTCGGTGGGCGAAACCGCCGAAATCAACGCGCTGGCCACAGCCTGATGATCCTTCGCGGACAAGCTCGACATGAACGAATACGCCATCAGTCCGACCGAGTTCAACCAGTTCCGCGCGCTGATGCGCCAGATCGCGGGCATCGACCTGCCTCCGGCGAAGATACATCTGGTGAGCGGGCGGCTCGCGCGCCGGCTGCGCGAACACGGGTTGAAGAGCTTCGGCGAGTATTTCCGCATGGTCACCGGAGATCACGGCGGGCAGGAACTCGGGCGCGTCATCGACCTGCTGACCACCCACGAGACCTATTTCTTCCGCGAATCGGCGCATTTCGACTATCTGGCCGAGCGCATCCTTCCGGAACTACCGCGCAACAACGACATTCGCCTGTGGAGTGCGGCCAGTTCCACCGGTGAAGAGGCCTACAGCCTCGCGATGGTGTTGATGGACCGCGTCGGCACACAGTCGCGCTGGGAAATCTTCGCCAGCGACATCAGCAGCGAGGTACTCGGCAAGGCGCGCACCGGCATCTACGCCATGAACCGCATCGACGGCATCTCGCGCGATTACCTGCGCCGGTTCTGCCTGCGCGGCGTCGGAACGCGCCAGGGCACCCTGCGCATTGCGCCGGCGTTGCGCGAGCGCGTGCGCTTCGCCCAGGTGAATCTGAACGAACCGCTGAGCGCGCATGGCTTGTTCGACGTGATCTTCCTGCGCAACGTACTGATTTATTTCGATCTGCCGGGCAAGCGCCAGATCGTCGAACGTCTGGCGCGGCAACTGAAACCGCACGGCAGGCTCTTCGTCGGGCACTCCGAAAGCCTCAATGGCGTGACCCGCATGCTGAGCCAGGAACGCCCAACCATCTACCGCCGCTCATGAACACCGCGTGGCTGGCACACCCCGGACCGATCGAAATCTTCCTGCAACCGGGGGATTTCTACTTTGGCGACGCGCATACACGCATACGCACGCTACTGGGCTCCTGCGTGGCGATCACGATCTGGAACGAGGCCCGCAAGATCGGCGGCATGTGTCACTACATGCTGCCGGCCCACACCCGGTCCGGCACGCAAGCGCTCGACGGCCGCTATGCCGATGGTGCGATGGCGTTGTTCATGCGCGAACTGCGCGGCACCGCAACCCGTCCGCGCGACTACCAGGTCAAGATCTTCGGCGGCGGGCGGATGTTCACCACGGCGCATCCGGGCCGAACGAACGTCGAAGCCCTGGATGTCGGCAGGCGCAACATCGAAACCGGGCGCCACCTGCTGAGCCGGCAGGGTTTTCGTGTGGTGGCCGAGCACCTGGGCGGCGAGGGCCATCGTAACGTGATCTTCGACATTGCGACAGGCGAGGTCTGGATACGCTACATCGTCGTCCCGCCGCAAATCTCTGACTACATCATGACCGGGAGCGCGTAATGCTAATTCATGGCCGAATGCCCGACTCCAGCGATTCCAGGAGTGTCCCTCCCTTCATCTGCGTCACCGACCCCTGCCTTGAGGACACCACGGGCCGCCACGCGGGCCAGGCCATCAACGACTCCGGCCTGACCGCGTGGAACGAACGCCTCGCGCTCGGACTGTTGCGCGATCTCGCATCCGCCGGTGCGCTATCCGACCATGCGGCACTCGAAGCCCTCTTCCACGACTTGGCGGCGCGCGACGCCGAACTGCTCGACCTAAACCGCCGATTGCTCCAACAGATCGAGGCGACGCAGCACATCGGCGCCGCGCTGGCGGCCAGCCAGGCACACCAGCATGTCGCGCGGCGCGTGTTCGAAACGATGACCGAAGCAGTACTGGTGACCGATCGGCGCATACGCATCGAAAGCACCACGCCGGCGTTCACGCGCATTACCGGGTACAGCGAGGACGAGGTGCGCGGCCATTCAGTGTTCGCCCTGATCTCGAAACACCACGACCGTAGCTTCTATCGCAGCATTCGTGCCGAGCTGCACGACTCGGGCAACTGGTCCGGCGAAATGTGGTGCCGGCTCAAGAACGGCGAGGCACACCCGATCTGGCAGAACATCAGCGCACTGCGCGACGATCATGGTGACGTCATCCACTACATCTCGGTGCTGTCGGACATGGGCGAAATCCAGCGCGCGCGCGACACGGCCGAGCGCCTGTCGTGGCGCGACCCGCTCACCGGCCTGGCCAACCGGTCGCTGTTCATGCGCGAACTGACCCACGCGCTCGCCATTGCCCGCAATGAAGGGCGGCACGTAGGGGTGCTGCTGCTTGATCTCGATCGATTCAAGATGATCAACGCCGCCCGTGGGCTGACAACTGGCGACGCCCTATTGACCGAAGTGGCCGGTTGCCTGGCACGGTTGCTTTACGACGACGATCTGGTGGCGCGCCTGGATTCGGACGAGTTCGCGGTCCTGCTCGCGCCAGACACCTCCGAGCGCGCCAACGTGGCACGCTCGGCGCAGGCCGTGGCGCAGCGGATACACACCGCGCTGCGCGCAGGCGTGATGCTCGATGATGAGCCCATCTCACTCGAAGTCAGCATCGGCGTGACGTTGTTCCCGGAACCCTCCGCCACCACTGCCACTGCCACCGCCACCGCATCGGACGTGCTGCGCCTGGCGGATCTGGCCATGCGCCAGGCCAAGTCGGGCGGGGGTGGCCAAACCGCCTTTTTCGAGACCGAAATGGGCGAATCCGCCAGAGAGTGCTACGAACTCGAGCACGCGCTGCGCAACGCCATCGGCGAAGGGCAATTGGATCTGTACCTGCAGGACCAGGTCGACGCGTCCGGACGACGCATCGGCGCCGAAGCCCTGGTACGTTGGCGGCATCCGCAACGCGGCCTCGTTTCGCCCCAGGTGTTCATCCCGATCGCCGAAAAATCCGACCTGATCGCCCTGATCGATCGCTGGGTACTCGAACAGGTGTGCGAAATACTCGCCCATCCGGCGGTACACACCGTGGCGCTCGACATCGCGGTCAATATCAGCCCGCGCCACTTCAGGATGGCCGGCTTCGTCGATGACATCCATGCCGTACTGGCCAGCAGCGGCGCCTCGCCACACCGGTTGGTGCTGGAAATCACCGAGGGGCTGTTCATCGACGACCATGCCCGCGCCAGCGCGAAGATGAACGCCCTGCGCCTGCTGGGGCTGCGGTTCTCGCTGGACGACTTCGGCACCGGCTACTCCAGCCTCGCCTATCTGAAGCGCCTGCCCATCCACGAACTGAAGATCGACAAGAGTTTCATACAGGACGTGATCGCCGACCCGCACGATGCGGCGCTGGTCGGCGCCATTCTGGCGGTGGCCGCGCGCCTGGGGTTGCGGGTGGTCGCCGAAGGGGTCGAGACCGAGGACCAGGCGCGCTTCCTCGACGATTCCGACGGCGTCATCCGCCAGGGCTACTACTACGGGCGCCCCGAACCCGCCGCGCAGTGGCTGGAGAAGCTGGCGGCCGGGTCGCGTTCTTGCCGAGCCGCTACTTGACGCAGTCCACGTAGTACAGCGTCTTGCCTTCGATCTCCTGGCGCACCAGCCCGTGGATATCGGTCTCGAAGCCGGGGAACGCTGCGTTGAAGTCGCGCGCGAACTGCAGATAGCGCACGATGGTCGCGTTGAAGCGCTCGCCCGGTATCAGCAGCGGAATGCCCGGCGGATAAGGCGTGACCAGCATCGCGGTCACGCGCCCCTGCAGGTCGTCGATGGGCACGCGCTCGATCTCCTTGTGCGCCATGCGCGCGAACGCGTCGGCCGGCTTCATCGCCGGTACCATGTCGGACAGATACATCTCGGTGGTCAGCCGCGCCACGTCGTGCGCCTTGTAGAACGTATGGATGCGCGCGCACAGGTCCTTGAGCCCGACCTTTTCGTAGCGCGGGAACTTGCCGATGAACTCGGGCATGACGCGCCACAGCGGCTGGTTGCCGTCGTAGTCGTCCTTGAACTGCTGCAGCTCGGTCACCAGCGTGTTCCAGCGCCCCTTGGTGATGCCGATCGTGAACATGATGAAGAACGAATAAAGCCCGGTCTTTTCCACGATGATGCCGTGCTCGGCCAGGTAGCGCGTCAGGATGCCGGCGGGGATGCCCCAGTCGGCGAAGTCGCCGTCCACGTCCAGCCCCGGCGTGATGATGGTGGCCTTGATCGGGTCGAGCATGTTGAAGCCTTCGGCCAGATTGCCGAAGCCGTGCCAGCGCTCGCCGGCCTTGAGCATCCAGTCCTCGCGCTCGCCCATGCCCTCCTCGGCGAGATATTCCGGCCCCCACACCTTGAACCACCAGTCGGCCGCGCCGAACTCGGCTTCGACCTGGCGCATCGCGCGGCGGAACTCGACCGCCTCGGACAACGATTCCTCGACCAGCGCCGGCCCGCCCGGCGGCTCCATCATCGCCGCCGCCACATCGCACGAGGCGATGATCGCGTACTGCGGCGAGGTCGAGGTGTGCATCAGGTAGGCCTCGTTGAAGATGTCGCGATCGAGCCGGCGCGTCTCCGAGTCCTGCACCAGGATCTGCGAGGCCTGCGACAACCCGGCCAGCAGCTTGTGCGTGGACTGGGTCGAGAACATCATCGATTCCTTGCACCGCGGACGGTCCGCGCCGATGGCGTGGTAGTCACCGTAGAAATCGTGAAACGCCGCGTGCGGCAGCCACGCCTCGTCGAAATGCAGGGTATCGATCTGCCCGTCGAGCATGTCCTTGATGGTCTCGACGTTGTACATCACCCCATCGTAGGTGGACTGCGTGATGGTCAGGATGCGCGGTTTCTTGTTGGCCGCATCGCGCGCGAACGGATTGGCTGCGATCTTGCGCGCGATGTTTTCCATGGAAAACTCTTCGAGCGGAATCGGCCCGATGATGCCGTAGTGGTTGCGCGTCGGGGTCAGGAACACCGGCAGCGCCCCGGTCATGATGATGGAGTGGAGGATGGACTTGTGGCAGTTGCGGTCCACCACCACGATGTCACCGGGCGCCACCGTGGTGTGCCACACCATCTTGTTCGACGTGGACGTGCCGTTGGTCACGAAATACAGGTGATCGCAATTGAAGATGCGCGCCGCGTTGCGCTCGGAAGCCGCCACCGGGCCGGTGTGGTCGAGCAACTGCCCCAGCTCCTCGACCGCGTTGCACACGTCGGCGCGCAACATGTTCTCGCCGAAGAACTGGTGGAACATCTGTCCGACCGGGCTCTTCAGGAACGCGACCCCGCCCGAGTGGCCGGGGCAGTGCCAGGAATAGGAGCTGTCGGCCGCGTAGTGGGTGAGCGCGCGAAAGAACGGCGGCGCCAGGGTTTCGAGATAGTTCTTGGCCTCGCGCACGATGTAGCGCGCGACGAACTCGGGGGTGTCCTCGAACATGTGGATGAAGCCGTGCATCTCGCGCAGCACGTCATTCGGAATGTGCCGGCTGGTGCGCGTTTCGCCATACAGGAAGATCGGAATGTCGGCGTTGCGAAAGCGTATTTCCTGCACGAACGCGCGCAGACCGGCAATCGCCTGATCGGAGGCCTCGGGCGAGACGAACTCATCGTCGTCGATGGACAGGATGAAGGCCGAGCCGCGACTCTGCTGCTGCGCGAACGATGCCAGGTCGCCGTAGCTGGTCACCCCCAGCACCTCGACCCCCTCCTCCTCGATGGCCTTGGCCAGCGCCCGGATACCGAGTCCGGAAGTGTTCTCCGAGCGAAAGTCCTCGTCGATGATGATGACAGGAAAATGGAAGCGCATCGTTCTCTCCAGCATTGCGCCTTGCGGCAAATGGACGGCGTGTCCGTGGTGGATGCAAAAACCCGACTGAAAAAAGCGCAAGGGGCCGTTCCCGGCCCCGGATCAAGCGCTTGCTACGACACGACGAAGATCAGATCTTCGGCAGCGTGACGCCCTGCTGCCCCTGGTACTTGCCGCCACGATCGCGATACGAGGTCGCGCACACCTCGTCCGACTCGAAGAACAACATCTGTGCAATGCCTTCGTTGGCGTAGATCTTGGCCGGCAACGGCGTGGTATTCGAGAATTCCAGCGTGACGTGCCCTTCCCACTCCGGTTCCAGCGGCGTCACGTTCACGATGATGCCGCAGCGCGCGTAGGTGCTTTTGCCCAGGCACACCGTCAGGATGCTGCGCGGTATGCGGAAATACTCGACGGTGCGCGCCAGCGCGAACGAGTTGGGCGGAATGATGCACACATCACCAACGAAATCGACGAAGTTGCGCTCATCGAAATTCTTGGGGTCGACGATGGTGGAATTGATGTTGGTGAAAATCTTGAATTCGTTGGCGCAGCGCACGTCGTAGCCATAGCTCGAAGTCCCGTAAGACACGATCTTGCCGCCGCCGTTGGTGCGCACGAGTTCGGGGGCGAACGGCTCTATCATCCGTTCCTTGTCCGCCATGCGGCGGATCCACTTGTCTGACTTGATGGACATGGGGCGCGTTTCCTCTGCGGCCGGGCCGGCCAACGCCGGTCTGGAAAAATGCGCGTAGTTTAACGAGCAATAGCGCCCTGGCGGTGAATTTTTCGTCAAGCCAAATGTTCAGTTGTTCTGGATGACGATGGTCGGGAATTTGTGGGTCATGTCCTTGGCCCGCTCGGCCACACCCACCGCCACCTTGCGCGCGATGTCCTTGTAAATGCCAGCCACCCGCCCGTGCGGATCGGCCACCACGGTCGGCACGCCGTTGTCGGCCTCCATGCGGATCTGCAGGTCCAGCGGCAGCGCGCCGAGAAACGTCATCTTGTAGTCGTCGCACAGCTTCTGCCCGCCGCCTGCGCCGAAAATCGGCTCTTCGTGGCCACAGTTGCTGCAGATATGCACGCTCATGTTCTCGACCACGCCGATGATCGGCACCCCGACCTTCTCGAACATCTTCAGACCCTTGCGCGCATCGAGCAGCGCGATGTCCTGCGGCGTGGTGACGATCACCGCCCCGGTCACCGGCACGCTCTGCGACAGCGTGAGCTGGATGTCGCCGGTGCCCGGCGGCATGTCGACCACCAGGTAGTCGAGATCATTCCAGTTCGTATCCTTGAGCAACTGGTTGAGCGCCTGGGTCGCCATCGGACCGCGCCACACCATCGGCGTCTCGACATCGACCAGGAAGCCGATCGACATCACCTGCAGGTCGTAGGCTTCCAGCGGCTCCATGGTCTTGCCGTCGGCCGACTGCGGCCGCTGATCGGCAATACCCAGCATCTGCGGCTGCGACGGGCCGTAGATGTCCGCATCCAGCACCCCGACCCGCGCGCCCTCGGCCGCCAGCGCCAGCGCGATGTTGGCCGCCGTGGTGCTCTTGCCCACGCCGCCCTTGCCCGAAGCCACGGCGATGATGTTCTTCACCCCCGGCAGCAGCTTCACCCCCTGCTGCACCGCGTGGGCGATGATCTTGCTGTGAATGTCGATGTCGACCTTGCCCAGCCCCTCCAGCCCCGCCAACGCATCGGTCAGCAGCGCGCGCAACTGCTCGTACTGGCTCTTCGCCGGGTAACCCAGTTCAAGCGCAAAACTGACATCGGCGCCCTTGACCTCCAGGTTCTTGATGCAACGCGCCGACACGAAATCCTTGCCGGTGTTGGGATCGATGGCGGCTTTCAGCGCCTGCGTGACTGACTCCGGGGTCAAACTCATGGTAACCATCCTCAATAACGGGCAATCCGCAGCGCGGATCATGGCAAAGCGACATGATACAGAATCGTGCGGCCGGGCTCATCCATGGCGTGACCGAGGTCATACCGACAGCGCAGGCTGAACGGCGTGGCCGGATACTTCCGATCCAACCTATAGCAGCCGATCAACAAGCACGCGCCATGAGTTACCCTGCCACCCGTCACTTCACCATCAGACGCTCTCCCATGCGGCATCGACGCGCACGTCCCCGCAACAGGTTGCTTTACGGTGCGGCCGTCGTTGCCGTCATCGCGCTCGGACTCGCCTCCCGGAAGTACGCCGCCTGGCTACCCGCCGCGCTGGATAAATCACCCGGCGACACCTTGTGGGCGTTGATGATCTTTCTCGGCTACTGCACGCTCGCGCCCAGAGCGGGCACCTGGAAGGTAGCCGGACTCGCGTTGCTTACATGTTACGGCGTCGAGTTCAGCCAGCTCTATCAAGCGCCGTGGATCAACGCCATCCGCGCCACCACTCCGGGCCATCTCGTTCTCGGCTCCACGTTCCACTGGCCGGACCTCGTCGCATATACTGTCGGCATTGCAACGGGAGCGATCCTCGACATCATCGGCGCAAGCAAGGTCGCAGTCGGCGGGAACGCGCCCACCTGACTCTTATGGCAGCAAGAAAAATACAATGAAAATCATGTCATGCAGATCGCGAGTCTCATGCTCGCACGGAATCACTGCCGCCTGGGCCATGGCGCTTCTGGGCTTGGTGGCACCCGGCCCCGCCGCGCACGCCCAGAACTTGCCCGCCGATCATGCCGAATGGAGCATCGAGACCGGCTATCTCACCAAGGTCAAGCACAACAGCAAGCTCGACTACCGGGTGGTGCCCACGCAACTGGTGTGGCGCAGTCCGGCGGTGTTCGATCTGTGGCGCGGCGAGGACGGCACGCGGCTGCTGTTCCGCCATCGGCTGGCGCTGCTGCTCGAAACCTTTCCACGCGGCGCCGAGGATTACTACATCGGGTTCTCAGGCGCGCCTTCCATCGAGCTGTGGTTTCCCAACCAGCGCACCGCATTGTTCACCTCCGTCGGGGGCGGTGTCGGTTACATCAACGCCAAGGGGGTCGAGGGCGGCCAGGGGCAGAAATTCACACTCAACTTCTTCGCCCAACTGGGCTTGCGGCAACAGATCAACAAGACCACCGCACTCTCCGGCTCGGCCTACTTCGTCCATCACTCCAACGGCGGCATGACCAGTCCCAACCCCGGCATAGACGCGGCAGGCGTCACCCTGGGGCTGACCTGGCAACTCGACTGACGACCGCTGACGCGCCCATCCATTGATAAAACGGGGAAATCACGATGACAAGAACAACCAGGCTGGTGATCGCAATGGCCGGATTGAGCATGGCGCTCGACGCGGCCGCCGCGAACACGTTCAACGGGTCGAGTAACCTGCTGACGCTGGACGCGGTCACGTTCAACGGGGCGACCTATACCAACGTCACGGCCACCATCAATGCCTATGCGCTGCTGGGCGTGGGCTCGGGTAGTGCGGGGGCGACCAGCTTCGACCCGGCCACCGGAATGCTGACGCTCGGCTCGGTGACCTACGCCGGCACGACCTACACCAACGTCACGGTCCGGATCGATGCCTACGTACTGCTGGGCGCCACCCCACCCGGCTCGGGCGGCACCGACCCAACCTGCGGATTGAGCAACTTCCAGAGCGCCCTGCTGGCGCGGATCAACGCTGAACGCGCCGCCGGGGCTACCTGCGGCTCAAGCTTCAACGGCCCGGCGCCGGCGCTGCAATGGAACACCGCGCTGACCAATGCCGCTTCAGTGCATACCCAGGACATGGTGAACAACAATTTCTTCAGCCACACCGGCTCCGACGGCAGCAACGCCGGCCAGCGCATCACCCGCCAGGGCTACCAGTGGAGCACTTGGGCGGAGAACATCGCGGCAGGGCAACCCAGCGTCAACGCGGTGATGGATGCGTGGATGAACAGCGCCGGTCACTGCGAGAACATCATGAACCCGTATGTGCAGGACGTCGGAGTAGCCTGCATCGCGGGGCCAGCCGGTGGCTACAGCCCCTACTGGACCATGAACCTCGCCAGCCACTGACCACCGCCGGCGCACGGCCGCACGGGGGCAATCGCGCCAACCGGGCAACTCTCTCTCGTAGGAGCGGTTTCAGCCGCGACCTCACCGCTTTCGCGGCTGAAGGCGCTCCTACGCGCCGCAGGCGTGCCCAGGGGCAGGGCAATCGCATGAAGTGCTTTTTCGTATATTCCGAGCACTTGGGTATGGCGTTGGGCGCTTCGTAGGAGCGGCTTTAGCCGCGAAAACAGTATTGTTCGCGGCTAAAGCCGCTCCTACGAGAATGCTGATCGTAATCATGCGATTGCCCTGTGCCCAGGGGGCCGAGCGGTCACTCCGTGTCCTTGAGCCAATCGGGCAGCGTCCTGCCGCCCGCGTTGTCCTGGATGTACTTGCGGATCAGGCGGCGCACGACTTGTGACGGCGTCAGGTCCTTGCTCGCGCAGATCTCCTCGAACAGCTTCTTCTTCTCGGGGTCGATCAGCAGCGTCAGGCGGGCAGTTCGGTTCTCTTTCATCGCGCGGTCACCACGAAATCATATGCATTCAATTACCATCAAATTACCATTGAAGGCGTCAACGTTTGTAACGTAATGTGCACTGAATGGTAACGCAATGATCACAAGGAGCTTTCCAAGGTGGGCGACAGGCATGATCTGCTGGGCTGGTTGAGCACGATGTCCGAGCACTGCGACGGTCGCCCCTTCGTCATCGACGCCGACGGCCAGCGCACGCTGCATTTCGACGCCCTGACGATCCAGAGCCAGATGGCGCTAGACGAACCGAACGCGCTTGCACTCGATTACACTCGCGCGATGATGGGGTTCGTGCTGTTTCACCCGGCGCCGCGACACATTGCGATGATCGGGCTCGGTGGCGGCTCGCTCGTCAAATACTGCCTCGACACGCTGCCCGACACGGTGGTAACCGCCGTGGAGATCGATCCGGAAGTGATCGCGCTGCGCGATGAGTTCGGAATTCCGCCGGACGGTCCGCGCTTGCGGGTATTGTGTCGCGACGGGGCCGAATATGTGCGCGAGCCGGGCGAAGCCGCCGACGTGTTGATCGTCGACGGCTTCGACATCGCGGGCATGCCCGATCAACTATGTTCGGCACGCTTCTACGATGACTGCCGGGCGATGCTTGCGGAGGGCGGGATGATGGTTGTGAACCTGTGGTCCGGCGATGCCCGTTGCGGACAGTATCTCTCGCGCATTGGCGACAGCTTCGGCGATCGCGTCGCGGTCGTGCGAGCCGAGGAAGACGAGAACCGCATCGTGTTCGCCAGTGCCGACCCGCGTTTCCCGCCTGGGCGCACGCAACTGCGCGAAGCGGCGAATGTGCTTGCGGCGCGCCACCGCGTCGACCTCGCGTCGCTCGCCCGGCGTATCCAGCACAGCCTCGATCGGCGCCGGGCTGCCGTCAGCCATAGAGCGGCAACCCATCATCGTTATCGCTGACCCACGGGGGGGGCGCGTGCGGATACTCGACGCAATACTGATCGTCATCGCCGGCTGGCTGGCGCTCGGACTCGCGGGCATCGCGGTGTTGCGCCAAACCTCGTTGGTGGCCCGCGTGCTGTTCCCGGCCGGTGCGGTGCTCGGGGTGGCGCTGGCGGGTCTTGCACTTGCCGCGCTCTTCAGTGCGCCGCAAACCACGGTGCTTGCGCTGGGCTTGCCCGATCTGCCGTTCCATTTGCGTCTCGACGGCCTGTCGGCGTTCTTCCTGCTCGTGATCGGCGCGACCACGGTCGGCATCTCGGTCTTTGCGGCCGGTTACTTCCGCGTCGGTGAAGGGACGCCACCGGGGTTGCTGTGCCTGGAATACCACCTGTTCCTCGCAAGCATGGCGATGGTGGTGCTGGCCGATGACGCCTACGCGTTCATGGTGATGTGGGAAACGATGGCCTTGTCCTCGTTCTTTCTCGTCACCACCAACCACCGGGTGCCGGCGATCCGCGAGGCGGGCTTCCTGTACCTGCTGATCGCCCACGTCGGCGCGATCGCGATCCTGCTGTGTTTCGGTGTGCTGCAGGCCAACACCGGCGACTACACCTTCGCCAACATGCGTGCCCAGTCGCTGCCGCCGCTGTGGGCATCGGTCGCGTTCCTGCTGGCGACGGCCGGTTTCGGCGCCAAGGCGGGCATCGTGCCGCTGCATGTGTGGCTGCCCGAGGCCCATCCGGCCGCCCCGTCGCCGGTGTCGGCGCTGATGAGCGCGGTGATGCTGAAAACGGCCATTTACGGCGTGTTGCGCGTCGGCTTCGACCTGCTCGGCGCGCAACAGTGGTGGTGGGGGGTGATGCTGCTGGCCATCGGGCTGGTAAGCGCGCTGTACGGCGTGGTGTTCAGCGCGGTGCAGACCGACATGAAACGCCTGCTCGCGTATTCCTCGATCGAGAATATCGGCCTGCTGTTCATCGGCATCGGCCTCGGCGTGCTGTTCAATTCGTACGGCATGACGGCGCTGTCGGCACTGGCGCTGACCGCGACGCTGTACCACGTCATCGGCCATGCCTTGTTCAAGAGCCTGCTGTTCCTCGCGACCGGCTCGGTGCTGCATGCCACCGGCGAACGCAGCCTGGGCAAGCTCGGCGGGCTGATGCGGCACATGCCGTGGGTGGCGTGGCTGTCGCTCGTCGGCGTGCTCGCCAGTTCCGGCCTGCCGCCGTTTTCCGGTTTCGTCTCGGAGTGGTTGCTGCTGCAGAGTTTCCTGTTCACCACCGGGTTGCCGGACTCCTTCCTCAACATGTTGATCCCGGTGGTGGCGGCGGGCATTGCGCTGGTGGCGGCGCTCGCTGGCTATACGATGGTGAAGTTCTTCGGCGTGGTGTTCCTCGGCCAACCGCGCGAACCCAGGCTCGCCCACGCCCACCCCGCCTCACCGCTGGAACGTGCCGGCCTGGTGTGGCTCGGAGCGGGCACCCTGCTGCTGGGCCTGTTTCCGGTGCCGGTCATCATCGCGATCGACCGGGTCACGCAACTGCTGGTCGGTTCCGGCATCGCCGATACAGTGCGCGCCCACGGCTGGTTGTTGCTGTCGCCGAGCACGCCCGAGCGCGCCAGTTACGGCCCGCTGGTATTTCTCGTGGTCGTCAGTCTCGCGGTATTGCTGGCGGTCGCGCTGGTGCGCAAGCTCTACCACGGGCGCATCCGCCGCGCGCCACCCTGGGACTGCGGATATCCGGCCCAGACGGCACGCATGCAGGACACCGCCGAGGGTTTCGGCCAGCCGATCCGGCAGATCTTCGAGCCGGTGTTCCACATGCGCCGCGAACTGCCGTCGCCATTCGACGCGAAGCCGTCGTATCGCGTGACGATCGAAGACCACTTCTGGCACTGGCTGTACCTGCCCGTGGCCCAGCTCACCGAACGCATCGGGCGGCTGGTCGGGCGGTTGCAGCAGGGGCGCATCGCGATCTACCTGCTGTACAGCTTCGTGACCCTGATCGTGTTGCTGCTGGTGGTGACGGCATGAGTATCGGCGGAATCCTCGCGCAGTTGCTCGCGATCGCGCTGGCGCTGGCGCTGGCGCCATTGCTGACCGGCTGGGTCAACCAGTGGCGCGCGTGGCTGCAGAACCGCCGCGCCCCCAGCCTGCTGCAGCCCTACCGCGTACTGCACAAACTGTTCAACAAGGAATCGGTGGTCGCCGACACGGCATCGCCACTGTTCCGCATCGCCCCCTACATCATGTTCGGCTGCATGGCGCTGGCGTGCGGCATCGCTCCGACGCTGTCGACCGATCTGCCGCTGGCGCCCGCCGCCGACGCAATCGCGCTGGTCGGGCTGTTCGCGCTGGCGCGGGTGTTCATATCGCTTGCGGCGATCGACATCGGCACCGCCTTCGGCACGCTGGGCGCGCGCCGCGAGATGCTGGTCGGCTTTCTCGCCGAACCCGCGTTGTTGATGGTGCTGTTCTCCGCGTCGTTGATCACGCAATCGACTTCGCTGGCGAAAATCGTCGAGACGCTCACGCACCAGCCGTTCGCGATCCATCCCAGCCTGGCGGTGGCCGGGGTGGCCTTCACCATGGTGTCGCTGGCCGAGAACGCGCGCGTGCCGGTCGACAACCCCACGACCCATCTTGAACTGACCATGATCCACGAGGCGCTGATCCTCGAATACTCGGGCCGCCACCTGGCGCTGGTCGAATGGGCCGCGTCACTCAAGCTGTTCGCCTATTCATGCATCGGTCTGGCGTTGTTCGTGCCGTGGGGCATCGCCGAAGCCGGCACGCCGTTTGCGATCGTGCTCGCGATTCCGGTGCTGGTCGCCAAGCTGGCGGTCGGCGGGGTGTTGCTGGCGCTGATCGAGACCATCAACGCCAAGAAGCGCCTGTTCCTCGTGCCGGAGTTTCTCACCACGGCATTCCTGCTCGCGGTGCTCGCGTTGCTCGTGCACGTCCTGCTGGGAGCCTAGAATGAGTCTGCTGCTCGCCCAGTCGATCAACCTGTTCGCCGTCGTGCTGCTGGTGCTGGCATTCGCCATGATCGCGCAACGCCGCATCCTGACGCTGATCCACCTGTTCACCCTGCAAGGCGTGGCGCTGGTGGCGGCGACCCTGGTGGTGGCGCACCTGACCGGCCAGCACCACCTCTACTATTCGGCGGCCGTCACCTTCGCGCTGAAGGTGGTCCTGATCCCGATCCTGCTGCACCGCGTGATCATCCGCCTCAACGTGCGCTGGGACGTCGAGACGCTGTTCAACATCCCCACCACCATGCTGCTAGGCATCGTGCTGGTGATCTTCGCCTTCAACCTCGCGGGACCGATTGCAAGGCTGTCGACCTCGATCGCCCACGGCACGCTCGGCATCGCGCTGGCGTGCGTGCTGCTGTCGTTCCTGATGATGATCGTGCGCGCCAAGGCGGTGCCGCAGGTGATCGGCTTCCTGTCGATGGAAAACGGACTGTTCTTCGCCGCGACCGCCGCGACCAGCGGCATGCCGATGATCGTCGAACTGGGCATCGCGTTCGACGTGCTGGTGGGCATCTTGATACTGGGCGTATTCATGTTCCAGATCCGCGAGCAGTTCGACAGCCTCGACATCCGCCACCTCGAAAAGCTGAAGGAAGACTGATGGACGCCCTCCTCCTCGTCCTCGCGATTCCGCTGCTTGGCGGGCTGCTGCTGGCGCTGTGGGGCCACCGGGAGTTTGCCGCCGAGCTGAACGCCGCGGTGAGCCTGCTGACCCTGATCGCGGCGTGCTGGCTGACCGCGATCGTGGTGCGCGACGGGCCGTTGCTGGTGTGGGCCGAGTGGTTCTTCGTCGACGCGCTGAACGTGTTCCTGGTGACGCTGACCGCCTTCGTCGGCTTCACCACCTCGCTGTTCTCGCGCCCCTACATGCGCGTCGAGCGCGATCACGGCAAGATGACGCCGCCGCGCATGCGCCTCTATCACAGCATGTACCAGGTGTTCAACGGCATGATGCTGCTGGCGCTGACCACCAACAACCTCGGCATCCTGTGGGTCGCGATGGAAGCGGCCACCCTGACCACCGTGCTGCTGGTGTCGGTGTACCGCAGCGCGGCCAGTCTCGAAGCGGCGTGGAAGTACTTCATCCTGTGCGGCGTCGGCATCGCCCAGGCGCTGTTCGGCACCATCCTGCTGTACCTCGCCGCCGAGCGGGCGATCGGCGGCGGCGACACAACCTTGCTGTGGACCCATCTGGCGCGCGCCAGCCACCAGCTCGATCCGGCCATCCTGTCGCTGGCGTTCGCCTTCCTGCTGCTCGGCTACGGCACCAAGGTCGGTCTGGTGCCGGTGCACAACTGGCTGCCGGACGCACATGCCGAAGGTCCGACGCCGATCTCGGCGGTGCTCTCCGGGCTATTGCTGAACGTGGCCCTGTATGCCGTACTGCGGGTCAAGGTGCTCGCCGACGGCTCGCTGGGCACCGGCCTGCCGGGGCAGATGATGGTCGGCTTCGGGCTGGTCACGGTGGTGGTGGCGGCGTTCTTCCTGTCGCGCCAGCGCGACGTCAAGCGCATGTTCGCCTACTCGTCGATCGAGCACATGGGGCTGATGACCTTCGCCTTCGGCCTCGGCGGCCCGGTCGCGAACTTCGCCGGGCTGCTGCACATGACGGTGCATGCGCTGGTCAAGTCGGCGCTCTTCTTCGCCGTCGGGCATGCCGCGCAGAAGGCTGGTTCGCAGGCCATGGACGACATCCGTGGGCTGCTCAAGGTGAGCCCCACGGTCGGCTGGGGGCTGATGCTGGGCGCGCTGGCGATCCTCGGCATGCCCCCGTTCGGCGTGTTCGCCAGCGAGTTCCTGATCCTGACCACCGCGATGCGCGAGCTGCCGTGGGCGACGCCGCTGCTGCTGATCGCACTCGGCGTCGCGTTTGCCGCGATCTTCAGGCGGGTGCAGCCCATGGTGTTCGGCGAAACCTCGCTGCGCCCGCTGGCGCACCCGCCGGCGTTGCTGCCGGTGTTCATTCATCTGGGGCTGGCGCTGATGCTGGGGCTGTACATCCCGCCGTACCTGAATGGCTGGTACCGCCAGGCCGCGCTCATGATCGGAGGCTGACCATGCAGTTTCCCGGAGTCGATTGCCATTTCGCACCGATCGCCACGCCGCTGCCGATCCACCTCGCCCACGTCGACGCCACCCAGTGGAGCGCGCTGGCGCGGGCCGTGGCCGAAGCCAGGGGCCATCTCGTGAGCCTGTGGGGCAGCGACGAACGCGCGCGCACCGGCCGCTACACAGTGTCGGCCGCGTACGCGACCGCCGACGGGCTGCTGTGGGCGAAACTCGGCCTGGATGCGGAGCACCCGGCCTACCCCGACATCTCGCGCGACTTCGTGCCGGCGATACGCCTGCAACGCGCCGCGCATGACCTGGTCGGCATCGAGGCCGAGGGGGCCGCCGATTGCCGCCCGTGGCTGCGCCACGGCGCGTGGCCCGCCGACTACTTTCCGCTGCGCGGCGACCACACCGGGCAGGAACGCTTCGACGCGCAGCCCGACGCCTATCCCTTCGTGTTCGTCGACGGCGACGGGGTGCACGAAATCCCGGTCGGCCCGGTGCACGCCGGCACCATAGAGCCGGGACACTTCCGCTTCTCGGTGGTCGGCGAAAAGGTGCTGCGCCTGGAACAACGGCTCGGCTACACGCACAAGGGAATCGAGCGGCGCTTCATCGGCATGGAAGTCGCGCAAGGCGCGCGCCTGGCCGGGCGGGTCTCGGGCGACAGCAGCGTCGCCTACGCCTGGGCCTACGCGATGGCGGCCGAATCGCTCGCCGGGGTGCGGGTGCCGCCACGCGCGGCGTGGTTGCGCGCGCTGCTGCTCGAACGCGAGCGCGTCGCGAACCACCTCGGCGACCTTGGCGCGCTGGGCAACGACGCGGCCTTCGGTTTCGCCCTGGCCCAGTTCTCACGCCTGCGCGAAGACTGGCTACGCACCAACCAGGCGTGTTTCGGCCACCGGCTGCTGATGGACCGGGTGTGCCCCGGTGGCATCGCCGACGATCTCGATGCCGCGCGGTGCGCGACGCTGCGCGATCAAGCCCGCCACATGGCGCGGGAAGTCGCCGAACTGCGCAACATTTATGAAGAACACGCCGGCTTGCAGGACCGCTTCGTCACCACCGGCCGCGTCACCCCCGCCCTCGCCGCCCGGCTCGGGCTGTGCGGACTGGCCGGCCGCGCCAGCGGGCAGACCGCCGATCTGCGCGCCGACTTCCCCTGCCCGCCCTATGACGCCGTGCCGGTGCTCGCCTGCAGCCATCTCAACGGCGACGTGGCGGCGCGGGTCGCGATGCGTTTCGAAGAGTGTTTCGCCTCATTCAAGCTGATGGAGGCGCTGCTCGCCGCGCTGCCGGACGGCCCGATCCACGTTCCGCTTGCCACCGCGCCCGATGGCGCCGGCGCCGGGTGGATAGAAGGCTGGCGCGGTCAGGTGTTCGTCGCGCTGGAAACCGACGCGGCGGGGCGCATCGCCCGCTGCCACTGCCACGACCCGTCATGGCAGAACTGGCCAGTGCTCGAACACGCGATCATCGGCAACATCGTTCCGGATTTTCCGCTGATCAACAAATCGTTCAATCTGAGCTATTCAGGGCAGGACCTGTGATCGTGTGGCACATTCTGAAATACCTCGCCCGCCGCCCCCGCATCACCGAACCGGTGCCGCAACCGCAGGGCGTGGCCTGTCACGGCGCCCACCCGGTTCAAGGCGAAATCCTCGCCATCCTCGGACGCGCGCTTGCGATCCGGCAGGTCGATGCCGGTTCATGCAACGGCTGCGAACTGGAAATCAACGCGCTCAACAACCCCTACTACAACATCGAAGGACTCGGCATCCGCTTCGTCGCCAGCCCGCGCCACGCCGACATGCTGCTGGTCACCGGCCCGGTATCGCGCCACATGGAAGTCGCGCTGCGGCGCACCTATGACGCGACACCGGCACCCAAGCTCGTCGTCGCGGTCGGCGACTGCGGCTGCACCGGCGGCTTCTTCGGCGAGAGCTACGCCAGTTGCGGCCGGGTCGCGAACGTGATCCCGGTCGACGTGACCGTCACCGGCTGCCCCCCGACGCCCGCCGACATCCTCGGCGGCATCCTCGCCGCGGTGCAAGCGCGCTCGCGGTAGGTGCGGATTTCCTGTTTTCACGGCGCAAGTTGATCATCGCCGCTCACCAGGAACCCAAACAGGTGAGCGCATGGGCGGCAGCCTCCTGGGGTCTGGAAAAGTGTGCCCGTTACGGGTATGGTTTGGAGATTGAGATGACGCGCATCCTCAAGCGCAAGGATTTTGCGCGATGGCAGGCGGGCGAAAAGCTGTCCGATGCCGCCTTGTGCAAAGCGGTTCAGGAGATGGAAAGCGGTTTGATTGACGCGGACTTGGGCGGCTTTCTCTACAAGAAGCGGGTGGCCCGCCCCGGCGGTGGCAAGAGCGGCGGCTACCGCACGCTGCTGTCGGCCCGGATCGGTAGTCGCTACGTGTTCCTGCATGGGTTTCCCAAGAGCGACAAGGCGAACATCACGCAGGACGAGAAGAAGGCGCTGCAGTTCGCCGGCAAGGTGTTCCTGGAACTGTCCGCCGAGGCTTTGTCGAAGGCGCTGCAGTCGGGCGTGTTATTGGAGGTGCATTGTGGGCAAGATCATTGAATCCCTGCGTGGCGACCTGGCCGCGCTCCATGAAGCGGGCGCGATCGGCAAGGTGACGATGCGCGAGTTCGACGCGATCTGCCCGCCGCCGGTGCGCGAGCTTAGTGCTGCCGACATCAAACGCCTGCGCGAAGCCTTGAAGTTCAGCCAGCCGGTGTTCGCTCTTCATTTGCATACGTCGGCCTCGACCGTGCGCAAGTGGGAGCAAGGCGAAACCCATCCCACCGGGCCGGCCCTCAAGCTGCTCAACGTCATCGCCGACAAGGGTTTGCAGGCCATCATCTGATGCCTGATCACCGCCGGTCTGCTCGGCGTCGCGGGCGTGCCGGATGAGCCGTTCAATACGCGCGAAAGTGTCGCCCTCGCATCCTCCGGGAGCTTGCCGGACGCGAGTACGCCATTCCCGGCACCCGTCGCCGCCATCTGGGCGAGAAGACGATTCAGGCGTGGTACTACGCCTTTCGCGCCCATGGCATCGATGGACTGGCGTCGAAGCCACGCCTGGACCGGGGTCAGTCGAAGCTGCCCGCCGCCATCCAGGCGGCCATTCTCGCCGCCAAACGCGAGAACCCGAAGCGCTCGCTCCGCCAAATTCGGCAATTGCTCGAAGCCGCCGGCAGCGTCGCCCACGACAGCTTGTCACGCTCAGCCATTCACCGTCTGCTGCAACAGCACGGTCTGTCGCGGATCAGCGGCTCGGCGAGTCTGCCCGAGGAGAAGCGCAGTTTCGTCGCCGCCACGGCCGGCGCGATCTGGTATGGCGATGTGATGCACGGCCCACGCGTGCCGATCAACGGGAGACTGGCGAAGACCTACCTGCCGCGATCAGTTTCTCACTGAGCTCGATGAACGGCTCATCGGCAGCCTGGACGATCTCAACGCCCGCCTGTGGGCGTGGCTGGAAACGGTCTATCACCGTACAACGCTCTGTTCGAGGTGGTCGAGGAACACGCGGTTCCGCAGAACCGGAACATCTTCAAGGACCAGACGATCCTATGCTTCGGGGCGGAAGAATGGGAGAATTGCGGTGAAGATTGCGAATCTGGAGGGTTGAATAGTGAATGCACGAGTGGAAGCCCTGATTGATCAAGCGAGAATCATGACTTCGGAGGAGCGCGTCGCTGCGCTCGACGCCCTGCAGGAACTTGTCGCTCCGCCTGACGCCCTGTGGGAAG
>JACOUN010000050.1 GCA_016177805.1 Rhodocyclales bacterium
GTGATCAGCGCGCGCATGCGCTATCTGCCGGATGCCGCGCCGGCCCGAGATATTCTCGCCGACCCTGCACTGGGCTACGTGTCGCGCTATGCGCTGGGGCGCGATTATCACAAAGTAATGCGCGCCCGTCTGCAAAAACTCGCGGAGCGGATCGGCGCCGAGGCGCCACACGGTTACCGCGTGTTCGTCGATTCGGCGCCGGTGCTGGAAGTCGAACTCGCCAGCCGCGCCGGGCTGGGGTGGCGGGGCAAGCACACCTTGCTGCTCGACCGCGGCGCGGGGTCGTTCTTCTTTCTCGGCGAGATCTTCACCGACCTGCCGCTGCCGGTGGATGCGCCCGCGCGCGACCACTGCGGCACCTGCACGGCCTGTATCGATGCCTGTCCGACCGGCGCCATCGTCGCGCCGTATCGGGTCGATGCGCGCTTGTGCATTTCCTACCTGACCATAGAACTGGGCGGGCCTATCCCCGAGGCGCTGCGCCCGTTGATCGGCAATCGCGTCTATGGCTGTGACGACTGCCAGCTCGCCTGTCCGTGGAACCGCTTCGCGCGTCTCACCGATGAAGGCGATTACGCGCCGCGTCATGACCTCGATGCGAGCACCCTGGTGGACTTGTTCGGCTGGTCGGCGGGCGACTTCCAGGCGCGCATGGCCGGCAGTCCGATCTACCGTATCGGACACGAGCGCTGGTTGCGCAACCTCGCGGTGGCGCTGGGCAACGCTCCAGGGTCCGCCGAGGTGGTGACGGCGCTGGCGGCCCGCCGCGATGACGAATCCGAACTGGTGCGCGAACACGTCGCGTGGGCGCTGCGGCAACACGAGGCATAGCGGGGTAGAATTCGCCCTTTTCGCACCAACGCGTGGCAGCAGACTCTATGGATCGATCCCGTCCGATAGGCGTATTTGATTCCGGCATCGGCGGGTTGACCGTGGTGCGGGCGCTGATGGAACGCCTGCCGCTGGAGCACATCGTCTATTTCGGCGACAGCGCGCGCGTGCCCTACGGCATCAAGTCGGTGGCGACCATCGAACACTACACCGCGCAGATCACCGACTTTCTGTTGCAGCAGAACGTCAAGATGCTGATCGTCGCGTGCAACACCATGGCGGCGGTGGCGTCGCAGGTGGTGCAGGAGCGCGCGCGCGACATTCCGGTGATCGACGTGATCGAGGCCGGCGCGCTGGCGGCGGTGGAGCAATCCGGTGGCCATGGCATCGGCGTGATCGGCACCCCCACCACCATCAACAGCAACGCCTACGCGCGACGCATCCATGAACTGGATGCCGGTGCGCGGGTGTACTCGCAGGCCTGCCCGCTGTTCGTGCCGCTGGTCGAGGAAGGCTGGCTCGACCACCCGGTGACGCGCCTGACCGCGCAGGAGTATCTGCGCCCGGTGCTTGCCGAAGATGTCGCCAGCCTGGTGCTGGGCTGCACCCACTACCCGTTGCTCAAACCGCTGCTCAAGGAAGTCGTGGGGCCGGGAGTGCGGCTGGTCGATTCGGCCACCACCACCGCCCAGCTCGCCGCCGCCCGCTTGCAGGCGCTCGCGCTGATGCGCACGCAGACCACGCGGCCCGATTATCGTTACGTGGTGACCGACGTGCCGCTGCGCTTCCAGACCATAGGCGAGCGCTTTCTCGGGCGCTCGCTGGGGCAGGTCGAGCGCTTCGAATGGTGATCTGGGGGGGGCGGCTGCATCGTAGGAGGGGCTTTAGCCCCGAAACGTACTGTTTTCGCGGCTTCAGAGGGTGTCGCAAAACCCCCTGCGCTGGCCGGGTAGGCTACGATTGCACCGGTATCGAACAGATCGGGACGGACATGCTCAAGAGGAAGATCAGCCGACGCGTCACGCGCATTGAGAGGCGACCGCAGATGA
>JACOUN010000045.1 GCA_016177805.1 Rhodocyclales bacterium
GAGGTCAGCAGGATCACCGCCGCGATGCCGACCGAGATGCCGAGCAGGGTCAGGAAGCTGCGCAGCCGGTGCGCGATGATGGAACTGAGGGCCAGATGCAGGAAGTCGCGCGCGCTCATTTCGCGTTCACCGCTTGGCCAGGGCCTGAATGGGGTCGAGGCGGGCGGCGCGGCGGGCCGGAATCACGCCGAACAGAATGCCGGTGGCGAGCGCGGTGCCGATCGCCGCCAGCACCGCCCAGTCGGGCGGCCAGGCCGGCAGCACCGGGTAGGCCAGGCGCAGCGCCCAGGCGCCGGCGTGCCCGAGCGCCAGCCCGGCGAAGGCGCCGGCCAGCGACAACACCGCCGCTTCGGCGAGGAAGGCGAGGCGGATGTTGCGGCCGGTCGCGCCGAGCGCCTTGAGCAGGCCGATTTCGGGGGTGCGCTGGGTGACCGCGACCAACATCACGTTCATCACCAGCACGCCGGCCACCGCCAGGCTGATCGCGGCGATCCCGGCCACGCCCAGGGTCAGGGTGGTGAGGATGCGGTCGAAGGTGCCGAGCACCGCGTCCTGGGTGATCAGCGTCACGTCCAGTTCGCCGCCGCGCCGCGCGCGCAGCAGGGCTTCGATCTGCTGTTGCACCGGGGCGATGGCTTCGCGCCCGCGCGCTTCGATCAGGATGCGGAACAGGGTGTTGGTGTCGAACATGGCCTGGGCGGTGGCGACCGGGGTGATCACCAGCTCGTCGGTGTTCATGCCCAGCCCCTTGCCGGACGGCGCCATCACGCCGATCACGCGCAGGCGCCGGTCGCCGATGCGCACCATGCGGCCGACGGCCGGCGCGTTGCCGAACAGTTCGTCGCGGATGGTGGCGCCCAGCACCACCACCGCGCTGGCGCGGGTGTTGTCCTCGGCTGGCAGGAAGCGCCCCTGGCCGATGCGATAGCGGCGCAGTTCGAGAAAGTCGGCGTTGGTGCCCAGCACCAGTACGTTGCGCAGGCGTCCGCCGAAGGCGATCTCCGAGTTGCCCACCGATAGCGGCGCGACGCGCAACACGTGCGGGGCGCGGCGCAGCGCTTCGGCGTCGCTCACGGTGAGGTCGCGCGGGGTGGTGGTGACCAGGCTGTTGAGGTTGACGCCGCCGGTTTCAGAGCGCCCCGGCAGCACGATTACCAGGTTGCTGCCGAGCGCCGAGAATTCGTCGATCACGTAGCGCCGCGCGCCGTCACCGAGCGCGGTGAGCACCACCACCGCCGCGACCCCGATCGACATCGCCAGCACCATCAGCGCGGTGCGCAGCGGATAGCCGGTCGCGGCGCGGGTGGCGAAGCGCAGGGTGTCGGCGGGGGTCATGGGGGTGGGGCGAGCGCGCCGGGGGCGTTGCTGACGATGGCCCCGTCTTCCATCAGAATCTGGCGCCGGGCGCGCCCGCCCATCACCGGGTCATGGGTGACGACCACCAGGGTCATGCCGCTGGCGTTGAGTTCTTCCATCAGCGCGGTGACGTCCTGGCCGGTGCTGCGGTCGAGGTTGCCGGTCGGTTCGTCGGCCAGCAGCACCGCCGGGCGCAGGATGGTGGCGCGCGCGATCGCGACGCGCTGGCGCTGGCCGCCGGAGAGCTGGTCGGGGCGGTGTTCGGCGCGCGAGGCGAGGCCGAAGTCGTCGAGCGCGCGCCGCACCCGCGCGCGCCGTTCGGCGGCGGGCAGGCCGGCGAGCATCATAGGCAGTGCGATGTTTTCGGCGGCGGTCAGGCGCGCGACCAGGTGGAAGCTCTGGAAGATGAAACCGATACGGTTGCGCCGCACTTCGGCCTGCTCGTCGGCGTCGAGGGTGGTGACGTCGCGCCCTTCGAGCAGGTAGCTCCCGGCGTTGGGGCGGTCGAGCAGGCCCAGCAGGTTGAGCAGGGTGGACTTGCCCGAGCCGGACGGACCCATCACCGCCACGTATTCGCCCGCCGCGATGGTCAGCGTGACGTTGCGCAGCGCGTGCACCTGGCTGTCGCCGAGCTGGAAGCAGCGTTCGATGCCGGTGAGTTCGATCTGCGCCATGTCAGGCCGTCCGCTCAGGACTTTGAAAGATGCCGTGCCGCCGGGTCGTAGGAGGGGCTTTAGCCCCGAATGACGATGCTGTCGCGGCTGAAACCGCTCCTACGGGTGCTCTCCTATGCATGCTGTGTGGCCACTCAGCGTGAACCTGTTTCGGGTTCGACGCGCGCCCCGGCCTTGACGCCTTCGCGCTCCAGCGACGCGACGATGCGCTCGCCCGCGCTCAGGCCGCCGGTGATCTCGGTGTATTCCCAGTTCGCGATGCCGGTGGCGACCTGGCGTTCTTCCAGCGTGCGGTCCGATTCGCGGAACAGCAGCACGCGGTTGCCGGCGAGCAGGGTCGCGGTCGGGATGCGCAGGGTGTCGGCGCGCGTGGCGAGGATGATCTCGACGTCGGCGCTGTAGCCCACCAGCAGGCCGCGCGCTTCGGTCTGGTCGACGAACTCGACATCGACATCGACGGTGCGCGCCTGCCGTTCGACCGACTTGATGTAGGGGGCGACGCGCTTGACGCGGGCCTCGAAACGCCGCTCCGGCAGCGCGTCGAGCGCCACGCGCGCGGGCTGGCCGGGCTGGATCTTGGGCGCGTCGATCTCGTCCATCGGCGCCTTGACGTACAGGCAGGAGTCGTCGATCAGGTCGATCGCCGGCGGGGTCGGCACGCCGGGCGGGGAGGGGGTGGAGTATTCGCCCAGCTCGCCGGTGATCTTGGCCACCGTGCCGGCGAACGGCGCGATCAGCACGGTGCGGCCAAGGTCGGTGGCGGCGGCTTCGATCTGGGCGGTGGCGGTGCGGGTGTCGGCCTGCGCGGTGGCGCACGCCGCCTGGCGCGAACGCGCTTCGGTTTCGGCCTGCTCGGCGCGCGAGGCCGAGACGAAGTTGCGCCGCTGCAGCTCACGCTGGCGTTCGGCTTCGCGCTGTGTGTTGGCGGCCATGGTGCACACCTCCTCGGCGCGGCGGCGCGCGGTTTCGAGTTGCGCCCGGCTCACCACGATGCGCGCTTCCTGGTCTTCGTTCCACAGGCGCAGCAGCACCTGTCCGGCCTCGACCCGGTCGCCTTCGGCCACCCCCAGGTAGTCGATGCGCCCGCCCACGATGGTGGACAAACGGGTGCGCTGGCAGGCTTCGATCTCGCCCGCGCGGGTGTTGGACAGGGTCGCCTCGACCGCGCCGCGCCCGACTTCGACCAGCCGCACGGTGATGACCGGGGGGCGGGTGAACCACCAGGCCGCCGCCGCGATGGCGCCCACCAGGGCGAGGATGATCACGAGGCGGCGCAGGGTCATCGGTGTGATTCCTTGTTGGCCGGGCGTGCCGCTGTCACTGCTTGCCCTTGCTCCACGAGTCCTTGAGGGTCACGGTGCGGTTGAATACCGGCGCGCCCGCGACGCTGTCGACGCGGTCGGCGACGAAGTAGCCGTGGCGTTCGAACTGATAGCGCTGTTCGGCCCGCACATCACGCAGGCCCGGTTCCAGCCACGCGGTGATGGTGCGCATCGAGTCCGGGTTGAGGTCGTCGATGTGGCTGCGTTCCACCCCTTCGGCGTCACCTTCGCGCCGCGCGCCGGGGTAGGGGTGGGCGAACAGGCGGTCGTAGAGTCGCACTTCGGCCTTGCAACCTTCGGCCACCGATACCCAGTGCAGATTGCCCTTGACCTTGTAGGTGTCGGCGCCGGGGGTGCCGCTCTTCGAGTCCGGCATGTATTCGGCCAGCACCGTGGTGACGTTGCCGTCGGCATCCTTCTCGCAGCCGGTGCACTTGACCACGTAGCCGTAGCGCAGCCGCACCAGGTTGTCGGGAAACAGGCGGCGGAAGCCCTTGGACGGCACTTCCATGAAGTCCTCGCGCTCTATCCACAGCTCGCGCCCGAACGGCATGGTGCGGGTGCCCAGTTCCGGCTTGAGCGGGTGGTTGGGGGCTTCGCACAGTTCGCGCTGGCCTTCCGGGTAGTTGGTGATGACCAGGCGCAGCGGGTCCAGCACCGCGACGCGGCGTTCGGCCACGTCGTTGAGGTGGTCGCGCATGCATTCTTCGAGCACGCTCATGTCTATCCACGAGTCGGACTTGGACACCCCGATGCGCTCGGCGAACATGCGGAAACCTTCGGCGGTGAAGCCGCGCCGGCGCGCGCCGACCAGGGTCGGCAGGCGCGGGTCGTCCCAGCCCGCGACGTGGCCGTCGTCCACCAACTGGATGAGTTTGCGCTTGGACAGCACCACGTAGGTCAGGTTGAGGCGCGCGAATTCGATCTGGCGCGGCAGCGGGCGGGTGAACTGGCCGGCCTCGGCCAGCGCGTCGAGCAGCCAGTCGTAAAACGGGCGCTGGTCCTCGAACTCCAGCGTGCACACCGAGTGGGTGATGTTCTCGATCGCGTCTTCAATGGGGTGGGCGAAGGTGTACAGCGGATAGACGCACCAGCGGTCGCCGCTGCGGTGGTGCGGCACGCGCCGGATGCGGTAGATCACCGGGTCGCGCAGGTTGATGTTGGGGCTGGCCATGTCCACTTTGGCGCGCAGCACGTGCGCGCCTTCGGCGAACTCGCCGTCGCGCATGCGGGCGAACAGGTCGAGGTTTTCCGCGACGCCGCGGTTGCGGTAGGGGCTGTCCTTGCCCGCTTCGGTCAGGGTGCCGCGCAGCGCGCGCATCTCGTCGGCCGGCAGCGAGTCGACGTAGGCCTTGTCCGCCTCGATCAACTTCGTGGCACAGGCGTACATGGTGTCGAAGTAGTCCGAGGCGAAATACAGGTGCTCGCCCCAGTCGAAGCCCAGCCAGCTCACGGCCTCGATGATCGCGTCGACGTACTCCTGTTCTTCCTTCTCCGGGTTGGTGTCGTCGAAGCGCAGGTGGCACACCCCGCCGTAGTCACGCGCCAGACCGAAGTTCAAACAGATGGACTTGGCGTGGCCGTAGTGCAGGTAGCCGTTGGGTTCGGGCGGAAAGCGGGTTTCGACGCGGCCGCCCCATTTGGCGGTGCGCAGGTCCTCGTCGATGATGGCGCGGATGAAGTTGCTGACGGGCGCGGCGGCGCCGGTTGCGGAGTGGTCGGACACGGAAGCCTCGGTAGAATGGCGTTGTACTGACAAGTGCGCGATTTTACCCCGAGCCGCCCGGCACGACGCCACATTGATGGTCGGACCTCCGGTAAACTTGCCCCTTTGCGCGACAGCGGCACAAGGAATCTCATGCCCGAACTATGGATGGAGCGCGCCCTGGCCTGGATCTCCGGCGGCAACGCCACCGGGTTGCTGATCGTTCAGGTGTTTCTGGTCGTGTTTGCCGTGGCGGTATTCAATTTCGTGTTGCGGCGGGTACTGGCCGGGGTCGAGGCGCGCGCGCGCAAGACCGCCAATACGTGGGACGACGCGCTGATCTCGGCCGCGCGCCGGCCGCTGACCTTGCTGGCGTGGATCGTCGGCCTGACCTTCGCGGTGCGCATCATCCACGAGAGCACGGCGGCGCCGGTCTTCGAGTTCTTCGAGCCGGCCCGCACGGTCGGGGTGATCGGCTGCATCACGTGGTTCCTGCTGCTGTTCATCGGAGATGTGCAGGAGCGTCTGATCACGCGCCAGGTCGAGCGCGGCCAGCCGGTGGACCGCACCACGGTGGACGCGATCGGCAAGCTGCTGCGCGTGTCGGTGCTGATCACGGCGGTGCTGGTGGGGTTGCAGAGCCTGGGGTTCTCGGTGTCCGGGGTGCTGGCGTTCGGCGGCATCGGCGGCATCGCGGTCGGTTTCGCCGCGCGCGACCTGCTCGCCAACTTTTTTGGCGGGTTGATGGTGTATCTGGACCGGCCGTTCGCGATCGGCGACTGGATACGCTCGCCGGACCGCAATATCGAAGGCACGGTCGAGAACATCGGCTGGCGCGTCACCTGCATCCGCACCTTCGACAAGCGCCCGCTGTACGTGCCCAACGCGGTGTTCTCGCAGATCGCGGTCGAGAATCCGTCGCGCATGACCAACCGGCGCATCTTCGAGACGGTCGGGGTACGTTACGACGATTTCGCCCGCGTCGCACCGATCGTCGATGACATCAAGGCAATGCTGTGCGCCCACCCCGAGATCGAGCAGGATCAGACCATGATCGTGAACTTCAACCAGTTCGCAGCGAGTTCGCTCGACATCATGGTGTATACCTTCACCAGGACCACGCAATGGATCGCGTTTCACGCGGTCAAGCAGGACGTGTTGCTCAAGATCGGCGAGATCATCGAAGCGCATGGCGCGCAGATCGCGTTCCCGACCCGCACCCTGCTGATTCCGGACGGGGGGCGCATGTGCGACGCGCCGCCGGCAAGCCACTGAGGACGAACGAACATGCAGGCTCCGCAACCCGGCTGGTCATCCTTCATCGCGGTGGGCGCGGGCGCGGCCGTCGGCGCGTGGCTGCGCTGGGGGCTGGGGCTGCTGCTCAATCCGCACTTCCTGATGGTGCCACTCGGCACCCTGGCGGCCAACCTGCTGGGCGGCTTCCTGATGGGGGTGGCGCTGGGCTTGATCCACGCGCTCCCAACCCTTGCGCCGCCGCTCAAGTTGATGCTGACCACCGGTTTTCTCGGCGGCCTGACAACCTTTTCCACCTTCTCGGCCGAAGGCCTGCACCTCATGCAGCGCGGTGAGTGGGGCTGGCTGGCGGTGCACACCGCGGCGCATGTGGCCGGCGCATTGCTGATGGCGGCCGCCGGTTACGCCGCGTTCAACGCGTGGCGTGGCTGAACATCCGCCGGACCCTCTTTGAGTGACGTTGCTAGGTGGTCTGCTTCGCAAATTCCGAAACACGAAAACGCGTCTTGTGGCGCAGGGCGGCGTTGCTCATCCTCGCAATAGTTACGACTATTGCTGCGGTTCGCGCCTTGCCCTGCACCACAATCCATCGTTTTCGTCATGTTCCTTGATTTGCGAAGCAGACCACTAGGTCGTCTGGTTACCCGTGCGAAATGGGCTAGTATTGACAGGAGGGTAGCGACGTTTCCTGGTCGTTCATCGCGATAACAACAATACAGGGAGCCTGACCCATGACCAGTTCTGCGATGGAGTCCGCAGCGCAGCCCGCACAGGTCGCCGACCTGATCGTGGCCTGCCTGGAGCAGTTGGGCATCGAGTATGTTTTCGGCGTTCCCGGCGGCGCGATCGAACCCCTGTACAACGCACTCGCGCGCAGCCAGAGACGCGGCGGGCCACGGCCAGTGGTGGCGCGGCATGAGACGGGTGCGGCCTTCATGGCCGACGGCTATGCCCGCGCGACCGGCAAGATCGGTGTCTGCTGCGCGACCTCGGGGCCGGGTTCGACCAATCTGCTCACCGGCGTATCCTGCGCCTACGACAACAACGTGCCCTTGCTGGTCATCACCGGACAGCCGGCGCTGCCGTCGTTCGGCAAGAAGGCGCTGCAGGAGTCGGCCTGCACCGGCGTCAACATCCAGGGCATGTTCAGCCATTGCACCCGCTACGACACGCTGGTGTCGCACGTCGATCAGATCGGCAGCAAGCTGGTCAACGCCCTGATGCATGCCAGTGGCGTGCCATGCGGGCCGGTGCATCTGTCGATACCGGTGGACATCCAGCGCGCCCCGCTGCCCGGCGGACTGCCGGCCTACAACCTGGCGTCGCTGCTGCGCGACGTGGTGGTGTTCGATGAGACCCTCATGCATCTCTTGTTGGCCGAAGTGAAGGGGGCGCGCAGGATGGTCATCGTCATCGGCGGTGGCCATGCCTGCAGCGAATCGATCTCCGCCATCCTGCAACTGGCGGAAATGACCGCTTCGCGCTTTGTCTCGTCGCCCGACGGCAAGGGGCTGGTCGACCCGCGCCATCATCTGTATCGGGGCGTGTTCGGGTTTGCCGGGCACGAGACGGCCGAGGCAGTGCTGCGTGACGACCCGGATCTGATCCTTGCCATCGGCGTCAGCTTCAACGAGTGGACCAGCGGCGCCTGGTCGGATGCGGTTCTGAACCCGCGACTGGTGCATATCGATGTCTCCGAAGAGCATCTGGCGCGCTCGCCCATGGCACGTCTGCACGTGCGCGGCCGCATTCGCACCGTATGCGAGCGCCTGGTCGACATGCTGCGGGCCGACGGGTGTCCGGCGCGGGCGAGCGAACGTGACAAGAATCCGGGCTTTGCCCTGCAGGAAGAAGCCAAGTTCGTCTCCAGCGCGATACCCATCAAGCCGCAACGGCTGATGCGCGAGCTGTCGCGCCGTTTTCCACCGGGCACACTGTTTCTCGCCGAAGCGGGCAATAGCGCCGCCTGGGCCATCCACTACCTGCAACCGCATGAAAGGCGCGTGGTCCGCCGCCACAATCATGCGACCCGCGATTGGCGCGGCATGGATCGACGGCGTGGCGGCGACCTCGGCTGGTTGTGGGTGTTGATGGATTTCGCGCCCATGGGCTGGGCGATAGGCGCGGCGATCGGACGCGCCTGCAGCGGCGCGCATGGTCCGGTGGTATGCATCACCGGCGATGGCAGCTACCTGATGAGCGGACAGGAGATCTCGGTCGCGGCGGCCGAGGGGGTGGCGGTGATCTTCGTCATCCTCAACGACGCCGCGCTGGGCATGGTCAAGCACGGGCAGCGCCTGGCGGGTGCCGAGCGGATCGCCTTCGATCTGCCGACGGTCGATTTCACCCTGCAGGCCGCCTCCATGGGCATCCCCGCCCATGTCGTGCGCTCGCCCGACGACATGGAGCGCCTGGACTACGCCGCGATGGTGGCGCGCAAAGGCCCGACCCTGATCGACGTGCACATCGACGGCGAGGAGGTGCCGCCGATCGGCCTGCGCCTGAAGGCCTTGGGGACCCGCAAATGAGTGACCGTCCGACCGAGCGCATCCATACCCGCATCTGGCGCGAGGAGCCCGAAGCGGACAACCCGTTCGCGGCGCGCGCCGCTTACTGCCACGGCTATGACGTGTACGGCGAGATGGTGGGGCGGGCGCGCTGGGTGGACATGCTCTACCTGCTCTTGCGCGGCGAGGCGCCGACGCCGGCGCAGGCGGACCTGCTGGAGGCGCTGGCGGTTGGCCTGGCCAACCCCGGTCCGCGCGACCAATCCGTGCATGCCGCGATGAGCGGCGGGGTAGGTGGATCGACCGCGGCGGCATCGCTGATGGCGGCCCTTGCGGTCGGTGCCGGACGTTATTGCGGGGCGCGCGAGGTCTTCGACGCAATGACGGTGTGGGCTGCGTGTGGCGACGATGTCGCGGCGTGGGCGGGCCGCATCGCCCGCTTCGACGCCGGGCCGGTGGACATCTGGCCGGACGCCGAACACCCGCCCGGCTTCGACCCCTACGGCGTGTCCACCGCCACCATCGTCCGCCAGTTGCTGACCCGGCTCGCGCGCATCGCTCAGACGCCGCGACTGGCCTGGCTTGCCGCCCAACGTCCGGGCATCGAAGCCGAGGTGGGTTTGCCCCTGGCGTTCACCGGCGTGGCCGCCGCCGCATTCGCCGACCTCGGATTCAGCCCCGGCGAAGGGGAGATGCTGTTCCTGTTGCTGCGGCTCCCCGGCGCTGCGGCACATGCGCTGGAGCAGCAGGGTTACGGGTTCAAGCGGTTTCCGTTTTACCCAGTGGAACTCGTTGAGAGTGGCGCGCGGGAGGAGACATGAAAGGGCCGGAAGTACTCCGGAGTCATGCGGGCGTGTTGCGTACGCGTGTGGGTGCTTGCTGGCCTGGTTCGCACGCCATATTTCGTGGACACGATCTGCATGGCGAGCTGGGCGCGATGGATTGGCTCGAACTGTACGTATTCGGAATCACGGGCCGGCGTTATTCGGACCAGGAAATCCGGCTGCTGCACGGCATCTGGGTCATGACGAGTTATCCCGACGCACGTCTGTGGAACAATCGCGTAGGCGCAATGGCAGGCAGTGCGCGCAGTTCGGCGGTGTTGGGCTTGTCAGCGGCAATTGCGGTGACGGAGGCCCGGATATACGGCGGTGGTCCGGGTGTGCGTGCCATCGATTTCTTTCTGCGAGCGGGTAAGGCAGTCAAGGCGGGGGGTGATCTGGGAGCGTTTGTCCGCGCTGAGTTGGCGTCGCGGCGGATTTATGGCTATGGCCGTCCGATCAACACGATTGATGAACGTCTGCCCTCGTTGATCCCCTTGGCCGTATCGCTTGGCTTTGACAAGGGGCGCCACTACGAGATGGCGTTCGAGGTCGAGCGAATACTGCTGAAGGAAAGCAAGCCGTTTCTCAGAATGAACTTTGCCGCACTGACCGCGGCACTGGCCGCCGATCTCGGCTTTTCCCCGAGGCAGTACCAACTTTTCAATATCCTGAAGACGTTGGCCGGCATTCCGCCGTGCATAGTCGAGGCTCAGTGCCTGCCTGAAGGCGCGCTATTTCCGACGCCCTGCGATGAAATCGTCTATGAAGGTTTGGGCGCGCGAAGTTGGGTGAGATGAATTGTCATATTCCGAGGTGATGATATGCTGAGAACGAGCGCCCGGGATCAGGGACGAAGGGGTGTCATGGATCGTATCGAGTACAGGAGGCTTGCGCTGGCGGGGTTGCTGTTGTTGCAGGCGCCGGCGCTCCATGCCCAGAGCACCGAAGACGAGGCGGACCTGGCCCTGGCCTATGGCGACAAGCGCTTTGTCAGTATCGCCATTGGCGCGCGGCAGATGCTCAGCCGGGCGCCGTCGGTGGCCAGTGTCATCACGGCCGAGGATATCGCCGCGATGGGCGCGACCGATCTGGACGAAGTGCTGGAGACGGTTCCGGGGCTGCACGTCAGCCGCAGTGCCAACAACTATTCCCCGCTCTACGTCATAAGGGGTGTCTACAGCCAGTTCACACCCCAGGTGCTGTTGCTGCAGAACGGCGTTCCGATGACCACGCTGTTTGCCGGGAACAAGGGCAATCTCTGGGGCGGTTATCCGGTCGAGCACATCGCCCGCATCGAGGTCATACGTGGTCCTGGCTCAGCGGTGTACGGTGCCGATGCGTTCTCCGGCGTCATCAACATCATCACCAAATCGGCGGCGGACGTTCAGGGCACCGAGTTCGGTGCGCGCGCCGGATCGTTCCGCGCGCGCGATGCCTGGGTGCAGCACGGCGGCAAGCTGGGGCCGGTGGATATCGCGGCCTATTTGCATGTTGGCAAGACCGACGGCTTTGAGCGGACCATAGCCGCCGACAACCAGACGCGGCTGGACCGCATTCTGGGCACTGGGGCGAGTCTGGCGCCGGGTCCGGTCAACACTGGCTACGACGCGGTCGACGCCAATCTCGATCTTGGGTATGAGAAATGGCGCTTGCGTGCCGGCTACAAGCTGCGGGATGACCTGGAAACCGGGGCTGGTATCGCCCAGGCGCTTGACCCGGTTGGCCAGTCACGAAGCGAGCGCATCACTGCGGATCTGTCGTGGGACGATCCCGAGTTCGCACCGGACTGGGGCGTCGGGTTCAGGGGCAGTTATCTCCACTACACGCAGCGTATTCCTTCCGATTTCGTGCTGTTTCCGCCGGGTGCCAACGCCGGGGCAGGCGTTGCGCCCAACGGTTTCATCGGCGGCCCCGACACCTGGGAGCGCCAGTTGCGCCTGTCGGCCTTTGCCACCTATACCGGGTTCGCCGATCACAGCCTGCGCTTTGGCGTGGGCCATGATGATCTCAACCTGTACAAGACCCGCGAAACGCGGAACTTCACCTACGCTCCGGATGGGGCACTGGTGCCGGTCGCCGACGGCGCGATGGTCGACTTCTCCGACAGCAACCCGTTCATGCGACCGCAGCGACGCAAGGTGGACTACGCCTACGTTCAGGATGAGTGGAACTTTGCGCGCGGCTGGACGCTGACCGCCGGGCTGCGTCACGACCGCTACTCCGACTTCGGCCGGACAACCAATCCGCGCGCGGCGCTGGTGTGGGATGCGGCCTTGGACCTCACCGTCAAGATGCTGTACGGCCGCGCCTTCCGCGCGCCCGCGTTCAACGAGGTGTATGGCGTCGCCAATCCGGTGGCGCTTGGCAACGCCAAGCTGGACCCGGAAACCATCGATACCCTCGAAACGGCCTTCCTGTGGCGGGTGCGGCCGGATACCGAGGTGAATCTGAGTCTGTTCAGATACGACATGCGCGACATCATCCGCACGGTAGGGGGCACCTACTTCAATACCGGGGCGCAGCGTGGGCATGGCGGCGAACTGGAGCTGGTGTGGGACGCGACCCGCAGCCTGCGTCTGTCCAGCAGCTATGCCTGGCAGCGCTCGGTCGACCGGACCTCCGACCAGGCGGCGGGGTATGCGCCCCGGCATCAGGTCTATGCGCGGGCGGACTGGCGCTTCGCCGATGGCTGGCTGGCCAGCACCCAGATCAACTGGGTCGCCGATCGCAAACGCGCCGATGGAGATCTCCGCTCCGCCGTGCCTGACTACACGGCGGTTGACCTGACCTTGCGCACGGCGAATCCGGACAAGCGCAAATGGGCGTTCGCGTTCAGTGTGCGCAATGCGTTCAATGCAGACATACGCGAACCCAGCCTGGCGCCGGGAACCGCCATTCCGGGCGATTTGCCGATGGCGCCGCGTAGCGTCTATTTGCAGGTTAGCTTCCGACTGTAGGCGCCATCGCATGCCGCGCACATTCCCCGATCACGGTGCCATGCTGCTGCACCTGTTTCGCCTGCTGCTGACGCTGATGCTGGCGTTCGCCGGCGCCGCGCGCGCGCAGGTCGAGGCGCCGGAGTCGCAGGGGGGCGCGGGCAACGTGGTGGCAGTGCTGTACCCAGACATCGGCGAGCCGTATCGCAGCGTGTTCTCTTCGATCATCGACGGGATCGAAAGCGAAGCGCGCGGCGGGGTCATCCGCTACGCAGTGGGCGACAGTTTCGATCCGCAGGCGCTTGCGGCAGAACTCAAGCGCCGCCGCGTGGGCGTTGTGATCGCGCTGGGGCGCAACGGATTGCGCGCCGCGAATACCCTCAACCGGGATATCGGCGTGGTTGCTGGCGGCATCGTTTCGGCGCCCGAGGATCATGCCTTGCGCGGCACGTTGATCAGCCTGGCGCCGGACCCGGCGCTGTTGTTCGCCCGCCTTAAATCCGTCGCGCCGCGCAGCCGGCGGGTCGTCGTGGTGTTCGAGCCGCGCCAGAACAACTGGCTGATTGCCATTGCCCGGGAGGCGGCGGCGAAACAGGGCCTGGAGCTGGTGGCGCTGGAGGCATCCGATATCAAGGAGGCCGCGGAACACTACCGCGATTTTTTTGCCGCCGCCGATGGCCGCCGCGATGCGTTGTGGTTGCCCCAGGACAGGATCACGGCCAACGCTTCGACGATATTGCCGCTGGTGCTGCAAGCGTCGTGGGAGCAGGGTATCGTGGTGTTCTCAAGCAGTGTGCCGCACGTGGAGCGCGGCGTACTGTTCGCGCTCTATCCCGACAACGTCGCACTCGGGCGCAAGCTCGCGGCGGAGGCGGCGAACATCATTGAAGGCATTGCGCCCGCCCACGCGATGCAGCCGCTGCGCGAAGTTCTGGCCGCCTACAACACCCGTACGGCCAGACGCCTGGGGCTGGATACCGCAGTGCGGGAGTTCGACCTGATTTTCCCCGATTGAGCAAGTGATTCCATCCATGCATTTATTGTCGAACCTGTCTCACAGATTCCGGACAACCTCCTTCCGCCGCCAACTCGCCATCGTGTCGGCGGTGGGGGTGTTTTGCGTGTCCATGCTCGCGGCTCTGGCGGCTTCGTGGCTGGGCAGTCGTCAGTTGCATGACGGAAAACTGCAGGAGGGAGCGGGTATCGCACGCAACCTGGCGATCCAGAGCCGTCTTGCGTTGCTCGCGGGCTCGGTCGAAAACGTTGCCGAGGCGGTCGAGGCGGTATCGACCTTTCCCGATGTGCTGCGGGTCGAGATCAGGCATGCCGACGGCAGGCTGCTGCTTGAACTGGGCGCCGACAGCGTGGGCGAGGAGCTGCCCGGCTCGCTGTCCCAAAAGCCGATGAACACCACCCAGGATGCTCGCCTGGAACTGGAGTCCGACGCCGGGTGGCGGTTCGTGGCGCCCGTGTGGGCCAGGGTGGGGCCGGATACGCCGTTTGAAACCGTCGAGCGCCGCGATGAATTGCTGGGGTACGTGCGCATCGACTACAGCAAGGCGACGCTCGATCGTCTGGTGGCCGAGGTGTTCGGCATCAACTTTGCCGTCGGTCTGGGGTTCGCGGCGATCTTCCTGCTGGTGCTGCGCGTGCTCACCCGCCGATTCACCCGGCCGCTGTCGGACCTGTCCCGCACCATGGCTCGCGCCCAGCAAGGCGAGCACGGGTTGCGCGCCGACCTGTCCGGGCCGATCGACCTGGCCGAGATGGCGCGCGCCTTCAACAGCATGATGGAGGCGCTGGAGCAGCGCGAACGGGAACTGCGCGCCACGCGTGACAGCGCCTTGCGCTTCGGGCGCATGAAGGCTGATTTCGCCGCGACCGTGAGCCATGAGATCCGCACCCCGCTCAACGGGGTGATAGGCACGCTGGACATGCTCAAGGCCGGCAATCTTGGCAACGAACAGCGTGAACTGCTTGATCTGGCCTGGGAGTCGTCGCAATACCTGTTCGACCTGATCAACAACATTCTCGATTTCTCGCGCCTCGAAGCCGGCCGCCTCGATGTCGAGAGCATCGATTTCGATGTGCAACTGCTGGTCGACAGCGTGCTGGCGATGTTCCAGGCGTCGGCCGGCGGCAAATGCCTGGAGCTGACGGCGACGATCGCGCCGGATGTGCCGCCGGTGCTCGCCGGAGATCCTGCCCGCGTGCGGCAGTTGTTGATCAATCTGATCGGCAATGCCGTCAAGTTCACCGAACGCGGACGAGTCAGTCTGGCGATAACCCGCGTCGAGGAAGGGCGCATTCTGCGCTTTTGCGTCAGCGACACCGGCATCGGCGTCGCGGCGGAGCACCTGGGGACGATATTCGACTCGTTTTCACAGGCCGATACATCGACCACCCGGCGCTTTGGCGGAAGTGGCCTGGGCTTGTCGATCTGCAGGCAGATCGTGAGCCTGATGGGGGGCAAGATCGGGGTCGACAGCGTGGAGGGACAAGGCAGCCAGTTCTGGTTCACCTTGCCCTGCGTGGCCGGCGTTGCGACGCAAGCGGTGCAGCCTGCCCCGCTCAGTGAACACGCCGGCGCTCACCGCATCCTGATCGCCGAAGACAATCGCACCAATCAGCGCGTTGCCGCGGGCATGCTCAAGATGCTCGGGCACATCAGCGACATCGCGGAGAACGGCCTGGAGGCGGTGGAGGCCTGGCGCAACGGCAAGTGGGATCTGATACTGATGGACTGCTCGATGCCGGAGATGGATGGCTTTGATGCCACCGCCAGGATACGGGCGCTGGAGTCCTCCGGTGGGCATCGCATCCCCATCGTGGCGATGACCGCCAACACGCAGCCGGCCGATATCGAACGCTGCATGGCCGCCGGCATGGACGAGCACCTGCCCAAGCCGCTCACCCTCGACGCGCTCTCCGATGTCATCGACAAATGGCTGGGCATCGGACCGGGGCTGGCGACCGGCGCCAGCGCCGATCCATGCGCGTTGTTTGTCGAGTCGCTCGATGCCGAGGTGTTCAACCGTATCCGTGATGTCTTGGGCGACGACATCGGTGATGCCATTCGCCCCTTCCTCGAAGACATTCCGCGCCACCTGATCGAGCTTGACGCCGCCGCGGCCGAAAGCAATGTCGAGTTGTTGCGCCAGATCGGGCATGCGATCAAGGGCGCGGCGGGCAACCTGGGCGCGAATGGGGTCGCGGGCGCCGCCCGTGAGCTGGAATCCCAGGCCGAGATCGGTGCGCTGGAGCGGGTCGGCGAACTGATCGAGCGCATTCGTACCGAATTCGATCTGGTCAAACCGGCGCTGACCTCGGCGTTGCTGCAGCCCAGGCACGGCAGCGTGCCGCAGGTGGGGGAAGAGGCGCCGATGGTGCTGGTGGTGGACGACGATCGCAGCACCCGTTCGGCACTGCGCCATACCTTGCAGCGCAGCAACTTCAGGACCGCCGAGGCACGCAACGGACGGGAGGCGCTGCGCTGGCTGGAAAGCGGCAGTGCGGATGCAATCCTGATGGATGCGCTGATGCCCGAAATGGACGGATTCGAAGCCTGCGCGCTACTCAAGCAGCACCCGTTGTGGAAGGACATCCCGGTGCTGATGATCACCGCACTCGAAGACCGCCGGTCCATCGACCGGGCCTTCGATGTCGGCGCCAGCGACTTCATACCCAAGCCCATCCACCTGTCGGTGGTCCGGCAGCGGGTCCGGCGGGTCATCGATGCCACCCGCGCCGAGCGCCACGTGCGCCACCTCGCCTATCACGACACCCTCACCGGGCTACCCAACCGCCTGATGTTCGTCGACCACCTGAGCGGCGCGATCGAACGCGCTGCCGAGAACGGCACCATGCTCGCGGTGATGATCCTCGACCTGGACCGCTTCAAGATCATCAACGACACACTGGGGCACGAGGCCGGCGACCGGTTGCTGGCGATGATGGCCAAGCGCATACGCGACTGCGTGCGTGGCGACGACTGCGCCGCGCGTCTGGGCGGGGACGAGTTCACCATCCTGCTCGACCCGCTGCCCAAGGTCGGGGTCGCGGCCGGCATCGCGCAGAACATCTGTCGCGCCGTTTCCGCTCCAATGATGATCGACGGGCAGGAGATCGTCGTGTCCGGCAGCGTCGGTATCTCGGTCTACCCCGAAGACGGCGTGGACGTGAGCCATCTGTTGCGCCACGCCGATAGCGCGATGTACCGCGCCAAGCAAAGCGGCGACGGGTTCTGCTACTACGAGGCGGGCATGGAGTCCGCGATCTCCGACCGCCTCAAGCTGGAGAACGCGCTGCGCCGCGCGCTCGAACGCGACGAAATCACCGTCTTCTACCAACCGGTCATGGATGCCGCCACCGGAGAAGTCGCGGGGGTAGAAGCCTTGATGCGCTGGATGCACCCCGAGCGCGGTGTCGTCTCGCCGGTGGATTTCATTCCGGTGGCCGAAGATACCGGACTCATCGTGTTGCTCGGCGCGCACGTGCTGCGCTGCGCGTGCGCCCAGGTACAAGCCTGGCGCGAGGCCGGACTCAAGGTGTTGCACGTGGCGGTCAACCTGTCGGCGCGGCAACTCGAACAGCCCGATCTGCTCGAAATCGTCGAAGATGCGCTCGCCGGCAGCGGCCTGCCCGCCTGCTCCCTGATCCTGGAAGTCACCGAGAGCGTGCTGATGCAGCGCGCGCGCGAACCCGGAACGCTCAAGCAATTGCGCGAACTGGGGGTGCATATCGCGATCGACGACTTCGGCACCGGCTACTCATCGCTCGCCTACCTCAAGCACCTGCCCGCCGACATCCTGAAGATCGACCGCTCCTTCATCCAGGACATGGCTGACGGTGCCGATGCCGAGGCCATCGTCGCCGGCATCATCGCCCTGTCCCACAGCCTGCGCATGCGCGTGGTGGCCGAAGGGGTCGAGACCGAAGCACAACATGAACTGCTGCGCCGGCTGGGGTGCGACCTGCTGCAAGGCTACCTGTTCTCGAAACCGGAAGCCGCCGAAGTCATGGAAACCCGGCTGTTTTCACCCCGGCGCTCCCGGCACTCGTTGCTGGGGCGCAGCTCGTAGCTCTTACTGCTGTTGCGCGTCCAGCCACCGCAGCGCGCCCAGCCCGGCCGCGCGGCCGGTGGCGAAGCAGCCGGTGAGCAGGAAGCCCCCGGTCGGCGCTTCCCAGTCGAGCATTTCGCCGCAGCAGAACACGCCGGGCAGGGCGCGCAGCATCAGGTGGGCATCGAGATCGACAAAGCGCACGCCACCGGCGCTGCTGATCGCTTCGTCGATGGGGCGGGGCGCGACCAGGCGTAGCGGCAGGTTCTTGATGGTGGTGGCGAGCCGGGTTGGGTCGGCCAGGTCGTCGGCACTCGCGCATTCGCGCAGCAACCCCGCCTTGACGCCGCCGATGGCGGCCTTGCTTTGCAGGTGGCTGGCCATGGAACGGGTGCCGCGCGGGCGTGCGAGGTCCGCGCGCAGCCGCTCCAGGCTGCGGCCGGGGGCCAGATCCAGGTACAGCGTAAGCGTACCCAGCGCCGCGAGGGTGTCGCGCAGCGGCGCCGACAACGCGTAGATCAGGCTGCCTTCCAGGCCGGTCGCGGTCACCATGCATTCGCCGGCGCGGGTGTGGGTATGGCGGGTGTGATCGTCGAAACGCAGGGTCACCGACTTGAGCGGCTGGCCGGAAAAGCGCTTGCGGAAGTGCCCGCTCCAGCCGCTGCCGTCGCGCCCGGCCACGTCGAAGCCGCAATTGGCGGGCTGCAGGTCGGCCACCCGTACCCCCCGGTCACGTAGCCACGGCACCCAGGCACCGTCCGACCCCAGCCTGGCCCAGCTTGCACCGCCGAGGGCGAGAATCACCGCATCGGCGTCAACGCTGATTTCGCCGGCGGCGGTGGCGAAGCGCAGATACGCCGGTGAGGCGGGTTCATCGGCCGGCCAGCCGAGCCAGCGATGCCGTACGTGCAGCCGCACCCCGGCGCTGCGCAAGCGGTGCAGCCAGGCACGCAGCAGCGGCGCCGCTTTCATGCTGGTCGGGAATACGCGCCCGGAGCTGCCGACAAAGGTTGCCACGCCCAGTCGATGCGCCCAGTCGCGCAGTTCCCCGGCGCCGAACGCTTGCAGGTGGGGTGCCATCGCTTCCTGGCGTGCGCCGTAACTGGCAAGAAACTGCGCGGGTTCCGCAGTGTGGGTCAGGTTGAGCCCGCCGATGCCGGCCAGCAGCAGTTTGCGTCCGGGCGAGGGCATGGCATCGAATACGTCGACTCGGTGGCCCTCGGCGGCAAGCACTTCGGCGGCCATCAGGCCCGCCGGCCCGCCGCCGATGATCGCGACGCGGCGTGGTCTGAACGTTGCGCTCATGCCGCGATCCTCTGCCATGCGGCGAGCTTGGTCGCGTAGTCGACCGAGGCGTTGGCCGGACTGGTGGAGGGCAGCCGGGTGCACGCTGGCGCGCTGTCGCCGTCGAGGCAAGGTCCGACATGGCGGCGGAACAGTTGCTCGGCCTTGGCTCCGTTGAAGAAAATGCGCTGGATTTCGCGGTGTGTGGCGAGAAAGCCGGGCAGGTCATTGATTTCCAGCGTGTCCTTGACGATGCCGCTATCCAGACTGCCGACGCGCCGGCACGCACCGAGCACGTCCCACAGCGCGTAGCCCCGCGCGGTCAGGGCGCGGGTGCGTTGCGCGTAGGGAAGATCGGGGGCAATGTCCAGGATGACACCCACCAGCGGCCAGAACAGGTTGCGCGGATGGGCGTAGTAGCGCGCCGCCGCAAGTGAGGCCGCACCCGGCATGCTGCCGAGTATCAGCGTGTGGGCGCCGTCAGAGGCAAGAGGGGGGAAGCCTGCAAGTCGGGACACCGGTCGGGTTTCCTGGTGCGAATCGGATCGGTCATTTTAAGCCACGCGTCAAGGGTGGGGGCTGGGGAGGGGTTGAATGTGGCGTGGAATCATTCGTCTACGCCGTGAGTCCAATGTGCGTACCTCCCATTGAGGTACCAGGAGGTCGATGATGAATACGCACAATCTTCCCAAGATGATGTTTTCGTATACCGATGGCTGGCAGGATCTGATCAAGGCGCATCCGGCGGTGAAGCGGATGTTCACGATGTATGTGATGCCGATGTCGCTGATTCCGCCGGTGATGTTCATGTATGCCTCCATCGTGACGCCGGGGGCGGTGTTTCCGGCGGTGATGCCGATGTTCTCGGTCATGGAGGCATTCGCGGTGGCGGTCGGGTTCTACGTCGTCGAGCTTGCCATGGTCGCGCTGATGGCGTCGATCATCCAGCAGATGGGCGAAGTGGTGGGCGTGACACCGGCGCATGAGGAAGCCTTCATGCTCGCGGCGGTGGCTCCGACGCCGTTGTGGCTGGCCTCGCTGGCGCTGTTCATTCCGTCGCTGTGGGTGAACGGGCTGGCCCTGGCAGTGGCGTGGGTAGCCTCGGCCGCGCTGATCTTCCACGGCGTCACGCCGCTGTTCAAGCTGCAGGATCCGGGCAAGGCGCGCTTGATGGGGTGGTTCGTGCTGATGACCGGCATCATGGCCTGGATCGGGCTGATGGTGGTGATGACCCTGATACTCAGCATGGTCGTGGGTCTGCGTTGAGCTGTCGTCGGCCGGGTGCTGACCGGGCAATCGCACATCATAGCGGGCACGTTTGCTGGGCGCCGTGCCCGTAGGAGCGGCTTTAGCCGCGAAAGCTGTGTGTTTCGCGGCTAAAGCCGCTACGGGTTTGATGGGGCGTGCGATTGCTCGTGCTGGTGCCGACCGGGGGCGGGGGCACGGGGGGCGTTCTGGCATAATCGGGCCTCTCTTCCCCGTTGCCCCAGGCAGTTCCCGGCTTTGACTACCCGCACCCCTTCCGAATTTGCCACGCGCGAGCGTGCCCTTTCCTTTTCCGACTGCCTGAGCGCCGATCGCGCCCGCTTGCGTGGTTTGCGGCGCAAGCTGGACAAGGTGCGGGCCGACGACGACGCTGCGGCGCGGGAGCGGTTGCAGCGCGACTTCGATGCCTTGCTCGCGCGCTCGCGTGCCGCGCTGGCCACGCGTCGCGCGGCGCTGCCCACCCCGACCTACCCCGAAGAATTGCCGGTGTCGGCCCGGCGCGGCGAGATCGCCGAGGCGGTCGCCGCGCATCAGGTGGTGATCGTGTGCGGTGAGACCGGCTCGGGCAAGACCACCCAGTTGCCCAAGATCTGCCTCGAACTGGGGCGCGGCGCGGCCGGACTGATCGGTCACACCCAGCCGCGCCGGCTGGCCGCGCGCGCCACCGCCAGCCGCATCGCGCAGGAGCTGAAGTCCGAGCTGGGGCAGGCGGTGGGCTACAAGATCCGCTTCACTGACCGCATCGGCGCGGCGACCCACATCAAGCTGATGACCGACGGCATCCTGCTGGCGGAAACCCAGACCGACCCGACCCTGGCGGCCTACGACACGCTGATCATCGACGAGGCGCACGAGCGCAGCCTCAACATCGACTTCCTGCTCGGTTACATCAAGACGCTGTTGCCACGTCGCCCCGATCTGAAAGTGATCATCACCTCGGCCACGCTGGATGCGGAGCGCTTCGCCCAGCATTTTGCGAGTGCCGCCGGGCCGGCGCCGGTGATCGAGGTGTCGGGGCGCTTGTACCCGATCGAAATGCGCTATCGCCCGGTCGCCGACGACGAGGCCGAACCGGTGCGACGTGACCCCGCCGCCGCGCGCAAGGGCAAGGACAAAAGCAGCAACCGCGATCTGTACGACGCCATCGTCGATGCCGTCGACGAAGCGCAGCGCGCCGGACCGGGCGACGTGCTGGTGTTTTTGCCCGGCGAGCGCGAGATCCGCGAGTCGGCCGAAGCCTTGCGCAAGGCGCACCACGCGGCGGCGACCGAGATCGTGCCGCTGTTCGCGCGCCAGTCGGCGCAGGACCAGGCGCGCGTGTTCGCGCCGAGCCAGGGGCGGCGGGTGGTACTGGCGACCAACGTGGCCGAGACTTCGCTCACCGTGCCAGGCATACGCTACGTGGTGGATACCGGGCTGGCGCGGATCAAGCGCTATTCGCACCGCAACAAGGTCGAACAACTGCAGATCGAAAAGATCGCGCAGTCGGCCGCCAAACAGCGCGCCGGGCGTTGCGGGCGGGTCATGGACGGAGTGTGCTTCCGTCTCTATGACGAGGCCGACCACGACAAACGTGATGTGCACACCGAACCGGAGATCCTGCGCTCGTCACTGGCCGGGGTCATCCTGCGGATGAAGTCGCTGCGCCTCGGGGCGGTCGAGGACTTCCCGTTCGTCGACGCGCCGCTGCCGCGCATGATCGGCGACGGCTACCAGTTGCTGGTGGAACTCGGGGCGCTGCCCGAGGCGGTGCGCGACGACGACGTGCGCGAACTGACCGCGATCGGACGCGAACTGGCGGCCTTGCCGCTGGACCCCAAGATCGGACGCATGATCATCGCCGCGCGCGAACGCGCTTGCCTGGCCGAAGTGCTGGTGATCGCGGCCGCGCTGTCGGTGCAGGACCCGCGCGAGCGCGCCCCCGACAGCCCCGGCGCGGCCGATCAGGCGCATGCGCTGTTTCGCGGTGGCGAGCAGGATCAGCAGTCCGAGTTCCTGTGGTACCGCAACCTGTGGAAGGCGTGGTCTGAGGTGCTGCGCCACGAGTCGGGCGCCAGGCAGAAGGCGTGGGCGAAACGTCACCATCTGTCGTACTTGCGCCTGCGGGAGTGGCGCGACGTGCACGGGCAATTGCTGGCGCTGTGCACCGAGCATGGCTGGAAGGAAAACCAGCAGCCGGCCGGCTTCGAGGCGATCCACAAGGCGCTGCTCGCCGGGCTGCTGGGGCATGTCGGGAACAAGATCGAGGACGCCAGCGGTCCGCAGGCCGGCAGTTATCTGGGCGCGCGCGGCATCCGCTTCTGGCCGCATCCGGGATCGGCGCTGGCGCGCAAGGCGGGCAAGTGGATCATGTGCGCGGAACTGGTCGAGACGTCGCGGCTGTTCGGGCGCTGCATCGCGCGCATCGAACCTGAATGGGTCGAGGAGGTCGGCGCCCATCTGCTGCGGCGTCAGGTGTTCGAGCCGCACTGGTCCAAGGCCTCCGGTGCGGTGCGGGCGTGGGAACGCGGCACCGTGCACGGGCTGGTGCTGTATGCGCGACGCGGGGTGGGGTACCGCGACACCGACCCGGTGCTGTGCCGCGAACTGTTCATCCGTGAAGGGTTGGTGCAGGGCGAGATCGCCGAAGGCACGGCGCGCGGCATGGCCTTCCTGCAGCACAACCAGCGTCTTGTCGCCGAGATCGAACGTATCGAGCACAAGTCGCGGCGGCCGGACGTGCTGGTCGACGAGGGGCTGATCGAGGCCTTCTACGACGCCAGAATCCCGCCCGACGTGTTCGATGTCGTAACCTTCGAGCGCTGGCGCAAGGACGCCGAAAAGGTCGAGCCCAAACTGCTGCACCTGGTGCGCGAGCAGTTGATGCGCCACGAGGCCGCCGGCATCACCACCGAGCGTTTTCCGGCGCATCTGGACGTCTTCGGGCAGAAGCTCGGGCTAACGTATCTGCACCAGCCCGGCGAGGCGGACGACGGTGTCACCCTGACGGTACCGCTCGCGATGCTGAACCAGGTTCCGGCCGCGCGCTGCGAGTGGCTGGTGCCTGGTCTGCTCGAAGAGAAGGTCGCTGCCCTCCTGAAGACCGTGCCGCAGAAACATCGCCACCGCTTGCAGCCCATCGCCGAAAGCGCGGCCGCTTTTGTCGCGGCGGCCGAGGTGGGCGAGTACGACCGCAATCAGCCCTTGTTGCGGGTGCTGCAGCGTTTCGTCGAGGAGCAGGTGTCGCTCAAGCTGCCGCTGGAGTCGTTTCGTCCGGAGAACCTCAAACCGCACAGTTTCATGAACTTCCGTGTTGTTGACGAGCACGGCCGGGTGCTCGGACAGTCCCGTAATCTAATTGAATTGCGCGCCCGGCATGGCAAGCAGGTCGAAGAGCACTTCAAGGCCGCGCGCATCGTGGTGGCCGATACGCCCGTTGCGGCAGGCAAAAAGCGGCCGCCAGGTGCCGATGCCCGCGCGCCACGGCAGAACGAAGCGGCGCCGGCAAGCGGCTACGCCGGGCTGACCGGGTGGACCTTCGGCGCCCTGCCCGAGCTGCTCGAACTGCGCGTGGGCGGGCGCGAAGTCATCGGCTTTCCGGCGCTGCATGACGATGGTGACAGCGTCTCGCTGCGCCCGTACGACACCCCCGAGCAGGCCGCGAGCGTGCACCGCAAGGGGCTGGCGCGTCTGTTCGCGCTGGCGCTCAAGGATCAGGTCAAGGCGGTCGAACGCCTGCCCGGCATGCGCGAACTGGCGCTGGCCTTCATGCAGTTCGGTACCGAAGCGGAGCTTAAGGCGCAGTTGGTGGCCGCCACGCTGGAGCGCGTCTGCCTGCTCGATCCGCTGCCGCATGATGCCGACAGCTTTGCCGCACGCTGCGCGGACGCCAAACCGCGCGTGAGTCTGGTCGCGCAGGAGTTCATGCGCCTAGCCGCGCAATTGCTGGCCGAGCATGCGTCGCTACTCAAACGTCTCGTGGCGCTCAAGGCGTTCCCCGAGGTGGCGGTGGACATCCGCGCGCAAGTGGAGGCGCTGATGCCCAAGAACTTTCTGCTTGCTTACCCGTGGGAGCGCCTGGCCCATTTCAGCCGCTATCTGAAAGGGGTGGGAATACGGCTCGACAAACTGCGCAACAACCCCGCGCGCGATGCGCAACTGCTGTCCGAGTGGCGCAAGCTCGCCCAGCCGTGGGAGCGGGCGTTGCACGCGGCGCAGCGTTCGGGCGCCCCCGACCCGTTCCTGGAGGAATTCCGCTGGCTGCTGGAGGAACTGCGCGTGGGGCTGTTCGCGCAGGAGATCAAGACACCGATGCCGGTGAGCGTGAAACGGCTCCAGAAGATCTGGGATGCCTAGTGGTCTGCTTCGCAAATACCGAAACACGAAAACGCGTCTTGTGGCGCATGGCTGCGTTACTCATCCTCGCAATAGTTACGACTATTGCTGCGGTTCGCGCCTTGCCCTGCACCACAATCCATCGTTTTCGTCATGTTCCTTGATTTGCGAAGCAGACCACTAGCAGCCTGTCGGACTTGAGGCTGATCTACTGCGCCGGTGGGAAAACCGGTCCATATTTGCCCGGTTTCTCGTTGCATAGAACCACTATGCGCCTCGAAACCGGGCAAATCTGTCCTCGTTTTCCCACCCGGCTCGTGACGATCGCTCAAGTCCGACAGGCTGCCAGGATTCGGCGCTTATAATCAAGCGTTTGCGCGCGTGCGACAGAGGGCGTGCATCAACCGGCGAGGGGCGATGAAGCACGGTGACGGTGGTGAATTCGGCAACTGGCAGGCCTTTTCGGTCCTGATCGTCGATGATGAGGCCGGGATGCGCAGCTTCCTGGAGCGCGCGCTTCGGTCGCGCTGTGGTCGGGTCGAGGCCGCTTCGAGTGTCGAGGAGGCGGTCGAATGGATGGCGCGGCTGCACTTCGATCTGGTGATCCTCGACATCGCGCTGCCCGGCAAGACCGGGATCGAGTGGCTCAACGAACTGCGCCATGGCGGGTTCACCGGCGACATTGTCATGATCACGGCTTTCGCCGATCTTGAGACGGCCATCCATGCGCTGCGCGGCGGGGCCTCGGACTTCGTGCTCAAGCCCTTCCGGGTCGACCAGATCCTGAATTCAATCAAGCGCTGCTTCGAGGGCTCGCGGCTCGCGCGCGAGAACTACATCCTGCGGCGCAAGCTGGCCGAGCATGACCGTGAGGTCGCCGGCATGATTGGCCATTCGGAAAGCATCCTGCAGCTCTGCGCGCTGGTGCGTCGTGTGGCCCCGTTACCGACGACAGTGCTGCTCAGCGGCGAATCTGGAACCGGCAAGGAGGTCACGGCGCGAGCGCTGCATCAGATGAGTCCGCGGGCCGAGCGTCCGTTCGTGCCGGTCAACTGCGCCGCCATCTCGGGCGAACTGATCGAGGCCGAGCTGTTCGGCCACGTCAAGGGCGCCTTCACCGGTGCGAGCGATTCGCGCAACGGACTTTTCTACTATGCCCACGGCGGTACGTTGTTTCTCGACGAGATCGGGGAATTGCCACTGGGCATGCAGACCAAGCTGCTGCGCGTGCTCGAAGAGCACTACGTCCGGCCGGTCGGTTCGGAACGCGAAATCCCGGTGGACGTGCGCATCATCGCCGCGTCCAACCGTGATCTGGCCGCCGACGTGACCGAGGGCTGTTTCCGCAAGGATCTGTTCTACCGCCTGGCGGTGGTGGAGATGCGCATCCCCGCGCTGCGCGAGCGCGTCGAGGACATTCCGGAGCTGGTGCGCCACTTCATGGCGCAGTTTGCCGCGCGGCTCGGTGTCGAGTCGCTGGAACTCACGCCTGCGGTGGTGCGGCGGCTCAGCGCCTATGACTGGCCCGGCAACGTCCGGGAACTGCGCAACTACGTCGAGCGCTCGATGATCCTCGGCGGATTCCAGGGCATCGGGGGCAGCGGTAGCGCCGTCGCGCTCGACGCGTCCTGTACGCCGCAGCGGGCGAATCCGGCGGCACTGACGCTGGCCGAGCTGGAGCGGCGGCACATCGAGGCCGTACTCGAGGCGACGCGCGGCAACAAGTCGGAAGCAGCCCGGCGCCTGGGCATCGCCCGCAAGACACTCGAGCGGAAACTTGCCGAGTGGGGATTGGCTGCGGTGGCTGGGCACGGATGCTGAATCCGGCCCGGGCCGGAGGTGGCACGCCGCGCGCCGGCCTGTTGCGCCGCTCGGTCCGCGCCAAGCTGCTCTTCATCGCGCTGGCGCCGCTGTGCATCGGATTTCCGATCATCCTGGGGCTGGTGTGGTACTGGAGCAACACGAGCTACCAGCAGCTCCTGAACTTCAAGGTCAGCAGCGATCTGGTGACGGCGCACGAGTTCTTCGAACGCGTGATCGGCCGGATCGGCGCCAACGCCGAGGCGCTGGCCGAGGCGGCCGTGCTGCACGAGGCCCTCGCGGCGGGCGACCGTCAACGGATCGGACAAGTCCTCGATGCGGCGCGGGCGCGACATGGACTTGATTTCGTCTATGTGATCGGCCGCGACGGAGTCATGCAACACGAGAGCCCGGTGCGGGCCTCCGCCGATCCGTGGCGGCAGTGGCCACTCGTCGATCAGGCGCTCCGGGGGGGCGCGCGCAGCGGCGTCGATGTCCTGAGCCGCGAGGAGCTGGAAGCGGTTGCACCGAGCCTGAGACAGCGTGCCGCGATCGAACTGGTGCCGACCCCGCGCGCCGTGCCGGTCTCGCATCAGGTCGAAGAGCGCGGCATGGTCGTGCACGCGGCTGCACCCATCCGTGGCCGCGACGGCAAGGTGCTCGGTGTCATCGAAGCCGGCATGCTGCTCAACCGCAACCTCGATTTCGTCGACACCATCAACGAGATCGTCTATCGCGAAGGGTCGCTGCCATTGGGGAGCAAGGGCACGACGACCCTCTTCATCGATGACACCCGGATTGCGACCAACGTCCGTCTGTTCGAGGATCATCGCGCCCTCGGGACGCGCGTCTCGCAGCAGGTGCGCGACTATGTGCTCGGCGAAGGCGGCACATGGCTCGATTCGGCTTTCGTCGTGAACGATTTCTACGTCTCGGGCTACGAGCCGGTTGTCGACAGTTTTGGCCAACGGGTCGGCATGCTGTACGTGGGCTTTCTCGAAGCTCCGTTCCGGGAGGCCAAGCAGAATGCCTTGCGCCTGGTGCTGCTGGTGTTTGCCGGGATCGGAGTGCTCGGGACGCTCGGTTCGCTCAAATGGGCGCGCGAGATCAACCGGCCGATTGCGATGATGCAGAGCACGATCGGGCGCGTTGAGCAAGGTGACAACGCAGCGCGGGTGGGCGATACCGGTAGCCCGGACGAACTGGGGCATCTAGCGCGCGAGTTCGACCGGCTGCTCGAACTGCTCGACCTCAAGCGTAAGGAACTGCAGCGCTGGGCCGACGAGCTGGAGATCAAGGTGCGCGAACGGACCCAGGAACTGCAGGACGCCAATGACCGCTTGATCCGCATGCAGCGTCAGTTGGTGACGAGCGAGAAGCTCGCCGCGATCGGTGAGCTGACGGCCGGCGTCGCGCACGAGATCAACAACCCGATCGCGGTGATGCAGGGCAATCTGGACGTGATGCGCGAGGTCCTCGGGGCACATGCGGAGCCGGTGCGGAAGGAGATGCGTCTGCTCGACGAGCAGGTCAACCGCATCCGGATCATCGTCACCAAGCTGCTGCAGTTCGCGCGTCCGGGTGAATTCGCCGGCTACGTCGAGGCGGTTGACCCGGCCAGCGTCATCGCCGATTGCCTGGTGCTGACCGAGCATCATTTGAACCGGCGCGACATCGCGGTGGTGCGCGAACTGTGCGCGACGCGCGAGGCGGGCGTCAATCGCAACGAACTGCAGCAGGTGCTGATCAACCTGATCGTGAACGCGGTGCAGGCGATGCCCGAGGGCGGCACGCTGACCCTGACCAGCCAGGACTGGGAGGACGAGCATCGCCGCCCAGGGGTCGCCATCAGCGTGCGCGATACCGGGCAGGGGATCGGTGAAGACGACATGAAGCGGATCTTCGATCCGTTCTTCACCACCAAGAAGACTCAGGGCACCGGCCTCGGCTTGTCGATCAGCCATTCGCTGATGAAGCGCTATGGCGGCCGGATCGGGGCCGAGAGCCGGTCCGGGGAGGGGGCCGTGTTTACCGTCTGGCTGCTCGTCGAGCCCGATTTTCAGGCCGAGGCGGCGCAGGTCAATGAGGCGCTGCCGACCGGGGAAACGGTCAACTGAGTGCTTGCGAAGCATTCTGGCCAGCGGGGCCGGGTGCGGGGGCGAGCTGGGTCATTTTGACCCAATGCGGTTGGCGATATGGACAAAATGTCCCAGGGTGCCTCTGCGCGTGCCCTCCAATCCCATGAGGCTCGGCGGGTTTTGGCTGGAACAGCACTTGCTATGAATCTCCCAGGCGGGTGCTAACCGCCATAACCAAAGGGGAGAATCATCACAATGAATGTTACAAGGCGGCAATTCTTCAAGGTTTGCTCCGCCGGGCTGGGAGGGTCGTCCATCGCGGTGATGGGCTTCTCGCCGACGGCCGCGCTGGCGGAAGTGCGGGCGTTCAAGCTCGCACGCGCAACCGAGACGCGGAGCACCTGTCCGTATTGCTCGGTGGCGTGCGGTCTTCTCGTTTATTCGACGGGGGACAAATCGAAAAACTCGCACAGCGAGATCATCCACGTCGAGGGCGACCCCGATAACCCCGTGAACCGCGGCACGCTGTGCCCGAAGGGCGCCGGCGTCCGCGACATGATGCAGAGCAAGGATCGCCTCAAGTGGCCGGAAGTGCGCGAGCCCGGCACCAACGAGTGGAAGCGCATCTCGTGGCACGACGCGATCGAGCGCATCGCCAAACACATGAAGGCCGACCGCGACAAGAATTTCGTCGCGCAGAACAAGGATGGCGTGACGGTGAACCGTTGGCCGACCTTCGCTGCGCTGGCGGCATCCGCGGCCACTAACGAAGGCGGCTACATCACGGTCAAGATGCTGCGCACGCTCGGCGTGACGCAGCTCGATACCCAGGCACGCATTTGACACGCTCCCACGGTGGCCAGTCTGGCTCCGAGTTTCGGGCGTGGTGCAATGACCAACCACTGGGTTGACTTCAAGAACGCCGATGTCGTCTGGGTAATGGGCGGCAACCCCGCCGAAGCGCACCCCTGCGGCTTCAAGTGGGTGATCGAGGCGAAGAAGCAGCGCAAGGCGAAGCTGATCGTCGTCGACCCGCGCTTCAACCGCACGGCGGCCGTGGCCGACGTCTATGCGCCGATCCGTCCGGGCAGCAACATCGCCTTCTTCGGTGGCGTCATCAACTATCTGCTGGCGAACGACAAGATCCATCACGACTACGTGAAGCATTACACCAATGCCGCGTTCCTGATCGATCCCGGATTCAGGTTCGAGGACGGTCTCTTCTCCGGCTACGACGAAACCAAGCGCAGCTACGGCAGCAAGGACACCTGGAAGTACCAGATGGGTGCCGACGGTTTCGCCAGGATCGACGAGACCCTGCAGGATCCGAACTGCGTCTTCCAGTTGATGAAGAAGCACTATTCGCGCTACACGCCGGAGATGGTCAACAAGGTCTGCGGCACGCCGAAGGATGCCTTCCTCAAGATCTGCGAGATCGTCGCCACGACGGCGGCGCCGAACCGGACGCTGAGCTACCTGTACGCACTCGGCCTCACCGAGCACTCGAACGGATCACAGAACATCCGTTGCGCGGCGATGATCCAGCTCCTGCTCGGCAACATGGGCATGGCCGGCGGCGGCATCAATGCGCTGCGCGGTCACTCGAACGTGCAGGGCATCACCGACATGTGCCTGTTCGGGCAGAATCTGCCGGGGTATCTCAAAGCACCGACCGATGGCGACAAGGACTTTGCCACCTACGTTACGAAGCGCACGCCGAAGGCGCTGCGTCCGGGGCAGATGAACTTCCCGCAGAATTTCCCGAAGTGGTTCGTCAGCCTGGCCAAGGCCTGGTACGGGAACGCTGCGACGAAGGAAACCAACTTTGCCTACGACTACTTCCCGAAACTGGGCGGCGCGTCGGATGCCTTGTCGATCTTCAACGACATGTTCCATGGCAAGGTCAATGGCTTCTTCTGCCAGGGCTTCAACCCGCTCGCCTCGCTGCCGAACAAGAAGAAGGTCGGCGATGCGCTGGCGAAGCTCAAGTACATGATCGTCATCGATCCGCTGGCGACCGACACTTCCGAGTTCTGGAAGCCGCACGGCGAGTTCAACGAAGTCGACCCGAGCAAGATCGAGACCGAGGTCTTCCGCCTGCCGGCGACCTTCTTCTCCGAGACCTCCGGTACGTTGACCAACTCCGGCCGCGTCGTGCAGTGGGGCTGGAAGGCCGCCAGTGCGCCGGGCGATTCGAAGGATGACGCAGAAATCGTCGCCGAGCTGTTCCTCACGCTGCGCAAGATGTACGCCAAGGACGGTGGCGCCTTTCCGGATGCCATCCGCGACCTCACCTGGTCCTACAACCAGCCGCTCAGCCCGTCGCCCGAGGAGTTGCTGAAGGAGATCAACGGCAAGGCGCTGGTTGACCTCACCGACCCGAAGGATCCGACCAAGATCCTGTTCAAGGCCGGCGATCAGTTGCCCAGCTTCGGTTTCCTGCGCGACGACGGTTCGACTTCCTGCGGCAACTGGATCTACTGCGGCACCTGGTCGCAGGCGGGCAACAATACCGCCCGCCGTGATAACAGCGATCCGTCCGGTCTTGGCCAGACGCTGAACTGGGGTTACGCGTGGCCGGTCAACCGCCGCATCCTCTACAACCGCGCCTCCGCCGACCTCCAGGGCAAGCCCTGGGATGGCTCGCGCACGGTGTTGAAGTGGACGGGCAGCAAGTGGGGCGGCAACGATGTCCCGGACATGCGCCCGGACGCCGCGCCGGAAGAAGGCGTGATGCCGTTCATCATGACGCCGGAAGGTGTCGGCCGCCTGTTCTCGCGCGAGATCATGGCCGACGGACCGCTCCCCGAGCACTACGAGCCCTTCGAGTCGCCGATCGACAACAACCCGATGCATCCCAGGGTCAAGTCGAACCCGGTGGCGCGCGTGTACAAGGATGACATGGAGGCTTTCGGTACCGCCAAGGACTTCCCCTACGTTGCTACCACCTACCGTCTGACCGAGCACTTCCATTTCTGGACCAAGTACTCGAAGGTCAATGCAATCATGCAGCCGGAACAGTTCGTGGAAATCGGCGAGGAGTTGGCAAAGGAGAAGGGCATCAAGGCCGGCGACAGGGTCAAGGTGCGCTCCAACCGCGGCTTCATCAAGGCCGTGGCGGTCGTCACCAAGCGCATCAAGTCGCTCGAGGTTGACGGCAGGAAGGTGCACACCATCGGCATACCGATTCACTGGGGATTCAAGGGGACGGCGAAGCCTGGCTTCATCACCAATACCCTGACCCCGTTTGTCGGCGACGCCAACGTGAATACGCCTGAATTCAAGGCGTTCCTCGTCAACGTCGAGAAGATCTAAGGAGAACTGTCATGGCATTGCAATCGCTAGACATCAAACAGCGCTCCGCGACCACGACGCCCGCCCCCCAGGCGCGGCAGACGATCGAGATCGCCAAGTTGATCGACGTGTCCGCCTGCATCGGCTGCAAGGCCTGCCAGGTGGCGTGCATGGAGTGGAACGACGTGCGCGACGAGGTCGGTAGCTGTCACGGCATCTACGACAACCCGGTGGACCTCACCGAGAACTCGTGGACCGTCATGCGCTACGCCGAGGTGGAAGAGCAGGGCAAGCTGGAGTGGCTGATAAGGAAGGACGGCTGCATGCACTGCTCCGACCCGGGCTGCCTCAAGGCCTGCCCGGCCCCCGGCGCCATCATCCAGTACGCCAACGGCATCGTGGATTTCCATCAGGAAAACTGCATCGGCTGCGGCTACTGCGTGAGCGGCTGTCCCTTCAACGTACCGCGCATCTCGAAGAAGGACAGCAAGGCCTACAAGTGCACGCTTTGTTCCGACCGTGTCGCGGTCAACCAGGCCCCGGCCTGCGCCAAGGCCTGCCCGACTGGCGCCATCCAGTTCGGCAGCAAGGAAGACATGAAGGACTACGCCGAAAAGCGCATCGCCGACCTCAAGGAACGCGGCTACCAAAAAGCGGGCCTCTACGATCCGGCGGGCGTCGGTGGTACGCACGTCATGTATGTGCTGCACCACGCCGATAGACCGGGTCTGTACAGCGGCCTGCCGCAGGATCCGGCCATCAGTCCGACCGTCAGTCTGTGGAAGGGGGTGACCAAGCCCGTCGCGGCCGCCGCGCTCGGTTTGGTCGCGCTCGGCAGCCTGTTCCATTACGTGATGAAAGGTCCGAACGAGGTCTCGAAAGAGATCGAGAAGGAAGTCGAGAAGGAGGATGCGCAATGATCCGGGATCCGAAGGACCTGCAGCGGTATACCGCCTCGGAGCGTGCCAATCACTGGCTCGTGGGGATCTGCTTCATTCTGCTCGCGCTGTCCGGACTGGCGTTCTTTCATCCGGCCTTCTATCCGCTGGTGCAGTTTTTTGGTGGAGGACCCTGGGCGCGCATCCTGCATCCGTTCATCGGCGTGCTGATGGTGCTCGCTTTCGTCATCATGTTCTTCCGCTTTGCCGGACTGAACCGGATGACGGCGGCGGACCGGGCGTGGCTGTCGCGCATCGGCGAAATGGTCGATGGCAACGACCATGGAATGCCGGAGCAGGGCAAGTACAACGGCGGGCAGAAGCTGATGTTCTGGCTGATGACGCTGTCGATGATCGTGCTGGTGATCTCGGGAGTCCTGATGTGGCGCTCCCAGTTCAGCTTCGCGGTCGACGTGGTGCGCCTGGCATCGCTCGCCCATGCGTTGGCGGCGGTCGTGATGATCGTGCTGATCATCGTGCATGCCTACGCTGCGATCTGGACCAAGGGTACCGTGCGTGCGATGTGGTACGGCACGGTCACGCGGGCATGGGCGAAGCAGCACCACCGCGCCTGGTATCGCCAGATGACCGGCAAGTGAGCAGTTCCATGTGAACCGGCCCGCGGCGTGCGTCGCCGCGGGCTCTTTCGTGATGACAAAATGACTCCATCGACGATACAGATCAAGGTTGCCGAACGCGAACCCGCAGCGATCCTCCGGCCCGAGCGGGCCAAGGTGTTTCACGACCGGGCGGCGCGGTTTTTCGCGCTGGCCGACGGGCATCCGATGGCCGACTGGCTGCGCTTTCTCGGGCACCTCACGGCCGCCCAGGATCGCGCCCTCAAGGCCCTGCCGGCCATCCCGCCGCCGGCGCAGACCAGACTCCGGCAGGCGCGCGAGTACGGCATGCCGCCGCTCAATCCGGGTGCGATCCAACGCCCCCCGGTATGGCGCGCCGTATTGCGCCAACTGGTTGAGGAAGCCGGGCAGCAGGCGCCTGCCGAGGCGCAGCCCCTGCTGAAAGTGCTCTCGACTGCCACAGATGCCGACCTCGAATCGCTGGCCGACGCTCTGCTGCACGAGAACGTCGCCGTCGCCGATGCGGGTCGCCTGACTTTTGCCGCCGCCGCGTTGCAGGTGGTGTGGACCGCGATGGCGACCGCGCTCGAGGACGACGATCTGCGGCGGCTCGACCCGGCCGGGCTCTGTCCGTGCTGCGGGAGTCTGCCGACCGGCAGTCTCGTGCGCCTGGATGCAACCGTGAACAACCTGCGTTACCTGCACTGTTCCTTGTGCAACACCGAATGGAACGTGCCGCGGGCGGTCTGCACCAGTTGCGCCAGCGAGCAGGGTGTCGCCTACCAGACCCTTACCGGGGAGGGCGTGCGGACCCCGGCCGCGGTGCGCGCCGAAACCTGCGACCACTGCCACAGCTACCTCAAGATCCACTGGCAGGAGCACGACCCTGGGGTCGACCCGATCGCCGACGACCTCGCCACGCTGGCGCTCGACCTGCTGGTCGATGAGGCTGGCTACGAGCGCAGCGGCCCTAACCTGCTCCTGCTCGGTGGGGCCGGTTGAGTGCGGTCTTGCCGCTACCGCTTGCTCCGAATCCCCTTGTCCTCTGCCCGGTCCGGGTGTGCGCATGAACCTTCAAACCACTGACAAACCTCCTCGCCTACCCTCGGTCGACCAGTTGCTGCAGACGCTGGGCGACGAGATCGAAATCCATGGCCGCGCCCAGTTGACCGCCTGCGTGCGCGCCGAACTCGCCGCAGCGCGCGAGGGGGTACGCGGCGGATTGCCCCTGCCTGGCGTCGACGCGCTCCTGGGAGCGATCCGGCGGCGCGCGCGGGAAGCAGGCCGTGCTCGCCTGCGCGAGGTCTTCAACCTCACCGGCACGGTGCTGCACACCAACCTCGGGCGCGCGCAGTTGTCCGAGACGGCGATCGCGGCGATGGTCGATGCCGCCCGCGCGCCCTGTGCGCTCGAATACGATCTGGACTCCGGGGGACGGGGCGATCGGGATGAGCTCATCGCGCCGCTGCTCGCGGAAGTGGCCGGTGGCGATGCGCTGGAGTGCTCGGCCACCGTCGTCAACAACAACGCGGCGGCGGTGCTGCTGGCGCTCGATACCCTTGCCCGCGGCAAGGAGGCGGTCGTCTCGCGCGGCGAACTGGTCGAGATCGGCGGGGCATTCCGTGTGCCCGACATCATGCGCCGGGCGGGCGCCCGGCTGGTCGAGGTGGGAACCACCAACCGCACCCACGCGCATGACTATGCCGAGGCGGTGACCGGGAGGACGGCGCTCCTGATGAAGGTGCACACATCGAACTACGCGGTGGTCGGTTTCACGAAGAGCGTCGGCGAGGACGAAGTTGCCGCCATCGCCCATGCGCGGGGCCTTCCGCTGCTGGTCGATCTGGGCAGCGGCACGCTCACCGACCTGTCGCGCTGGGGCTTGCCGAAGGAGCCGACCCCGGCCGAGTCGCTGGCGGCTGGCGCCGATCTCGTGACCTTTTCGGGTGACAAACTGCTGGGTGGGCCGCAGGCGGGCCTGATCATCGGTCGCAGGGACCTGATCGCGAAGATCAAGAAGAATCCGCTCAAGCGTGCGCTGCGGGTGGGCAAGACCACGCTTGCGGCGCTCGAAGCAACGCTGCGCCTGTACCGCGATCCGGACCGCCTTGCCGAGCGACTGCCGACCTTGCGGCTGCTGGCGCGACCGGCGGAGCAGATCGCGGCCGTGGCGGCGCGCCTGCAGCCACCGGTCCAGGCGGCGCTGGGCAGCCGGGCTACGGTCGCGGTGCGCCCGTGCACCGGGCAGATCGGCAGTGGGGCGCTGCCGGTGGAACAACTGGCGTCGTTCGCACTTTGCGTGCAGGTGCCCGGCAAGCGCCCCGGACGCGCGCTCGCGGCCCTCGATGCGGGCTTCCGGTCGCTTCCGGTGCCGGTAATCGGCCGTATCGCGAACGATGCCTACTGGCTCGACCTGCGCTGCCTTGAACCCGCGGACGAAGCGCGCTTCGTCGCCCAGCTTGGCGGCTTGCGATGATCGTCGGGACTGCCGGCCATATCGATCATGGCAAGACCACGCTGGTCAAGGCCCTCACGGGTGTCGACTGTGACCGCCTGAAAGAGGAGAAGGCACGCGGCATCACGCTCGATCTCGGGTACGCCTACACGGCGCCAGCAGGGGCGGACGACGAGGTGCTCGGTTTCATCGACGTGCCTGGGCACGAGAAGCTCATCCACAACATGCTGGCCGGTGCCACCGGCATCGACTGCGCCCTGCTCGTGGTCGCCGCCGACGATGGGCCGATGCCGCAGACGCGCGAACATCTCGGGATTCTCGAACTGCTTGGACTGAGCACCGGCGCCGTCGCGCTCACCAAGGTGGATCGCGTCGCGCCTTCGCGCGTGCAAGCCGTGCGCGGCGAAATCGAAACGCTGCTCGCGCATTCGCCGCTTGCGGCCGCACCGGTGTTTCCGGTCGCCGCAATCACCGGCCACGGGGTCGCCGAGCTGCGCACCCATCTGTTCGAGCTTGGCGCACGGCCGTCTGCGTCGCGCGGGCGGATCCCGACGGGAGGGTTTCGTCTTGCGGTCGATCGCAGCTTCACCCTTACCGGAATCGGCACGGTCGTCACGGGGACCGTGTTCTCGGGCTGCGTTCGCCAGGGCGAATCCCTGGTGCTGTCGCCGTCCGGGCGCAGCGTGCGCGTGCGCAGCCTGCGCGCTCAGGATCGCGAGGCATCCCGAGGCGTGGCCGGCCAGCGGGTTGCGCTGGCGCTGTCCGGTGTCGAAAAGGCCGACGTGGCGCGCGGCATGTGGGTGCTCGATCCGCGCCTGCACTCGCCAGTCCGGCGCTTCGATGCGCAGTTGCGGGTGTTGCCCGATCAGGCGCCGCTGCGTCACTGGTCGCTCGTGCATCTGCACCTCGGGGCGGAGGACGTTCTCGCGCGCGTGGCGCTGCTCGAAGGCGCGGAGATCGGCCCGGGGGGGTGCGGATACGCCCAGCTCCAACTCGAACGCGAACTGGGTGCGCTGTCGGGAGACCGCTTCATCCTGCGCGATGCGGCGGCTCGGCATACGCTCGGCGGCGGCAGCGTAGTCGATGCCTTTCCCCCGACGCGCCATCGCCGCACGCCCGAGCGCCTTGCAATGCTGCGCGCGCTCTCCAATGCGGATCCGGCGATTGCGCTCGAACAGGCCGCACGCACCCAGCCGGCCGGTGTCGATCTCGCGCGCCATGCGCTGAACCGCAACCTCGACACGGCGAGCGTCGCGGCCCTGGTCGAGCGTCTGGCGCTCGTCGTCGCTGGCGACGCTGCCTTCTGCGCGCAACAGTGGCACGATCTGGCCGCGCGGATGCTGGCCGCCCTCGCGGCGGAACACGAACGCGCACCCGACATGCCCGGCGTCGAGCGCGACCGGCTGCGGCGCCTGACCTTGCCGACCCTGCCGCGCACTGCCTTCGACGTTCTTTTGGGCGAGCAGCTCGCGGCCGGGGCAGTCGCGCACAGCGGTTCCTGGCTGCACCTGCCGGAGCACCGGATGCAGCTTGCCGCCGGCGATCGCGATCTGTGGCGCGTGCTGCGCCCCTTGTTGCAGTACGCGCGGTTCAATCCGCCGCGCGTGCGCGACATCGCGCAGGCGAGTGGCTTCGCCGAGGCCCGCGTGCGCGAGCTGCTGCGCCGCCTCGCGCGCGTGGGCGAGGTCTATCCTGTCGCGCATGATCACTATTTTCTGGCCGACGCGGTTGCCGAGCTGGCCACGCTGGTGGCTGAGATCGCGGCCGAAGACGGGATCGCCCGCGCGGCAGCGCTGCGCGACCGCATCGGTGGCGGCCGCAAGGTCGCGATCCACATTTTCGAGTTCTTCGATCGCATCGGCTACACTCGCCGGGCGCGCGACGTACATGTGCTGCGCGGCAGCCCGGAGCAGTTCGCATGATGCGCCCGGGAATTGTCACGATGCGCTGCTGGCTTCAAGCAAACGGAAGAGATCGCTCCCCGGTGGGACGGCCGGTCTTCAAAACCGGCGGGGCACGTCAGACGTGCCCTGGTAGGTTCGACTCCTGCTCTCTTCCGCCCCCTTTCTTGCGAGACTGATCCATGGTACGCGAACCCTTTGCCGGCACCATTCCGGACGATCGCCTGTACTGCCGGCAGTACGACATGTGGGTCCAGGAGGTGGACGGCGGGCTGCTCGTCGGAGCCACTGCCTTCGGCGTCCATCAGGCGGGCGAAGTCATCGCGTTCACCGCGAAGCCAGCCGGTGCGAACGTAGAGCGCGGGCGCGGACTCGGGACCATCGAGTGCCACAAGACGGTGCTGGCGGTACGCACCCCGATTTCCTTCGTCCTGCTCGAAGGCAACGAAGCCGCCGAGGAACGCCCCGCACTGCTCAATCGCGATCCCCATGGCAAGGGCTGGATGGTGCGCGTGCGGCCCCTCGACTGGGCCGGCGAGCGCACCGCCCTGGTGGATGCGCCGACGTATCGCGCGCACGTGCGGGCGGTCGATCCCCAGGCGAGCTTCGATGAGCCTGCCTGATCCACCCGGCCTCGCCGTGCTGCTATGGGCTGCCACTCCGGAGCGCCCGGAGCTGGCTGTGACCCCTCTGGTGCATGCACTGGCCGCACGCGCACTCGACTGTGAGGTCGAGCTCCATTTTGCGGGTCCGGCTGTGCGCTGGCTCGTCGCGGGCGTCGCAGACGCGGCCTGGAGCACGCCAGCGCGCGACAAGTCGATCGGGGACTGGCTACGCGAGCTGGCAGCCAGCGGCGTTTCGCTCTACGCCTGCAGCATGGCGCTTGCGGCATGGGTGCGCGAACACGAACACCTGATTGCGGAGTGCAGCGGACAGGTGGGCGCGACCGCCTTCATCGCCCGCCAGTGCGAGCCACGCTGGCGCATCCTGATCTATTGAGGTCGCTTGGCGCAAAGGGTCGATATTCTGTCTTGCTTTAGCATGGCTTCTATTTGGTTGAAAAATAGGGTAAGATCCCGCGTTTCCCTTGCTCCACCGGTTTCGCATGCCGGGGGGCTGCCATCAACCACAAGGAGCACGCATGCGTCACTATGAAATCGTGTTCATCGTCCACCCGGATCAGTCGGAACAGGTCCCAGGGATGATAGACCGCTACAAAGCGCTCGTTACCGCACGTAACGGGCAGATCCACCGACTGGAAGACTGGGGCCGCCGTCAACTGGCGTACCCGATCCAGAAAATGCACAAGGCGCACTACGTACTCATGAACATCGAGTGCGACGACGAATCGCTGGCCGAACTCGAGCACGCGTTCAAGTTCAACGACGCCGTGCTGCGCCACCTCACTATCAAGACCAAGGCAGCAGTCGTTGCCGCGTCGCCGATGATGAAAGAGGAAAAGTCGCGCTCCCTGACTCCGGCGGCTGCCGAAGGCGAGGACGACGGCAAGTCGGAAGACAAGCAGTCTGCCTGAGGTGGCGGACGCGGGATTGAACCAACTGCTGTTTGACGCGACGCTGACCGAACTTCAGCCGCTGCGTCGAACGCCCGCAGGAGTGCCGGTTGCAGCTTGCAGCCTGGCGCACGAATCGCAGCAGATCGAAGCGGGCCTGACCCGCAAGGTCGAGGTCGATTTGCAGGCGGTGGCAGTGGGTGAGCTGGCAGGTGTTCTGGCAGCGGCAATCCCCGGTATGAAGGTACGGGTCGCCGGTTTTCTCGCAGCCAAGAGTCTGCGTAGCAAATCACCGGTATTGCACCTGAGCAAAGTTGAATTTCTGGAAGGAAACCAAAATGGCTTTCAAGCCCAAATCCAAGTTCAAGAAGAAGGATGATCGCGGTAACCGTGGCCTGTTCAAGCGCCGCAAGTTCTGCCGCTTCACCGCCGAGAAGATCGAGGAAGTCGACTACAAGGATGTCGATATCCTCAAGGACTTCATCACCGAAACCGGCAAGATCATGCCGGCCCGCATCACCGGTACCAAGGCCGGCTACCAGCGTCAGTTGTCGACCGCGATCAAGCGCGCGCGCTTCCTGGCGCTGCTGCCTTATACCGATCTGCACAAGTAACCGGAGAGATCGGACATGCAAATCATACTTCTGGAAAAAGTGGTCAACCTCGGGACGCTTGGCGATGTGGTCAAGGTCAAGGATGGTTACGCCCGCAATTACCTGATCCCGCAAGGCAAGGCCAAGCGCGCCACCGAAGCCAACAAGGCCGAGTTTGAAGCGCGGCGTGCCGAGCTTGAGCGTGCCCAGGCGGAAAAGTTCGCCGAAGCCCAGGCGCTGGCCGGCAAGCTCGAAGGCCTGATGGTGCAGGTCACCCGCAAGGCGGGTCTGGACGGGCGTCTGTTCGGCTCCGTGTCCAACGCCGATATCAGCGAAGCGCTGGGCGTGCAGGGTTTCAGCATCGAGCGCAGCGCCATCCGCATGCCGGACGGCCCGCTCAAGCAGGTTGGCGACGTGCAGATCGACGTTGCGCTGCATTCGGACGTGGTGACCAGCATCACCGTGTCGGTGCTCGGCGACCAGCAATAAGCTGCAAACACCAGGCAATATCAGGAAGGGCTGCAATCGCAGCCCTTTTTTCATTTCATGGGGCGGTAGAATGCTCGTTTAGTCCGGATCGCGTTCACCGATGGAAACCTCCAGTCGTAGTTACCGGGGCATGCCCGATGACCCTCAGCTTGCCGCCATCCGCTTGCCACCGCATTCCGTCGAGGCCGAGCAGTCGCTGATTGGCGGCATTCTGCTTGATAACGCAGCCTGGGAGCGGGTTGCAGATCTCGTCAATGGCGCGGACTTCTACCGCGATGACCATCGACGTATCTACCAGCAGATCGCGCGCCTGATTGATCTGGGCAAACCCGCCGACGTGGTGACCGTGTTTGCCGCGCTGGAGAAAAGCGGCGAGGCCGAGCAGGCCGGCGGGCTCGCCTATCTGGCCGAAGTGGCGAACAGCACTCCGTCCGCCGCCAACATCCGCCGTTACGCGGAGATCGTGCGCGAGCGCGCGATCCTGCGCAAGATGGCGACGATCGGTGACGAAATCGCCGCGAGCGCGCTCAACCCATCGGGGCGGGATGCCAAATCCCTGCTCGACGAAGCCGAAGCCAAGGTCTTCGAGATCGCCGAAGCCGGCGCGCGCGGTTCCAGCGGCTTCGTTTCGATACAGCCCATCCTCAAGCAGGTGGTCGATCGCGTCCAGGAACTCTACGACCGTGACAATCCGTCCGACGTCACGGGGGTTCCCACCGGGCTTGCGGACCTCGACGAAAAGACCTCTGGCCTCCAGCCGTCCGACATGATCATCATCGCCGGCCGCCCGGCGATGGGCAAGACCACACTGGCGCTGAATCTGGCCGAACATATCGCCGTCGACTGCCGGTTGCCGGTTGCCATCTTCTCCATGGAAATGCCGGGCACCCAGCTCGCGATGCGTTTCATCTCGTCGGTCGGGCGCATCGACCAGACCAAGTTGCGCACCGGCCGCTTGAGCGACGAAGACTGGCAGCGTCTGACCACTGCGATGGGCAAGCTCTACGATGCGCCCCTGTTCATCGATGAGACGCCGGGCCTCAACCCCATGGACCTGCGCGCGCGCGCGCGGCGCCTGTCGCGCCAGTGCGGCAAACTGGGTCTGATCGTGATCGACTACCTGCAACTCATGACCAGCACCCGCGACGGCGACAACCGGGCGGCCGAGCTGTCCGAGATCTCGCGCTCGGTCAAATCGCTGGCGAAAGAACTCCATGTGCCGATCATCGCGTTGTCCCAGCTCAACCGCAGTCTTGAGCAACGCCCCAACAAGCGCCCGGTCATGTCCGACCTGCGCGAGTCGGGCGCCATTGAGCAGGACGCCGATATCATCATGTTCATCTACCGGGACGAGGTCTATAACCCCGACTCCCCGGACAAGGGCTCGGCTGAACTGATCATCGGCAAGCACCGGAACGGGCCGACCGGCATGGTCAGGATGACCTTTATCGGCGAGTGCACGCGCTTCGAGAATTACGCGAGCGGCGCGGCATATTGAGTCATCCTTAATGTTCTCAAAGGCTTGTGGATAGGCGTTGTGCGGACGCCTCCCTAATCAGTGAATTATTTTCGAAATAGTATTGACGGCCTCTCGAACTATCTCCATAATCTTGTTCTTCGCTGCTTCGACAGCGGTTCTTTAAAAAGTTGAGTAATCGATAAGTGTGGGCACTTGATAGCGAGCGGGTTCAGATGTTTCGGGAGACCGGGGCATCGA
>JACOUN010000052.1 GCA_016177805.1 Rhodocyclales bacterium
AAACCGCCTTTGCCAGATCGATCCCAATACGTGTAACGTTCATGCCGGACTCCTTCCTTCTTGGTGACTGGTTTGTGACAACGCCCAGTCTGGCACAGCGATGCCGTTAGAGGAGGGAGGAGTCCATCCCATTGCCCTACGACACTGATCAGTTCGCCCTACGACACTGATCAGTTCGAAGTCGCCGCCGGCTCCGGCAAAATCGACCGGATCGGGTCGTCCGCCTCGATGCGGGGCGCGGTGGTCGACGGCGACGCGCTGGGCGGCGGCTCGGTAAACATCGACTCGATCAGTATCGTGACGCGCCGGTTGCGCGCCCGCCCCGCGTCCGTTTCATTGTCCGCGATCGGGCGCTGGTCGCTGTAGCCGGCGGCGGTCAGGCGATCCGGCTGCACCCCGGCATCGACGAACAATCGCACCACCGACGAAGCGCGCGCGGCCGACAGTTCCCAGTTGGACGGAAAGCGGAAGGTGTTGATCGGCGCGTTGTCGGTATGCCCTTCGACCTTGACCGGAAACTCGGCCCCCGCCAGCACATTGGCCACCGCGCGCAGCGGCGCGTCGGCCGAAGGGTCGAGCGCCGCTTCACCCAGCGCGAACAACACGCTGGCGTTGATCTCGACCGTGATGCCGTGCGCGCCCTGGGTCACGCTCACCTGGCCGCTGCGCGTGAGCGGCTCCAGCACGCGCCGGATCTCGGCGGCCATGTCGCGCACTTGTCGCACCTGGGTTTCGCGCCGCTCTTCGGCCTGTCGGCGCACCTCGGCCTCGCGCCGCGCCTCGGCTTCGGCGGCGCGCCGGTCCTCGGGGTCGGGGTCGATGCGGATCGGCATGGGCGGACGCGGCAGCGCGGTGGGCGCCACGGTGGGCGGAATCACGATCTGGCGCCCGGACTCATTGATGTTGATGCTGCGAAAGGCGCTCACCAGCGAGTCCGACAGCACCCGGTACTTGCCCTCGTTGACCGAGGACAGTGAGTACATCACGACAAAGAAGGCGAACAGCAGGGTGATGAAGTCAGCGTACGAAATCAGCCAGCGCTCGTGATTGCTGTGTTCATCGATTTCCGGCTCTCGGGTTCGGCGTCTCGACATGATGGCTGTGTCCAGGTGGATGATAATGGTGATGCCGGGCGGTCCGCGCCAGACGGTCGCTTCGCGACTTTCATGCTAAAGGGCGTGCCCGTGGTGCCGTAGACTCTTGCACAGGCTCGTACACTCCAAAGGCAACATCATGAGATTCATACTCGACAGCGTACGCAACAAACTCCTGCTGATCGCGGGCACCGGCACCGTGCTGGTGCTGCTCGCGGCCGGCACCGGCCTGTTCCTCGAATGGCGTGCCATCCAGGCCTTCGCGGTCGATGTGCGGCAACTCGAAGACGACCGGGCGCACTTGATCAAATCCAGCGTCGCGTTCTCGGACCAGCAGCGCGCGTGGAAGAATGCGATCCTGCGCGGCGCCGACCACCATCAGATGAAGAAATACTGGTCCGACTTCGAGGCACACGAAAAGCGCGTCTCGGACACCGCCAGCACGCTGATGGGCAGCGTTGATGATGCTCGACTGCGCACCGCGATCAAGGACTTCATTACCGCCTACGAGGCCATGGGCGCGCGCTACCGCGAGATTCTGAAAGCCTACCAGAGCGACTTCGACATTACCGGTGCCGACGGCAAGGCGGTGGGACTCGACGTCGGCCCCGGACAACAGTTGACCGACATCGTGACGGCGCTGGAAAAGTCGATCGATGAGCGACGCACCGCGATCAGCGCCAGCGCGCCGCGCGCGGTGGCGCTGAGCATCGGCCTGATGGGTGCGGCCTGCGTGGTCGCGTTCGTAATCTTCGTGTGGCTGCTGCAGCGCCAGGTGGTCCGCCCCGCGCGGGAACTGGAGCAGGGCCTGCACAACCTGTCGACCGGCGACTTCAGCGTTCCCATCGTCGCGCACACCACCGACGAGATCGGGCGCATCGCGCGCAGCGCCGAATCCATCCGTGCCGACCTGGGCAAACTCATACGCCGGGTGTCCGAATCGGTCACGCGCGTCGACAACGCGGCGGGCGGGCTCGCCGACGACACGCGCAAGGCCGAAGCCAGCGCGGCCGAACAATCCGAAGCGGCGGCCTCCACGGCGATGACGGTCGAGAAGGTCACCGCGTCGATACAGACCATCAGCGACAACGCGACCCGCGTCACCGAACTGTCGCAGAACGCCGCCGCCGGCTCCAGGGAGGCCGAGCGGCGTCTGGCCGAACTCGCCACCGCGCTCAACCAGAGCGCCTCGGTGATGCAGAAGGTCAGTGAAACCGCGAGCGGCTTCATCCGCGATGCACAGCAGATCACCAGCATGACCCGCCAGGTGCGCGAGATCGCCGACCAGACCAACCTGCTCGCGCTCAACGCGGCGATCGAGGCGGCACGCGCCGGCGAACAGGGCCGGGGGTTCGCCGTGGTGGCGGACGAGGTGCGCAAGCTCGCGGAAAAATCCAGTCACTCCGCCAGCGAAATCGATGCGATCACGTCCACCCTGGGAGACCAGGCGCAGGTGCTGGAACGCGAACTGGGGCTGGGGCTGCAGGCGCTGGAATCGAGCCGCACCAGCATGACGGCCACCTCGGAAGCGGTGGGCGCCGCCAACGCGTCGGTGGACCGCACCACCGCCGAGGTCGAACAGATCAGCAGCGCGGTGCACGAGCAGAGCAGCGCCAGCACCGAGATCAGCCATCACGTCGAGCAGATCGCGCGCATGGTCGAAGGCGGCCACGCGGCGCTGGAGCGGATGTCCGCGACCGCGACGCAATTGCGTCAATTGGCCGACGAACTGAAGGCTTCGACCGGCAATTTCAGGCTCTGAAGTACGGACGGGCTGCACGCCGCCCTCCCGGCCTCAGGCGATGTAGCCGCGCATGCGGCTTTCGATGATGCGGGGATTGTCGCCGTTGGCGATCCCGACCAGGCCATCGACCAGCATCTCGCGCTGCGAGGTGATGCTGCCGATGTGGGCAAGCAGCTTCTTCGAGATCGGCAGAAACACCAGGTTGGCAAAACCGACACCGTATATCGTCGCAACGAACGCCACCGCGATGCCCGCGCCCAGGCGCGAGGGATCGCTGAGGTTTTCCATGACGTGAATCAGCCCCATCACCGCCCCGAGTATGCCTATGGTGGGGGCGTAACCGCCGGCCGCTTCCCAGATCCGCGCGCGCAGTTTCATCTGCGCCTCGGACGCATCGATCTCGACTTCGAGCAACTCGCGCAGACGCTCCGGCTCGACCCCATCCACCAGTAGCTGCACCCCTTTGCGCATGAACGGGTCGGCCAGCATCTCGATGCGCGCCTCCAGCGCCAGCAACCCCTCCCGGCGCGCGGTGTGGCTCCACGAGGTGGCCTCTTCTATCAGTCGCGCATGGGCCGCGAGCGGCGGCACGAACACCCAGCGCGCCATGCGTATTCCGTCCATGAACACCGGCAGCGGGCTTTGCAGCATCACCGCGCCCAGCGTGCCGCCGGTGACGATCAGGAAGGCGGTCGGCTGCACCAGCGACGATATGTGCCCGCCCTCGACCACCTGCCCCAGCACGATGGCGGCGATGCCGAGTATCAATCCGAAGATGCTGATCTTGTCCATGGAGGCAGACGGCCTATCTCAAGGCTGCTTGGGCGGTCGGCCGCGGCGCGCGGCGGGCGCCGCCTTGGTCGCACCCAGCATGCGCGAGCGCAGGCGCGCCACCGCCTGGCTGTGCAACTGGCACACCCGCGATTCGGTCACGCCCAACACCTCGCCGATCTCGCGCAGATTCAGCTCTTCGTCGTAATAGAAGCTCATCACCAGCTTTTCGCGCTCGGGCAAGTCCTCGATGGCGCGCACCAGGGTGGAGCGCATCGAAGCGTCTTCGAGCAATGCGAGCGGGTTGGATTCTTCGTCGCCGACGTTGCGCTCGAAGAAGCTGTCGCCATCACTGTCCGAAAAATCCTCGAAATACACCAGTTGGTGACCACGCGCGTCCTGCAGCATGCGCTGGTAGTCGGCCAGGCTGACATCGAGCGCCAGGGCCAGCTCGGTTTCGGTCGGCTGGCGTCCGTTGTGCTGTTCGAGGTTGTGGATGGCCTCTTCGATGCGGCGCATGTCGCGGCGCAGGCTGCGCGGCAGCCAGTCGTCCTCGCGCAGGCCGTCGAGCATGGCGCCACGGATGCGTTGCACCGCGTAGGTCTCGAACTGGGCGCCGAGGTCGTCCTCGTAGCGGTTGATCGCATCCAGCAACCCGATCATGCCGTTCTGGATCACGTCCTCGACCTGCACGCTGGCGGGCAGCTTGGACATCAGGTGATAGGCAATACGCTTCACCAGCGGGGCATACGCTTCCACCAGATGACTCTTGTCGAGATTGCCTTCCGCGTCGTACATCCATTGCACCTGAATCTTCTTGCGCCGAGGCCGCGCTGCGCCACCATTATGCACGAGGGCGCCGGAGCATTGGCTGGTGCGTAGCGGCGGGCGGCCGGCGGTATAGGTCAGCGACATCGCTATGCTCCCGCCGCGCGCGGCGAAAACGCACCGCGTCCGAGCGCCGAGAGGCGGCGCAGGAAGGCGGCCTCCGATTCACGCGGACTGGACTGGGCCGCTTCGCACCCGAGACCGCGCGCCAGATCGTCGCGTTCGACCTCGCCCAGCCACGCCAGCGGTATGCCGACATGGCGCTGCACGAGCTTGTCCAGACTGGCGAAGAAGGCCGCCGCGTCCTCGCGGTTGCGTGCCCGCGAGATCGCGACATGGATGGAGCCCGCACCGGCGGCCGCGAGGCGCTTGATGATCTGGTAGGCATCGGTCGCGCCACTACGGCTCGCCTGGGCGATGACCAGCCGCCGTGGCGCGGCAAAGATGAACGGAGACGGATCATCGGCCGTATCACCGCTCGCATGGATCAGCACGAAAGCCGCGTAGCGGTAGAGGCTGCGCAGGGTGTTGACCAGGTGGGCGCGGCGTTCCTCATCCAGCAGCGGCAAGGCCAGCGCCGCCGCGCGGATCGGCACCCGCCCGATCAGCCCCGGCACCGTCTGTATCAGATCGACCGCGCGCACCTGCCCGCCCAGCACACCCAGCAGGTCGGGGCCGTCAGGCAGATCGAGGATGCGCGACAGCGCGCTGTCGCCGGCGGCCTCGTCCAGCAACAGCACCCGCTCGGATTGCCCGGCGATGCGGTAGGCGGTCTGCACCGCGACGCCGGCACGGCTGTGGCCGGTCACGTACATCGCCACCACGGTGGGGGGGGCGCGGCGGAACAAGCGGCGCAGCCCGGCGGCCTGGTCTTCGCTCGAATCGATCATGTCAGTGCTCCGCTCCGGCCGCCGCCATCATCAGCGCGGCCTCGTCATCGCGCAGCTTCCACGGCGAGCCGGCGTCGCGCTCGCGCAGCGCGCGGTGCAGCAGGTAGGCGCGGTTGGGAAGGTGCAGGTCCTCGGGCACGCGCTGCCCGTTGGTCACGTAGAACACTTCGAGTTCGTGCGCGATCGCGGCGCCGATGACCGGCGCCAGCGACACCGCCTCGTCGATCTTGGTGAAGATGCAACCGGCCAGATCCGGGCCACGATAGGCGCCGATCACGTCGTCGAGGGTGTCGCCACGGCTGGTCGAATTGAGCAGCAGCAGGCGGCGCACGTCGCCGGCGCCGGACAGCATCGCCGCCTGTTGCGCCACCATGCGGTCGCGCTGGCTCATGCCCACCGTGTCGATCAGCACCATGTGCTTGTTGCGCAGCTCGGCCAGGGTCTGGCGCAGTTCGGACGCATCGCGCACCGGAAACACCGGCACGCCGAGAATGCGGCCGTAGATGCGCAACTGCTCCTGGGCGCCGATGCGGTAGCCGTCGGTGGTGATCAGCGCGAGCTTCTCGGCGCCGTGGCGCACCACGCAGCGCGCCGCGATCTTGGCGGTGGTGGTGGTCTTGCCCACCCCGGTGGGGCCGACGATGGCATACACGCCACCACGATCGATCAGGTCCGCGTCGCACGACATGGCGCGCATGTCGCGCGCCAGCATGTTCCTTACCGCAGTGCGGGCATCCTCCAGAGACGCATCATCACTCACCGCCTCGGCCAGCTTGCGCGCCAGCGGGCCGGCAAAGCCGGATTCGAGCAATTCGCCGACGATCTCGGCGCGCGCCGGGGCGTTGCGCTTGATCTCGCCCCAGGCGAAGCCGGCCAGTTGCCGCTCTATCATGCCGCGTATGCCGGTCAGTTCATCCATCAGGCGCGCGTTGGCTTCCTGCAACGAGCGCACGCGCTCCTTGTCCGCTTCTCGCTCGTCGGCGCGTTGTACATACTGTCTTTCTTCGGCAACGTTGGGCGCCGCGACGGTCGCAACCGGCGGCGCCGCCGCCATCGTCCGCGCACGCGGCGCGGGCATGTCGAATTCAAGCTCGTCCGTGACCTCGGCACGCCGCGACGACTCCACAGCGGGCGGTGTCACCGCACGGGTGCGTGGCGCAACGTCCACGCGCGGCGGCTGGAACGGCCGGATCGATGCGGCGCCCGCGCCGGTGGCAAAGGCGGGACGCTGCGCATGCGGGCGGCCCGACAGGCTGACGCGGAAGTCGTCCTCGTCGTCATCCACGCCGGCATGCGCCGCGACATCGCGTTGCTGCTGGGCGGGGCTGCGCGGGGCCGGGGTCGGCGCCGCAGCGGGGGCCGGCGTGCTTGCGTTGGCATGGGCCTGGATCACGCCAGCCGCCTCGGCGGGCAGTGCCAGTATTTCCACCCCCCCGTTCACCGCGCGGTTGGACAGCACGATGGCGTCCGCTCCGAGTTCTTCCTTGAGTGCCCTGAGGGCCTCGCGAGCGGTGGAGCCAAAGTAGCGCTTGACGTTCATCTCGTTTCTCCCGGCCTGCGCGCTCTGGGCGCAGCATGGGGCCATTATCGGTCTGGCCTTCGGCTGCGATAGCGTGGAATAAACGCCTTTCCACCCGCCAATTCGACGCGACATTCGCGTGTGTCGGCGAGCGCGTCCTCACGTATGCAGCCCATCAGGCGCCACCCCCGACCATGGAAGTGACCCGGATGGTGCGCGATTCGGGCACTTCGGAGTTGGCGATGACGCGCAGCGACGGCACCGCGCGGCGCAGGAAGCGCGACAGCAGCCAGCGCAGCGGCGGCGGCACCAGCAACACCGGCGGCAAGCCGATGTCTTCCTGGCGCTGGGCCAGTTCGGCGGTCTGCTTGAGCAGCGTGTCGGCCAGGCCCGGCTCCATCGCGCCGCCTTCGCCACTGGCCGCCATGGCCTGGGTCAGGATGCGTTCCAGGGTCGGCTCCAGGACCATGACCTGGATTTCGGCATTGCCGGGGAACAGACTTTGCACGATGGAGCGCCCCAGCCCTTCGCGGACCCTGGAGGTGAGCTCCAGCGGGTCCTGGGTGCGCGGCGCGGCCTCGGCCAGGCTTTCGATGATGGTGCGCATGTCGCGGATGTTGACCCCTTCTTCAAGCAGGTACTGCAGCACGCGCTGCACCACCCCGATCGGCACCAGCCCTGGCACCAGGTCCTCGATGAGCTTGGGCGCGTCCTTGCCGATGTGGTCGAGCAGCGCCTGGGTTTCCTGGCGTCCGAGCAGTTCGGCGGCGTGGGCGAGGATCAGATGGTTCAGGTGGGTGGCGACCACCGTGCTCGCATCGACCACGGTGTAGCCGAGCGCATGCGCCTGTTCGCGCTGGGTCGCGTCTATCCACACCGCCGGCAGGTTGAAGGCCGGGTCGCGCGTCTCGCGTCCGGCCAGGGTGCCGGTGACGCGTCCCGGATTGATCGCCAGGAACTGCCCCGGATAGGCTTCGCCGCCACCGATCTCGACCCCCTTCAGGGTGATGCGGTAGGCGTTGGGCTTGAGTTCGAGGTTGTCGCGGATGTGTACCGGGGCGGCGAGGAAGCCGACATCCTGGGCGAACTTCTTGCGCAGGCCACGGATGCGCTTGAGCAGCTCGCCGTCCTGGCTCTTGTCCACCATCGGGATCAGGCGATACCCGACTTCCAGCCCCAGCACGTCGACCGGGGTCACGTCGTTCCAGCTCGCCTCCAGGCTGTCCGTCACCGGCGCCGGCGCGGCCGTGGCCTCGCGCGCGGCCGCGACCGACCCCTCGCGCTCGATCTGCTTGCGCCGGTTCCACGCGAGAAAGAACAGCGCCCCGGCGATCAGGATGAACACCAGGTTGGGCATGCCCGGAATCAGGCCCAGCACCCCGATGATGACGCCGGTCAGGATCAGCACCTGCGGGTTGGAGAACACCTGCGCGATCACCAGCCCGCCGACATCGCCTTCGTCGCCGACGCGCGACACCACCAGCCCGGCTGCCACCGAGATGATCAGCGCCGGTATCTGCGCCACCAGCCCGTCACCGATGGTCAGCAGGGTGTAGGTCTCGATCGCCAGCCCCATCGCCATGTTGTGCTGCACGGTGCCGACCACCAATCCGCCGATGATGTTGATCAGCAGGATCAGGATGCCGGCCACCGCATCGCCGCGCACGAACTTCGAGGCACCGTCCATCGCGCCGTAGAAGTCGGACTCCTGCGCCACCTCCTTACGCCGTTTCTTGGCTTCATTCTCATCGATGAGCCCGGCGTTCAGGTCCGCGTCGATCGCCATCTGCTTGCCCGGCATCGCATCGAGGGTGAAGCGCGCGCTCACTTCAGCGATACGCCCGGCACCCTTGGTGATCACGACGAAGTTGATCAACACCAGAATGCCGAACACCACCAGGCCGATAGCGGTGTTGCCACCCACCAGGAAGTAGCCGAAGGCCTCGATGACCTTGCCCGCCGCGTCGGGGCCGGTGTGCCCTTCCAGCAGCACGATGCGGGTCGAGGCCACGTTCAGCGCCAGGCGCAGCAGCGTGGTGACCAGCAACACGGTCGGAAACACCGAGAACTCCAGCGGCTTGCGCGTGTACATCGCCACCAGCAACACCATCACCGCGGTCGCGATGTTGAAGGTGAAGAACAGGTCCAGTGCGAACGGCGGCAGCGGCAGCACCATCATGGACAGCACCATGATGATGAAGATCGGTGCCCCCAGCAGCCGCAGGTTGGTGGGGGTCATCAGGGTGCGCAGGTTCAGGGCGTCGATCATTCAGCCACCTCGTGCTCGGGCCGTTGCGTTGTCATTGCACCGCACCGGGATCGAGATCCCCCGGTACCGGCAAATTGGTCGGGGTGTGCGGGGGGGACCCGCCCTTGCTCATCCAGTGGTTGAGCTGATACACGTAGGCCATCACCTCGGCCACCGCCGTGTACAGCGCGGCAGGTATCGTCTCGCCCAGTTCGCAATGCGCGCACAGCGCGCGCGCCAGCGGCGGGGCTTCCAGCAGCGGCACCTTGTGCTCGCGCGCGATCTCGCGAATCCTGAGCGCCACTTCGCCGCGCCCCTTGGCCACCACCACCGGCGCGCCCATGTTGGCGGCGTCGTACTTGAGCGCCACCGAGAAGTGGGTCGGGTTGGTCACGACCACGTCGGCCTTGGGCACTTCGGTCATCATCCGCCGCCGCGCCATCTCGCGCTGCAGGCTGCGGATACGCGCCTTGACGTGCGGGTCGCCGTCCTGTTCCTTGTTCTCGCGCTTGACCTCTTCCTTGGTCATGCGCAGCTTCTTGTGGTACTGCCACAACTGGAACGGCACGTCGATGATGGCCACCAGCGCCAGCCCGAGAATGATCAGCAGCGCCGAGAACACCAGCGTCTGCATGAAGTCGGTCAGCGCCTGCTCCATGGACTGGGTCATCAGCGAAAACACGTGATCGCGCTCGCGCCAGATCGCATAGGCCCCCATCAGCCCGACCACCAGCGCCTTGAGCACCGATTTGACCAGCTCGACCAGACCGTGCACCGAGAACATGCGCCCGAAGCCCTTGATCGGGTCCATGCGGTCGAGCTTGAGGCTCAGCGTCTGGGTCGAGAAAACAAAACCGCCCAGCAAGATCGGCGCCGCCACCGCCGCCACCATCAGCAACCCGAACAACGGCAGCATGGTCAGGATGATCTGGGTGAACAGGCTACCGAAGCCCTGCAGCATCAACTGCGGATCGAACGCCACGTCGCGGTCGAACGCAAACCCCTGCTGCAGCACCCCCAGCACGCGCCCGCCCATCCACGACCCCATCATCCACATGCCCAGCACCCCGGCAATCAGGACGAAGAAGGTCGACAGCTCACGCGACTGCGGAACCTGCCCTTCTTCACGGGCCTTCTGCAGTCGCGCCGAGGTAGGTTGTTCGGTCTTTTCGAGGTCGCTTTCTTCGGCCATGGCCGGCTCCTGGTCGCCACGATCCGGGCCAGGGTTGCCCCGGAACCATCACGACGTGCGGCAATTATCGCCGCCACCCGGCAAGAGCCGCCGCCCGATTAGGCGCGGGAAAGTCCCTCAATTCGATGCTTGGGGCCGCTACAGGAGCGCATCAGGAGCCGCCCGGCAAACGCTCCAGACCCAGCACCTTGTGCCCGGCGGCGATGCCGCGCGCGGCAAACCAGCCCAGGTTCATCTCCAGCGCGTAACGCGCGTCCGCCGCCGCACAGTGGCTGTTTTCGGTTTGCGGCTGCATCTGCTCGATGTTCAGGATGCGCCCTTGGGCATCGATGAAGGCCACCGACAACGGCATCAGGGTGTTCTTCATCCACATGCAGTGACGTGCCTCCGAGGTGAACACGAACACCATGCCGCGCTGCTCGGGCATGCTCTTGCGGTTCATCAGCCCGGTCTGGCGCGCCTGCGGCGTGTGCGCGAGTTCCGCCTCGATGCGATGCATGCCCACCGCCAGCTCGGTCAGCGGCAGTTGCGCCTGCGCGGACGCGACGAAGATGAAGGAAAGCAGCGCGAACGCCGGGTATCTGAATAGCGCGTTGAACATGCAAGCTCCCGCAAAGATGTCGTGAGCCGCGATTCTAACGCTTGCGCGCCGCCGGGCGCGCCCCTCCCACCTCGACGCCGCGCCACTGTCCCGGCGCCAGATCGTGCAAGGTGTAATCCCCAATCGCGACGCGCAGCAGGCGCAGGGTCGGATAGCCAGCCTTGGCGGTCATGCGCCTGACCTGGCGGT
>JACOUN010000053.1 GCA_016177805.1 Rhodocyclales bacterium
CGTTTTGTGGTGGCCGAGAATAAACGCATCAGTCAGGATATTCTGCTGGCGCCTGCCGAGAAGGGCGCGAAGAAGGCGCTCAAGGCGCAGTCCGGACAGGCGGTGATGATCGAACTCATCGAGCAGCCGAGCAAGCACGGACAGCCGATCGGCCGCTTGGTCGAAGTACTGGGCAACTACGCCGATCCCGGGATGGAAATCGAGATCGCCCTGCGCAAGCATGAACTGCCCTACGAGTTTTCGCCGGCCGCACTGGCCGAAACGAAGAAGCTGCCGGAGGCCGTGCGCAAATCGGACTGGAAAGGTCGCGAAGACCTCACCGGCCTGCCGCTGGTGACCATCGATGGCGAGACCGCCAGGGATTTCGACGATGCGGTGTATTGCGAGCGCAAGGGCAAGGGTTTTCGCCTTGTTGTGGCGATCGCCGACGTTTCGCACTATGTGACCGCCGGCGGTGACCTGGATGGGGATGCCTACGCGCGCGGCAACTCGGTGTACTTCCCGCGGCGCGTGATTCCGATGCTGCCGGAGAAGCTCTCCAACGGGCTGTGCTCGTTGAATCCGCAGGTCGAAAGACTGTGCATGGTGTGCGACATGGAAATTGCCGGTACGGGGGCTCTCAGGCGCTACCGGTTCTATCCTGCGGTGATGTTCTCGCACGCACGACTGACCTACGAAGAGGTTGCGGCAGCCCTTTACGAGAAGAATCCAGAGGTGCGCGCGCGTCTGGCGCCGCTGTTGCCCCATCTCGAAGCCCTGGATCTGCTTTATCGGCAATTGGCGAAGGAAAGGGTCAAGCGCGGCGCAATTGATTTCGAGACGGTCGAAACGCGCATGATTTTCGATGATCACGGCAAGATCGAACGTATCGAGCCTTACGAGCGCAACGATGCACATCGACTGATCGAGGAGTGCATGCTGGCGGCCAATGTCTGCGCATCGGAGTTTCTGCGCGAATCAGAGCATCCGTCGCTGTATCGCGTGCATGAAGGTCCGACGCCGGAGCGCCTGGTCAAACTGCGCGATTTTCTCGGTACTTTCGGTTTTCAGTTGGGCGGCGGCGACGAGCCCAAGGCCAAGGACTACGCCAAATTGCTGGA
>JACOUN010000001.1 GCA_016177805.1 Rhodocyclales bacterium
CTTCCCATCCCGAACAGGACCGTGAAACAAGACCGCGCCGATGATAGTGCCCATTACGGGTGTGAAAGTAGGTCATCGTCAGACTACCCTCAAAGCAAAGAGCCGCTCTAAAAATAGAGCGGCTCTTTGTGCGTCTACAACTGCAAAAATACCTCGGAATCCGAATCACCCGATCGGTCCGACGAACGCAAAAAGCTCAGCCACGCTACTCGATGCCGAGAACTTCCGGGTAATAGCACATGTAGCCGGTGGAGCAATGCTCGATCGACGGGCGAAGATTTTTCGCCCGCTCGGCGACTTCAGATTCAGGCATCCCGCCTATCGTTGCATCGACGATCTCACGCACCATTTTCACGCTGGCAAGCTTGCGCGGCAGAGGCCCTTCGCGGCCAGCGATCTTGATTGCGGCCAGTCCGCCGGTATTGAACTTTGGTATCGCGCACAGTCCGCAGGGACCATAAGGCAGCCCCTCAGGGGTGGTCGAAAAACCACACGAGAAGCGATACCAGAGCCATTTTTTGTAGGCGGCGTCGTTGTCTTCGATGCGTTTGAGCAAGGCCAGGCCAGGGCGTCGGCCGCTGCGATGGCGGTAGTCGTACTGGTAGTTGTCCATGCAGATCGGGCCGCCCATCGTTCCGGGCAGATGGATGGTGTGACAGGCGCCTTCTTCAAACACGCAGCCGTCGTTGAGAATGAACGCCTCGATTTCCATGTCGGGTACTTCAGCGGCGATTTCAACCGCTTCGGCGATCGTGACGTCGCGCGGCAGGATGATGCGCTTCGCGCCAAGTTCCCTGAAGAGGCGCGCGGATTGGGCGTTGCGACAGGTCGCGACCGAGCTGACGTGCACGCGTGCCGCCGGAAGCGCTTCGGAAATGGCGTGCAACAGTCCGATGTCGCTGACGATCAGTGCGTCGCCCCCCATGTCGACGAAGGTTCGTGCCATGTCGAGGGCGGCTTCGGATTGCTCGGGCGAATACTGCTGGGCGTTGAGGACGAGCGACAGCGGACAGCCATGGGCGTGCGCGGTGGTCACCGCAGTGCGGAGTTGTTCGTAGTCGGGAAGGTTGCCGCCTGGGCGGCGATTGGAATTGGCGGCCTTGAAGGTACCAACCCATTGGCGTGGCAAAACCCCGCAATACAGTTCATTCGCGCCAGCGGCCACCAGCGGCTCGATTTCAGCCAGTTTGCTGATCGGGGCAACGATTTTCATGCGGGTTCTCCAGGCACGATTACGCGGTCGATCTGGCCCGCTTCGCACGCGGCGCGCACGGCGGCGAGCATTTCATTGGTATGGCGGCTGTAGATGGTATTGCCGGTGTGACGGGTCGGCCAGCGATCGTGTTGGTGGGGGCGCGTGGTAGTGGCCGTTAGCGTCAGGCACTCCTTCTTGCACTTGCGCCCAGGGGCAAAGCGCTCCGGCCCCGTGATCGACATGGAGCCGGGGCGGCAACTGCGGCCCTTGGCGACATAGGCGTAGGGCAGATGGACGCTCACTGGTAACGGGGTACTGGCGAAAGCACCGTCGTACGCGAATATCGGTACGTCGATCTCCAGTCGCGCCAGCCCCAGTCGGCCCAGTATTGCCTGGAAGTGGCTGGATGCGATGGCGGGGTTGCACTGGGCCGCCCACTCCGGGCCGCCCAGGCGCGGATCCTTGATCATCCTGCACAGGATGCGGCCGGCACAGGCCCTGAGTCCGGGAAAGCTCTCGCGCAACAGGCGCGCGACCCCCCAGTCATTGACGATGACTTCGGACGATGGCGGCAGCAGCGGCAGCAGATTGTGCAGATCGCGCAACACCTGCGGCGAGGCGATCGGTGTTAGTAGCGCGAACTGCAGTTGGTGCTGTTGTGCGAGATCGATGCCGGCCTGCAAGGTGCGTTTGCCTGGGAGCAGGTGCTCGCAGAATTCACTGCCAAAGTAGAGATGGGTTGGCGCCAGCGATGCGATCCACGCCCCCAGTTCTGCGTCGTCCAGCAGGCCGGACCATACGCTGCTCCGCTCGCCCGGTTCCGATGTTGCCCAACCGATGGGGGCCGGGCGGGTCAGGGATATGGCGAGTTGGGGCTTGGTCATGGTGCATAGGCCTCGATGCGAAAAAAAACGCGCCCCCGCAGGGGCGCGAAGGTTACTTCTCAGTGTGGCAAGTCAGCGAAGCAACCAGAGGAGTCGTTGTTTCCATTGTGCTGTCCTCAGGCCTTCATGATCTTGAGGGTTTGTATCGAGGTGTATTCCTCCAGACCGTAATGGCCGAACTCGACGCCGATGCCGGACTGTTTGACCCCGCCGAACGGCGCATCAGGCTGCACCGCGCCGTGCTCGTTCACCCAGGCGGTGCCGCACTCCAGACGCAGCGCCAGCTCGGCGGCCCTGGCCTTGTCGTTGGACCACACCGAACCGCCCAGGCCGTTGTCGCTGTTGTTGGCGCGCTTGATGACTTCCTCGATGTCCGAGTATTTGATCACCGGAAGGACGGGGCCGAATTGCTCTTCGTCGACCACGCGCATGCCGTCGGTGACGTCGGCGATCACGGTGGGCTCATAGAAGTAGCCATTGCCGGGGCGTACCTGGCCGCCCGACAGGATGCGCGCGCCGTTGGCGCGGGCATCTTCCACCAGTTCCTGCACATACGCGAGCTGCGACTTGTTCTGTACCGGGCCGAGTTCGGTGCCGTCGGCCAGACCGTCGCCCACCTTGGTGTCGCGCGCGATGCGGGCCAGTTCGGCGCACAGTTCTTCGTAGATGCTTTCATGCACGTACAGGCGCTTCAGGCAGGCGCAGGTCTGACCGTTGTTGTGGAAGCCGACGCCGAAGAGCTTGGGGGCCACCTTTTTCGGGTCCATGTCGGGCAGCACAATGCCGGCGTCATTACCGCCGAGTTCCAGCGTCAAACGCTTCAGGTTGCCGGCGGCGTTCTGCATGATGTTCTTGCCTACCGGGGTGGAGCCGGTGAACACGATTTTGTTGATGTCGGGATGCTTGGCGATGGCGGTGCCGATGCGGCTGTCGCCGGTCACGACGTTCAGTACCCCCGGCGGCAGGATGGCGTTGGCCAGCTCGACGAAGCGCGCGGTGGCCACCGGCGTGACGCTGGCCGGCTTGATCACCACGGTATTGCCAGCCCGCATGGCCGGAATGATGTGCCAGATCGCGATCATCAGCGGCCAGTTCCACGGCGTGATCGAGCCGACCACGCCCAGCGGCTTGCGATGCACTTCGATGCGTGCGTCGTCGTTGTCCTGGATGACCTCGACCGGCAGGCTCAGTTCGGCCGTGACGCGCGTCCATGCGATCGCGCCACCCACTTCCATGCCCGAGCCGATGCCGTTAAGGCCGCCCAGTGGCTTGCCGGTTTCCTTGGTCACCAGCGCCATCAGTTCCGGCATGTTGGCTTCCAGTGCCGAGGCGAGTTCGTGCATCAGGCGCTTGCGTTCGGCATCGGGGGTGCGGCTCCATGCCGGGAAGGCGGCGCGCGCGGCGGCCACGGCCTGATCCACGTGAGTAACGTCGGCGGCCTGTACCTGGGCGAACGGCTCGCCGGTGGCCGGGTTGATGACTTCGAAGGTGCTGGCGGCCTTGACCGCCTTGCCGTTGATGATCATGTCAAAGGTCTGCATGCTGTCTCCTTGCGGGGTAGTGGTTACGGAGTTTGAAGGTGTCGCGGTTCATGGTGTTCAGTCGGACACGATGCCGGTGCGTGAGAAAATGATGCTGCTTGTGTCGTCCAGTGCGATCGCGGTGGTCAGCGCTGCGCGGTCCTCGCGCTGCCGTGCCACGAAGTGTGCGCCGCCGTCGCTGCTTTCCAGCGTCACGCCGTCCAGTGCGACCGCCAGCACCTTGTCCTTGAGTGCGACGATGTCGGTGATCGAGCTGTGGGTGTTGCTCGCGGCGGCGCTCCAGCTCGCGCCGTTGTCGGTGCTGCGGTACAGGTTGCCGCGCAGGCCGCCGATCAGCAGTGTGCCGTCGGCCAACGCGGTGCCGCTCCAGAACGAGCCGCGGTAGCCGGTGGCGGCATAGCTCCAGTTCAGGCCGCGATCGGACGAGTGCAGCACCGTGCCGCGCTCGCCGACGATGAACAGGTCTCCGCCATGATTGGCAAAGATGCGCATCAGGTTGCGGTCGGCGCGGGTATCACCGGGAGGGGGGCTGAGTGCCACGTCTTCCCATGTCGTGCCGCCGTCGCGGGTGCGCAGCAGCAATGACCACAGGCCGACCGCCACGCCGTGCTCGGCATTGAGGAAATGCACCGAATACAGCGGACGGTCCTCACTCGTGTCCAGACGTTGCCGGGACCAGGTTTCGCCGCCGTCGCCGGTGCGCAGGATCACGCCCCAGTGTCCGACCGCCCAGCCGTTGCGTTCGTCGGCAAATGACACCGCGTTGAGCGTGGCGTCGGTCGGTACGTCGCGCGCCTGGCGCCAGCTCTTGCCCTGGTCATCGGACAGCAGCACCACGCCGCGATCGCCGACCGCCACGATGCGCGCGCCGGCGCGCGTGGCGTCCAGCATCATGCCGCGCGTGGCGAAGGGCGTGATGGTGGCGGGGCGGGGTTCGAGCGTCACAACGCCTTCGCCCGGTGCCGCGAACGCTGGCGGATGTGCCATCAATAGCCCGACGGCCAGTGCAAGGAATACAGGTTTGAGTTGGTTTCGCATAGTCGTCTTCAATGGGTCATGCTCAGTGCGCCAGGATGCCGGGCGCGCGGACCGGGCCCTTGCGCGGAAACAGTTTTTCCATCCACACCGCGAAGGCCGGCAGCGCGGTCATGGCCATGACCATGTTCACCATGAACATGAAGGCCAGCAGCTTGCCCATGTCGGCCTGGAACTTCAGTTCCGAGAACATCCAGGTCGCGACCCCGACCGACAGCGTGATCGCGGTGAAGATGGTGGCCACGCCCACTTCGAGGATCGAGTGTTCCAGCGCCTTGACGATGTTCTCGCCGTTGGCAAGATGCAACTGGAGCCGGTTGTAGATGTAATAGGCATAGTCCACGCCGATGCCGACCGCCAGCACCATGACCGGCAGGGTCGCCACCGTGAGGCCGATCTCCAGCTCCTTCATGAACCAGTAGCCGATGAAGGTGCCGACCGTGAGCGGCAGGCAGCAGGCGATCACGGCGCGGAAGTCGCGATACATCAATGCCACCAGAGCCACGATGGCGGCATAGACGTAGAGCATCATCGGTAGTTCCGATTCATGCACCACCTCATTGACCGCCGCGAGCACCCCGGCGTTGCCGGCGGCGAGGCGGATGCCCAGCCCGTCACTGGTGTCACGGGCGCGGAAGGCCTTGACTTCGCGCACCACGCCGTTGATGGTGGTGGCCTTGTGGTCGGTCAGGAACAGGTGCACCGCCGTCATGCTGCAGTCCTTGTTCATGAAGCCGCGCACCCGCCCGATCTCGGTTGCGAGCGAGGCATAGTTGGGCACGTCGATGGGCACCACCCACATCTTGGGGTTGCCCTCGTTGTAGCCTTCGTTGTAGGTGCGCAACTGGCCGGAGAACGACAGCGCCGACATCACGCCGGGGGCGTACTGCAGCGCCGCGACAAAGCGATCCTGGTACAGCCCCACCTGGACGTTGTCGCACGCATCGGGGGGCGCCTCGAAGATCACCGACAACCAGTCCAGCCCGGTGTCGTAGGTGTTGGCGATCGACACCGCGTCGCGGTTGAAGCGTGCTTCGGCGCGCAGCTCGGGGGCGCCGGGCTGGACCGTGCCTATCACGCGGTCATGGCTTTGCCACACCGCCAGGCCGAACACCACCAGCGTGATGGCGATCACCGCCGCCGCCTTGCGCGGCTCGGCCAGGCGCGCGAGCACGCGCAGCCAGGTCGAGCGGCTTTCGCGCTTGAGCACCGCCTTGTCCGCGTATTCCTTGGTGAAGGTGAACATGGAGGCGGCCAGCGGCAGCATGATCAGGTTGGTGACGATCTTGTAGCCGACCCCGAGCGACGCGGTGATCGCGAGTTCGCGCACCATCGGGATCGGGATCAGCAGCAGCGTGACGAAGGTGATGAAGGCGGTGATCAGCGCCAGCGCGCCGGGAATCAGCAAGCCGGTGAAGCTGTCGCGCGCGGCCTGGTCGGTGGATTTGCCGTGCGACAGTTCGCGCACGATGAAGTTGATCTGCTGCACCCCGTGCGACACGCCGATGGCGAACACCAGGAAGGGCACCAGCACCGCGAGCGGGTCCAGTCCGTAGCCGAGCAGGCGCAGGGTGCCGAACTGCCACACCAGCGAGGCCAGCGAACAGGCGATCGGCAACAGCGTCAGGCGCAGCGAATGGCAGTACCAATACACCGCCAGCGCCGTCAGCAGCAGCGCGATGATGCAGAACTCCAGCACCGCCGAGGCGCCGTCGGCGATGTCGCCGATCTGCTTGGCGAAACCGATGATCTGGATCTCGTACTTGTCGTCCTCGAACTTGCCGCGCAGCTCTTCCAGCAGCTTGTTGTAGGCGATGTAGTCGACCTGGTTGCCATCGCGGTCCTCTTCCAGCAGCTCGGCCACGATCATCGCGCTGGCCTGGTCGCGCGACACCAGTGTGCCGATGAAACCGCCGAGGCTGGTCGCGCGCTGGATGTCGGCGATGACTTCCGGCGTCAGGTGTTGCGGCGAGATGGTGCCGGCGATCAGCGGATCGGCGCGAAAGCCCTCCTCGGTGATCTCGTTCACGTAGGAGTTGGGCGTCCACAGCGACTGCACGCCCAGCCGGTCGACGTTGGGCAGGAAGCTCACCGCCTGGGTGACTTCGTACAGGCGCTCCAGCGCCTCGGGGGTCCAGATCGTGCCTGCGCGGGCGCGCACGACGAAGTTGAGGCGGTTCGCGCCGAGCAGGTCGTCGCGATACTGCTTGAAGGTGCGGATGTATTCGTGCCCGATGGGCATCTGTTTCTCGAACCCCGCGTCCATGCGCAACTGCAGCGCGAAGTAAGCCATCACGCCGGTAAACGCGACCAGCAGGACGAGGATGATGACCCGGAAGCGGAACAGGACATCTTCCATCCTGTGCAGTGTGCGGGCGACGAGGGAGTTCGCCGCGTCATCGCGGCTGGAGTTCGACATGCTGTGCAATACCCGGTGAGGTCAAGGTGAGTGCGCCCGAACCCAGGCGAGGCTGGGTCCGGGCACGGTCAGGCTTAGAAGTTGCGCGAAATGAAACCGCCGACGAAGTCCCGATCGCGATACGGCGCGCTGGTCGAGAAATCACCCCCCCAGAAGCGGGTGTAGTTCAGCCCCGCCTGCCAGGTCGCCGGATTCTTGTTGAACAGCACGTAGAAGTTGGCCGATTTTGCGCCTTCGGCCCAGTTCGCCATGAAGTTCGGCGTATTGCCCTGCACCGCGTGCGAGAAGAACACCCCCGGTATCACCTGCCAGCCCGGAATGATGGTGCTGTCGTAAGTCAGGCTGAAATCGAACATGTAGCCCCACGACAGCTTGTCGCCGACGCCGAACGGCACGCCATTGGCGTCGAGGAAGGTCCATGCCCCGGCCGCCGGCATCTGCTGGTAGGTCACGCCATTCTGCGTGCGGGTGTACACCTTGTTGCGGTGCACCCCCGGATACATGATCGCGGTCAGCTCGCCGAGGAAGGTCGCGGTCTGCGCCCCCACCATGTCGAGGAAGGCGCCGTGGTCGCCCGGTGTCAGGCTCAGGATGCCGGTCAGGTGAAGCTGGTAGCGCTCGCTGTCGATCGAGCTGTTGCATTCGACGCCGTACTCCAGCCCGTCACCGCTGCCGTCCATGTTCATGCATACCCCGAGGGAGACGGCGTCCTTGGGCCGGTACGACAGTTCGGCGCCGACCGCCCAGTTGCCGATCGAGGTGTTGGCGCTGATGCCGAACAGGTCGCGGTTTTTCTCGAAGTACATGCGGGTGCCGGTCACGTCGCCGTTCCAGTACTGCACGTTGGGGGTCTTGTCGTGATAGCGCTGGTAGTAGAAGCCCAGGTCCGCGTCCATGCCTTCGGGGCGATACTTCACCGACACCCCGTACTGGCCGCCGTTACCCGGTTCCTTGTTCTTGAGCACCGGCAGGGCGGTGCCGTTCTCTATCATCTCCTGACGCTTGGCCGCGAGCGTGGCGCTGTTGACCCGTCCGCCCTCGGCCAGGATCTGGCTCGCCGCGTCGGGGGCGAAGTAGAGCAGGTCGTCGCGGCCGCGGTCGAAGGTGTCCGACATCGAGAAATAGGTGCCGGCGGGCGGGAACTCGTACGGGTCCCATTTGAACTGGTAATAGGCCTCGACGTTCACGCCGTTGCCCAGGCCCGAGGCGAAGCTGATCATCGGTGACGGCAGGAAGGCCTCCTTCAACTGCACCCCCGGCGAGGACAGGCGCTGCAGGTCCATGCGCACGTTGGAGTTGATGCCGCCGATCATGAACAGGCTCTCACCCCAGCTCACCACCTGGTTGCCTACCCGCACGCGGGCGCGGTTGCCTCCCAGGTCGAAACCCTTGCTCACCCACAGGTCGTACAGGCGCGCGTACTCCCCCACCGCCCGTCTGGCCTTGCTGTCGAGCGGCGTGCGCGCGGTGTCGTCGGCGCTGAAGTCGTACAGCCAGCCGACCCGCCCCATGAAACGCAGGTCATTGTCGAACGACAGCAGCAACTCGTGCGAACCCTTGATGTGCGTGGAGAAGAAATCACCGTTGTCGTAGTTCAGATTGCCGTCGTCGCCGTTGGCCCACACCGCCGTGTTGGCATTGGCGCCGCAACTGGTCGAGATGTCGCCATGGTGGCTGCAGTCGCGGCCTTCGACGCGCTTGCCGAAGCCCAGCGTGAAGGTCGAGTTGAGCGACCCCTGCACGGATTCGTTTTCAAACCGGAACGCATGCGCGGCCGGCGTACAGATGCCGGTCACGAGCAGCGCCAGCAGGACTTTCTTCAGATGCGTATTCACATTCTTTCCCCTTGAATCACCCGGCGTCGGCGCGGGGGCGCACGCCACCGGGTGGGTCTACGTGGTTGCCCGGTTCAACGTTCGCTGATCGCGCGCAGGTTGTCCGGGGTGTAGAAGGCGTCCTTGTACTTCGGATCGTTGGGTTCGGTCGCCCAGCTCATGTCCTTGCCCGCGCCCATGCCGGACTGGTCGAACAGCACGCGTCCCGAGTTCAGGTCGTACTGGACGAAGGCCGGGTTGTCGCAGGCCTGGGTTTCGGCTACCGGGATGACGAAGCTCTCCCGGACCTTCCACAGCTTGCCCTGGGCGTCGTAGTCCTCGGCGCCCATCAGCGACCACGAGTCCTCGTCGATGAAGAAGCGGCGCTTGGGCGCGACGTGGCGTACCCCTTCCTTGACCGTGGCCTCGATCACCCACACGCGGTGCAGCTCGTAGCGCGTGGCGGACGCATCGACGCCATCCGGCGTGATGACCTTGCGCCGGTCGGCGTCCGGGTCGTACATGCCGAACGAGTTGTAGCCGATGTACATCTCGCGCTTGCCGACGAGTTTCCAGTCGAAGCGGTCTGGCGTGCCGTTGAACACGCGCGGCTCGTCGAGCGTGTACTGGTTCTCGAAGCCGACCTGCGGCGCGTCGTAGGAGTAGCTCGGCATGCGGCGCACGCGGCGCTGGCCGGGGAAGTAATAGAACACGTCCCCGCTCTTGTTCAGATAGGTGCTGACCACCAGCGCCTGCCCGGCCAGCGCGGTCGGCGACAGGTAATCGAAGTAGGTGTGGTACTCGACCGGCGGCAGCTCGCTCAGCTTGGCCGAGCCCTTCTTGCCCCACGGGTAGTAGTACGACTGCGACGAGCCGGCCTCGATCCAGTCGCCGCCGCTGGCGCGCGGCGACAGCATGATATACAGCGCCGGCATGGTCAGGCCCACGCCCGCGTACTTGAGCTTGGAGTTCCACAGCACCTCGATGCCGGTCTTGGGCAGCGGGAACGGGATGCCCGGCACCGTGGCTTCGGACACGCTCCAGCCGTCCGCGCCGATCTTGCCGTCGGCCACGTTCTTGCGCGTGTTCTCCTGGACGAAGTCCGGCGCCGAACAATGGCGGCGGCTGGGGTACACGTTCAGCCGATAGTTCTTGAAGGTCTTGAGCAGCGCCAACTGGCCCTCGCCGAGCTTGTCGGCGTACTTGTCGGCGTTGGACGCGTCGATCGTGAATAGTGGCTTGTCGTCCTTATACTTGAAGAACTCGGCGCGCGGCTTGCCCGGTTCCCAGCCGGGATTGAGCGCGCCGCCGTCCTGCCACGCGGGAATGCTGCCATCCTTGTTGGCGGCCTTTTCACCGCCCAGCGGCGTGAGCTGCTGCCCCAGGCTGGATGCGTCCTGCGCGCTGGCCGTGCCGGCCAGGGCGGCCAGGATGGCACAGGTGAGCGTTCGCCGTGCGTATCGTTGCCATTGTTGTCTCCTCACGTTCTGTCTCCTCGCGTCGTAATTGATTTGCGCCACCGCTGCCGCGCCGTGTTTCCGGCCTGAAGCAAGCCACATGCAGAAGACAGCCGCGCCGGGACCAACTGTTCGATGCGAAGCGGGCGCGCGTCTTCAGACATGCGCAGACTAGGGGGGCGCTGTTAACCGCGTTTGCGCGAAATGTGCGCAGGTGTACGGATTTGTAATGCGCTGGATACAGAAAGAACGCCCGAACAGATGCGTGCCGACGTGCGCACGAGTGTCGATTTCGAGTCAATGAAAGCCAGCAACCTTGCAAAACATGGAATGAAACTCCACAATTGCAACCATGAAACGTTTGCTTGCCCCGTCACTACGGGATGCCCTGGAACATTCGCCGGCGGTAGCGCTGCTCGGACCGCGCCAGTCCGGCAAGACCACGTTGGCTCTTGAGATCGCCCGTGAGCGGGCGGCAATCCATCTCGATCTGGAATCGGAGCAGGATCGGGCGAAGCTTGCCCAGCCCGAGCTTTATCTGTGCGATCACCTCGACAAGCTCGTGATTCTCGACGAGGTGCATCGCGCGCCGGGCCTGTTCCCGGTTTTGCGCGGGCAGATCGACCGCGCCCGGCGCGCTGGACGACCGACGGGACTGTACTTGCTGCTGGGTTCGGCCTCGCCGGACCTGCTCAAGCAGTCGGGTGAGACGCTGGCGGGGCGCATCACTTACCTGGAGTTGACACCCTTCCACGTGCTGGAGGATGGAAGCCCTTCGCCCGATGCGCTATGGTCGCGGGGCGGATTCCCCGAGAGCCTGCTGGCCGTGGACGACGCGCGCAGCATGCGCTGGCGGCAGGACTTCATCCGCAGCTATCTGGAGCGGGACATCCCGCAGTTTGGTCCGCGCATTGCCGCCGAAACCCTGCGCCGGTTCTGGACCATGCTCGCCCACCACCAGGGCGGGCTGCTCAATACCGCGCAGTTCGCGCGCAATCTCGGCGTCGACGTCAAGACGGCCGGTGGCTATCTCGATCTTCTGGTGGACCTGTTGCTGGTGCGCCGACTGGCGCCCTGGCACGCCAATCTCGGCAAGCGATTGGTGAAATCACCGAAGGTCTTCATTCGCGACAGCGGCATCGTCCATGCGCTGCTCGGCATCGGCAACAAGGAAGCGCTGCTCTCCCATCCCGTCGTGGGCACCAGTTGGGAAGGTTTCGTCATCGAAAACCTGTTCGCGGTCGCCACGATGGTCGACCCGATGGTGCAACCCCACTTCTACCGCAGCAGCGGCGGGGCGGAGATCGACCTGCTTCTGTCCTGGCCCGATGGGCGCCTGTGGGCCATCGAGATCAAGCGCAGCCTGGCGCCCAAACCCGAACGCGGCTTCCATGCCGCCTGCGCCGACCTGAAGCCGGAGCGATGTTACGTGGTCTATCCAGGTCTGGAGCGTTACCGGGTGCACGACAACATCGAAGCGGTTTCCCTGCCGATCATGGCGGAAATTCTTCGCGGCGGATGACCGAGAGGAGGAGACGTTGACATCCTCCCCGGCCTGAAGGCCGGAGATTCCTACGGCGCTCAGGGGCGGCATTGAGCCGCCCCTGAGTCGCTTCGGTGGGTTCCTGCTGCTGGCGGCATTACCGCACCGCTCACTTCACAGGCGCAACGGGCGTGTCCCGCCCTGAGAACACTGATCGCGCCGACCAGATCGGCGTTTTCCTCGAATCCGCATTCCACACACTCGAACCGGGCTTGCGTCTGGCGGTTGTCTTTCGACACATGGCCGCAGCATGGACACGTCCGGCTCGTGTTCTGCGGCGGCACGGCGATGAGATACCCGCCGTTCCACGCCAGTTTGTAATCCAGTTGGCGACGGAACACGAACCAGCCTTGATCGAGAATGGCTTTGTTCAGGCCAGACTTGGCCCGAACATTCCTGCCTGGCTGCTCGGTTGTACCTGCCGCCGACTTGGACATGTTCCGCACCTGCAAGTCCTCGATACACACCATCGCGTGGTTTTGGCTGATCGTGGTCGTGGTTTTGTGCAGGTAGTCGCGGCGGGCGTTGCCGATGCGGGAATGAATGCGCTGGACGCGGGCTTTCGCCTTCTTCCAGTTGCTGCTGAATTTCGTCTTGCGGCTCATGGCCTGCTGCGCGCGGCGCAGCCGGTCTTCGTGCCGCTTAAATCTGTTGAGTGGCGCGTAGAACGTACCGTCCGAGAGCGTGGCGAAGCGGGCGATACCCATATCGATGCCGACCGCGCTACCGTTTGGAATCGGCTGATCGACCTCGCGTTCGGTCTGAATCGACACAGACCACTTTCCGCCCGACAGGCTGACATCCAGAAACGCTACTGGAAGGGCGTGCTGTGGTCGCCGTCCTACTTCGCCTCAAGCTGCGGCGGTGCGCCAATTTCCATCGTGCGCGAGTACATCGAACAGCAACAGACACCACACTGAAACCCAAGGACGGCTACGGCAACTGGTCAGAACGCGTGATTGATGCCCAGCATCAGGTTGCGGCTGGTATCGCCCGCGGCGGTATTGGCGGCGCTGACGAAAGCCGGCGAGCGCACGCTCTGTGCGTCGTCGTTGCCGATGTGGCCGTAGCCGGCATAGACCAGAGTGCGCTTGGACAGCGAGTGCGAGTAGGCAATGGCCCAGGCGTGTGCGTCGCTGTCGTCGGCATCGGCGTTCAGGCGGCCATAGCCGACCGACACCTTGCCGGCCGCGCCGACCGGGATGGTTGCACCGAGATGCCATACCTTGTCGGAGTCCTCGGCGGCGGTGGCATTGCGGATGTTCTGGAACGAGCCGGCGAGCTTGACCGCGCCGAAATCGTAGGAACCGCCCAGATAGACCTCGCGCTTGTCCTTGTCGCCCGCCACTTCGGTCTCGTGGCTGATGATCAGGCTGGCGGCGAACGCACCGTTGGCGTAGTCCAGCCCCAGCCCCGCGACGTCGCCCTTGCGCCGGTCGTCGACCTGGTTGGTTTCGTTCAGGCCGTAGATCGCGTTGATCGAGAAGCCGCCGAAGGCCGGCGACTTGTAGTTGATCGCGTTGTTGATGCGCGCCGCGCCGCCGGCCACGATCCGTGACCCCGCCTTGGCGGCGAGCACGAACTGCGGGCTGACCGGGACCGGCGTGATCGCGTCGTACTTGAACACGTAGTAGCCGGGGTGGTACTGGCGGCCCAGGCCGATGAAGCCGAAGCCGCCCTGCAGGCCGACGAACTGCTGGCGCGACAGGTTGGGGGCGGCGCCCAGGCCGGCGTTCTGGTCGATCTCGATTCCGTACTCAAGCGTGAACACCGCCTTGAGCCCGTTGCCCAGATCCTCGGTGCCGCGAAAGCCCAGACGCGAGCCGGTCCAGCCGCTGCTCTGCACGCCGGTGAACTTGGCGTCCCCGGTTTTTCCGTAGGCAAAGAACGTATCCACGACCCCATATACCGTGACGTTCGACTGGGCCAGGACCGGGGTACACATGAATCCGGCCGCAATGAGGGCCGCTGCAACGGCGGTTTGACGTTTCTGCATCGATGTTCTCCTTTGGTGTCAGTGATTTGTTTTGAGAATGTGCTGCCCGGAATACAGGCAATGAACAACCAACGCGGTCGCGAAGAAGTGCGAACGCCGCCCTGACCGTCGCGCCTCGGTCATGCCGGCCGGGGTGATGTGGAACGTGCGCTTGTTCACCCGAACAGGCGCACCATGAACAGGCTGATCGACGGGAAGAACACCAGCAGCAGGATGCGCACCGCGTCCGAGCACAGGAACGGGATCACGCCGCGGAAGGTGACCCCCATCGGCACGTCGCGCGCCAGGCCGTTGATGATGTAGACGTTCATCCCGACCGGCGGGGTGATGAGTCCGATCTCGACCACCATCAGCGCCATGATGCCGAACCAGATTGCCTTGTCGGTGCCGTCCAGGCCGAAGAAATCCAGCCCCATGATGACCGGGAAGAAGATCGGCACCATCAGCAGGATCATCGACAGACTGTCCATGATGCAGCCGAGCACCAGCAGGATCACGAAGATCGCGAACAGCACCGCCATGGGCGACAGGCCCGAGCCGACGACCCATTCGGCCAGCTCGGTCGGCATCTGGGTCAGCGCGAGAAAGACGTTGAGCACGTCCGCCCCGAGCAGGATCAGGAAGATCATGCCGGTGCCCTGGGCGGTGCCGTAGATGCACGCGATCCAGCCGCCCTTGCGCAGGCCGCCCCGGTGCATCGCCACCGCGCCGGTGGCGATGGTGCCCACCGCGGCGGCCTCGGTCGGCGTGAACAAGCCCCCATAGATTCCGCCGATCACGACGACGAAGATCGCGACGACCTGCCATATCTGACCCAGCGCGCGCAGGCGTTCACGCCACGATCGGCGGGGGCCGGCCGGACCCGATTCGGGATGGATGCGTACGTAGATCATGATCGCGAGCATGTAGCCCAGCGCCGCGAGGATGCCTGGCACCAGGGCCGCGAGGAACAACTTGGCGATGTTCTGTTCGGTCAGGATCGCGTAGATCACCAGCACCACCGACGGCGGAATCAGTATGCCGAGCGTGCCGCCCGCGGCCAGTGCGCCGGTCGCAAGCCCCGGAGCGTAGTTGTGGCGCCGCAGTTCGGGCAGCGCGACCTGGCCCATCGTCGTCGCGGTCGCGAGCGACGAACCACAGATCGCGCCGAAGCCGGCACAGGCGCCGACCGAACCCATCGCAATGCCACCGCGCCAGTGGCCGACGAAGGCATTGGCGGCGTCGAACAGTCCTTTCGACAGACCGCCACGCAACGCAAACTGCCCCATCAGCAGAAACAGCGGCACCACCGACAAGTCGTACACCGAGTAGCGCCCGTAGGCGGCGGTCTTGAGGTAGGCCAGCAGCGGCGTCCAGCCGATCAGCATCACGTAGCCACCGATGCCGGTCACCAGCATCGCCACGCCAACGTGGATACGCAGCGCGAGCAGGCCGATCAGCACGCCGAAGGCCGTCGTCCCTGCCAGAATGCCGTTCATGCGCCCACCTTCAGCAAGTTCATCAACGCGGTGTACAGCGCCGCCAGGCCGAGCAGCACGAAGGACGGCACCATCGGCACATAGGCGTACCAGGTCGGCACCCGCAGGATCATCGAACTGTCGCCGCTGCCGCGCAGATCCAGCAGGCCGAGGGTGAGGCGCCACGCGATCAGGAAAGCCACCGCGGCAAGCACCGCCGCCGCCAGGGCATCGAGCATTGTCACCACGCGCGCTGGCATGTTCGTGGTAAAGAAATCCACGATGATATGGCCGCGCATCATCTGGCAAAACGGCAGGAACATCGTGACCGAGATTGCGCAACCCATCTGCACCAGCTCGAAGTCCCCCGTGACTGGCTTGTTCAGCGCCGCCCGCCCGATGATGCTCGCCACCGACATCAGCGCCATCCCCGCCAGCACCATGCCCCCGCCCAGCGCGAAGGCGCGACAGCTCAGATCGAGCGCACGCCCGAGCACCCCGGCAGGTCGCACGACATCGTGCGCCAAGGCTTCCCCCATGTGTTTCCCCTTGTTTGGATTGCCGGGGCGGGCGCCCCGGCACAGCCGGTCAGCCCATTACTTGGCGTGGGTTTCGATCAGCTTGCGCGCCGCCTCGAGAAGCGCCGCGCCATCGACCCCTTTTACCGACACATCCTTGATCCAGGCGTCGGTGACCCCCGCGCTTGCCGCCTTCCACTTGTCCAGCTCGGCGCTCGCGATCACGTTGACCGGATTGCCCCGATCGATGAGCCGTTGCTTGGCCGGGCCGTCCGCGCCGTCCCATACCTTGCCGATCCATGCCGAGGTTTCCGCGCCGCTGTTGGCATCGATGACCTTCTTCAGATCGTCGGGCAGGCTATCGTATTTGGCGGGGTTCATCGCGAACACGAACACCGTTGTATACAACCCGCGATAGGCGGGATCGCCTTCGGAAGCAAACTTGGTCAGCTCGTGTACCTTGATCGCTGGCACCACCTCGTAGGGCAGGACTGCCCCGTCGATGACCCCCTTGGACAGCGCCTCGGGCACCTGCGGCACCGGCATGCCGACCGGTGTCGCGCCCAATGAGCCGAGCATCATGTTGGTGAGGCGGGTCGGCGCGCGCAGCTTCAAGCCCTTCAGATCGGCCATGCTCGTGATCGGCGCCTTGGCGGTGAAGAAATGGCCGGCGCCATGCACGTGGAAGGCGAGTGGGCGCACATCCGAGAACTCGGCCCGGTCATGCGCCTGGACAAACTCCCACACGGCGCGGCTGGTTGCCTCGGCGGTGGTCATCATGAACGGCAGCTCGAACACCTCCACCACCGGAAAACGTCCGGACGAGTAACCGGGCAAGGTCCACACGATGTCGGCGATGCCGTCGCGCGCCTGGTCGATGAGCTGGCCTGGCTTGCCGCCCAACTGCATGGAGGGAAAGATCTGGCACTTGAGCCTGCCGGCTGACTCCTGGTTGATCTTGTCACACCACGGCGTGATGAACTTCGCGTGCGCCGTGGAACCTGCCGGCAGAAAGTGATGCACCCGCAGCGTCACCTCCTCGGCGGTGGCGGGCAGGGCCGTGGCCAGACATAGCGTCGCGGCCAGGCCGCGCAACAACTTTTCGGTTTTCATTGTTTTCGTCTCCTCCATGTGCTTTTTTTGGAACAACCCATGCAACCGTGTAGCCGTACCGGTCCTGCGCTCGGGGCAATCGCACGAACCATGAAGCCGAACGGTCTGCCCCCTCGCAGGAGGGGCTTTGGCCCCGAACAACGCTGCTGTCGCGGCTGCAACCGCGCCTACGAAGCCGCGAGTTCGCCGCGCCGCAGCTTGCCCGTCTCGGTGCGTGGAAACTCCGCGACAAAGCGGATTTCGGACGGACGCTGAAAGGCCGGCAGGGCCGCGATCGCATGCTCCAGCGCGCTGCGCACGCCTGGCTCATCGTCCCTGGCCGGCACCACGAACAGTTGCAGGCTGGTGATGTGTTCGCTGCCCGTGCCCAACGGCACGACGCACAGCTCGCGGACGCTCGACTGCAATGTTTCGAGCAGGGACTGCTCGATCGCGACCGTGTCCACCCAGCGGCCGAAAACCTTCAGGAGCTGATCGCTGCGCCCGGTAAAACACCAACCGTCGTCATCGGGCGATCGCCGGAACAGGTCGCCGGGCGAGAAGCCGCGCTCGCCGAAGCGCGCGCTGTCGTGCGTCACTTCACGCGTATAACCCAGCGCTACCGCCGGATGCGAGAACCACAGACGGAAGGTCCGCTGATCGGCGTCCAGGGCAGGCTCCACTGCGATGCGGGTCAGCGGAGTCGCCTTCGCGCCGCCCGAACTGGCGGTGCGGAAAAGTACCAGCGACAGGGTTTCCGTCGTGCCATAGCCATTGACGAGTGTGAGTCCTGTAAGTGTGTGCCACGCCTGCGCCAGCACCGCCGGACAGGCCTCGCCGGCCGACACCGACACGCGTATCGAATCGAAACGGACTCCGGCGTCGACCATGCGCCGATAGAGCGTCGGCACGCTGAACAGCAGCGTGGGTCGGGTGCGAAGCACGATCGCGGCGACCTGTTCGGGGTTCGGCCAGCATGGGTCGAGCACCACGCAAGCGCCGAGCCGCAGGCCGGCGAACAGCGCGTTCGCGAGCGGATAGGCAAAAAACAGCTTGGAGGTCGAATAGAAACGGTCTTGCGCCGTCGCACCGAGAATGTCGCGTGCGAAAACATGTGCCTCGCGCACCGCCCGGTGCGCATGCACGATGCCCTTGGGCTTGCCGGTGGTGCCCGACGAGTACAGCAGGAAGGCCGGCGCATCGTCGTGCGCTTGTGCCGGCGCCACGTCCCCGGCGCGCGTCGGCAGTGCCGCGAGCCAGTCCGAGCGCGCAATCGCCCTGGGTTCGGCCAGCGCCAGCGCTACTTCGTCCTCCACCAGCAGCGCCACCGCGCCCGAGTCGAGGACCAGATCCTTGAGTTGTATTGTCGCGGTACGCGGACTCACCGCGATCGGCAAGGCGCCGATCCATATCAGCCCCAGAAAGGCCGTGACCCAGTCGACCCCGTCCGGCAACGCAATCACGCAGTGCTCGCCCGGACGGATGCCGCGTGCCTGCCAGGCCGACGCAGCCGCCACGACACGCGCGCGCAGTTCGCCATAGCTCAGGGTCAGATCGCCCTCGATCAGCGCCGGCGCGGCGGGGGCGCCGCCCAGCAACATCTGCGCCGCATTCATGACGAGAGGCATGCCGGGCGGTCCGCCTCGGCAGCCGGACCATACACCGAGGTACAGGACAAGCGCGCCACGACCGCATTGTTCGTGATTCCCATTCATCCCCCTTATCGTGCGATCAGTTATTTTTTTGTGGGGCCATTACACTCGCGGCATGGGAGCGGCACAATAGCAATCCCCCGATTACCTTTATCTGAATTTCAAATAACCCGGATGAAGGACTTCGATCTCAACCTGTTGCGCGTGATGGTCGCGGTCTATGACGCGCGCAGCGTCAGCCGTGCGGCACAGGTACTCGGCACCAGCCAGCCGACCGTCAGCACGGCACTCGGGAAGTTGCGCCGCGCCTTCGGCGAGCCGCTATTCGTCAAGACCGCCTTTGGCGTCTCGCCCACCGCCCGCACGCATGCGATCGCCGCCAGCGCGCGCGAGATCCTGTCCCAGGTCGAGGCCGAATTGCTGCCGGAGAGCGTGTTCGACCCGGCCACCACCACCAGCCTGTTCACGCTGGCGCTGTCGGACGTGGGCGAAATGGTGTTCCTGCCGAAGATCCTCGCGCGACTGCAGCGCGAGGCGCCCAGAGCCTCGGTGCGCTCGGTGGCGCTGCCCCCCGAGCAGACCGGACTGGCCATGGAGGCTGGCGAAATCGACCTGGCGATCGGCTACTTTCCGGACCTCGATACCGCGCAGTTCCGTCAGCAGCAGTTGCTGCGGCACTACTTCGTGTGCCTGCTGCGCGCCGACCATCCGCTCTCCGGCGACAAGCTGACCATGGAGCAGTTTCTCGATCTTGGACACGCGGTCATTCGCGCCGAAGGGCGCAGCCAGGAAATCTTCGAGAAATACCTCGAACGGCACAAGATCGAACGGCGCATCGTCCTGCACACGCCTCATTTCATGAGCATTCCGATGATCATCGGCCAGTCCGACCTCGTCGTCACCCTGCCGCACGCCATCGGACAATTCTTTTCGCGTATCGGCGCCAACGTCAGAATCGTCGAACCGCCGCTGCCGCTGCCGCCGATCGGCCTGTTTCAGCACTGGCACCGCAGCTATCACCACGAGCCGCGCAACCGCTGGCTGCGCAAGCTCATGGCCGAACTGTTCAACGACGCCACCGACGAATGGCCCTACCCGTTTGCGCCACGGGCGCGCCATACCACCTGAAGCCGCTCCGGCACCGTGTACGACGCCTGCAGGCGTGGCGCAACGGTGGTGATGATTTCATCCGATTGCCCCGGTACTCGCTGATATCTATTTGGGCTACTCGGGAACTGCGTTATCCTGACGCCGGCCGATGAAGTCACTCACCGGCCATCACTTCCAACGGGACCCCCAATGAATCCATCAGGCAATTCGGCCACGACAGCCAAGGCACCCCACGTGCCACTGACCGATTACTACGCCGACGAGCAGGCCCGCGCCGGCTTTGTGCGTGACATGTTCGACAGCACCGCCGAAGACTATGACCGCATGGAGCGCATCCTGGGTTTCGGCACCGGCAAGTGGTATCGCGGCCAGGCGCTGGTGCGGGCAGGGTTGAAAACCGGCATGCGGGTTGCGGATGTCGGGGTCGGGACAGGTTTGGTGGCGCAAGCCGCCGCGCGCATCGTCGGCGACGCACGACTCGTCACCGGCATCGACCCCAGTCCGGGCATGATGGCCAACGCCAAGGTGCCGCCAGGGGTGGAACTGCTGCAAGGGCGGGCCGAGGCGATTCCGGCGCCGGACGCGCACTTCGATTTCCTCAGCATGGGCTACGCGCTGCGCCACATCGGCGACCTGTCGGCGGCGTTTCAAGAGTTTCACCGCGTCATGAAACCCGGCGCGCGGCTGTGCCTGCTGGAGATCACGCTACCCGAAACCCGCTGGGGCCGCCTGCTGCTCAAGGGCTACATGAAGGGGCTGGTGCCCATGCTCGCGCTGGTGGTCGGGCGCAAGAAGAACACCCGTTTGTTGTGGCGTTACTACTGGGACACCATCGAAGCCTGCGTGCCGCCCGAACAGGTGCTGGCGACGCTCAAGGCGGCGGGGTTCACCGACGTGCGCCGCCACATCGAAGTCAAGGGCATGAGCATCCTGGCCGAGTACCAGGCGACCCGGCCGTAGCACGCAAGCGGTGAACGCAGTGGGGCGGCCGTGGCGTATCGCGCGCCACGGCCGCCCCGTTGTTTTCATGGTGCGTGTTACTTGCCCGCCATTTCCTTCATGCGATCGGCGCGGTCGCCAGATGCCGGGTGCGAATCGGTCATCCCACCGCCTTGACCGCCGAGTTTGCGCAGCGCCGTCTCCATGGCATGGACGTCGTACTTGTGCTTCTTCATGAACTTGAGGCCATAGTCGTCGGATTCGGTTTCCTGCGATTGCGAGAACTGGGCGTTGAGCACTTCTTCCATCATCGCGCCCAGTTCCGAGTCCGCGATGGCGCCGAGTTCGCCGCCGGAACTGGCGGCGGCCTTGCGCCCGGCCGAGGCCAGGTAGGCGGTTTTCATGGCTGCCGCCGAGTGGCCGAGTTTGGCGTGGCCGATTTCGTGGCCGATGACGCCGCGCAGCTCGTCGTCGGTCATCAGGTCCATCAGGCCCGAATACACGCGGATGCTGCCATCGGGCGTGGCGAAGGCGTTGACCTGCTGCGACATGTAGACCTTGAAGTTGAGCTTCAGGCCGTCTTCCTTGACGTGCTTGGCGGTCAGCGCGGCCAGACGCTTGGCGTACTTGCTGCCGGCGGGTGCGACTTTTTGTACCTTGTCCTCGTGTGCAACCATCTGGCGCGCGCCGTTCTTGATTTCGTCATCGCTGATGGTGGCGGCCTTGGCCAGATCGCCGGCCGCGCCGACGCTGCCCATCAGGTCGAAGCCCGCGTGACTCATGCCCGCACCCAGTGTCAGTGCAGCCGCCATGATCAGTTGAAATGCGTGTTTCCTTGTCATGTTATTCCTTGAAGTGATGTGATGATGGCATCCAGTCCGGGCCGGGTCGGCACGGGCCGTGTGCGTTATTGAAAATGCCTGCGGGATTGTACGGATTGAGCGAGGTAAACTCAATACGCAATACGACTATGCGCGAGAAATTGTCACGGCGGCGCCATGGCGGCGTTCCGCTCGCGCGCGGAAAACAAGCGGAATCAGTGCGAGTGGGTCGCGGTCGCGGTGGTGGCGCGGACGGGGAAGTGCGCTTCGAGCCGGTTCAGGCTGGCGCTCAGGAGCGCGCGCAGCGGGCCGAGGTCGGCGCGGGTTCCGTCGTGTGCCTGCTGTTCCAGGCGTTGGCATTCGGAAGCCACGGCCTGCAGGCCGAAGTTGGCGCATGCGCCGCACATTTTGTGCAATAGCCGTGATTGCGTGGCGGCGTCGCTGGCGGGATGGTCGAGCGCCCGCATGAGTTCATCGCTCTGGGCGACGAAGCCGGCGATCAGCTCGCCGTAACGGTTCTCGCCCAGCATGTCGCGATGCTGCGCGAGGAGTGTGGTGTTGAGCAGGTCGGCGTGGTCCGTGACGCGAGCGGGGGCGGGGGCGGGCGGGTGGTCGCTGCGGGGCGCGGCCGGGTCGAGCAACGCGCGACACAGTTCGTCGAATTGCAACGGTTTTCCGACCACCGCGTCGATGCCGGCCGCGAGATAGCTTTGCACCTGCGCCGGGGCGATCGAGGCGGTCAGGGCGACGATGCGCACCGCCGCCTTGCGCGGGTCCAGGTGCGCGCGCATGCGCCGCGCGGTCTCCAGCCCGTCCATGTCGGGCAGGTGGATGTCCATCAGGATCAGGTCGTAGTCGTGGTCGTTGTGCATCGACAGCGCGGTGTAGCCGTCGTCGGCGATCGCTACCGCATGGCCTTCGCTTGCCAGCAGCCCCTGTGTGACCTGCTGGTTGATCTCGGTGTCTTCGACCAGCAGGATGTCGAGCGGGGCGGTGGCGGACCCGGCTTCGGCGGCCGGGGGGGCGGCGACGCTGGTTTCGGGGTATTCGATCTCGAACCAGAACAGGCTGCCTTGTCCCAGCGTGCTGGTGAAATCGATGCTGCCGCCGTGCAGCGCCACCAGGCGGCGGCAGATCGACAGCCCCAGGCCGGTGCCGCCGAAGCGGCGCGTGATAGAGCTGTCGGCCTGGCTGAAATGCTCGAACACCCGTTCGTGCGCTTGCGCCGGGATGCCGATGCCGCTGTCTTCGATCTCGAAGCGCAGCCGCGCTCGCCCGTCAGCGCGACTGCTCACCTGGGCGCGTAGCGCGACGAAGCCGGCGGGGGTGAACTTCAGCGCGTTGGTTGCCAGGTTGAGCAGGATCTGGGTCAGGGCGCGCCGGTCGCCCAGCACGCAGGCCGGGATGTCGGGCTCGGCCCGGACCAGCAGTTGCAGATCCTGCTTGCTCGCCATGCTGTGCAGCATCGGGTGCAGTTCGGCGATCACTTCGGCGGGGGAAAACGGCAGCCGTTCGAGTTGCGCCTGACCGGCTTCGATCTTGGTGAAATCGAGCACGTCGTTGAGGATCGCGAGCAGGGCGCGCCCCGACTGGTACAGCGCGTTGACCTGCAACTGCTGGGTGTCCTGCAGTTCGCCGCGCAGCAGCAGTTGCGCCATGCCCAGGATGCCGTTGAGCGGGGTGCGGATTTCGTGGCTCATGGTGGCGAGGAAGTGGCTCTTGGCCTCGCTCGCGGCCTCGGCCTTCTCGCGCGCCAGTTCGGCCTGTTCCTTGGCCTTGCGCTCGCCGATGTCGGTGAGCGAGCCTTCGTAGTACAGCAACGATTGGTTCGGGTCGAGCACCCGCCGCGCCGAGATCGACACCACCACCGCCGCGCCGTCGCGCCGCTGCCAGCGGGTCTCGAAATTGACCACGCGATTGCGCATATGCAGTGTGCCGAGAAAGCGGCGCAGGTCGTCCTGGTCGATGAAGCACTGGCGCGACACGTCGGTGACCGACTGAAGGAAGTCGTCGCTCGACGTATAGCCCAGCAGCCGCACCAGCGCCGGGTTGGCGGAGATGAAGCGCCCGTCCGGGCCGACGCGGAAGATGCCTTCGAGCGCGTTCTCGAACAGCGAGCGGTACTCGCGCTCGGAGTGCTGCAGGTCCTGGTAGAGCTTGGCGTTCTCGATCGAGATGGCCGCCTGCGCGGCCAGTATCTTCAGGGTTTCGAGGCGGGTCTGGTCGAACACGCTGGGGCTGCCGGCGTGCTCGATGTAGAGCACCGCGGTCAGCTCGCCGTGGTACAGGATGGGCATGCACAGCAGCGCGCGCGGATGGTGCGCGCGGATGTACTTGTCGTGGCGGAAGTGCTGTTGTTCGAAGGCGTCGTCGACCACCACGGTTTCCTTGGTGCGCGCGACGTAGTTGACGATGCTGACCGGCAGGTGGTCGTGGCCGGCGTCCAGTGCCAGCGAGGCAAAGAAGCGCGGCACCTCGTCGACCCGCGCCTCGGCCTCGATATAGAGCCGCCCCTGACGGTTCAGCACCATGATGCCGCGCTGCGCGCCGGCATTGGTCAGCGCCAGGCGCATCAGTTGTCCGAGCAGGCGCTCCAGGACGATCTCGTCCGAGATGGCCTGCGAGGCCTTGATCACCGAGGTGATGTCGAAGGCCTGGTTGCTCAGCGCCATGGCTGGCGTGGCCGGGCTACCGGGGGTGCCGGGCGGGGGCGATGGCTCGGGCTCGGCATGCGGGGTGTCGAGCAGGCCGGCGTAGTCGCGCCGCAGTTGCTCCAGCTTGGCGCTCGCACCCCAGGCGCGGTAGCGGCGCCAGGTTTCGGCGAGGTAGCCGCGCGCCAGCACCGCGTTGCCCGCTTCCAGTTGCGCGCGCGCGGCGAGTTCGCACGCCATCGCCGCCTCCAGTGTGTATCCGTTGTCCGCCGCGTGGCGGATGGCCTGCTCGTACAGGCGCACCGCGTCGCCGTGGCGCTGGCGCACCCGCAGCAGCTCCGCTTCGATCAGATACACGCGATGCGCATTGTTGGCCGGGCAGTGGCGTGACCAGTGCCGTATGCGGCGCAGGATGCGGCGCACCCGCGCGTAGGTGACCAACCTTGCGGGCGACCCCGGCTTGCCCGCCGCGTCGAGCAAGGCCAGCGCCTCCAGGCTGTGGAACCACGACGGCACGGTGGTGCCGGCCACATACGGCAGGTAGGCGATGCCCAGCGTGCATTGTTCCGTCGTTGCGTCCGCATCGCCGAAAATCGCGCACAACAACGCCTTGTAGAAGTGATGGACGCAGATCGCGGTGCGGTGGTTCTGGCGCTGGTGTTCGGCCAGCATCGCGTCTTCGGCGTAGTAGTCGCCGTCCAGGCGCGTCGGGTTGGCGCACTGGCCGCGCAGGTTGGCGACCGTCTGCTGCGTCATGATCGAGTACTGCAGCGACTGTTTCTGCCCGGTTTCGCGCAGTTGCGCGACGTACTTGCCGATGCGCGCCTGCAGCTCGGCCAGATCGGTGCTCAGCGGGAAGGCGTACTGGATGTGGGCGGCGAGGCTGTAGGCGGCGTACTCCATGTCGCCGCAGTCGAGCGACAGGCGCAGCGAATCGAGCAGGCCGTCGCGGCTGTGGCGCAGCGGCTCCTTGTAGTGGCGCACGTAGCAGTTGAACAGCGTCAGGGTTTTGTGCCGGGTGTGGTGCGAGGGGCGCTGTTCGTCGATGCTGACGCCCAGTTGCCCGATGCGGTAACCCTCGTCGATTGCGCCCAGGTAGCCGCACAGCACCCCGCCGTAGCCGGCGAAGGCGGTGGTCGAGTAGTCGGTGAGGCCGTGGCGCAGCGTCAGCTCGACCTGGCGCGCCATCACCAGCGGGCGCAGCGCCGAACTGGAGAATTTCACCACGCCGAACAGGCTGGCGAGGATCGGCAGCGCCGCCAGCGTGCGTGCGTCGGTCATCGGGGCGATGTCGACGATGCGCTTGCCCGGCACCCGCCGCAGTAGCAGCCGGGTGCGCAGCAGCCCGAGCCAGATCTGCGCGCGATTGGGTTGCGGCGGCAGATGCACGCCCAGCAGCGACAGCACTTCGACCGCGGTGCCGAGCGCCTCGCCGAAGCGGTTGCGCGCGACTTCCGACTGGATGCGGATCTCGTAGGTGCGGACCTTTTCCAGCAGCGAGTGGGCCTGCTCGTCGATGGTGCGGATCAGGCCGTCCATGAGGCCGAAGTCCATCTTGATGTTGGCGACTTCGGTGGCGGCCAGATGCAGCTCCAGCGCCAGTTCGTAGCAACTGCGCCAGCAGTCGGCGGGCAGCAGGCGCAGGCCGGTGCGCAGGTAATCGAGCGCCGAGTCGAAGGCGGCCGACTCCTTGGCGCGGCGCCCGGCCTTGAGGTTGAGCGCGGCCAGATCCAGGCGTGCTTGCGGGTCGGCGAGCAGGTCGATGGCGAGGTTCAGATGGTTGGCGACCTCGAACACGCGCTGTTCGAGTTCTTCCGGTTTGAGGCTGTGCTGCATCTGCTCGCCGATCAGCAGGTGCAGCGACTTGAACGCGTGCTCGTCGATGAGCGAGTAGGCGGCCTGCTGGATGCGGTCGTGCACGAAGCGGTAGCGGGTGTGGTCAGGGTCGACCTGTTCGAGCAGGCGGTAACTGTTGTCCAGCGGCGCCACCAGCCCTTCGGCGATCGCCGGCGCCAGGTCGTCGGCGGTGCGGCGCGCGCCTCCGCGGTTGACCACCGTCAGCGTGCGCAGGTCGAACACCCCGCCGATGCACGCCGCCAGCGGCAGCACCTTCTGGGTACGCGCCGGCAGGCGCTGGATGCGCCCGACCATCAGCGTGACCACGTTGTCGGCCAGCTCGCGCGAGCGGATCGCGGCTTCGTCCCATGTCCAGCGGTCCGCGCGGAAATCGATCAGTTGTTCCTCGTACAGCGAGTGCAGGAACTGGTTGAGAAAAAACGGGTTGCCCTGGGTCTTGTCGTAGCACAGCCCGGCCAGCGCCTGGGTGGCGCGCTCGTCGGTGTGCAGCGTGTCGGCCACCAGTTGATTGACCTGGCGCGGCAGCAGCGGCTTGATGCGGTGCTCGTGCAGCGTGATGGGGCAGGTGCGCAGCCGTTCCAGCGTCGCTTCCAGCGGGTGGTCGGCGCGCAGTTCGTCGTCGCGGTAGCTGGCGATCAGCAGCAGGCCGGGCAGCGACGGAGTGCGCGCCAGCGATTCGAGCAGTTGCAGCGACGCCAGATCGGCCCACTGCAGGTCGTCGAGAAACAGCACCAGCGGATTGTCCGGGTTGGCCAGCACGCCGATGAACTGGGTGAACAGGCGGAAACGGCTCTGCTCGTCGAGCGCCAGCGGGGCCGGTCCGGCATCGCTCCCGCCGGTGATGTGCTCCAGTTCTGGAATCAGCTTGAGCAAGGCCGCGACGTTGTTGCCGAGCCGCTCCAGCAAGGTCTGGCGCCACCGCGCGACACGCTCCTCGGATTCGACCAGCAGTTCGCGCACCAGTCCCTGCAACGCCTGGATGACCGCGAAATACGGCCGGTCGCGGCGGAACTGATCGAACTTGCCGCTGCTGAAACGCCCGCCGCCGCGCCCCACGTATTCGCGCAAGGCGTGCACCACGCTCGATTTGCCCACCCCGGTGTGACCGCTGATCAGCATCAGCATCTGGCCGCCGGTGGCGCAGCGGTCGCAGCCCAGAATCAGGTCGCGCAGCAGGTCCTCGCGGCCGTACAGCTTGTGCGGGATCTCGAAGCGCGCGCAGGTGTCCTCGCCGCCGACCGCGAATGGCGTGATGCTGCCGTGCTGTAGCCACTGCGCGCGGCACTCCTCCAGGTCGTGAATGAAGCCGCGCGTCGACTGGTAGCGCTCGGCCGCATCCTTGGCCAGCAGCTTGAGCACGATGGCCGACAGCGTCTCGGGCAGCACCCGGTTGATCAGGTGCGGCGGGGCGGGCGGTTTGGCGATGTGGCTGTGCACCAGCGCCAGCGGGTCCTCAAAGGAAAACGGCGGACGGCCGGTGAACAACTCGTACAGCGTGCAGCCGTAGCTGTAGAAGTCGGTGCGGTAGTCGATGGCGCGGTTGATGCGCCCGGTCTGTTCCGGCGCGATGTAGGGCAGGTGCGCGAGCGCCAGTTGTGGCGTATCCCAGTCCGCCTGTTCACGCGTCAAACGCGTGGCGAGCGAAAAGTCGACGAGCTGCGGCGCGCCGTCGTCCGCGCCCACCAGCAGGTGGTCGGGGCTGATCTGTTTGTGCGTGACGCGCGCCTCGTGCAACCGCCCGAGGATGCGCGCCAGCGCGATGGCGTAGTCCAGCCACTGCTGCCACGGGCGCGGGCCCTTTGCCAGGGTGGCGCGCAGCGGCTCCGCGCCAAGGTCGGGAAACACGATGGCCGGGCCGTCGTCCAGTTCCAGCCACTCCAGCGCCCGCGCCACGCCGGGCAGTGCCAGCGTCGCGAGCATGTCGTACTCATGGCGCAGCAGGGCCAGCTCATATTCCGAACACTGGCGCCGCAGGCGCTGCTTGACGATCAGCGCGGCGGGGTCGCCGTGCCGCCGCGCGCGGCTGATGGTGCAACCACGGCTTTGGTGCAGGCTGTCGGAAAAAAGCAGCCCGTGGGTGTTAGCCATGGCCCGTGGTGACTTTGCCGGCGAATACGTAGCCCGCGCCGTGCGCGGTCAGAATCAACTCGGGGGCGGACGGATTGTCGCCCAGCTTGCGTCGCAGCCGCCCGACCAGCACGTCCACCGAGCGGTCGTTGGGCGTCCATTCTCGGTCGTGGATCGCGTCCATGAGCTGGTCGCGCGACAACACCTGCCCGGCGCGCGTGACCAGGGTGTGCAGCAGCTTGTATTCGCCTTGCGGCAGTCGCTCGCACTGCCCGGCCGGGCCCAGCAGGTGGCGTTTGTGCGGGTCCAGCGTCCACCCGTTGAAGCACCAGGTGCCGCCATTGAGCGTGGCCTGGCCGGCGTTGCGCGAGTCCGCCACGCGCCACAGCAGGTTCTTGGCCCGCACCAGCAGCTCGCGCGGGTTGAAGGGTTTGGTCACGTAGTCGTCGGCGCCCAGTTCCAGGCCCACGATGCGGTCGATGTCGTCGTCCTTGGAGGTGACCAGGATGATGCCCACGCGCGAGGCGGCGCGCAGCTCGCGGGTCAGGGTCAGACCGTCCTTGCCCGGCAGGTTGATGTCGAGCAGGATCAGGTCGATGTTGTCGCGCTCGACCTTCCGCACCAGCTCGTCCGCCCGCCCCGACTCGCTGACGCGGTAGCCTTCCTTGCGGAAATAGCTGACCAGCAGGGTGCGGGAGGCCACATCGTCTTCCACGATCATGATGTGTTGCGGTGTGGTGGTCATCGGCCGTTCCGGAGTGGGTACCATTGAACAAGTGACACAAGCCGGACAAGGAAGTGTGACCAGCCTGTTACATGCCAATACAACTTAGCACAATAGCCCTGAAATTCATTCACCACCCCCCGGTAAATTTCCCGCATCAAAAAGCGGCGGTGCGGCCGGGTGCCGGTGCGACAGCGTACCGGATGGTGCCGCACCCACAGCGAGGAGTGAAGGCTTTGATCAACCACAACGCAATTCGTAAGCTCATCGGCGCAAGCGCATTGATGCTGGCCGCGCTGTCGAGCGGGTTGGCCAGCGGCGCGGCGCCCGATGGGGCGGCCATCATCCGCGAGCGCTGTCTGGCCTGTCACACCGAGGAGGCCGGAGCCACCCCGGCCTTCTCGCGCATCGGCGGCCAGCGCAAGACGCCCGAAGGCTGGCACATGACGCTCAACCGCATGCAGCACCAGCGCGGGCTGCAGATCCCGGTTGAGGAAAAGCGCGCGCTGATCAAGTACCTGGCCGACACCCAGGGGCTGGCGCCGTCCGAGGCGGCGCCGTACCGCTACCTGCTGGAGCAGGACACCAACCGCGTCGAAAGCGTCGATGCGGCCTACACCGAGATGTGCATGCGCTGCCACTCCGGCGCGCGCTTCGCGCTGCAACGGCGCAGCGAGGCGGAATGGAAGCTGCTGGTGCATTTCCACATGGGCCAGCACCCGACCCTGGAACTGCACTCGCTGTCGCGCGACCGGCCGTGGATGCAGCTCGCGCTCGACAAGGTGGCGCCGCAACTGGCGAGGGATTTTCCGCTGCAAAGCGCGGCCTGGAGCGACTGGCAGAAGGCCCCGCGCGTCGACATGGCCGGCTCGTGGCGGCTGTTCGGCTACGTGCCGGGCAAGGGCGAGTTCGAAGCGCGCATGAGCGCCACCGCCACCGCCCCGGACCACTTCAAGCTCAGCGTCACCGGCAACTACCTGGACGGCCAGCCGCTGCGCGGCGAAGGCACGGCGACGCTGTACACCGGCTACGAATGGCGCGCCAGCGTGACCCTGGACGGGGTCAAGATGCGCCAGGTCATGGCCGCCAACGCCCAGGGCGACGCGATGAGCGGGCGTCTGATCCTGCGCGACGAACGCGAGATCGGCGGCGCGCTGCAGGCCTGGCGGGAAGACGGGCAGAGCAGGGTGGTGGCGGTCAGCCCGTCCTACCTGCGCACCGCGACTTCGGCCACCCTGACCATCCTCGGCAGTCATTTCGGCGACGATGACGGCATATCGCTGGGCGACGGCATCAAGGTGCTCAAGATCGTGTCGCGCGGCGCCGACCGCATCGTGGTGGTGGCCGAGGCGCGCGGCGACGCGGGCATGCGCGACGTCAAGGTGGGCGGCGCCAGTGGCGCCGCGCTGCTGGCGGTGTATGACAAGGTGGCGCGCGTCGATCTGAACCCCGGTGACGGCGTGGCGCGCGTCGGTGGGGGCGAAAACGATCCGGATGCGCAGTTGAACAAGGTGCGCGTCGCCTTCCGCGCCATCGGCTATGCCGCCGGCGCGGACGGCAAGGCCGGCACCGACGACGATCTGCGCCTCGGCTACATGCCCGCCGCGTGGCGCATCGAGCCGCTCAACGAAGCGGCGGAGAAAGAGCAGGATCACCTCTACGCCGGCACCATCGACGCGCACGGCGTGTTCACGCCGGGCAACGCTGGCCCCAACCCCGCGCGCCACATGTCGGCCAACAACGTTGGGATGCTCAGGGTGGTCGCCATCGTCAGCGATGGCGCCGAACAGGTGCGCGGACAGGCGCGGCTGCTGGTGGCGGTGCCCGACTTCGTCCGCCGCGTGCTGGACTGAGATGGCCGTGGCGAGCGACGTCGAGGCCGGCATGAACGGCGAAACGATGACACTGGTGCGCGCCAACCTGCACCGCGTCGACGTCGATGCGCGCCAGATGCTGTTCCATGTGCCCAGCAGCGGCCTGTTCGAGCTGGACGGGGCGAGCCGCGAGGTGCTGGCGCTGCTCGACTGTCACGAACACCTCAGCAGCGCGACGCTGCACGAGCATCTCGCCGCGCGCTACGGGCGTGATGCCTTGCAGGAGGCGGTCGGGGAATTGCGCGCGCTCGACATCATCGCCACCAGCGGCCACGAGGCGCGCCTCAACCCGCAACCGCGCCCGGTGCGCAATTTTCCGCTCACCACGGTGGTGCTCAACGTCAACACCGGCTGCAACCTGAGCTGCACCTATTGCTACAAGGCCGACCTGACCACCCCGGCGCGGGGCCGCAAGATGGCCAGCGCCACCGCCATTGCCGCGATCGAAATGCTGCTGCGCGAGTCACCCGGCCAGCCGCGCTACAACGTGGTGTTCTTCGGCGGCGAGCCGCTGTCCAACATGGACCTGATCCGCGACGTGGTGGCCTATTGCGAACCGCGCTTTGCCGCGCTCGGCGCGGAAGTCGATTTCACGCTCACCACCAACGCCACCCTGCTTACCGAAGCGTTGGTGGACTGGTTCAACGCGCACCGCTTCGGCCTCACCGTGTCGATGGATGGCCCCAAGCCGCTGCACGATCGCAACCGCCTCACGGTCGGCGGGCAGGGCAGCTACGACGTGGTGCGGCGCAAGGTCGAAATGCTGCTGGCGCGTTATACCGCGCGCCCGGTCGGCTGCCGCGTCACGCTGACGCGCGGGGTGACCGACGTCGAACAGATCTTCGAACACCTGCACGGCGAACTGGGCTTTCATGAAGTCGGCTTCGGTCCGGTCACCTCCGGCGACATCGCCAGCTTCAACCTGCCGCCCGACGAACTGGCCGAAGTGTTCGCCGGCCTCAAGCGGCTCGGCAGGCGTTATCTGGAACATGCCCTGCGGGGGCGCAAGTTCGGCTTCGGCAACATGCACCAGTTGCTCACCGACATGCACGAAGGCAACAAGAAACTGCTGCCGTGCGGCGCCGGCGTGGCGTTGCTGGCGGTGGACCACGAAGGCGGGCTCAACTTGTGCCACCGCTTCACCGGCTCAAACATGCCGCGCTTTGGCAACGTGGCCGACGGCATCGACCGGCCCCGCCTGGCCGCCTTCATCGAACAGCGTCTGGACCGCAGCGACACCGGCTGCCAGACCTGCCGTATCCGCAACATCTGCTCCGGTGGGTGCTATCACGAGAGCTACGCCAAGTACGGCGACGCCGCGCACCCGTCCTACCACTACTGCGATCTGCTGCGCGACTGGGTCGACTTCGGCATCGATGTGTATGCACGCATCAGCGCCGCAGCCCCCGGCTTCTTCGCCGCACAACTGACTCCGAGGAGGCGTGCCTGAATGAAACATCTCAAGTCCGTAAACAACAAGGCCAGGCAACTGGACCAGGCCAGCGAGGCCGGCGAAGTCGAAGAGGTGGTCGCGATGCAGACCATCGTCGGCTGTACCGCCACCACCGACCCCGGCTGGGAAATCGACGCCTTCGGCGGCATGGGCTCGCTGTGCCAGCCCATGGAAGCCGATCTGTACGGCTGCGCCGACGCCTGCTGGTGGCCCGCCCAGGTGCCCGACACCATGAGCAGCCACCCCGACTGGGGCACCGGCGCCGACAGCGCCGACAAGGACTGGCGCAAGCTCGACGGCATCTTTGAAGACAATGACTGACAGGGAACAGCAGATGAAAGTTATCCGGCTAATCAAGGCCCTCACCGCCTGCGCCCTGCTCGCCGCAGCCGCCACCGGCGCCGTCGCGGCCGAGCAATACCTGCTCACCGTCACCCGCCCCGGCCAGCTTCACGTCATCGACATGAAGTCGAACAAGATCCTGCGCAGTTGCGACATTCCCGGCAAGTTCGGCTCCGGTTCCATCGCCCCCGCCCCCGACGGGCGCACCGCCTACGTCCTCAGCAACATGTGGGAAGACGTGTACGGCTTCGACATCCGCACCTGCAAGATCGTGTTCTCGGCCAGACAATCGCACGACAACGTGCGCGTCAAGACCTTCCAGTCGCTCGCCGTCAGCGCCGACGGCAAGGAGCTGTACACGGTGCAAAACCCGGTGCGCCTGCTGCCCGACCGTTTCGAAGTCATGGCCCCGCAACTGGCCGTCTACAACATCGCCGACGGCCTCGACGCGCCGCTGGCGCGCAGCTACCCGGTCAGCCGCCGCATCACCAAGATCGCCGCAACCCGTACCGGCGAAGTCATCCTGGGCGGTGCCGACGTCACCGCGATCAACCCGAAAACCGGCGCCACCCGCGTCGTGACCGCGCTCGCCAACTGGGATCGCGGCCCGCTGTGGCTCACCCCCGACGCCTTCGCCATGCACTCGCAAGGCGAACACCGCAACGAATACATCATGCCCTACGTCACCGCGCGCTTCACCGATGAGAAGCAGGACATGGCAAGCGCCGAATGGTGGTGGGGCATGAGCCGTGTCGACCTCGCCACCGGCAAGGCCGAACAGATGGAAACCGTGCCGTTCGAGTTCATCGTGTTCAACTTCATCACCGACCCCCACGACCCCAACATCCTCTACGGCAGCTTCAACCAGCTCTCCAAGCACGACATCAAGAACAAGAAAACCCTCGCCGTCCAGCCCATGCCGCACACCTACTATGACATCAACATCTCCGGCGACGGCAAGACCCTCTACGTCGGCGGCGCTGGCAACGACATCTCCATCCACGACGCCGCCACCCTCAAGAAAACCGGCGCCATCCAGTTGCCCGGCGACATGAGCACCTCCGACCTGCGGGTGGCGACGATACGGGATTGAGCGCTTGTGAAGAAATCCGGCATCTATCGCAAGCGGGCCGGAATGCCTTCGTAGGAGCGGCTTGAGCCGCGACAACGGCGTCATTCGGGGCTAAAGCCCCTCCTGCACCCACCCCGGCATGGTTTCTTTCACAAGCTCTGAACATTGCACGATGGTCGTCCGCCTGAACACACACACGCGGACGACCGGATTGCTCGTCCTTCTTGGCGGTGAGCTTGCCCGCTTGTTGTCGCACGATACATGCGATACTGTGAATACCTGTATTCAAACGAGACCCCGACATGGCCACGTCCATTCGCCTTGCCCCGGAAATCGAGCGGCGGCTTGACTTCCTCGCTGCCCAGACCGGGCGCACCAAGGCCTACTACTTGCGCGAAATCATCGAGCAGGGCATCGAGGACATGGAAGACTACTACCTCGCGGCCGACGTGCTCGAACGCGTTCGCAAGGAGCAAGAGCAGGTGCACTCCGCAGCCGACGTGAGGAAAGGCCTTGGCCTGGACGATTGAGTACACCGATACGGCCACGGACCAGCTACGCAAGCTGGATAGACAGACTGCACGGCGCATCGTCGATTACATGGATGCGCGCATCGCCCCCCTTGAAGACCCGCGCAGCACTGGCAAGGCGCTGACCGGCCCGCTTGGCGGACTGTGGCGCTATCGTGTTGGTGACTGCCGCGTCATCTGTGACATCCAGGATGGCGCGCTGCGGGTTCTTGTCTTGCAAGTCGGTAACCGCCGAGAAATCTACCGCGACTGAAGCGGTATCGACGGGCTGCGGCGTCGCTGCCTGCCCAACACCATCATTGCGAGCGCGGCGAAGCAATCTCCCTGAAGGCCGGGGCCCAGGGTGGTGCGAGATCGCCACGTCGCGGTGCTCCTCGCGATGATGGTTTCGGGCGGCACCGCAGTTCCGTAGGACGGACCAGCGTAGCGCAATCCGCCGCATGAGAACTTCATCCGGCGGATAACGGCTGCGGCGCCGGCAACGACATCTCCATCCACGACGCCGCCACCCTCAAGAAAACCGGCGCCATCCAGTTGCCCGGCGACATGAGTACCTCCGACCTGCGGGTGGCGACGATACGCGACTGAAACACGGACCCGGCAGGTCGCCGTCACACCGGCGCAAACCGGTGTCCGGTTGTCGCGTCGTTTGGTTTGATGCTGTCATTCCGATGGCTGGCATTGTTAAATGCCCACATTCTTGATGTGTGTTGGTGACATAGTCGCAATAGTTGTTGTGTAACCGCTTGTGTGTGTCTAGAATGCCGTGCTGATTTTGCCGTTACCCGATCGGGGTTGCGGTGTCGCGCGCCGCCGCAACGGATCGGCGCCGTCAGCCCAAGGATTCCGCATGCATCAAGCCATGTATCCCGCCCGGCGGGCCGCCCTTGCCACGGCAGCGTGTCCCGCCATGCCCCGTACGCCGAACCCGGACCCCCGCAGGCCCACGTCCCCGCCATCGCGGCGGATGCGGACGCCGGGCTTGGCATGGGCGCTGCTCGTGCTGCTGCTCATCATCTGCGGCACCGCCCAACCCGCGCCCCTGCGCACCCCCGAAGTCGAACGGGGGCTCGCGTGGCTGGAGGCGCGGGTCAATGTCGATGGCAGCGTGCAGGGTGAGGACAGCGCCATGGCTCAGGCGTTGCAGGTGCGTTGCGAGGTGTACATCGCGTTCTTTGATCTCGGTGGCAACCCCAAGCCGGCATGCACTGCGGCGGCGTCGCTGAATTTCACCGAACTGCTGGCGCGCAGCAATTCGGTTCTGCCGGCGGGCTACTGGTTGAATTCCGGAGGCGTCGCACCGGGTCCGGACTACGCGATGCCTAGCCCCGTCGACATGATCTGGGTGGTGGCGAACCGGTTCGATCTGTACGACGCACAGAAGCGCGCGGTCGCGGTGGACTATTTGCTTGCGTTGCAGCAGCCTTCCGGCGCGCTGCTGCCGCCGAACAGCACCGATGGCCGGGCCTTTTCCGCCCTGGCAGGGGCAGCATTGGCGTCCAGGTGGGAGGATCTGTCGCCCACACAGCGACAGAAAACCGTTCAAGTGGCGCAGTGGCTCAACGCTCAGGCCATCGCTCCGGGTGATTGGGGCAACGTGTACCTGACCGCGCTCGCACACCTGTTCCTTGCCAACGTCGATCCCGATCCGGCGCGCGATGTCGCCGTCGAGAACCGCCTGGTCGGCGCACAGCGGCCCGATGGGAGCTGGGCGGCTGACCCGTTCCTGACCGCGCTGGCGGTGCGCGCGCTTTCCCTTCGCTCGGTGCCCACGCCTACTTACGGCACGATCACGTTGCGCGCGATCGACGCCAAGACGCGTCTGCCGCTCACGGGGGTGTCTACCGGCGGTGGGGAGGTGTCTGACGCGCAGGGCAACATCACCATGAACCGCACGCCAGACGTCGTGCACACCTCCACGCTGACCAAGACCGGCTATCAGGGGCGCGTCATCAACTACCGCCCCCAGCGCGGCGTCGTGACCGATCTGGGTGATATCGAAATTGAACCGCTTGCGGACAGCGCCGTGGTCTCGGGCACTGTCACCGATGCGGTGACCGGCGCGCCGATACCGCGTGCCTGGGTACGCACTGCAAGCTACAGCGTCAACCTGCAAACCGATGCCGACGGCCGCTATCTGGCCCACGTTCAGCACGCGGGGTGGCTGGAGTTGTATGTCGAGATCGCGGGCTATCGCTCTGTTACCGCGACGGTCGATGTGCGCGTCGGCGAGAGCTATCGCGTCGATGTCGCCTTGCAGCCCGTGGCTACCGACGCCTACATCAGCGGCGTCGTGACCGACGCCGTGACCAAGCATCCGCTGCAATACGCAACCCTTACCTGGCAGGCGAGCAACAGCACCGGCGTTACCGCGTCGGCCACGACCGACGCCGACGGCCGCTATACGCTTGGCCCCCTGGCGGCCCAGGCGGGAACGCTCACGGTGCTCCACTCCGGCCATACCGGTGTGCACTCCAGTGGTCTGGTGCCGGCGGTTCCGATGCAGGAGGCCAATATCGAACTCCAGCCAGCGCAGGTTGCGCCGACCAGCGGCACCATTTCCGGCACGGTCCGTGACCATGATACCGATCAGCCCGTGGCGGATGCCGAGGTCGTGTTGACCAACTACAACACCGGTGTCGAGGTCGCCCGTGTTGTCGGTGATGCGCAGGGCAGTTTCAGCTTCACCGGACTGCCATTCGTGCCCTACCGGGTGAGTCTGCGCGTGAGCGGCTATCAAAGCGTCGAAGCCGTTGCTTATCTCTGGAGTTCGGTCCCGAATGCGACAGTAAGCGCGCGCCTCAAGCGGCTCGTGGTTAGCGGGCGGGTGGTCGATGCGCTCGACCAACACCCGATCGAGGGTGCGCTAATCGAACTGGGTGGTCAGGAGGTTCGCAGCGACGCCGATGGACGCTTCAGCATCGAGAGCGTCAAGGCCGGCGTCCAGCCCGTGACGATCAGCGCGCCGGGCTATCGCACCCGCACCCATACCGTGACCATCGCGGCGTTGGGCGATCAGGATTTCGGCGACATCGCGCTCGAAGCCGCTGTCGCGGAGGCCGATCTTGCCGGTTTCGTGACCGACAGCACCACCGGCGACCCCATCGCCGGCGCCACCATCACGACCGACACCCAGCAGATGGGCAGCAGCCGGGCCGACGGTTCATGGTTGCTGACTTCGGTCGTAAAGGGCAGGCGCTTCGTGCGCGTCAGCCAACCTGGTTATCAATCGCAAACGCGCGAGATCGAAGTCAGCGAGAACAAGCGCTACAACGTGTCGTTTGCGCTCGAACGCGCCGAGTCGGGTAGCGTCGATCTCACGGTTCTGCCCGATCGTGCCAGCTACACCGCCTATGCGCCGATCGAAATCACCACGGCCATCCACTACCAGGGCAAGGCCCAGGTCGGGTTGCTGCTCGACGTTGCGCTGGTGGCTCCGGATGGGCGCATGGTCGCGTATGAAAACGCCAACAACGGCAATCACCTGAATATCGCGCCCGGCAGGACCGATCAGCTTGTGGTGCTCAATACCTCCAATCTCGCACCGGGCACTTACACGGTCGAGAGTCGTGCCTACGACAACAACGCGGGTAGTCCCAACAGCGGACGGGCGGTGCTCGCGAAGTCGAGCGCCAGCGTGGAGATCGTTGCGACCCGGCGTCTGGTAAGCGTTGAACCGACCGCCTTGCCCGTCTACGTGAACTATCAGGCGCGCGAGGCGGCAGGCGCGCGCCTGCGCGTGGTCAACGAGTCCAACGTCACGGTGTCGCCCGGTTTCGCGGTCACCCTCACCAAGCCCAGTGGCGGCGTGGTCGCAACCTATAGCCGCATCGTCGAGCTGTCCCCCGATCAGCACTATCGCGATATCGACCTGCCGCTGGGGTCGGTGCTGTTCGACGTTGCGGGGCAGTGGCCCATCTCGGCCACCGTGGTGGGCGTGCCGGTCGATGCGCCGCCCGGCGCCAGCGCCATCACCGTGCTGCCCGGCTATCGCATCGAGGCTGAAAAGCACATTGCGCCCGAAGTCATCGCGCCCGACCCGACCCGGCGAATACGCATCGATCTGCAGATCAAGGGGGTGCGGCAATGACAACCATGTTCTCGATCGCACGCCGTTTCGTGCTGGCCCTGCTGTGCGCCGTGGCAGTAACAGGTGCGTCGGCCCAGGTGCAAACATCGGTATCGAACGAAGGTACGGATTTCTGGCTGACGTTTCCGCATAACGTTCAGAGCGGCAGTGTTCTCAAGTTCGCGGTCTCCAGCCGTGAAGAGGCGATGGTGACGATCACGGCCCAGCCCTTCCTGAGTACCAACCTGCAGCCGTTCGAGCGTCAGTTGCATCTGCTGCCGGGGCAGACGCAGATGGTGGACTTGCCTGACGATTACACTACCGCTCACGGTGCTCGGGTCTGGGTGGACAACTGGAATATCAACCAGGATTCGATCCACATCACCGCAACCCGCCCAATCGCGGTGCATGGCATGCACATGAACAGGTTCTCGACAGACGGCTATCTCGCGCTTCCAACGGCTGCACTGGGCCACGAATACGTCACCGCATCCTACGAGGGGACCGGACAGCAAATCAAACTGGTCGCCACCGAGAACCAGACCACGGTCAAAGTCAGGCTGACCAGCCTCGGACTGGACCAGAATCAGCAGCCGGTGCCGGCTGGTGAGGAGCGCGTGTTCACTCTCGATAAGGGTCAGGTCCTGTCCCTGCCGAGTCCGTCTACGATGAAGGTGTCCCAGACCGGTAGCACCATCTCAGCGGACAGGCCGATTGCGGTGTTCGCCGCTGATCGCTGTTCCTTTGTTCCCGCCCCGTTTGAGGCTTGCGATCACCTGGTCGAGATGATTCCCCCTCTTTCGGCGCTGGCGGAGACCTATGTTCTGGCGCCGTTCAAGCGATTCAGAACTGGTGATCAGGTGCGCGTGGTTGCGGCCCACGACAATACCGTGCTGCGCCGTAACGGCCTGGCCTATCCGCTGCACAAGGGGCAGTTCATCGAGTTTGCGCTCGACAGCGCCGAAAAAATCGAGACATCCCGTCCGGTGCTGATAATGCAGTACATGCGTGGCTACGGTCTGATGCTTGATGGCGACCCCTCCATGACGGTGGCAGTGCCCAACGCGCAGTTCCAGAATCGCTACCTGTTCTCGACCATGGAGGCGCCGCCGCAAGCGCCGCAAACCATGGCCGATATCCGCATGCCGGACAACTTCGTCAGCGTGATTATCCCGACGGGCGCCATCTCCACCCTGATGCTGGACGGGCAGCCGGTCGATGCCGGTGCGTTTCACCCGGTGCATGGCACGCTGTACAGCTACGCCAGCCTGCCGGTCGAGTTAGGCGCGCACAGCATCGAAGCCGCGGTCGGCTTCGGCCTCTATTCCTACGGGCTGGGCTACTACGAGTCCTACGCCTACCCAGGCGGCATGCGGATCGACAACATCAACGACCCGCGCGACCCCTATCCGCCCAATGCGCGCACCGTGCAGGCGGGTGATGTCATCCATGGCCTCGCCACCGACAGTTCCGACGTCAACGCCAACGGCATGCATGACGTCGACGAGGCGATCTGGGGTGTCGCCATCGGACCGCGCAACGAAGACGGCAACCACAACAGCACGCTCGACGCGGGCGAGGATCTCAACGCCAACGGGCGCCTGGACCGCGATCTGGGGTTGGCGCGTATCGAGCTGGACGTCGGTGCAAGCAATCTCGCGCTCGATGTGCCCTCCTTCGATCGTGGCGCGCTGGCGGTGCCGTTCACGGTCCGCCGACTCGACCCGTCGCGTGACAGCATAGGCAGCGTCGTGGTGACCGACATCTCGGGCAATGCGCGCCGCAAGTCGGTCAGCATCGTCAGCGGGCTGGCGCTGCAGAACGTGCGCATCGTCGAGACGGTCTCGTCGCAGAACATCAAGCTTGATCTCGACTCTTTCGCCACTCCGCCCCGTGAAGTTCGCGTTGTCGCCAATGGCTACGAGATCGAGTGGTTCTTCCCCGACTTTTCGCTGCAGAACACCACCGACTTGAGCTACGAAGTTGATTTCAACTCGGCGGTAAAAGGCGAGCAACGCGAAGTCTCACGTCATACCGTACTGGAGTACGACGACCAGAACGGCCAGCGGGTGACCTATCGCATGGGGCCGAAAGCGGTCACGGTCATGAACACCGCGTTCCAGCTGACCGCCGCGCTCGACAAGAGCAACTACACGGTCGGCGAAAAGGCCGCCCTCAGCGGTACGGTGACCAATCTCGCGATCAACCCGCAAGGGTGGCCGTATGTGTGCGTGCGCATCTTGGATGAAAACGGCACTCCCGCAACTTATGTCTCGGCGCGCGGCGGAACCTCCACCGGAGAAACCCTTTCGATTGGCACCGGCTCCACCATCGCGGCAGGCGCGCAGGTTGCCATTTCATCCACGCCTTACATGTTCGGCCTGGACTCCCTGCATGCCGGTGCCTACACCGCCCAGGTGATGCAGGGCGGCAACTTCGGCTTTAAGGGCTGCGATCCGCAGGGCGCCCAGCGCACCGTCAACCTCCCCTTCACCATCACCCCCGAACCCAACGCCATTGCCGTCGACGGCAGTCTGCGCTTGGAGCGGGGCAACTACCGCTCCACCGACCGGGTGCTGGCCGCGACGCAGGTGCGTAACGTGAACCGTCACGGGCTGGCTGAAGGGTATGGCGTGCGGGTGCAGGTGCTGCGCCCGGATGGCAGCGTGTTTGGTACCACTACGCGCGACGTGCCTCAGCTCGTGCCGCTCAACCAGTGGGATGGCGAATTCCCGCTGGCGTTGCGCAACGAGTCGCCCGGCATCTATACGGCGGTCATGCAGGTGGTGGATGCCTCCGGCTCGGTGGTGGATACGCGTAACGCGCCGTTCACCATCCTGTCCGACGCCGACAGTGGCTTTGGCCTGCGCGGAACGCTGGAGATCACCCCCGACCCGGCGCCGGTCGGCAAGCCGCTGGCGATCGATGGCACGGTGGTCAACCGGGGCAACGCGGCGATCAGCGACATGCCGTTCAAGCTGCGCCTGGTGGACCCCGACACCCAGGCCGTGCTGGCCGACTACGACTACACGCTCAGCCTGGCGCAGGGCGCGCGGGAGCAGGCGCGTCTCGATTGGGCGGCCAATGGCGTGGCGGGCAAGACCTACTGGGCGGTGCTGTCGGCCACGGTCGGCAGCGGCGCCAGCGCGACCGAGCAGGTGCTGGCACAGGAGGCGTTCCAGCTTACCGCCCAGGCCGTGCCCATCATCAGCGCGGTGGACGGGGGCGGGCAGAAGACGCGCCCCGGCGAGCACTTCGGCAAGCCGATGCAGGTCAGCGTGCGCCACACGGACGGCACGCCGGTGGCCGGAGTGCAGGTGGATTTCGATGTCAGCAGCGTCGACGGCGCCGAGGCGAGCTTCCCGTCCGGCAAGTCCGCCACCACCAACGCCCAGGGGCTGGTCACCCGGCCGCTCAAGGCCGGCGCGCGCGCCGGCAGCCTGCGGGTCACGGCCAGTTCGGCCGGCGCCAGCGGTACGGCGGTGTTCGATCTGGGCATAGAAGACAACTCCGGCGGAGGCGGCGGAGGTGGCGGAGGTGGCGGTGGCGGTGGCGGTGGCGGTGGTGCCACGCCGGGCTGCAATGAACCCGTGTCGCTGGTATTCCCCCATCGCGCCCATGTGCCGCTCGGCTCGCGCGTGGTCAGCGTGCCCGCCACGCTCGCCGGCATGGGGGCTGATTGCCAGGTCCAGGCGCGTGTGGACAACGGCAATTACCGGGTCCAGCGCGGTGGCCGCTATCTGGCCGCCACCGCCAGCGCCGACGACTTCCACGCCCGCCCGCTGACCCTGCGCGACGGCGACCAGATCACCCTCGAAGCCGTCGCCAGTCACGCCAAGGATAAAACCGTCACGGTCACCCTGTGGCTGGACGGCCGTCCGTACTACTGGCGCGTCAGCACCGGCGTGCTCGAAGGCGGCGACCAGATCCATGGCATCCCGGTGCTCGGGCCGTGGGCCGCCTGGCTGCTGATCGGCCTGTTCGGCCTCATCGGCGGACGCCTCGCCGGACGCCGCCCCAACCTACAACGCAGGAAAGCGCAATGACCCGCCGCAGCTTGTTCAACCCCCTGAACCGGGCGGTCAGCCGCCTCGTAGGAGCGGCTTCAGCCGCGAACACCCTGCTATCGCGGCTGAACCCGCTACGTAGGCACCAGTCGGCCGCGGCCGTAGGAGGGGCTTCAGCCCCGAACACACTGCTATCGCGCCTGAAACCGCTACGTAGGCACCAGTCGGCCGCCGTCGTAGGAGGGGCTTCAGCCCCGAACACACTGCTATCGCGGCTAAAGCCGCTCCTACGAAGTCGTCGACCCCCCGCGCTGCGCAACTGGCTGCGCGGCGCCAACGGCAGCGGCGAACAGCCGCTGAGCCGCTGGGCCGTACTGCGCCCGGTGTCGCTGTGCGTGGTCGTCGCGATGACCTTGCAGGCGCTGTCGCCGCTCGCCCAGGCCATGCAGATGCCCGCCGCCGCGCCGGTGGCGCCGCCCGATGCCAACGACCAGTACGCACGCCTGCTGCGGGGGTTGAGCGCCAGCCTGCCACCCGCCGACGCCAATGCCAACACCGCGCGCGCCCGCGCCGCGCAGGGTGAAGCCGCACCCAACTACCGCGACCGCATCGAACAGTTTGAATACCTGTACGGGCAAATCGCGGCGCGCCAGCAAACCCTGCTCGAACTGTGGCGCGCCAAGGGCGTCGACGCCGAAATCATTGCGCGCGAAACCGAACTGCAGGCCGCCATGGCGGAGCGCCACCGCCGCCTCGTGGCGCTGCTGCAACAAACGGCCCAGCCGGCCGCGCGCACCGCCCAAGGCGGCAGCGCCACCACCGCGCTCGCGGCCTTCCTCGCCGACCAGGTGGTCGAGCCGCGCACCAACCCGCTCGACCCGAACCAACTGCCATGGCAGTCGCCGCTGGCCGATCTGGAAAAGCTACGCGTGCCCTACGGCGAGACTGAAGCCGCCAGCCCGGCGGACAAAGCGCCCGCCCAGCGCACCGTCCAGCGCAAGACCCCCGCCAGCACCGGCGCCCACGACCTGCCCGACGCCTTTGATCTCGCCCCCACCGGCGACGCCCCGCACACCCCGGCCATCCAGGCGCTGGCCGCCTCGCTCGGCAACAACCCGCTCGCCATCTACCAATGGGTGCACGACAACATCGTGTTCACCCCCACCTACGGCAGCGTGCAAGGCGCGCAAGACACCCTGGACAAACGCAGCGGCAACGCCTTCGACCAGGCGAGCCTGTTGATTGCGCTACTGCGCAGCGCCGGCATCTCGGCGCGCTACGTGGTCGGCACCATCGAAGTTCCGGAAGACAAACTGCGCAACTGGCTCGGCGACTACAAGACCATCGATGCCGCACAACAAATCCTCGGCCAGGGCGGCATCCCCAACGTCGCCATGGTGCGCGGCGGGCGGGTCGACGCGCTGCGCCTCGAACACGCCTGGGTCGAAGCGCACCTGTCCTTCTACCCCAGTCGCGGCGCGCGCCACATCCCCGGCGTCAGCCAGGGCGACACCTGGGTACCGATGGACCCGAGCTACAAGCAATACACCTATACCGCAGGCGTCGACCTCGGCCAGCAAGTCAGCTTCGACGCCCAAGCCTTCGCCGACGCCGCGCGCATCGGCGCCAGCATCGACGACACCCAAGGCTGGGTGCAGAACCTCAACCAGAGCAACATCGAACGCGACCTCAACGCCTACCAGGAGCGCCTCAAGACCCACGTCGACAGCCGCTACCCCAACGCCACCGTCGGCGACATCCTCGGCACCCAGAAGATCATCCCGGACACCGCCCCCTACTTCGCCGGCACCCTCAAGACCACCATCACCGCCACCGCCGCGCGCTACAGCGCGCTGCCCGACAGCCTGCGCGCGCAATTCCGCTACCGCCTGTTTCTTGACGCCTGGTCCGCCTCCATGGACTCGCCCGAACTCACCTTCCAGCAACCCACCAGCGAACTCGCCGGCAAAAAGCTCACCCTCGCCTGGGTCCCCGCCAGTGACGCCGACCGGCAAGCGATAGAAGCCCTGCTGCCCGCCCCCAACCCGGACGGCAGCCCCATCCGCCCCGACCAACTCCCGCAAGGGCTACCCGGCTCCATCAACCTCAAAGCCGAAATCCGCCTCGAAGGCACCCCGGTCGCCACCAGCCGCCCCTACCGCGCCGGCGCCGAACCGGTCGGCATGGGCGGCTACACCCGCTACGCCAGCCTCGGCCTGCAAGGCGGGGCCGACTGGGACGACAGCACCGACGCCCTCGTCGCCGGCCAGCAAAGCGCCATCGGCCTCTCCATCCAGGGCATCTCCAAAACCCAACTCGAAACCCTGAAAACCCGCATGGAGGCCACCAAAACCAAACTCCAGCAAGTCCAGGCCAACCCCGGCAACACCCAGCCGCTCGACGACCTCACCGGCGACATCCTCGCCGGCGATCTGCTCACCGCCAACATCTGGAGCTGGTGGGCCGAACACCAAAGCCACGGACGCATCAGCGCCGCCCAATCCCGCCTCACCACCCAGGACCCGCACAACACCTGGCAACGCGACACCAGCGGCATGGAAGACCGCCCCGCGCTCGGCTACGGCATGTTCCACAGCGTCGCCGTCCCGACCAAACTCTACGGCACCGTCACCACCGGCGTACGCTTCAAGGGCGTCATGATGGACATCAGCCACATGCGCGCCATCCGCTGGGTCAAGGACAGCCGCCTGCCACAAAACGCAGCCACCGGCGCCACCGCCCAGACCGAGGCCAAAAACCGCTGGATCGCCTACAACCGCATGCGCGGCCAATACGCCAGCGCCCTCGAACACGCCATCCCCGAACGCTTCTTCAACGACCCGGCCACGTGCAACGCGCCGGGGGCGTCTGCTACGAC
>JACOUN010000051.1 GCA_016177805.1 Rhodocyclales bacterium
GGTCGATCTTGGCGAGTTCCAGCAACACCGCCGGCACCGGCATCGGCACGCAGCTGCCGAGCATCGCCAGATGCGTCGCGCGCTGCGGCGCGCGCGCGGCCGCCTCGAGCGCGATCAGCGAGCCCATGCTGTGGCCGATCAGCGCGACGTGCTCGACGCCGAGGTGATCGAGCAGCCCGACGATCCAGTCGCTCAAGGCTTCGATGCTGGCAAGCGGGGCGCCGCCCGAGGCGCCGTGGCCGGGGTGGTCGGGCACCAGCACCGCATGGCCGTGGTGGGCAAGATGGCGGGCTTGATGGTTCCACACGCTGTGGTCATGTCCGGCGCCGTGGATGAACAGCGCCAACGGCAGTTGCGGGTCGACCGGACGGCCGCCGGTGTAGAGGTAGACGGGGTGGTTGGCGTAGGTGGTGTGCATGGCTCTCAACCCTTGAGGGTCTTGCTGGCCGCGTATAGCCCGCGATTGAGGTCTTCGATCAGGTCGCTGGCGTTCTCCAGTCCGACCGACAGCCGTATCGTGCCTTCGGTGATGCCGGCGCTCGCCAGGTCTTCGGCCGACATGCGCGAGTGGGTGGTGCTGGCGGGGTGGATCACCAGCGACTTGGCGTCGCCGACGTTGGCCAGGTGCGAGAACACCCGCAGCGCATCGATGAAGGCGCGCCCGGCGGCGCGGCCGGCGTTCAGATCGAAGGACAGCACCGAACCTGCGCCGTCGGGCAGCAGCTTCGCGGCGAGCGCGTGGCCGGGGTGGCCGGGCAGGCCGGGGTAGGAGACGGCGCGCACCATCGCGTGCCCGGCCAGGTGCCCGGCCACGGTTTGGGCGTTGGCGACGTGGGCGCGCATGCGCAGCGGCAGGGTTTCCATGCCTTGCAGGATCTGGAAGGCGTTCATCGGCGAGAGGCAGGCGCCGAAGTCGCGCAGCCCTTCGCGCCGGGCACGCAGGCTGAAGGCGGCGATGGGGGATTCCTCGGCGAAATCCATGCCGTGAAAGCCGTCGTAGGGTTCGGTCAGGGTCGGGAACAGGCCCGAGGCTTCCCAGTCGAAACGCCCGCCATCGACCAGCAGCCCGCCGACCGCCACGCCGTGACCGCCCAGGAACTTGGTGGCCGAGTGCAGTACCAGATCGGCGCCCAGCGTCAGTGGCTGTTGCAGGCAGGGGGTGACCAGCGTGGCATCGACCAGCAGCGGCAACTTGTGCTCGTGCGCGATCTGCGCGACGGTCGGGATGTCGAGCACGTCCAGGCCGGGGTTGCCCAGCGATTCACCGAACAGCAAGCGCGTTGCGGGGCGGATCGCGGCGCGCCAGGCGTCGGCGTCACACGGGTCGACGAAAGTCGTGGTGATGCCGAAGCGCGGCAGGGTGTAGGTCAGCAGGTTGTGCGAGCCGCCGTACAGCGCGCGTGAGGCGACGATGTGGCCGCCGCAGCCCATCAGCGTCGTGATGGCCAGGTGCAGCGCCGCCTGGCCGCTCGCCACCGCAATCGCGCCGACCCCGTCTTCGAGCGCGGCGGTGCGCTCTTCCAGTACCGCGTTGGTCGGGTTGGAGATGCGCGAGTACACGTGGCCGGGCCGCTCCAGGTTGAATAGCGCGGCGGCGTGGTCGGAGTCGGGGAAGACGTAGCTGGTGGTGTAGTAGATCGGCGTGGCGCGCGCGCCGTGCGCGGCATCGGGCGATTGCCCGGCGTGCAGGGCGAGGGTTTCGGACTGAAAGGGCTTGGGTGAGCTCATCGGGCGATCCAGCGGCGGTGGCCAGGTGTGGGGTGGAAAAGCCGCAGCCCCACCCTCCGGGTCGGCGCGCCGCCCGGAGGGTGGGGCTGCGGCGGTTCAAGCCAGTTCGTCGGGTTCCAGCATCCGTTCGATAACGGACATCCGGTCCTTGAGCAGCAGCTTGCGTTTCTTGAGCCGCCGCAGCAGCAATTCGTCGTCCGGTTGGGTCAGGGCAAGGCGGGCGATTGCCTCATCCAGATCACGATGTTCGACCCGCAACTCGTCGAGTCTGGATTGCAGGCTGGTGACATCATTGAACGCATCATCACTCATCTTGTACCTGCTAAAGGTGCGCCATGTGGCGCCGTTACTTCGGATCATGGGCAGCTATGTTATGCGCCGCACCGTGTGGTGACAATCGTAATAGTACCAGCCTGACAATGGCGCCCGAAGTCGGGGGGGTACGCTTCCAGAACGGAGGCGTGCAGGCATACTAGCGTTGACCGGCGCCCCCCGGCAGTCAATGACTATCCATAAATAATAGGCTTGTAAATGAAGATCAATCTCCCCGTCACGAATGTCGAAACCCTGCTGCCCGAGAACGAGTTCATCTATTCACGCACCGACCTGAAAGGGGTCACCGAGGATGCCAACGAGGCGTTCTGCAAGGTGAGCGGCTTTACCCGCGAGGAACTGGTCGGAAAATCGCACAACATCGTGCGCCACCCCGACATGCCGCCCGAAGCCTTCGCCGATCTGTGGGCGGATCTCAAGACCGGTCGCCCGTGGCGCGGACTGGTCAAGAACCGGCGCAAGGATGGCGGCTACTACTGGGTGGTGGCCAACGTGTCGGCGGTGCGCGAGAACGGCGCCGTGGTGGGCTACCAGTCGGTGCGCTCGCGCCCCGGTCGCGACGAGGTCGCCGCCGCCGAGGCGGCGTACGCGGCCTTGCGCGAGGGGGCCAGGACACTCGGTGTCGAGCACGGGCGGGCGGTGCGCAAGCGTCCGGCATGGCTGGAGGCCGTCATGTCGCTGCGTGCGCAGATGACGCTGGTGGGGTTGATGGTGGTGGTGCAGTCGCTGATGCTGTCGGGGCAGCGGCTATTCGATGTGGCGGCGCCGCGATCGCTGGAGCTGTTGCTGGCGGGGGTGGCGCTGGTCTACGGGGTGTTCTGGATGTTCATTTACGCGGCGCGGGTCACGCGTGATCTGGACGCGACCTCGGCGTGGCTGGAACAGGTGCTCGCGTCGGGCAATCTGCGCTCCCGCTTCGATCTGTCGCGGCGCGATGTGATCGGCACGATCGCGCGCGGTATCGATACCTTCGTGTCGTCCATGCAGGCGACGCTGCAGGGGGTCTCCGACATCACCGGGCAGGTCGCGATCGCGGCCGACGACGTCGACGGCGGAGTCAGGAACGTGCGCGATTCGGCGCACAAGCAGAGCGAGGCGACCTCGTCGGCGGCGGCGGCGGTCGAGGAGGTGACGGTGTCGATCGGCGAGGTCAATACCTATGCCGGATCGACCCGTGGTGTCGCCGAGGAGGCCGGCCAGACTTCGCGTGATGGGGTGCTGGTGATAGAGGGCGCGAGCAAGACCATACAATCGCTGGCCGAAACGGTGAATACCACCGCCGCGCAGGTCGAGTCGCTGGGCAAGCGCTCGGAGGAGATCTCGCGCATCACCGCGGTGATCAAGGAAATCGCCGACCAGACCAACCTCCTCGCGCTCAATGCCGCGATCGAAGCGGCGCGGGCTGGCGAGCAGGGTCGCGGCTTTGCGGTGGTGGCGGACGAAGTGCGCAAGCTCGCCGAGCGCACCAGCAACGCGACCCAGGAAATCAGCGGCATGGTCAACAGCATAGGGGTGGAAACCGGCTCGGCGGTGAATGGCATGCGCACCGGCGCCGCGCGCGTCGCGGAAGGCGTGTCGCAGGTGAACGAGGCGGCCGATTCGCTGCGCCGCATCCGCGACGAAATGAGCAAGACCATCGAGATGGTCAGCGAGATCGCCCACGCGGCCAACGAGCAGAACAGCGCCATGACCGACCTGGCGCGCAACTTGGAACAGGTGGCGGCGATGACCGAGCAGAACGTCTCGGTGGTGGAGCAGACCTCGGCGACCGTGGACTACCTGGAAGCCGTAGTCGCCAGGATGCGCAAGGCGGTCCAGCAGTATACTGTTTGACCCCGAGCGGGCCGGTTCCGGTCGCGACGGGATGATGTTGCGGGCGGAACCTGCGGGGTGGCTGATGTGAACAAGGCGTTTGTCAAGGAAGGCGAAGGCGAGGACGACGACGAAGTCGTGGATGCCTCGGTGCGCCTGCCGCCGGGCTCGAAGAACTACATGACCCGTCGCGGCTACGACGCGATGCGGCGCGAGCTGGAACAGATCGTCAAGACCGACCGCCCGGCCCTGGTCGAGACCGTGGCGTGGGCCGCCTCCAACGGCGACCGCTCGGAGAACGGCGACTACATCTACGGCAAGAAGCGTCTGCGTGAAATCGACCGGCGCATCCGCTTCCTGATCAAGCGCATCGAGAACGCCGAAGTCGTCGATCCGGCCGAACGCGAGGGCGTCGACCAGGTGTTTTTCGGCGCCACCGTGACCATCGCTGACGCCGACGGCGGCAACGAGCAGAGCTGGCAGATCGTCGGTGTCGACGAGGCCGACGCCGGCTCCGGGCGCATCAGCTGGATTTCTCCGTTGGCGCGGGCGTTGCTCAAGGCGCGCGAGGGCGACGCGATCCGCTTCATGAGCCCGGCCGGCATGCGCGAGATCGAGGTGCTGGCGGTTCGCTACGTCTGAGCGGCTGTCGCACCCCACGGGCGTCCCGTAGGAGCGGCTTGAGCCGCGATAACGGTGTGATTCGGGGCTAAAGCCCCTCCTGCGAAGCAGTCGAACGATACCCACCGTAGCGGTTTCAGCCGCGATCGTGCGGGGCCAGAGCCTCTTCAGAACGATGGTTTGCGGTGAATGAAACGCAAGGTCAGGGCTTGAAATCGCGCCGCCACGCACCCATATGCTGCGCGTTGATCAAGTCAAACGGAGTCGTATCCATGTCCAACGCCCAGGCGTCCAGCGCTCAGACACTCAATTTCCAGGCCGAGGTGAAGCAACTGCTGCACCTCATGATTCATTCGCTGTATTCGAACCGCGAGATCTTCCTGCGCGAACTGGTCTCCAACGCGTCCGACGCGTGCGACAAGCTGCGTTTCGAGGCGCTCGACGCGCCCGAGCTGCTGGAAGGCGGCGGGGATCTGAAGATCGGCATCGCCTTCGACAAGGAAGCGCGCACGATCACCATCTCCGACAACGGCATCGGCATGAGCCGCGACGAGGCGATCACCCACCTGGGCACCATCGCCAAGTCCGGCACGCGTGAGTTCTTCGGCCAGTTGACCGGCGACCAGAAGAAGGATGCGCACCTGATCGGCCAGTTCGGCGTGGGTTTCTACTCTGCCTTCATCGTCGCTGACAAGGTCACCGTGGTGACCCGCCGCGCCGGACTGCAAGCTGCCGACGCGGTGAAGTGGGAATGCAGCATGACCGGTGACGCGGCCGGCGAATACACCGTCGACCAGGCCGACAAGGCGAGCCGTGGCACCGACATCACGCTGCATCTGCGCGACGACCAGGAAGACCTGCTGTCCGGGTGGAAGCTGCGCGGCCTGATCCGCAAGTACTCCGACCACATCGTCCAGCCCATCGTGATGAAGAAGGAAGAGTGGAACGACGAGAAGAAGGAGCAGGTCGTCACCGACGAAGACGAGACCGTCAACCAGGCCAGCGCGCTGTGGGCGCGCTCCAAGAACGACATCGGCGACGAAGAGTACAAGGCCTTCTACAAGCACGTCGGCCATGACTACGACGAGCCGCTGGCGTGGTCGCACGCGCGCGTCGAAGGCCGTCACGAGTACACCCAGTTGCTCTACATCCCGGCGCACGCGCCGTTCGACATGTGGGACCGCAACGCGCGTCATGGCATCAAGCTGTACGTGCGCCGCGTGTTCATCATGGACGATGCGGAAAAGCTGATGCCGACCTATCTGCGCTTCGTGCGCGGGGTGGTCGATTCGGCCGATCTGCCGCTCAACGTGTCACGCGAGATCCTGCAGGAATCCAAGGACATCGACACCATCCGTTCCGGGTGCACCAAGAAGGTGCTGGGGCTGCTGGAAGACTTGGCGGAAAACCAGCCGGAGAAGTACGCCACCTTCTGGAAGGAATTCGGTCGCGCGCTCAAGGAAGGCGTGGGCGAAGACTTCGCCAACAAGGACAAGATCGCCGGACTCCTGCGCTTTGCCTCGACCCACGCCGACACGCCGGACGAAACGGTGTCGCTCGCCGACTACATCGGGCGCATGAAGGAAGGGCAGGAGAAGATCTACTACGTCACCGCCGAAACCTTCAATGCCGCCAGGAACAGCCCGCACCTGGAAATCTTCCGCAAGAAGGGCATCGAAGTGCTGCTGCTGTCCGACCGCGTGGACGAGTGGGCGATCGGCAACCTGACCGAGTTCGACGGCAAGCAACTGCAGTCGGTGGCCAAGGGCGGCCTGGACCTGGGCAAGCTGGAAGACGAGGCGGAGAAGCAGGAAACCGAGAAGGCCGCCGATGAGTTCAAGGACCTGCTGGAGAAGATGCAGGCCAGTCTTGCAGAGCGCGTCAAGGAAGTGCGCGTCACCCACCGCCTGACCGATTCGCCCGCCTGCCTGGTGGTGGACGAGCACGACATGGGGATGAACCTCGCGCGCATCCTGAAATCCGCCGGACAACAGGCGCCGATGTCCAAACCCATCCTGGAAATCAACCCGGCGCACCCGGCGGTGCTGCGCCTGAAGAGCGAAGAGTCGAACTTCGACGACTGGGCGGCGGTGCTGTTCGACCAGGCGCTGCTGGCCGAAGGCGGCACCCTCGACGACCCGGCCACCTTCGTCAAGCGCATCAACCAGCTGATGCTGGCGATGAGCGGCAACTGAACGGCCGCACCACGCGACCCCGCAACAACAACGGGCAAGGCCATGTGCCTTGCCCGCTTTTTCGCGCCAATGCCAACGTGCCGCGCGGGCCTAGGCGGAACTCCCCTTGGGCAAGCCAATATTTCCCTTGCACCTGGAGCCTTCACAAGCGACCGTTGGGTGCAGCCAAAGATGGTGCAAAGTAATCAAACCAGCGGGTTTGCAAGCGCCAGGCAGACAAAAGCTTCGATCATGTATTGACTGGCAAACCGTGTCGCCAGCAGCCGTTGGCGATACCGTTTCAAGATTGCCCTGCAAATTCATGTCCGCAGCCAATCCATCGCTTGCCAGACACAATGACAAACCTGTCGGCAAGGTGCAGATATTGCGCACGTAGGCCAACATCATGGCTCGATCAACAGCCCAGGCGTAGTCACCATTCACAAAACGTATCAATCCGGCACGGCAATACGTACTGGCAACGGGATGAGCGCTATCGATAGGTTTGCATTCGATAAAAATAGCCGTCGGAACGGTGTTTCTTGTTTGAATATGGCCGCGCAAAGGCCGGAACGTCAAATCGGGCTGGCGATCTGGATGATCCCCATTGAAATTACGCAAGTTTCCTTCCCGGATTGATGTCTCGAACTGCGACAGACCCCGTACGGCATCATCGCCGATGGCATGCAGTTCCCCCAAGATGAGGTGAAGGCGCTCGGTAATTTCATCCTCGCTTGCCGCACAGATGGAAAACTCGCCCGCCTCAACTGCTTCCAACAGTATCCGCCAAGCAGTCGACAGGGTGTTTTGCACCACCACGAGCAAGAAAACCGGAATTCTTGCCGGAAATTCAGCCGACGCTGCGGTCAGCCCACGCGTCATCAGGCCACTCATCGTCCGGCGCGCTCCTCTAAAAGCGCTCCGTATTGCCAAAGGATGTCCGAAGACAGCAAGCGAGCCTGGGTCTGCGTCCAATAACTGTAGCGGTCAAGCAGTCCAACAATAATTAGCGGGCGATTGGCATCGACGATGGTAATACGGCTAACTGCCAAGTCCTCGGCGTACTTAACCCACGTCGACGGCAATGCTTCCGGTAAAGCGTGTTTATCGAGCGAAATGGCAATGAACTTCCATGGCAAGCTATCGTCATCAGGAAGCTGCGTGACATGAACGGCGTACCCACTGACGGACAACACCGCAGAAAGCTCTTCCAGTAGACGGGCACAAAAATGTTCCAGTTGAACTGGGGAGCATTGCATTGCCGCGTTTTTCTTCACATCCGAGAAAGGTGCCCGTGTGGTAAGGGTATCCGCAATGACCTCCTGATCATAGCGACCTAGGCCATAGATTCCCGCAACGGTGGTATCCAGCTCTTCCCAGTCGGGCTGATTGTCGAGAAGAGCCTTTGCGCATTCTTCAATGTTGGTTCGCACCGCAGAACAAAGCGTCTCAGGCGGCACTAAAGGAAAACTCTCGACATCGTGCAACTGTAAAGCCTCGCGTTCCACGCCGAATTTCGCACTGGTCATTAACGACCAATATTCGAACAGTTGGCTATGTACGAGAACGAGCAGGTATTGGGCGTAAAACTCACCATTGGAGTTCTCAGCCGCTGAAAATCCGTAATACGATTCAGAATAAGCTAGCTTTATTGAACAATACAAAGCTCGCCCAAGATTGCGGTCAGCTTTGAGTCCTTCTCGAACTAAAACTAATGGCGCACGATAAATTTTGGGGTTGCGCGGCCATTGCAATCCTTCTGGCTGATACGGCAGAAGATCATCGGTTAGAACTGCATGCGGGTGTCTGGAGTAACGAGCTCCGAGTTTTAAATACCCCTCAAGAAAAGCGTCATCGTCCGAGCGAGTGCCAACGATATAACCCTGACCCCGATATAACCCTCTTGCGGGTATCCAATACTCGCCTATTGACTCATTTGACTTGGCTCGAATGCGGTTAACGATGGAAAGATCCAGTGCCGAGCCCCGGTACAGAGTTTTGATTAGTGCTGGTTGTTTGGCTGCCAAATCCAAAGCGATAGGAATCGCGTCGCTGGCATCGATGCGCATGCGCCCTTTGTCGTTGAGACTAGGTTCATCTTCTGGGCTAACCAATACGAACTGATCACTCTCTGTCGGCAGTCGGTTATCTGCGAATACCAAGCAAAATGGCTGGTCGACATTCGGCCAGACCTTGCTTTGGCGAATCGATGCGCCGTTCAGAATACCAGTGACCGAGAGTGCCCGGAATATTGCGCTACGCGCTGCAAATCCCGCTTCTGACATCTTGAACAGCCAGCGTCCAGCCAGCGCCAGCGCGATACGCCCACCGGGCTTGGCCCAGTCCATCGCGCCCCAGACAAAAGGCAAGTCGGGAACCTGATCGGGATTCTTGTAGGAGCGCGCGATATCATCCAGACCGCGCCCGGTGGCAACTGCCCGACAACGTTGCGTGAACAATTGATCGATGGCTTTATAGGCGGGCTTCAGACTCGTCCATGGCGGATTGCCGATGACCAGATCGAATGCTCCCCCGAAGCTATCGGGTACATGTGGGCCAAGGCTCCCGGCCATCGGTTGAATAATCTTAGGATCGGAGCCCGGGTCGGCCACATCGACCAGTACCCGCCCCTCAAGTTTCTTGAAGGTCAAAGCCTCAACAGGTGTCGGATCAGGGTCCAGTTCCAGCGCGGTGAGATACAACGCCAAGGCAGCCAGCGTCCGCGCATGAGCATTGATGTCGAAGCCGACCAATTGCTCATCCAGGATTCGGCGCAATACGCCGCGATCCGGACGCTGCCCGGTTTCCGCAAAGCTCAACTCTGCAAGCTTGCGGAAACAAGCCACCAGGAACACCCCGGCTCCACATGCTGGATCGAGAATTCGCGCAGCGGCACCTGCTGGGTGTTGATGGAAAGCCTCTCCGACCATGTATTCTGCGATATGCGTGGGGGTGTAATACACGCTTGTGTCGCGCCTGGCCTCGGCATCGAAGCGGTACATCAACTCTTCATACGTTTCACTCAATAAACCGACCGGCAAGTGATCAAAATCCAGGTCGCCCCAGTTCAACGAACACTGCGAAGCGCCCGGAGCAATTGGCTGATCCAGGCCAAGAATAGCCTCAAGGGGACGGCTGATCTGAGTTCCGCATGCTCGGTAGAGTCCCTGGAAATACTCTGAGTAAGCCTCTTTTCCGACTGGCAGCGCCAGTAAGTCACCGTTGAATGTTTCGTCCAGCCAAGTATTCGTTTCGAGCAAGCCTTGCTCGCTACTGAAACATTGCATCAATGATTGGGACCCTGGGGAAATCGCGGGAAGGTGTTCGGTACTGATGATCTTTCGTCCAATCAGATACCGGAAGAACAATGCCCGGCCAGTCAGGGCGATCGTCTCATCGGTCGAGAGACCCAAAGTCTTCAATTCCTGGCCAGCATCTGCCATCAACCCGAACAGTACGCTGCGCAGCAGCCGGGTAGAAGGCTCTGCAAGATTGTCCCCCTGGGCAAGGCGCGCGACGACGCCAAGGGAATCCGCGTGCCCAGAAAAGAAACTGACCGGCTTCGTGCCTTCAGCGGGTTGGAGATCGGTCGCATAGATATCCAACCGACCAGGGCGCAAAACACCCAGCCACGCTTGGTCGCCGCGCATCGCAAGCTTGCGGCGCAATTCGTCGATATTCAGCCTATCGACTGTCCCATTCAGGCGCGCTGTATCGACCACATAAAGCAAAGCTTGGGCTTGTGTTTCGACAACGGTATCCACCAAGGGGCGCTCTTCATGGCGCATCAGATCGACATAACGCAACATCCGCGGGTCGTTCAGGCAATGCAAGGCCACGCAGTCTTCCAAGCGTGCCCCAAAAGCCAGCAATTGATCGCTAGTGGTGTTCATCGCGCGCGAGTATGCATGTCGGCAACCAGCACCAACTCCCGCTGGAGAGGCGCGACGCCGAGATATACGTTGATGCGCTTGCGCTCTTCTGCCATGTCAAACACCCAACCCGACTCCCCAAAAAGCATTGCCTCGACACGACTGGTATTGCCATCCGCAAGGCGAATGAACACCCATTCCTCAGCGCTGACTGGGTTCGGCTCCTGCAGATACCGATGAATCCCTGCCGATAGCTGACCGAGCAGCCGGCTCTTAATCAGGAATTTATCCTCAAGCATTTGCAGGACCGTCATGGTCAACAGATCAGCTATGGTGAAGTGACGAGCACTCCTCTCCATCGTTTCCATGTAGGAGAAGGGCGGCAACTGGGTCCATGCATGAACGCGTGAGCGGCTGACGCCGCCCAGTGCGTTACAAACATCCTTGACGGTAAAGGATAACGACGGGCCCATGGCTGTTTTCTGCTCTACACAAAACTGTTCGCATTATAAAGCAGGTTTGGTGGGTCGAGGTAAAAATAATGTCATCTGGCTGAATTGCGTCCCCTTCGGACCGCCAATCCGCCGTGGATACTTCGATACCAATACTGCTCCTCACGGTTTCTTCGTCAGTAGGCTGAATCTCGCGCCAAATACGGTGCTTGCCAACTGCGAGTTGGCGCAAATTTCGCCAGCGCCTGCCCTTGTTCCCCAAGCGTGGCAGCCGGGTGGGACACGGTACGGTAGGGATCTACAGGGAGTGCTGATACTTCGCTTCCAACACCCATATACCGCTGATGTCGGATGGATCGTGTCCGATCACAATGTACCGCTAGTTCGCGTCCGGCCAGCTGATGGTAAAGCGCGCGCCGCCGATCGGTGCGTCTTCCACGCTGGCACCACCGTGATGGGCGCGCGCGACCTGGTCGACGATCGCCAGGCCCAGCCCGAAGCCGCCGGTGTCGCGGCTGCGGCTTGCGTCGAGGCGGGAAAACGGTTCGAACAGCGTGGCGCGATCCGTGGGCGGGATGCCTGGGCCGTCGTCGTCGACGATCAGCATGGTTTGCCCATCAGCGTGGTGCAGCCGCAATTCGATGCGCTGGCGCGCGTGGCGCAAGGCGTTGCGCAACAGATTGTGCGCCGCGCGCGCCATCAGGCGCGGTTCCAGGGATACGGTCGCGGGGGGTGGCGCGGCGATTTCGATCCTGACGTGGCGCGCCTGGGCTTCGAGCATGAGCGGGCCGAGCACGCTGTCGAGCCACGCGGCGGCGGCCACCACTTCCAGGCGCGGGGGCCGGCTCGCCTGCTGCAACTGCGCGTAGGAGAGCATCTCGCGGATCAGCGCGTCCAGTTCGCGCAGATCCTCGCGCATCGACTCGGCGCGCGCGTTTTGCGCTTCCAGACCGGATTCTTCGGCCAGCAGGTCGAGGGCGAAACCGATGCGCGCGATCGGGGTACGCAGTTCGTGGGCGACGCCGTTGATGAGTTGGCGTTGCAGGCCGGCCAGTCGTTCGAGGCGCTCGGCCATCGCGTTGAAATCGGTTGCCAGCGGACGCAGGTCGGATCGGGGGCGCACGTGCGCGCGCGCGCTCAGCTCGCCGGCGCCTATCCGTTCGGCGGTGCCGGTCAGCGTCTGCAGGTCGCGCCAGTAGCGCCACACCCAGCCGCCCACCAGACCGGCCATGATCAGCAGGAACATCAGGTTGCTCAGCGCGGCCCACACCAGTTCGGCCGGATGTGGCGGCGCCGAGACCTGCAGCAGGGTGTCCGCGTCGAGCTGGGTGAGAAAGCGGGTCGCGTCGTCGCGCAGCACCGGCTGCCGCGCCGCGAGCAGGGCCGATTCCTCGGGCGTCAATGCCGCGTTGCCGGTTGCCAGCAGGGATAGTTCAAGGCCGTAGTGCGGTTGCAGGCGCGCCAGGTGCGCCACGCGCGCGTGGCCGTCCATGGGCGCCAGTTCGCCGTGCAGGTGGTAGAGCTGGCCGCGCACCAGTTCGCGCACGTGGGCGTCTTCGATCGGGGCCAGCCATTGGTCCGCCACGAGTTGGACCAGGAACACGCCGACGAAGGCGCCGCCGAACAGCAGCAGGAAGCGGCGCAGGAACAGCAGCAGGGCGGTTTTCATCCCCACAGCCCCGGACTGAACAGATAGCCCTTGCCCCAGACGGTCTTGATCCGCCTGGTGTCGCGGTCGTCATCGCCGAGCTTGCGCCGCAGTTTGCCTATGGTGACGTCGACCGAACGATCGAGGCCGTCGAAGTCTATTCCGCGCAGCGCGTTCAGGATCGCGTCGCGCGACAGCACCTGTCCGGCGTGGCGCGCAAGCAGCGCGAGCAGTTCGAACTCGCTGGTGGACAGTTCCACCGGCGCGCCGTCCAGCGCCACCGCGCGGTTGTCCGGGTCGATCACCAGGGCGCCGAAGCACAGCCGTGGGTCGGCGCCTTGCCGCGCCGGGCGGCGCAGCAAGGCGCGCACCCTGGCGAGCAGCACGCGTGGTTCGACCGGTTTGATCACGTAGTCGTCGGCGCCCAGTTCCAGGCCCGTGACCTGGTCTTCCGCGCTGGCGGTGAGCATCAGGATCGGCACGTCGGCGCTCTCGCGCAGGTCCCGGCACAGCGCCAGCCCGTCGCGGCCCGGCAGCATCAGGTCGAGAATGACCAGATGCGGCCGGGTCCGGGCGAACTCGGCCATGGCCAGGTCGCCACGCGCGACGGTGGTGACGGTGAAGTCGAAGCGGCGCAGATAGGTCTGGATGAGCTGTGCCAGCTTGATGTCGTCTTCGATCAGCAACAAGGTGTGCATCGGGCGTGGCGTCCGGGCGGTGGCGAGGCCGTCAGTTTGCCGCGCGGGGGATGTCGAGGTCCAGTATGCGCAGGCTGCCGTCGGGGGCGGCCTCGATCACGTGGCCGTTGCCGCGCCCGATGCCGGCCACCACGGCGGTGTTCGCGTCCAGGGCCTGCAACGGATAGACCTCTTCGTCGTCGAGCACCAGGGCGAGCCAGCCGTCTTCGGCGACCAGCGACAGGTGAAATGTGTCCGAGGCGTCATAGCTGCCTTGCCGCGCGAGCCATTGGGGCGGGATGGGGGTCGGGCTGATGCGGGTGGCGATGGTGGCCTGTCCGCGACCGGCGCGTTCGACCAGCAACGCCCGTTCACTGCCTATCGTGTCCACGCGCAGCCGTGTTTCACGGTCGAGACCGCCATCCACGGCCACTCGATACCAGCCGTCCGCATCACGCAGCAGCGGCTGCGGCGCGGCGCCGGGGGTGCTCAACAGCAGGCGGGCGCCATCGGAGGTCAGTTCGAGCACGCCGGACTCGCCCATGGTGTAGCGATAGATGCCGGGGTAGCCGGTCAGGTCCGCGGGCGTCGGCGCGAGCGCGTCGCTGGTCGGCAGCAGCGGGTCCGGTGGCGGCGTCTGTGCGGTTTTTTCCGACCACATCCGGCGCAGGATGGCCTCGGCGTAGGGGGCGGTGATCGCATCGCCGGTATCGCTGTTGGTCAGGATCACCACGCCCAGACGGTGCTGCGGCAGCAGCATCAGGATGCTGTGGTCGGCCCCGGTGCTGCCGTCGTGCTGCGCGACCGCGACGCCCGGCGCGATGCCGCTCACCTCCGGGCGGGTGACGAACCAGCCCAACCCGACCTGCGAGTCGCGGTCGAAGGGATTGTCCGGGTGCTGGGGCGTGAGCATCTGCGCAAGCGTTTGCGGGCGCAGGATCGTTTGTCCGTCCAGGGTGCCGTCGTTGAACACCATCTGCATGAAACGGGCCAGTTCTCCGGCGCTGCTCCACAGCCCGCCGGCCGGCATCAGATCGTAGTCCTCGGCCTGGGTGCCGACGCTCGCGCCGTCGATGTGGCCGTGGGCGAGCGCTTGCGTCGGGTCGGTGCGCACGGTCGAGCGCGTCATGCCCAGCGGGCGCAACACCTGAGTGGTGACGTACTGCTCGTAGGCGAGCCCGCTGCGCTGCTCGATGACCGAGCCGAGCAGGTCGTAGGCGAGGTTGGAGTAGGCGAGCAGTTGTCCGGGCGGGTAGGTCAGGTGCACCCCCTGGACGGCTTGCGCCAGATTGCCGGGCACCACGCCGGGGGCATGCCCGATGCCGGCGAGGCTGGTTTCGGGCAGGCCGGCATGGTGGCTGAGCATCTGCCTGAGCGTGACCTCGCGGTCGGCCTGGGCCGGGTCGGCGTGGAAGCGCGACCGTACGTGAAAGCCGGGCAGCGCGTCCGCTAGCGGCGCATCGGGGGTGAATTGGCCGTGTTCGGCCAACCGCATGACGGCGGTCGCGGTCACGAGCTTGGTGATCGAGCCGGCGCGCATCAGCGTGTCGGCGCTGACCGGATCGGTCTTGCCCGCTTCGCGCACGCCGAACCCGGCCTGCCACACGACTTGCTGGTCGTCCACCAGCGCCAGCGACAGGCCCACGACCTGGTGCTCGGCCATGGCGGCGGGGATTTCCCGTTGCAACTCGTCGATCAAGCGCGCGTAGGGGCGATCGACGGGGGGGGACGGTGCGTCGCTGCCGCTACCGCCGCCGCAGGCGGTGAGCAGGGCGGCAATTGCAGCGATGACGAAGGGGGTGCGGGGATGGGGCATGGAGGGTCTCCGGTTGGGTAACGGAGGCCATGCTAGGAGTGCGGTCAGAGCCGATCCGGCGGCAATTGTCGGGAAACTGTAAAAGTTGTCGCATCACGACAGCTCGCCGCTCAGCGCTTGCCCGATGGTCGCGCCGAGCGCGGCGGGGGTCGCGCCGCCGGCGCTCAGGAAGTGCAGTTTTGCGAACGCCGCTTCGAGCGTCATGTCCGCACCGGCGACGACCCCGATGCCCGCGAGCGACGCTCCGGTCGCGTAGCTGCCCTGGTGCACGCGCCCGTTCGCGCACTGGGTGGTATTGACCACGACGATGCCGCGCGCCACGGCGCGCGCGAGTGCGTCCATCAGGGGTTGATCGGCGTCCGGCGCGTTGCCGACGCCATAGGTGCGCAGCACCAGGGCGCGCACCGAGGGGCTGTCGAGCACGGCGTCTACGGTGCGGGCGCTGATGCCCGGATACACCGGCAGCACCGCGACCGCCTCGGCGTTGAAGTCCGGCACCACGAAGTCGCGGCTCGACGCTGGCAGCAGCATTTCGTGGTGCAGCGCGATGTCGATGCCGACATCGGCCAGCGGCGGCCAGTTGGGCGAGTCAAAGGCGTCGAAGGCGGTGCTCTTCAGCTTGCTGCTGCGATTGCCGCGCAGCAACCGGCGGTCGAAGTACACGCACACCTCGCGGATCGGGTGGTGGGCGGCAAGGATCAGCGCGGTCTGCAGGTTTCGCGGCGCGTCGCTGCGTGGTTCGATGAGCGGGATCTGCGCGCCGGTGAAGATCACCGGCTTGTCGCTGCCGCGCAGCATGAAGGACAGCGCCGAGGCGCTCCATGCCATCGTGTCGGTGCCGTGCAGCACGACGAAGCCAGCGTAGTCGTCCCAGCGCGCGAGCAGCGCCGTGGCGATCGCGCTCCAGTGGGCGGGCCGCAGGTTCGCGCTGTCGATCAGGGTGTCCAGCTCGACCACGTCGAATGCTGGCAGCTCCGCCGCCGTCGTGCGGAGCTGCCGTCCGAGCAGTTGGCCGAAGCCCGCCATCGGACGGTAGCCCCGTGGTGACGGACGCATGCCGATCGTGCCCCCGGTGTGGAGGACCAGTACCCGTGACGTCACCCGGCGCGACCCCGTGGCGCGAGCATCGAGCGCGGGCTGAGCAGCGCGTCGAGCCGGGCGGCGCTGAGCAGCCCTTCGCCGATCACCAGTTCGCGCACCGTCGCGCCGCTGTCGAGCGCCAGCGCGGCGAGGCGTGACGCGTTGGCGTAGCCGATGTGCGGCACCAGCGCGGTAATCACGCTGATGCTGCGGTCGACGTGGCTTTGGCACTGTTCGCGGTCGGCGCGGATGCCGCGCACGCAACGATGCTCGAACATGTGGCAGGCCGCGCCGAGCATCTTCATCGAGCTGAGCAGGTTGTAGACGATGAGCGGTTCCATGGCGTTGAGCTGCAACTGGCCGGCTTCGGCGGCCATCGTGACCGCCAGGTCATTACCGATCACCTGGTAGGCGGTCTGGTTGACTGCTTCCGGGATCACCGGATTGACCTTGCCCGGCATGATCGACGAGCCGGGCTGCATCGGCGGCAGGTGGATCTCGCCAAAACCGGTGCGCGGCCCGCTGGAGAGCAGGCGCAGGTCGTTGGCGACCTTGGAGAGCTTGATCGCGAGGCGCTTGAGGACGCCCGAGAACAGCACGAAGGCGCCCATGTCGGAGCTTGCCTCGACCAGATTGGCGGCCTGCACGATGGGCTTGCCCGAGATCTCGGCGAGGTGGCGCACCGCGCGCGCGGCGTAGTCGGGGTGGGTGTTGATGCCGGTGCCGATCGCGGTGCCGCCGAGGTTGACCTCGCACAGCAGCAGGCAGACCTCGCGGATGCGCTCGATGTCCTCGCCGAGGTTGACCGCGAAGGCCCCGAACTCCTGGCCCAGCGTCATCGGCACCGCGTCCTGCAATTGTGTGCGGCCCATCTTGAGCACGTCGGCGAATTCGCGCCCCTTGAACTCGAGCGCCGCCTTCAGGCTCGCCACCGCCTCGATCAGCGGCTCGGCGGCGAACTGCAGGCCGACGCACACTGCGGTCGGGTAGGCGTCGTTGGTTGACTGCGACTTGTTCACGTCGTCATTCGGGTGCAGGTGCTCGTAGGCGCCCTTCGGCTGCCCCAGCTTCTCCAGCGCGAGGTTGGCGATGACCTCGTTGGCGTTCATGTTGGTCGAGGTGCCGGCGCCACCCTGGATCAGGTCGACGACGAACGCTTCGTGCAGTCGCCCGGCGATGATGTCGTCGCACGCGGCGAGTATCGCCTCGGCCTTGTGCGGGGCGAGCAGGCCGAGGTCGCGGTTGGCGCGCGCGGCGGCGGCCTTGACCATCGCCAGCGCGTCGATCAGGTGCGGGAAGTGGCTGATCGGCACGCCGGTGATGGCGAAATTGTCGACCGCGCGCTGGGTCTGGATGCCGAACCAGGCGTCGGCGGGCAGCTCCATGTCGCCGAGCAAGTCGTGTTCGGTGCGGGTTTTCGTGTTCATGGGGCCATCCATCCCTGGATGCGCGGGGAATCCGGGGTCGGCTGCGGCTGCGGACGGGAGGCGGCACGCGGGTGGTGCGGGCCGGGGCAAGGGGTGAGGTGCACGACGAGTCTCCATGTGCGACCAGGGTCGCTGTTATCGTTTTGCGGCTGAAAAACACCGCCATTCCAGCATCCGGCAGGCGCGCGGTAAATTTGCCGATCTGGATCGCACTGGCGCACAATGGCGCTGTCGCTGCGCCATATCGCGTCAGATGCGACCGGGCTGGTGGTGGTCTGCTCCCATGCGCAAAGGAATCGGCGATGCACGAAAATTTTGCTCACAACCTCCGGCTGTTGTGCAGATACTACCGCTCGATCGCGGAAGTCTGCCGGCGCCTGGACATCAATCGTCCGCAGTTCAACCGCTACCTGAGCGGTCGCTACCGTCCGTCGGCGCACACGCTACGACGGTTCTGTGATTTTTTCGGAGTCGAAGAGCACGAGATCCTGCTGCCGAGCGGCCAGTTCGAGCGCCTGGTGCAGGTGCGCCCGCGTCGCCCGCCCGCCGGCCCACCCGCCACGCCCGAGGCGCCGCATCTTGCGCATCTGAAGGATCTCGGCACCGCCGGGCTCGACAAGTATCTTGGTTACTACTTCGAGCACTACCTGTCGATGGCGTGTCCGGGCAAGATCCTGCGCACCCTGGTGTGCCTGGAACGCCGTGACGAGCGCGTCTATTACCAACGCACCGAACGGCTCGTCGAGCACCCGCGCGAGAAGGCCTATCACGGCATCTACCTGGGCATGGCGCATTTCCTCACCGACCGCATCTTTCTCTCCGACTACGAGTCGCTGACCGGACTGGAGATGACGCAGACGATCTTGTTCCCGTCGTTCAAGAACCGCGTCACTCGCCTTACCGGATTGAAGCTCGGTGTCTCCGGCAGCGGCGAGCGCATGCCGTGCTGCGCCCGCGTCGTCTATGAATATCTGGGCCATGCGGTGGACGTGCGGCGCGCGCTGCGCCTGTGCGGTCTCTATGAACCGGACGCCGCGCAGGTCGACGCGTCGATCCGCAAGGCGGTGGTGAACGACATCGCGCCGGGCGAATGGCATTTCCGCGCGCGTTTCTGAGCGCCCTTGAGAATTCCGAACATTACAACTATGTAATTTAGCGGTCAGCCGTTTGTCGGGCTGGCGCAAGTACGATGGCCGCCGTGACATGAATTACGGGCCGCGTATGTCGCCCTTCATGGCCTCCCCCGACTGCTTCCAATCTCCCCCGAAGGCCATGAAGAAAAGAACGATTGCATGGATTCTCGGTCTCTGCGCCGCGCTGCTCACCGCAATTCCCGCGCAAGCCCAACCCCTCGCCGACGACCAAAGGACCTCCCTGCGGGATGCATTGGAACTGGCGTGGGCCCGCCATCCCCAGGCCGCCGCCATGGCGGCCCGCGAAGCCGAGGCCGGGGCCCGCGCCGAGGTGGCGGCCGGCATCACGCCCGGCCCTGCCTCGGTATCGCTTTCCAGCCTGGGTGAGCGGCTGCTCGGAAATCACGGCAAGCAGGAGTGGGAGGTCGAGATGGCCGCTCCGCTGTGGCTGCCCGGACAGCAGGCGGCACGCGAGGATGAGGCCGCCAGTGCCATGGCCGAAGTCGCGACGCTCGGCGCCGCGCTACGCCTGCAGGTGGCGGGTGAGGTGCGCGAGGCGTGGTGGGCCGTTGCCGCCGCCCGCAATGAGCGCGATCTGGCCGAGCGCCGGATCGTCACTGCCCGCGCGGTCGAGGCCGATGTCATGCGCCGCTTGCGCGCCGGAGATCTGGCCCGGAGCGACGCCAATCTGGCGCAAGACGAGCGCCTCGCGGCGCAAGCGGAAGCGGTTCAAGCGCAGGCCGCGCTGCTGCATGCCGAGCAGGCCTGGCGCAACCTCACCGGTGCGGCGGCCCCGGCGGTGCTGGTGGCGGAGCGCGCGGCGGCCGCCTCCGCACCCCGTTCTGTCTCGCCGCAGGGGATGGGCGTGCCGCTGGATCATCCGCAACTGGCGGCGTTGGCCGCGACGGCCCGCACCGCGCGCGCCCGGCTCCGGGTGGCCGAGGCAACCCGCCGCGACGCACCGGAGTTCGCGGTGCGGGTGGCGCGTGATCGCGACCAATCCGGCGAACCCTTTGCCAATACCGTGGGGGTGAAGCTGACGATCCCATTTTCCTCCGGCGCGCGCGTGCGCCAGGACAGCGCCGCGGTTCAGGCCGAGGTTCTGCAGGCCGATGCCGAACTGGCGCTGGCCCGGCTGCGCCTGACGCTCGAAGCGGACAAGGCCCGCCTAGATCTTGATGCCGCCGAACGCCAGCTTGCGATGGCGCGGGAGCGTCGTGAGCTTACCGCCGACAACCTGAGTCTGGCCGAAAAATCTTTCTCGCTGGGCGAATCGGACCTGTCGACGCTGCTGCGCGCGCGCGCCGGCGCCTTCGAGGCCGAAACCGCGTACAGCCGCCAGCAGGTCGCGCGCGCCGCCGCCCTGTCCCGCCTCCAACAAGCTCTGGGAGTGTTGCCTTGAAGCGTTTCAATGTACTTGTCGTGGCATCGCTACTGGCGCTGCCGGCGTGGCCTCATGGTGGCGAGGATCATGGCGACGCCGCCGTGCCGGCCTTGACGAGCGCGGTCGCGCCACGCGCGTCCGCACAGACCGAGGAGTTCGAACTGGTTGCGGTGCTGGCGCAAGGCAAGTTGACCCTCTATGTCGATCGCCATGCCACCAACGCGCCCGTGCCGGACGCCGGGATCGAGGTCGAGAGTGGCTCGTTCAAGGCCGTCGCGGTCCAGGTCGCGCCGGGGGTGTATTCGGTTGCGGGCGAGGCTTTCGCCAATCCGGGGCGGTATCCGCTGGCCATTTCGGTGCAGGCCGGCGATGTCAGCGATCTGCTCTCGGCCACGCTCGACCTCGCCGCCATGCCGCCGGCCGGCGTGGCGCATGCCCATGGTCGGAGCGAATGGGCGGTTTGGGGCGCTGCCGGCGCGCTGCTGCTGTCCGGCGCCGGCTTGATCGCGGTGCGCCGCCGCAAGAAGAAGCACAAGCACTGAAGGATGAATGGGATGAATGGAATGAAACAGCCCCGATTTGCCGTTGTCGTGGCCGTCGCCCTGCTGGGCTTGGTCGCCGGACGGGCGAGCGCCCACGGCGACGAGGATCACAGCCAGGACCGGCAGCCGGCGGCGGCTGCCGTGCCCGCAGCGACCGGCGCCACGGCTGCCGAGGCGGTTTCGGCCCAGCGGCTCCCCGACGGCAGCCTGTTCGTGCCCAAGGCGGTGCAGCGCCAGCTCGGTCTGCGCCATGTGGTGTCCGAGATCACGGAGTTGGCCGCGACCGTCGAGTTCAACGGCAAGGTCATCGCCGACCCCAACGCTGGCGGACGCATCCAGGCGACCCAGTCCGGCCGTGTCGAACCGGGCCCGGAGGGGCTGCCGACGCTCGGGCAGAGGGTTGCCAAGGGCCAGGTGATCGCCTTTCTCCGCCCCACGGCCGACAGCATTGAGCGCGGCAACCAGCAGGACCGCTTTGCCGAACTCGACGCGCAGTACGCCATTGCCAAAAGGAAGCTCGCGCGCTACGAGCAGCTTGAGGGTGCGGTGCCGCACAAGGAAATCGAGGCGGCGCGCCTTGAAGCCGAGGCGCTGAAGAAGCGCCGCGCGGCGGTCGGCGCCAGTTTCGACGCCTCGGAGCCTTTGCGGGCGCCGGTGGACGGCACCATCGCCGCAGCCAACGTCGTGGCGGGGCAGGTCGTCGAGGCGAAGGAAGTACTGTTCGAAGTGGTCGATCCGGCGCGTCTTGCGGTCGAGGCGCTGGCCTACGATCCGGCGCTGGTGGACGGCATCGGCGAAGCGAGCGCGCCGCTGCCCGGAGGCAGCTTGCAACTGCGCTTCGTCGGCGGCGGCCGGCTGTTGCGCGAGCAGGCCATACCTCTGTTGTTCCGGGTTGCCGCGCGGGATGCGCCGATCGCCGTCGGCCAGCCGCTCAAGGTGATCGCCAGGACGAGCCGCACGATCAAGGGCGCGGCGGTGCCGCAGTCGGCGCTGGTGAAGAACGGCATGGGCGAGACGGTGGTGTGGGTGCACATCGAGGCGGAGCGCTTCGCCCCCCGCAAGGTGAGCTTTCAGCCACTTGACGCGGCCACCGTCGCGGTGACCTCGGGATTGCACGATCGCGACCGGGTCGTCACCGACGGCGCCAGCCTGCTCGCCCAAGTGCGCTGAGGGCCGGTGAAGAAATACCCCATCTATCGCGAACGGGCCGGATTGCCTCCGCAGGAGCGGCTTCGGCCGCGACAACAGTGTCGTTCGGGGCCCAAGCCCCTCCTGCAACCACCACGGTACGGTTGCTTTCACAAGCTCTGAGAGAGGGAACAGCGTGTTCGAGTACATCATCAACGCCAGCCTGAAGCAGCGCCTCATCGTCGTCGGCGTGTCGCTGCTGCTGGTGATCTACGGTGTGCTGACGGTGCGGCAGATGCCGGTGGATGTCTTCCCGGATCTGAACAAGCCGACCGTGACGCTGATGACCGAGGCGGGCGGCATGGCGCCGGAGGAGGTCGAGCAACTGATCACCTTTCCGGTCGAGTCGAGCATGAACGGCATGCCCGGCGTGACCCGCGTGCGTTCGGTTTCCGGGGTCGGATTGTCGATCGTGTATGTCGAGTTCGAGTGGGGTTCGGACATCTACCTGAACCGCCAGCAGATCAGCGAGCGCCTGAATCTGGTGCGCGAGCAGTTGCCCGAAGGCATCGTGCCGCAGCTTGGCCCGATCTCTTCCATCATGGGCGAGATCTTGTTGATCGCGCTGCCCATCGACCCAAATGCGGACCCGGCCAAGGTCAGTCCGATGGCGGTGCGCGAATACGCCGACTGGGTGATGCGGCCGCGCCTGCTGACCATCCCCGGCATCGCCCAGGTGATTCCGATCGGCGGTGAGGTGCGGCAGTACCGTGTCGAACTCAGGCCGGCGCAGTTGCAGGCGCTGGGGGTTGAGCGCGAGAAGCTGGAGGTCGCGCTGAAGGATTTCGGCGCCAACACCAGCGGCGGCTTCCTGGAGGCGCGGGGGCGTGAATACCTGATCCGCCAGATCGGGCGCACCAGCCGCATCGAGGATCTGCAGAACCTGGTGGTGGCGGTCAAGGACGGCCAGCCCATCCTGCTCAAGCAGGTGGCCGAGGTCAAGCTGGCGCCGGCCATCAAGCGCGGCGATGCCGGCTACAACGGCAAGCCGGCGGTGATCCTGTCGGTGCAGAAGCAGCCCTCCGCCGACAGCGTGGCGCTGACGCGCGCGGTCGAGGGCGCCATGGCCGAACTGTCGCGGTCCTTGCCGCAGGGCATCGAGGCACCGCGATTCCTGTTCAAGCAGGCGGATTTCATCGAGCATTCGGTCACCAACGTCGAGGAGGCGCTGCGCGACGGCGCGATCCTGGTGGCGGTGATCCTCTTCCTGTTCCTGCTCAACGTGCGCACCACGCTGATATCGCTGACCGCGATCCCGCTGTCGCTGCTGGTGACGGCGCTGGTGTTCCGCTATTTCGACCTGTCCATCAACACCATGACGTTGGGGGGACTCGCGATCGCCATCGGCGAGTTGGTCGATGACGCGGTGGTGGGGGTCGAAAACGTGCTGCGCCGGCTCAAGCTCAACCGTGCCGCCGCCGCGCCGCGACCGGTTGCCCACGTCATCGTCCAGGCCACGCTGGAGGTGCGTTCCGCCATCGTCTACGCGACCGTGATCATCGTGCTGGTGTTCGTGCCATTGTTCGTGCTGCCGGGCATCGAGGGGCGCCTGTTCACGCCGCTGGGGGTGGCCTACATCGTCTCCATCCTCGCCAGCATGATCATTTCGGTCACCGTCACGCCGGTGATGGCGTACTACCTGCTGTCGGGGATGAAGCATTTGCATGCCGGCGACAGCCCGCTGGTCAACCGGCTCAAGCGCTGGGATGCGAAGCTCTTGCACTGGTCGTTCGGGCACAGTCGCAAGCTGCTCGTCGTGGCGCTACTGACGGTGGTGATCGCCGCCGCCACGATCCCGCTGTTTCCGCGTGCGTTCCTGCCGCCGTTCAACGAAGGCACGCTGACGGTCAACGTGCTGCTCAACCCCGGCACTTCGCTCGCTGAATCGAACCGTATCGGCGCGCTGGCTGAACAGATCGTGTCGGGGGTGCCCGAGGTGACCCAGGTCGGACGCCGGACCGGGCGGGCCGAACTGGACGAGCATGCGGAAGGCGTCCACTACTCCGAGATGGACGTAGACCTCAGGCCCTCGATGCGCAGCCGGGAGGAGATCATCAGCGATCTGCGCGGCCGGCTTGCCGCGCTGCCGGCGGTCAGCAATGTCGGCCAGCCCATTTCGCACCGGCTCGACCACCTGCTCTCCGGCGTGCGCGCGCAGATCGCGCTCAAGGTGTATGGCGACGATCTCGACACCCTGCGCGGCCTGGCCGCTGACTTGCGTGCGCGGCTGGAGAAGATTCCCGGCGTCACCGACCTGCAGGTCGAGAAGCAGGTGCTGATCCCGCAGATCAAGATCCGCGTCGATTACGAGCAGGCGGCACGCTACGGCGTGGCGCCGGGCGCCCTGCTGAGTTCGCTGGAGCAGATGATCGAGGGCGAGCGCATCACGCAGATCGTCGAAGGCAATCGCCGCTTCGACCTGCTGGTGCGCCTGCCCGAGAGCGAGCGCGGGCTGCACGAGCTGTCCAATCTGCTGATCGAGACGCCGGGCGGGCACGTGCCGCTGTCCAGGCTGGCAAGCATCGAAGACGGCGACGGGCCGAACCAGGTCAGCCGCGAGAACTCGCGCCGGCGGATAGTCATCTCCGCCAACACCGACGGCCGCGACATGTCGAAAGTCATCGCCGACATCCGCGCCGAGCTGGCCGCGCGGCCCCTGCCGGAAGGCTATTTCACCGCCCTGGAGGGACAGTTCCAGGCGCAGGAGCAGGCCGCGCGCCTGATCGCCCTGCTGGCGCTGGTCTCGCTCACGATGATTTTCCTGGTGCTCTACAGCCGCTACCGCTCCACGGTGCTGACGCTGATCATCATGGGCAACATTCCGCTGGCGCTGGTGGGCAGCGTCGTCGCGCTGTGGATATCCGGCCAGCCGCTGTCGGTGGCGGCGCTGGTCGGCTTCATCACGCTGACGGGCATCGCCACGCGCAACGGCATCCTCAAGATCAGCCATTACATCAACCTGTGCGTTTTCGAGAACGAGCGGTTCGGCGATCACATGATCGTGCGCGGCTCGCTCGAACGCCTGACGCCGGTGCTGATGACGGCCTTGGTCGCCGCCTTCGCCCTGGTGCCGCTGTTGCTGTCGGCCGACGCTCCGGGCAAGGAGGTGCTGCATCCGGTGGCGGTGGTGATCTTTGGCGGCCTGGTGAGTTCGACGCTGCTCGACACCCTGCTGACGCCGCTGATGTTCCGCCTGTGGGGCGAGCGACCGCTGGCGCGCCTGCTCGAAGCCAGCGACACGGAAAACTACTGATGCCCCGCACCTTGCCAGACGCACGCTCCAACCCGTCCAACTTGAAGGAGATCGCAATGAAATTCGCTCCACTCACCGCCGTCCTGCTGGGACTGGCTTTGGCGACCGGCGCCGCGCCGGCAAGCGCTCATGGCGACGCCGCCGCCGACATGCGGAACGCGCCGAACGGCGGGCAGCTCCGCCAGGCCGGCGCTTACCAGTACGAGCTGGTCCTGGCGAACGACACGCCGGAGGCGAAGGAGAGTCCGGTCGTGGTGTTCGTGACCAACCAGGCCGGACAGAACGTTCCGACCACGGGCGCCAGCGGCACCGTGACGATTCTTGCCGGGAAGCTCAAGGCAACGGCGCCGCTCGCACCGGACGGCGACAATCGCATGAAAGGCTTGGCCAAGTACGCGTCGACGCCCGACATGAAGGTGGTGGTATCCATCACCCTGGCCGGCGCGCCGGCCGAACAGGTGCGCTTCACGCCCCGCTCCGACGCCGGACACATGCACTGATGTCGCATCGTTGATAGCTGGGTTGACCGGCATTCGTGCTTACTAAGTCGAGCTGCGCAGGAGAAACGCATGTCCTCGAATACACCGATGAAGACACACCTGACAACCCGCCGGGCCTTCATTGCCGCCATGGGTTTCGGCGGTGTCAGCCTTTACGCGCTGTGGGCGGCCTATGGCGCCGCGCCCGGACCGCTGGAGCTGCTCGGGCTCGACGAGCGGCACGACGCCACCAATGCGCATGAGCCGGCCATGGGGCATGCTGCCGCCGCGAGTGACGATAGCGGTGACAGCGGCGGCGGTCATGGCGGCCATGGCGCGGTCGAGGCCGGGCCTGACGCCGAGGAATTCAGGCGCATGACCGATGCTTTCGTCGAGCGCTACCGCTTGCCCGACGGCACCGTCCACCCGCGCGTGCTGGCGGCCCCGGCGCAACCGGTACGCGATGCCCACGGCGGGCATGGCGATCATCCGTCCATGGTGCAAGCCGTCGACCCGCACGCCGGACACGGTGGCGGCGCGGCCGCCGCGAGCGCGCCCATCGATGTCCTGATCGTCGCCGGCAAGTGGTACTACCAGCCGGCCACGCTGCGCCTCGATGCCGGCCAGGCCTACCGTTTTCGCATGATGGCGCTGGACGTATCCCACGGTGCGTCGATCCAGTTCGGCAAGGGTGGGCGCATGGTGCGCTTGCGCCCCGGCCGCGTCGCGGAGAGCGAGATGACCTTTCGGCAGCCCGGCCGCTATTTGATGTACTGCACCGTCTATTGCGGCCCGGCGCATGACGTGATGCAGGCAACGATCGAGGTGGTTTGATCATGACCGATACCCACATACCGACCGGCGTGGCGCGCCTCGCGGCGTTGCCTGCCGCTGACCGCCGTCTGCTCAGGCGCATGGCGGCGCTCGCCTTGGTAGCGTTGTTCCTGGGCATACTCGGTGGCCTGCTCACCGCGCTGGCGCGCGCCGGCTTTCTGGACGTCATCCCGAGCACCGGTTATCGCTTTCTGACCGTGCACGGGGTGAGCATTTTCTTCTACTGGCTGTTCATGGCGCAGGCGGCGTTGCTGCTGGGGTTCTCCGCGACCGAGAACGGTCGCGGCCTGGTCTGGCGCGGGCTGGCCTGGGGTGGTTTTGCGCTGATGCTGGGAGGATTCGTGTTCAGCATGGTGGGCGCGCACATGGGTACGCCCCTGCTCTACAACGGCGCGCCGGAGCTGGGTGCCGACGATCCGGGCGGCCTGCTGGTGTTCAACCTGGGCTACCTGTTGCTGGGCCTGGGGCTGATGGTGCTGCCGGTCTCGGCCATTGCCACGCTCCTGGAGCGGCGCTGGCAGGGTAGGCAGGAAAGACTGAGCGCCGTGGGCTTTGCCCTGTTCGCGTGGGCCGGTTTCCTGGTGGTGACGGGCTTCGCCGCGCTGAACACCTTTCTGCCCGGCGCGCTGTGGGTGCTCGGCATGGGGCCGTTCCCGCTCAGCCACGGCACCCGTTGGCACATCGTGTTCCACAACATGCACTACCTGCCGCTGATGGCCACGGTGATCCTCTGGTACGTGCTGGTGCAGGCGCTGACCGGCATCAAGTCGGTGTTCGGCGAGCGCTTCTCCAAGATCGTGTTCTCGATGTATCTGGTGTTCGTGCCGCCGACCTCCCTCTACCACATGTTTCTGGAACCGGACCTGCCGGGGGTCATCCGCGTCGCGGGTTCGCTGCTGTCGCTGTTCGTCAGCGTGCCGACGCTCACTGCCTTCCTGATCATCGTCGCCTCGCTGGAAGTGCATGCCCGCACCCAGGGCGGGCGCGGCCTGTTCGGCTGGATGCGCCTGCTGCCCTGGCGCCACCCGGCCATGGCGTCGGTCGGGGTGGCGTGTCTGAGCATGGGGCTGGGCATCACGTTCGCCTTCGTACTGATCCAGGAACGGCTCGCCCCGCTGTTGTCGGATACCTTCTTCGTCCCCGGCTACTTCCACTTCTTCACCGTGGGCACCGTCAGCCTGACCTTGCTCGCGGCGCTTGCGGTGGTGCTGCCGGCGCTGGGTGGCCGTCCCTTGTGGCGGCCGGGCTTGTTGCGCTGGATGCCGTGGCTGGCGTTCGCCGGGCTATTGGTGTTCGGTGCGGCGGGGGTCACCGCCGGATATCTGGGTGTGCCGCGGCGGGTGATGGACGTGGCCTACCAGAGCCAGGCACCGGCACTGTGGAAGGGCTTGATGGCGGCCGTGGGCGTTGGTGGTGCCGGCATGGCACTGGCCCTGACCGTGTTCGCTGCCGGCGTCGCCGCGTCGCTGTGGCCGGGCCGCGAGAGCGCGCGAGTCCCCGAGGGGCTGAGCGTGGCTTGGGGTGGCGCCGACGTGCGTGCGGGAGCGAGCGCCTGGGTCGGCCCGTTCGCGGTCCTGGTGATCGTGATCGCCATGTATGCCTTCACGGTGGTCGGCTTTGAACTGATGCAGTCTTTACCCGTCATCGCGAGCGGCAGCGGCGCGCATTGAGAGGAATACGAGATGAACGAGGATTTCTGGCTCGTCGTACCGGTGGCGGTCGTGTGGGCGGTGCTGGCCGTGGCCTACGCGCTCGCCCCGTGGGGCGACATGATCGGCTACGCCTGGGTGTGGGGGTTTGGTTCGGTGCTGTTCCTGGGGCTGGCCGCGCTGTTGCTGCCGCGCCCGCCGGGTGGCGGGCGGGAAAAAGGGGGGTGAGTTACCGCAGTGACGCGTTGAGTGCTTCCAGCGCCTTGGCGCCGGGGCACAGGTAGGCGTCGCCGAGCTGGTTGAGGGGCTTGTCCACGGTGTTGAGGTGGCCGTGCATGTCCTGGGTACCGTCGCCGACGTACAGCAGGCCGGTGACGATCTCGCCCAGGGCCTGGCGTCCCTGCAGGTAGTTGAGCGCGCCGATGCGGTCGGACGGGTCGTAGTCCTCGGCCAGCTTGCGCAGGTGCAGGATGGAGCCGTCGTGCTGCACGATGCGGCGCAGCGAGCCGGGTGGGTAGGTGGTTTCGATCTTGTCGCGCGGCAGGATGACTTCGACGCGGTTGACCGCTTCGTTGTGTTCGCGCACGTAGTCGTAGCTGCGGGTCGAGCCGGCGTGGTTGTTGAAGGTCACGCACGGGCTGATGACGTCGATGAAGGCCGGGCCGCAGTGGCGCAGCGCGGCCTTGATGAGCGGCACCAGTTGTTCCTTGTCGCCGGAGAAGCTGCGCGCGACAAAGGTGGCGCCCAGTTGCAGCGCGAGCGCGACCAGGTCGATGGGGCTGTCGTTGTTCACCACGCCGCGCTTGCTCTTGGAACCTTTGTCCGCGGTGGCCGAGAACTGGCCCTTGGTCAGTCCATACACGCCATTGTTCTCGACGATGTAGGTCATGTTGACGCCGCGCCGCATGGCGTGGGCGAACTGGCCGATGCCGATGGAGGCCGAGTCGCCGTCGCCCGACACGCCGAGGTAGATCAACTCGCGGTTGGCCAGCGCCGCGCCGGTCAGCACCGACGGCATGCGCCCGTGCACGCTGTTGAAGCCGTGCGAGTTGCCGAGGAAGTAGTCCGGCGTCTTGCTTGAACAGCCGATGCCCGAGAGCTTGGCGACCCGGTGCGGTTCGATGTCCAGGTCGTAGCACGCCTGCACCACGGCGGCGCTGATCGAGTCATGGCCGCAGCCGGCGCACAGGGTGGAGATTGCGCCTTCGTAGTCGCGGCGCGTGTAGCCGAGCGCATTGCGTGGCGCGTTGGCGGTGAGGAGTCGGGGTTTGGCGAGATAGGTCATGGCGCCACCTTGCGCTTGGCTTGGTCGATGGGGCTGATCTTGTGCTCGGAGACCGCGTCGGCGATCTTCTTGCTGATGAAGCGCGCGGTGATCGGCGAGCCGTCGTAGTGGAGCACGCGCACCAGGCGCTTCGGATCGATTTCGCCTTCGTTGATGAGCATGGAACGCAGTTGCGCGCTCTCGTTCTGTTCAACCACGAACACGTAATCGTGGTCCGCGATGAACTGCATGATGTCGTCACAGAAGGGGAAGCCACGCACGCGCAGGGTGTTGACATGCACGCCCTGGGCTTCGAGCAGTGCCATGGCTTCGGCCATGGCGGGGCTGGTCGAGCCGTAGTAGATCGCGCCGATGCGCGTCGGCTGCGCGGCGTTGTGCAGCACCGGCGCCGGCACCAGCGACTTGGCGGTGTCGAACTTGCGCCGCAACCGCTCCATGTTGTAGACGTAGTCGGCGCCGGTTTCGGAGTACTTGGCGTAGGCGTTGCGGGTGGTGCCGCGCGTGAAGTAGGCACCCTTGGTCGGGTGGGTGCCGGGGATGGTGCGGTACGCGATGCCGTCGCCGTCGACGTCCAGGTAACGGCCGAAGTTTTTGCCCGCTTCGAGATCTTCGTAGCTCATGAGCTTGCCGCGATCGTAGCGGCGCTCGTCGTCCCAGTCGAAGGGCGCGCACAGGCCTTCGTTCATGCCGATGTCGAGATCCAGCATGACGAAGACCGGGGTCTGCAGGCGTTCGGCCAGGTCGAACGCCTGCGCGCCCATGGTGAAGCACTCGTAGGCGTCTTCCGGAAACAGCAGCACGTGACGGGTGTCGCCGTGCGAGGCATAGGCGCAGGCGAGCAGGTCGGATTGCTGGGTGCGGGTCGGCATGCCGGTCGACGGACTGCCGCGCTGCACGTCGAAAATGACCGCCGGGATTTCGGCGAAATAGGCCAGACCGAAGAACTCCTGCATCAGTGAAATGCCGGGCCCGGAGGTGGCGGTGAACGCGCGCGCGCCGTTCCAGCCGGCGCCGATGACCATCCCGATCGAGGCCAGTTCGTCCTCGGCCTGCACGATGGCGTAGCGCCCGCGTCCGTTGTCCGGATCGGTGCGGTACTTGCGGCAGTAGCTGGAGAAGGCCTCGATCACCGATGTCGATGGGGTGATCGGGTACCAGCCCGCCACGGTGGCGCCGCCATACACGGCCCCCAGGCCGCAAGCGCTGTTGCCATCGATGAAGATGCGATCGCCCACCTTGTCGGAGCGCTCGACGCGCAGGCCAATGGGACAGGGCAGGTGCTGCCTGGCGTAGTCGTAGCCGATACGCAGCGCGTTGATGTTGGCATCGATGAGCTTGTCCTTGCCCCGGTAGCGATCGGTGATCAGTGTCGCTGTCGCGTCGAACTCCATGTCCAGCAGCGCCACCAGCGCGCCGACGTACATGACGTTCTTGAACAACTGGCGCTGGCGCGCGTCGGTGTATTCCTGGTTGCACATCGCGGTCAGCGGGACGCCCAGCACCGTGATGTCGTCGCGGAACTTCGAGCGCGGCATGGCCTTGCTCGAATCGTAGAACAGGTAGCCGCCCGGATCGATGGCGGCCACGTCGCGATCCCAGGTCTGCGGGTTCATGGCGACCATCATGTCGCAGCCGCCACGCGTGCCGAGCCAGCCCTGGCCCGAGACGCGTGCCTCGTACCAGGTCGGCAGTCCCTGGATGTTGGACGGGAAGACGTTGCGCGGCGCCACCGGCACGCCCATGCGCATGATCGCGCGCGAGAACAGTTCGTTGGCCGAAGCCGAGCCCGAACCGTTGACGTTGGCGAACTTGATGACGAATTCGTTGCAACTCTGTATGGCTTGTACGGCACTCATGTTCTCGGCGCCTCCGCCCCGGCTTGGGCTGTGTTCAAGAGGAATTTCTGCATGTCCCAGGCGCCCGTCGGGCAGCGCTCGGCGCACATGCCGCAATGCAGGCAGACGTTCTCGTCCTTGACCATGATGCGTTTGGTCTTGAGTCCGTCGGCCACGTACAGCGCCTGGTCGGTGTTGCGCGCGGGGGACTTGAGCCGCCCGCGCAGGTCGGCTTCTTCGCCGTCAGCGGTGAACGTGATGCACTCGGTGGGGCAGATGTCCACACAGGCGTCGCATTCGATGCACAGCTTGGGCGTGAACACCGTCTGCACGTCACAGTTGAGGCAGCGCTCGGTCTCGGCACAGGCCAGCCTGGGGTCGAAGCCCAGTTCGTATTCGATCTTGATGTTCTTCAGCGCGTCTTCCAGCGCCTTGACCGGCATCTTCTTGCGCGCTTCTTCCGAGATCTGGTTGTCGTAGCACCACTCGTGTATGCCCATCTTCTGGCTGACGAGATTCACGGTCGGGGGCGGGCGGCTGAGCAACGGGCGGCCACGGCACAGGCGGTCGATGGAAATCGCCGCCTCGTGGCCCTGCGCCACCGCGGTGATGATGTTCTTCGGGCCGAAGGCCGCGTCACCGCCGAAGAACACAGTCGGCAGACTGGACTGCAGCGTCACGGGGTCGAGTACCGGCAGGCCCCACCGGTCGAATTCCAGGCCGACGTCGCGCTCGATCCACGGAAAGGCGTTTTCCTGGCCGATCGCGATCAGCACCTCGTCGCACTCCATGGTCAGGTCCGGCTCGCCGGTGGGCACGAGCTTGCGCCGCCCCGCCTCGTCGTACTCGGCGCGCACCTTCTCGAAGCGCATGCCGGTCAGGCGGCCGTTGTCGTGGAGGAATTCCTTCTGCACCAGGTAGTTGTGGATGGGTATGCCCTCGTGCAGCGCGTCTTCCTTTTCCCAGGGCGAGGCTTTCATCTCGTCGAAGCCGCTGCGCACCACCACTCGCACCTCCTCGCCGCCGAGGCGGCGCGCCGAGCGGCAACAGTCCATCGCGGTGTTGCCCCCGCCCAGCACGATCACGCGCTTGCCGATGCGCTCGATGTGGCCGAAGGCGACGCTGGACAGCCAGTCGATGCCGACGTGGATGTGGGCATCGGCTTCCTTGCGGCCCGGCAGATCGGCGTCGCGCCCGCGCGGGGCGCCGGTGCCGACGAAGACCGCGTCCCACCCCTCGGCGAGCAATTCGCGCAGGCTACCGACCCAGCGGTCCTGGACCATGTTGACCCCGAGTGCTTCGATGTAGCCGCACTCTTCGTCGATGACGGTGTCGGGCAAGCGGAACTTGGGGATCTGGCTGCGCATCATGCCGCCGTTGGTCTTGCCGTTGTCGAACACGGTGACTTCATAGCCGAGCACCGCGAGATCGCGCGCGACCGTGAGCGAGGCCGGACCGCCGCCGACGCAGGCAATGCGCTTGCCGTTGCGCTGCCGGGGGGGCTTTGGCAGGCGGTCGTGGATGTCTTCCTTGAAGTCGGCCGCGACGCGCTTGAGACGGCAGATTGCCACCGGCTCTTCGTCGACGCGACCGCGTCTACAGGCGGGCTCACAGGGGCGGTCGCAGACGCGGCCAAGAATGCCGGGGAATACATTGGAGCGCCAGTTGATCATGTAGGCTTCGCCGAACTGGCCGGCCGCGATCTGGCGGATGTATTCCGGGACGGGGGTGTGGGCGGGGCACGCCCACTGGCAATCCACGACCTTGTGAAAATAGTCGGGGATATGTGTATCGGTGGGCTTCAATCGCGTGTTTCCTGACAGAGTTATGTAGGACGCAGATGCTCAATGGCGCTCGGTGAGTCTATCATTAGCCACTTGAATGTGTAACAACAGATAGTTCGAGATACAGCTTCTCGCGCCCGTTCCGGGCGTCGTCAAGACTGGTTTACTCTTTTGCCACCTCTACTTCCGGGTACAACTTCATGACCTTGCGCGCGCTGATTTTCGATGTTGACGGCACCCTGGCGAACACCGAGCGTGATGGACACCGTCCGGCTTTCAACGCTGCGTTTGCCGAAGTGGGTCTTCCGTGGCACTGGGACGAGGCGTTTTACGGCAGTCTGCTCGGTATCGCCGGCGGCCGTGAACGGATACGCCACTATGCGGAGCAATACGACCGCGCCACCGTCGAGCGCCCTGATTTCGAGGCTTTGCTCGAACGCATCCACGAGATCAAGACCGAGAACTACCAGCGTCTGCTCGGTGCCGGTGCGATACCGTTGCGTGCCGATCTGGGGCAGATCATCTGTGAGGCGCGCACCGAGGATCTGCGCCTGGCCATCGCGTCCAGCTCCAAGCGGGAGAACGTGGTGGGGTTGCTCAGGGCCAACCTTGGTCCCGAGGCCGACACCTGGTTCGATGTGATTGCGACCGGCGACAAGGTCGCGGCCAAGAAACCCGCGCCCGACATCTATCAATGGACGCTGGATGCACTGGGGCTGCCCGCTGACGACTGTCTGGCGGTGGAGGATTCGGCGCACGGCCTGGCGGCATGCCTTGCGGCCGGCATTCCGACCGTGATCACGGTCAGCGACTACACCGCCCACGAATCGTTCGAGGGCGCGCGCATGGTGTTGCCGCCGGGCGCCAGCATGTCGCTGGAGGAGCTGCGGCTATGGCACGCGACCGCCGGTAGCTGACCCCTCGGCCGGCCGGGTGCCGTCGGCGGTATCCGGCGGTGGCGGCGCGGCGGATTCGGTGGTGGCTGCGGTAGGCAGCTCGTTGGGCGCACTTTCTGCCGCGTCGTCAGTCGTGGCCGCCTGGGTGGCTTGCTGGCGCGCGTGCGTTTCCTTGATCACATCGGTCTGGACCTTGCGCAAGGTGGCGTAGGCGAGGGCGTGGTAGATCTGCACCGGACACACGGACTTCGACAATCCGTGGGCGATGACGGCGGTGGCCATCAGCGGCAGCAGCATCTGGTGGTTGGCGGTCATTTCCATCACGATCACGAGCGAGGTGATCGGTGTCTGCGTCATGCCGGCGAGAAAACCGACCATCCCCAGCGTCAGCACCGCCGCGCTTTGCTCGGGCGGCAGAAAGAACGCGAGATCGGCCCCCAGCCCCGCGCCCACCGCGAGTGCCGGGGCGAATATTCCGCCCGGAATGCGGCTCAGGAAGGCGACCCAGATCACGGCCATCTTGGCGAACAGGAAATAGAAGGGCAGTTGCGATACGCCTTCGAGCGCGGCCTTGGTTTCGCCGTAGCCGGTGCCGTAGGTCAGGCCTCCGGTGAATAGCCCGATCAGGGCCGTCACCAGGCCACAGGCGGCGGCGAAAACGATGGGGCGGTTGTTCGACAGTTCCCCGAGCCGGCCAGGCAGGCCACGTGACGAGGCGATCAACAGGCGACTGAAGATGCCGCCGAGCAGTCCCCCGACGGTGCCGCAGAGCAGTACCGGCCATATTCCGGAAGGCCACGCCAGCGCGGCCGGCGTTCGTCCGAAATAGGTGTACTGGCCGAGAACGGCGAGCGACATCAGGCCGGCGAAGATCACCGCGATGAGGGTGGTGCTGTTGGCCTGGAAGGCGCGGTGGCGGCACATCTCCTCGATGGCGAACATGATTCCGCCCAGCGGCGTGTTGAATGCCGCCGCGATGCCGGCGCCGCTGCCCGCGACGATCAGGTCGCGGCTCGACGCCATGCGATCGCGCTTGCGCCGGGTGAGCATGTGCATGACGGCCGCGCCGACCTGGACCGATGGTCCCTCGCGCCCGATCGATGCGCCGGCGAGCAGGCCGCCCAGGGTCAGGAAGATCTTCATGATCGCGATGCGCAGCGACAGGAGCTTGCGGCGTATCCTGCTGTCATCGTTGAGCGATGCGGCGATGGCCTGCGGTATGCCGCTGCCTTGGGTGGCGGGAAAGAACGACTGCGCGACCCACGCCATTGCGGCGAATCCGGCCGGCGCCACCAGCAGGGTCAGCCACGGCATCTGCCGCATCAACTGGCTGTGCGTGTCGATCGCGACTTCGGCGCCGATGGCGAACAGGATGGCCAGCAGCCCCGCGAGCAGGGCGGCACCGACCAGCAGCATGCGTTTTCGCCAGCGCCGCAGCGACAGCCATGGCAGGGCATAGCGTCTGCCCCCCCGGCGTACGTGTCTGAAGGCGGCCCCAGGGGATAGTTTTTCCTTGCTCATGAAGCAAAAATGCCTGTGCTGGATTGTTGTGCGCGGTTGGGAATTCGATGCGCAACGCGTTGTGCTACGCGGATCGACGATATTTCGATACGATACGCCACATCATCACTTCTGTTTGTCCAATTGTTTCTTCCGGAGCCCTGAATCAATGCCGCGCAAGCCATCCACGACGACCGGGAACTTACCGAAATCCCAGTCGCCCGCAACCCCGTTGTCGGTTCTGCAACGTTTTCGTGTACTGATCAGGACGGCGCAGCGACATTCGCAGTGGATAGAGCGCCAGAGCGGCGTGACCGGCGCGCAGTTGTGGGCGCTGCAGGAGTTGCTTGAACAGCCGGGGCTGCGGGTGGGAGAGCTGGCCAATCTGATGGCGTTGCACCAGTCCACGGCCTCGAACATGATAGACAAGCTGGAGTCGGCCGGCCTGATGCGCAAGGAGCGCAACAACGCCGATCAGCGCGTGGTGCGCCTGTACCTGACCGACAGTGGCACCGAACTGCTCGCGAATGCACCGTCGCCCGCGCGGGGCGTGCTGCCCGAGGCCTTGCGGCTGTTGCCGGGCGACAGCCTGACGCAGTTGCAGGGCGATCTGGACGTGTTGCTGCGCCAGATCAAGAACATGGACGAAGGCTTCGGTATGCAGCCGCTGCCGTTTACCGAGTAACCCCGGCCCGCCGCTTCAGGGCTGGCGGGTTGCCAGCCACTCCACCAGTTCCGGCAACGGCATGGGGCGCGCGTAGAGATAGCCCTGACCCGCTTCGCAACCGTGGCTGCGCAGGAAGTCGTCCTGCGTCGCCGTCTCGACCCCCTCGGCCACCACCGCGATGCCCAGCTTGCGCGCGAAGGTGATCATGGTCTCGGCGAAGACCCCGCCCTGGGCGCTGTCTATCTCGGTGACGAAGGCGCGGTCGATCTTGAGGCAATCGATAGGCAGTTCGCGCAGATGCGCGAGTGACGAATAACCGGTGCCAAAGTCGTCTATGGCGATGCTGGCGCCGGCCTGGCGCAGTGCGCGCATGCAGCCGATGACGAGCCGGGGTTCATCCATCGCCAGGCTTTCGGTAACTTCGATTTCCAGTTGCCCGTTGGCCACGCCGTGCCGCTGCATCAGTGCCGCGACGGTGCGGGCGAAGCCCGGATGGCGGAACTGCGGCATGCTGACGTTGACCGCGATGTGTTCCAGCCGTGGTGCATGTTGCCGCATCCGCATGAAGGCCGCGCAAGCTTCGCCTATGACCCACTCGCCCAGTTCCAGGATCAGCCCGGAATACTCGGCCAGCGGTATGAATTCGCCCGGCGGGCTGACGAAGCCGCCGTGTCCGTCGGGCCAGCGCAACAGCGCTTCGACGCCTGTCACCTGTCTGGTGGACAGCATCACCTGGGGTTGAAACCACACTTGCAGTTCGCGTGCGCGGAAGGCGAGGCGCAGGTTGTCCACCAGTTGCAGGCGGGCGCGGGCGCTGTCTTCCATTTCGCGGGCGAAGTAGGCGTGGCGCTCGCTGCTGCCGTGCCGGGCGTGATTGAGGGCAATGTTGGCCCGGCGCAGCAGGGTCAGTCCCTTGGGTTCGTCGCCCGTGCTGCGGTACAGGCCTATCGTGACGCCGACCGGTATCCAGTTGTCCGCCACTTCAAAGGGGGCGGCGAAAAGCTCCAGTATGCGTTCGGGACGTATCAGGTCGGCGGGGCCGATCAGTCCGAACACATCGGCGCTCATGCGCGCGACGATGGATTCGGCCCCCAGTCGCCTTTGCATGCGGTACGCGACCGCAGTGAGCAGCGCGTTGCCGGTTTCCTGGCCCAGTCCGTTGTTCAGGTCGCTGAAGTGGCGCAGATCGACCAGAGCCACCGTGACGTTGGTGCGGCGTGTGACCACGTCGTTGAGCCGGCAGATGAAACTGGTACGGTTGGGCAGCCCGGTGAGGCTGTCGTGGTAGGCGATGTGGTTCAGGCGTTCGAACAACCGGACGTTGCCGAAGCTTGCCGCGATGTTGGCAGCGAACACTTCGAGCAAACCGCGCTCGGCTTCGGGCAGCGGCCCGGCGGTGTCGATCAACACCAGCCCTTCGTGCGTTCCGCTCTTGAGGTGGATGGCTGCGCATGTGTCGTTGAAGCAGTGGCCACGCGTCTTCAGGGACGCGCGTATCAACTCGATGGCGGCGGGGTCGCAGATGCCGGACAGGTTGCTTGAGGTCGCGCCGCCGTATCGACCGCTGGCGCCGATGATGTGGAGCGCGGCGGGATCATCGTCGCGGGTTGCAACTTCCTCGCGCGTGCATACGATGCCATCGACAGGGCGTTGCAGTACCGTGGCGAGCTGGTTCAACACCGCTTCGGCGAAGCTGCCGTTGGCCTTGCGCTCCATCAGATCGGAAGAGGCGCCTATGATCAGCTCCAGTCCGCGCTTGTGTTCGGCGATGGTGCGGATCTGCTGGTAGGAGCGCAGCGCCGAGGTGATCGCGGTGATCAGCCGGATCCGCGTCAGTTCGGCCTTGGTGCGGTAGTCGTTGATGTCGTAGTCGTTGAAGACATCGAGTTCGGGGGCGTAGCCGGGTTGCCCGGTGCGCAGGATGATACGCACTTCGCTCATGCGCATGTCGTTACGGATGAATTCCACCATGTCGAGGCCGGCGCTGTCGGTTTCCATCACCACGTCGAGCAGGATCACGGCAAAGTCGCGGTCAGCCCGCAGCAACGCACGCGCTTCGGCGGCCGAGTGGGCATGGGCCATTTCCAGCGCGCGGCCGGCGGCATGCACGCCACCCAGGGCGTAGCGAGTCGAGGCGTGGACCTCTTCGTCGTCGTCGACGATCAGGATGCGCCATACCGGGGCGCGGCTCACGGTGCGGCTTGCGTGCGCGTCTTCCAGTATCGGGACCAGGTCGTCATCTGTATGCATGCGTTCTCCAGGGGCGGCCGCGCGGCGTTGAACGGCCGGTTCCCCGATGTATGGATTCTACATGGCTCGAACGGTCATGAACCGGCGTTTCACCGGCGGCCCGGTTACTGTTTGCGCGAGAGATGGCGCATGGCACGCTCCAGCCCCGCGAGCGTCATCGGAAACATGCGCCCTCCCATGATCTGGTGAATGACCTCGATCGACTTGCGGTAGGGCCACGCGGCTTCCGGCTCGGGGTTGAGCCATGCGGCGGTGGGCCATTGGTCGAGCAAGCGCCTGATCCACACGGCACCCGGTTCCTCGTTCATGTATTCGATGGCGCCGTTGGGGTGCAGGATTTCGTAAGGGCTCATGGTCGCATCGCCGACGAAGATGAGCTTGTAATCGGCGCCGTACTTGTGGATCAGATCGGCGACCGGAATACGTTCGGCGTGACGGCGGCGGCTGTCGCGCCACACACTTTCATAGACGCAGTTGTGAAAGTAGAAATACTCAAGATGCTTGAACTCGCTGCGGCACGCGGAGAACAACTCTTCGCAGGCCTTGACGTGGTCATCCATCGAGCCGCCGACATCCAGGAACAGCAGCACCTTTACGGCGTTGTGGCGTTCCGGGCGCATCATCAGATCGAGCCAGCCAGCGTTTTTGGCGGTGGCGGTGATCGTGCCGTCCAGATCGAGTTCCTCGGCCGCGCCTTCGCGGGCGAAGCGGCGCAGCCGGCGCAGCGCGACCTTGATGTTGCGCGTGCCCAGCTCCACGGTGTCGTCCAGGTTGCGGTACTCACGCTTTTCCCACACCTTGACCGCAGTGCGGTTGCCCGCCGATTCGCCGCCGATGCGGATGCCTTCCGGGTGGTAGCCGTTGTTGCCGAACGGCGAGCTGCCGCCGGTGCCTATCCATTTCGAGCCGCCCTGGTGGCGCTCCTTCTGTTCTTCGAGGCGCTTGCGCAATTCCTCCATGAGCTTGTCCCAGCCGAGCTTGTCGAGGGCGGCCTTCTCCTCGGGGCTCAGATGCTTGCGCGCCATCGCCTGCAGCCACTGCTCGGGCACGTCGGCGTCGAGGCCGGGGAGCTTGGTGACGTTGCGGAAATAGCTGCCGAAGGCCTGGTCGAAGCGGTCGAAGTGCGATTCGTCCTTGACCAGGCAGGTGCGGGCGAGAACATAGAAGTCGTCGATGGAGTGTTCGCAAACCCGCGCGTCGAGCGCTTCCAGCAGGGTCAGGAATTCGCGTGTGGACACCGGGAGTCTGTACGCCTTGAGGTGCAGGAAAAAGTCTATCAACATCGTGTGGCGAGCCTCAAAGCAGTGTTCCGAGCGCCCAGCCGAGCGCCTCGATATGACGTGTCGACGCGCTCGCCGGCGTGATGCCGCAGCGTTGCGCGGCGCTGTCGATCTGTTCGGCCTGCGCCGTTTCGCAGGCGATCACCAGTTCCAGCAGCGCGGCATGCGGGCCGCTGCGGCGCAGTATCGCGTCTTCGATTTCGGCGCTCAGCCCGAGCGGGGCGATCGCGCGTTCCAGCGGGACTTGCAATACCACATCGGCGAGCGACAGCAGGCCGGTCAGAAACAGTGCCTCCTGCTGGGTCGGCGCCGACTTCGCGGCCAGCAGTTCCATCATCCGGGCACGCACCAGCGCGCTTTCAAGCGCCGCCGCCGAGCGACCATGCGCCTCGTTGGTGCTGCAGAACATGATCATCAGCCAACGGTAGAGCTTGTCACGCCCGAGCAACTGCAGCGCCCCTTCGATGGAGGCGACCTTGGTCGGCAGCCCGCTCGCCGCCGAGTTGATGTAACGCAGCAGCCGCAGCGACAGGGCCGGGTTCTGCTTGGTCAGCGTGACGATTTCGGCGGTGTCGGCATCCTGGCGCAGCCTCCCGAGCAGGATCGCCAGGCGTGCGACATCGGGGCGCAGCTTGTTGTCGTGCCAGTCTTCCCGGCTGGTGACGAACGGGCCCTGGAACAGGGCGACGCCCAGATTCATGCACAGGCCCAGATGCTCCATGGTGGTCAGCTCGCGCACCAGCATGTCGGTGTGCCCGCTCAGTTGCGCAAGCTTGACCTTGCGCTGCCGGTTGCGCTCGGGGTCGATCGCGAGCGCGCGCAGCACCACCGCATCGACCTCGGGCAGCAGGTGCGCAAGTTCGGTGACGATGTCCGGGTCCGGAATGGCAATCCGGAATCCCTCCGCCCGCAGGTCGCGAACCTGCTCCAGCAGCGTTTCGGGCGCGGGAGCACCGGAGCCTCCCAGATGTTCGATCACCAGCACCGTGTTGGCCGGGGGCAGGTCGCGCAAGCAGGGGTGGGCAAGAAACGAGTCAGGTAGGTCAAGATAGGCGTGACGGTGGCCGAGCAGTCCGCCTATGTTCGATTGCAGCAGATTGCGCACCAGCACTTCGGCATAGACGTGGTGCACCACGCGACTGCTGTTGCGGATGCGGCCGCGCGTGCCCTCGCGGAGCATGAACTGATAGCCGGCAATGCGTTGATCGCGCCCGAGCACCGCTTCACGACACAGGAAGGTGTCAGCGCCCGGCGTCTCGGCGTGAGCTTGGGCGCCCGCTTCGCCGCGCAAGGGCGCCTTGCGGTTCAGGTCGTCGAACTCCTTGCGGGTATCGGGCGCGGCAACCGGTCGGGCGCCGCGCAGCCGGGCGAGGAGGGACTTGAGCATGGCGTGCTGTCGGCTTAGCGGTTGTTACGAGCCATGACCGCCAGGCGTTCGAACAGGTGCACGTCCTGCTCGTTTTTCAGCAGCGCGCCCACCAGCGGCGGCATCACGACCTTGTTGTCGCGCGAGCGCAGGGCCTCGGGCGGAATGTCTTCGGCCACCAGCAGCTTGAGCCAGTCGATCAGCTCCGAGGTCGAGGGCTTCTTCTTCAGGCCCGGCACGCCGCGCAGGCCGAAGAACACTTCCAGTGCTTCCTTGAGCAGGGTCTTGCGGATGCCGGGAAAGTGCACGTCGACGATGCTCTGCATCGTTTCCTGGTCGGGAAACTTGATGTAGTGGAAGAAGCAGCGGCGCAGGAAGGCGTCCGGCAGTTCCTTCTCGTTGTTCGAGGTGATGAACACGATAGGGCGTTGTTTCGCCCGGATGGTGCGTCGTGTTTCATACACGTGGAACTCCATGCGGTCCAGCTCGCGCAGCAGATCGTTGGGGAATTCGACGTCGGCCTTGTCCACTTCGTCGATCAGCACCACGCTTTGCTGGTCGCTGTCGAAGGCCTGCCACAGCACGCCCGGCACGATGTAGTTGGCAATGTCCTTGACCCGGTCATCGCCGAGCTGCGAGTCACGCAGGCGCGACACCGCGTCGTACTCGTACAGCCCTTGCTGGGCCTTGGTGGTGGACTTGACGTGCCACTGCAGCAAGGGCAGGCCCAGCGCCTGGGCGACTTCTTCAGCGAGCATGGTCTTGCCGGTGCCCGGTTCGCCCTTGATCAGCAGCGGCCGTTGCAAACGGATGGCCGCATTGACGGCGAGCATCAGGTCGGGGGTGGCAACGTAGTTTTGAGTGCCTTCAAAGCGCATGGCGATATGTTCCAGAATCGATCAGGCATCAATTATAAGGCGACAATTGGAGTTCCACGCAGATGAAGCGGTCCGGCCGGGTGTCGCCCGAGCACTGGATACGCTGCAGGGGTTTATTGCGCGCACCAAAACCGGGTAGAGTAGGCCATCAACCGGGGACATGACATGAACGCTCATATGCTGGGAATGGCTGCCTGCATGTTGATGACGGCGGGGAGCGCGGTGGCGCAACAGGGTGACCCGAGTGCCGCACTGGACAAGCGCTCGATCTGCATCGGCTGTCACGGCATTCCCGGTTACCGTACCGCTTATCCCGCCGTGTACCCGGTGCCGAAACTGGGTGGGCAGCACGCCGCCTACATCGTTCGCGCGTTGCAGGCATACCGTGGCGGCGAACGCAACCACCCCAGCATGCGCGCCATCGCGCAAAGCCTGACCGACCAGGATATGGCCGATCTCGCCGCCTACTACGCAATGCCGCGGGAGGGCGCGAAATGAACATCGGAACCTGCGCGTTCGCCGCCGTTGTCGCTTCCCTGCCGGCCGTTGCCGCCGCGCAATCGGGCGATCCGGTGCGGGGCAAGGAGATCTCCGCCGTGTGCGCCGCCTGTCATGGCCCCGAGGGGCGCAGCGCCAGCGCGGACTTTCCCGTTCTTGCCGGTCAACACGAGGGCTACCTGTACCGGGCCTTGCTCGACTACAAGCTGGAAAACCGCAAGAACCCGATCATGGCCGCACAGGTGGCGAACCTGTCGCGCACCGACATGCGCGATCTGGCGGCCTGGTTCTCGCTTCAGGACGGTTTGTATCTGAAGCGCTGAAGCGGGCGGGCGTGGCCTGATCCTCGGGCGGCGCTGCGCCGACCGCTGCCATTCCGCATTCCCGCCTCCACGGGTGCCGACGCCGCAGGCGTTGCGCAGGTCCGCTGCCATGCCCGCGACCATCGTTTGTAAGGATCGCCGTGGTGGTTCGTCCAATCCGTGGACGCCCATGAAAACCGCTTGCGGTGATCCGGGTCGTCAGCGGCGGAGGGGCTGCACGCGGCCGGCTCCGCCCGTACAAGACCAATCCAGAAAACAGGAGACGATCATGAAACTCGCACGAATACTATCCGTTGCCGCGCTCAGCGTTGCCTTTGTGGGTGGCATGGTTTCCGCACCCGCTTACGCCGATCTACCCAAGGGGCCGGCTGCCATCAGCGTGATCGACAGCAACAAGAACGGTCGCATCGAGAAGGAGGAGTACCTCAGCTACATGGGGGCGGAGTTCGACAAGACCGCAGGGGCGAAAGGCTATTGCACCTTCGAGGAAGTGGCGGCAGGGTTCAAGGCAATGGCCAAGATGATAGAACCTTGATCGGGGGGCTTAGGACTCGTTCGTCAATAACATGAACTTTTTTCTCGCTGGACTTGGGCGCGCTGCGGCGTTGCGAACTGCTTGTGTGGCTTGCCACACGGCGCATTTCGCCCCTTGCATCGCATCCCAATCCAGCGGCTAAAAGTCCAAGTTATTTCCTTACGAGCCCTTACCGGCAGGAAACCGGTGCCGGTCGGCGCCGGTTTCCTGTGTTTCATCCAGTGGGCAGCACTTGGGCAAGGAGTGAGGGATGCTTTCCTTCGTTCGTAACGTGATGATCGCGGTGTCGATGTGGGGCGCCCAGGCATGGTTGCCGGCTACGGCCGCAGTCACCGAGGGTGATCCGGTGCCACAGCTCGAAGTGCTCGCCATCGATGGCAGCACGATCGACCCGGCGCGGTATCAGGGAAAGGTCGTGCTGACGGTGTTCTGGGCGACGTGGTGCCATGTCTGCATGCGGGAGTTGCCGCAGTTTCAGACGCTGTACGAAAAGTACGGTGGCGCGGGCTTCAACGTCGTCGCGCTGTCGGTGGACGAAGATCCGGCCGACGTCAGGGAGTACTTGACGCGTGCGCGGCTGACCTACACGGTCGCGATGCGTACCGCCGAGGTGAAATCAGCATGGGGACCGGTGCAGGGGACGCCCTTGCTGTTCCTCTCCGACCGCGCCGGGGTAGTGCGCGTTCGTCACCTCGGGGCGGCGGATGGCGAGTCACTGGAGCGTGATATCCAGCGCTTGCTGGACGAGTGATGTCTGGTCCGCCGCCTACTTGTCGTCGTCGCGGTGGCCTTCGCGATAGCGGACGGCGGCCTTGCGCAGGAAATCCATGTGCTTGCCGAAGTTGGTGCAGCCGGCGCACAACATGGTGTGCCACTTCAGCGCGGCGCGTTCCGTCAGGGTAAGGCGACGTTCGTGTCCTTCGGATATGAGGCGCGTGACCTCTTTGCAGCTCATCATCCTGGATTCCTCGGTTGACCGCTTGTTGCTGGTCTGGATTGCGTATGAATACTGATATTTCGGGCTTCGTTCACTCTCACCGAACAGGCGAGCGCGCTACGTGCCCGATTGCACGATTTTGGGGCCGCCTGGCTTCGTTGCTCCTCCTCGCAGGGAATGACCATGCCGCGTCGTCACGCCTTGCCAGACAGCCCCAAAACCGCACACTCGGGCATGTCCAACCGAGGAATCCAGGATCATTCGATGCGATCTCCGTGAAACCACTTCGTCTCAAGGCACTCGCGCAGGCCGATGCGGGCGCGATGCAGTATCACCCAGCAGTTGCTGGTCGAGATGCCCAGCTGCTGGCAGATCTCCACCGTCTCCAGTTCAAGAAACTCGCGCATCATGTACACGCGCGCCGTCTGCTCGGGCAGGTTGTTGAGGCAGGCGTCGAAGACCGCCCAGAACTGTTTCTGCGATAGCGATGCATCAGGGTCCGACCATGTCGCCGGGCGCTCGTCCGGATTCCAGAAGCCGTGCTGGTCGAACAGCTTGTCGAAATCGTCGCCATCGACCCCGGTGCTACCCACCAGGTCGGAACCGCAGATTTCCCTGGACGAGCGGCGGATGTGGTCGACGATCTTGTTGCGCAGGATGGCGAAGATCCAGGTTTTGAGCGCCGAGCGCCCGGCGAACTCCGACGCCTTGGTCATCGCCGCGATCAGCGCATCCTGCACCATGTCCTCGGCGGCGCCGGCGTCGCGCAATTGCAGTCGTGCAAAGCGCAACATGTCATGGCGGATCGCCGCAATGGACGGGTCGTCCCACGGGACGCTGCGGGTGATCTGGACGTCCGTGTCCGTCGATTGCTTCATTGCCGATCCCTCCCGAGCCCGCACTGGCGACGCTGACAAGCGCATTGTAGCGTGAGCGGCGGGGCGCATCGTCGCCGCATGCCGGTTGTAAGGACGCGCGCGACCCCGCGACCAATGGGAAGGGAACACGTGGCCGGCACGGTCGGCGCGCAGTGATGGAGACGCACATGAAAAAATTCACGCCATACAGCCTGCTCGCGTGTCTGCCGCTGCTGGTGCTACCAACGGCGGCATGGGCGCTGGAGCTGAACGGATTCCGCCTCGACGAGGCCGCCATCCCGGTCGAGGAGATACACCACGGCGGCCCACCCCGCGACGGCATTCCGGCAATCGATCGCCCGGTGTTCATCCCCGCCGACGCGGCCACATATTTGCGCGCGGACGATCGTGTGCTGGGCGTGGTGCGCGGTGACATCGCCCGCGCCTATCCGATCGCAATCATGAACTGGCATGAACTCGTCAATGACAGGTTCGGCGACGAAGCGGTGACAGTCACCTTCTGCCCGCTGTGCGGCACCGGCATGGCCTTTGCAGCGCGTATCGACGGCCGCGATCTGGCGTTCGGCGTGTCGGGGCTGCTCTACAACAGCGACGTGCTGCTCTACGACCGCCAGACCGAATCGCTATGGTCGCAGATCATGTCGCGCGCGGTGAGCGGCCCGCTGCGCGGTCAGGCACTGCAGTTCCTGCCGACCGCACACACGAGCTGGGGCGCCTGGCGCCAGCGCCATCCGCACACCCAAGTCCTGTCGCCCGACACCGGCCACGGCCGCGACTACGGCCGCGACCCCTACGCCGCATATCGCGACAGCGAACACTTGATGTTCCCCGTCAGCGCGCAGGACCGGCGGTTGCATCCCAAGGAGCAGGTGATCGGTGTGACGATCGCCGGCGAGCACAAGGCCTATCCCTTTTCGGCACTCGCGCGCGCGGGCAAGGCAGCAATCGCGGACCGTGTCGGCGGGGTGCCGATCACGATCGAATTCGACCCGCAGGCGCGCACCGGCCGCGTCCTTGACGCCGAGGGACGCGAACTGCCGGCGCTCATCGCCTTCTGGTTTGCGTGGCACGCGTTTCACCCGGAGAGCGGGGTGTATGAAGGGCGCTAAGCGGTGCCTGCGAGCCGCTCCTATGGCTAGACCCGGTCAGACGTTGACCGAAAAGAGCGGGCGGGGAGCCGCGCCGGGGTTGGAGATTGGTTTTTCAGGCTTCATTTCGTACCCGCTTTCATACCCGCTTCCGGGAGGGCAGCTCACGCGTGCACGTGCTTCTCCGGTTCCACGGAAAGGCGCAGGCCCACCGTCTTGAGGACGGCGACCAAGGTCTTTAGCGTTGGGTTGCCCTTGGGCGAGAGCGCGCGATAGAGCGATTCCCGGCTGATACCGGCCTCTGCTGCCACCGCGCCCAGGCCGCCATAGGCTTCTGCCACGGTCCGCAATGCGAGCAGTCCTGCGGCCCGATCGTTGGGATCGTCGAGTGATTCCATCGCCGCCTTCAGATATTCCACCGCCAGTTCCCGGTCAGCGCGCAGTTCGGCGACTTCCGCCTCGTGGTGCGACGCCGCGCCTTTGAGTTTGCTCATGCTTGCCTCCGTTTCCATTCCAACCACAGTTCCTTCGCGCGCTTGATGTCTGCCGCCTGGCTGCCCTTGTCGCCGCCGCACAGCAGAAGTACGGCCGCCTTGCCGTGCCGGCCGCAGTAAACCCGATATCCGGCGCCAACGTGCACGCGCAACTCAATCACACCTTCTCCGACCGGCTCGCAGTCGCCAAAGTTGCCCGCCTGCACCTGTCGCAAGCGAACGCGAAACGTGCTTGGGCTACCTTGTCGCGCACGGCATTGAGCCATTCGGTGAACGGCTCGCGGCCATCTTCGCGCTGATATCGGAGAATTTCGATCATTACCCTCAGTGTAGCTTAAAAGCTACTTGTTGATCTGACTCTCGTTGTCCAATACGCGCCTCGCCCGGCAGTACCATCTCGAAAGCCGGATTGTCGCTGATGCCGGTCGGCGGAATCCGGTATGCCATGGCATGGTAGCCACGCTTCCGCCGCTCCCACATGCGCAACAAGGCCGGGTGGCCGGCATCGACGAAATCGATGATGCGCACGCGGGTCTTGTCGGCGTGTTCGCGATGAAGACGGCCAGCGTACTGCTGCAGCGTACCTTTCCAGGAGATTGGCATGGCCAGCACCAGGGTATTCACGCCTCGCCGGGCGATCACTGCCGCCCCCGTGACGGTCTTGCCGAATGCTGTCGGTGCGCACAGGATGCCGGTATCATCACGGAGCATCGCGGCGACGGCCACCTCTTGATCTGGCCGCAGTGTGCCGGTAAAACTGACGTCCAGCGGATTGCCGCCAAAACGTTCGTCCCGCAACTCGCAGCGAATGCCGTTCTCACGCAGAAGTTCCTTGGCAGCATCGAGGCACCCCCGCGGCAGGGCGATGTGGTTCGGGAAGTTCTCGGCGCAGCCGATCACCCGCGGCTGGTCCCAGACCGGCAGGCGCATGGCCTGCGCCTTGTAGAACTCCGGGTTCTGGAAGGCCGCCAGCCGGATCAAGCGGTTCGCCAGTGCTTGCGGAAGCTGCGCCTTGTCGAAGTAAAGGAGATTGGCCACGGTCACCGTCAACGAGGCCGGCATCGAGCCCAGCAGCCGCTGCCTGGCCGGCGGCTGGCGCTTCCACGGCTCTTGCTGATCCTCTTCGGTAATGAACGTGACATCGAGCGGATGCGAGCCGCCGGTGGCTCCTAGGATCGTTGGCTCGATATCGTGCGGTGCCATGGGCTGCACCGACGCCAGGAAAGCCCATTGGTCGGGATACGGCCGCAACGCGCCGTCCACGAACACGCTGCCGCCGTTCTCGCGCGGAACTTTCTGTAGCGGCAGAGCGATCACGTTGCCGAAGCCACGCTTGGGCATGGTGTCCTGGTTTGGGGACAGCCGGTCATAGGATGTCAGCTTTAGTTGCCGGGTGCGCGCGCAGGTGTGGCTGATGATGGCGGTGCCGAGCCGCCTAGCATCCCGTGCGGCGATATTCGACGAGAAGAATATCCACGCATGGGCGCCGTTGCCCGAGCGTGATATTTCCAGCGCGACGGGGACGCCCAACTCGCGACAGGACTGGGTGAAGGCCTGCGCATCGCTGCGCCAATCGGCGTCGTCGAAATCCACCGCGACGAAATGGCAGCTGTCATCCGCCAGCAGCGGATACACGCCGACGGTGTGGCGGCCGGCGAGGTGGTCGTAGATCGTCTGATCCGTCAGGGGCACCAGTAGCCGGTTGCTGCAGTCCGAGCACTTGATGCGGGGCTTCTCGCAAACGCCTGCGCGCCACTCGTTGGCACAAGCTGGCGAATACCCGCTCTTGCCGGCCTTGTTTTCCCAGCGTACTGGATAGACATCTGTGCGGCCCCGAAACAGCCGGCGAAAGAGAGCGACCTTTTCGTCGGTGGTCAGCGATGCCGTCGCAGCCGGCACGCTACCGGGTTCAGGCTGGCGCCAGGCGATGCCGTGGGCTTCCAGCAAACCGACCAGCCGGGTGTTCTCGGCATGCAGCTGAGCGAGTTCGTCTTCCCTGTCCATCGTCATCCCGACCACAGACCTGCTTCGGTCAACCGGCGGAGCAAGGCGCCTCGTGTCGCATGCTGCACGAGGAACCGGCGCAACGCCCGCTCGAACTCCTTGCGGCCTTCCCCGAGCATCACGCTCCGGCACTCGGGATCGAACGCTGCATTAGCCGGCACCGCATGGCCTCCTCATAGGCCTCTCGAAAAAACGGCGTGAGCGGTCTCGATTCATAGAGTTCATGCTCCCGAATGACGTCTTCGTGATCCCCACCTCCGAGGTGCTGATGGTAGTGATGAGCCCATTGGCGTCGGTGAACTTACTTGGCTTGTCCTTGCATCTGGCGCTGCGGCATTGCGAGTCGGTGAGCATGGCGGCACTCCTTGGAGCAGCCCCAGTCGTATACCCGCTTTTCCAGGGGCCTTCTTTTCCAGTGCGCCCGCTAACGTACCCGCTTCAAGGTGGGATGGCAACGGATGTCATGAAACCGCCACCAACAAGAATCCCCGTAATCACGGGGGGTTACGGGGATTCTTGGGGTTCTGTGGGATGCAGTGATCCCACCGCCCAGCCTCAGACGTTGAACAGGAAGTTCAGCACGTCGCCGTCCCTGACCACGTATTCCTTGCCCTCGGCGCGCATCTTGCCGGCTTCCTTGGCGCCCTGTTCGCCCTTGTAGGCGATGAAGTCGTCGAAGGCGATGGTCTGGGCGCGGATGAACCCGCGTTCGAAGTCGGTATGGATGACACCGGCGGCCTGGGGGGCGGTGTCGCCAACGTGTATGGTCCAGGCGCGTACTTCCTTGACCCCGGCGGTGAAGTAGGTCTGCAGGCCGAGCAGTGTATAGCCGGCGCGGATCAGCCGGTCGAGGCCGGGTTCTTCCAGCCCCATGGATTCGAGGAAGTCGTGCTTGTCGGCGTCGTCGAGATCGGCGATTTCCGCTTCGATCGCGGCACACAGCGCCACCACGCCGGCACCTTCTTCGGCGGCGTGTGCAGTGATCGCGTCCAGATGCGGGTTGTCGCGGAAACCGTCTTCGGCGACGTTGGCGGCGTACAGCACGGGTTTGGCGGTGATCAGGCAGAACGGCGCGATGGCGGCCAGTTCGTCCTTGCCCAGGCCGAGGGCGCGTATCGGTCTGGCCTGGTCGAGCTGGGCGAGGCACTTTTCCAGGACCGCGACCAATGCCTTGGCGTCCTTGTCGCCAGCGGCGGCGGGGCGCTTGTAGCGGTTGATGGCCTTGTCCACGGTGGCCATGTCGGCGAGCGCGAGTTCGGTGTCGATGACTTCGATGTCGCGGATCGGGTCGACCGTGCCGGAGACATGCACCACGTTGTCGTCGGCGAAGCAGCGCACCACGTGCACGATCGCGTCGGTCTCGCGGATGTTGGCGAGAAACTGGTTGCCCAGTCCTTCGCCCTTGGAGGCGCCCGCCACCAGTCCGGCGATATCGACGAACTCGACGATGGCGTGCTGGATTTTCTGCGGCTTGACGATGGCTGCGAGCTGATCAAGGCGCGGGTCCGGGACTTCGACGATGCCGACATTGGGTTCTATGGTGCAGAACGGGTAGTTGGCGGCTTCGATGCCGGCCTTGGTGAGGGCGTTGAACAGGGTCGACTTGCCGACGTTGGGCAGGCCGACGATTCCGCATTTGAGGCTCATGGCTTGGGTTCGTCCTTGGGGGTTTGGCGGGTGCCGGGCGGGCGCGTGTTCAGTCGCTGGGTGGCTGCGTTCCAGTGGCCACCGGCGAGTTGATCCCAGCTTGCGAGGGCACGGTCGATCGCTTCATCGATCAGCTCGCGCTCTTCGCGGCGCGGTGGCTTGAGCACGTAGTTGACGACCTGGTTGCGGTCGCCGGGATGGCCTATGCCGATGCGCAGCCGCCAGTAGTCCTGGGTGTTGCAATGGGCGGTGATGTCCTTGAGGCCGTTGTGTCCGCCGAGGCCGCCCCCGAACTTCAGGCGCAACTGCCCTGGCGGGAGGTCGAGTTCGTCATGCACCACCAGGATTTCGGCCGGGTCGATGCGATAGAAACGCGCGAGGGCACCGGTGGCCTGTCCCGAGCGGTTCATGTAGGTCTGGGGCATCAGCAACATCACACCGGCATCACGGGCGTTGGCGACCAGGCCGTGAAAGCGTGATTCATGGGAGTAGCGCACGCCGAGCTTTTCGGCCAGGCGCTCACAAAACCAAAACCCGGCGTTGTGCCGGGTTTCGGTGTATTCGGCCCCAGGGTTGCCGAGGCCGACAACGAGGCGTGGGGACTTGGTCGTCATCGGTTACCCGCTGACCGCGTTCCTCACGCTTCGGTGGTTTCTTCGGTTTCGGCACTGCCACCGGTCTTGAGCACGGTGGCGACTACCGGGTCGCCGTCGCCGTGATGCACGATTTCGACACCCGCCGGCAGCTTCAGGTCGGAAACGTGGACTGACTGGTCCGAGGTCAGGCTCTTGAGGTCGACTTCGATGAATTCCGGCAGATCCATGGGCAGGCAGGCGACATCAACTTCGGTGATCACGTGCGAGATCATGCCGCCTTCGAGCTTGACCGCCGGGCTCTCTTCGGCGTTGACGAAGTGCAGCGGCACCTTGAGGTGCATCTTCTCGGTGGCGCTGACACGCTGGAAGTCGACGTGCAACACTTGCTGCTTGTACGGGTGCCATTGGGTGTCGCGCAGCACCACGGTTTCCTTGGCTCCGTCGAAGTCGGCGACAAGCACGGAGGCGTGGAATGCTTCCTTGCGCAGCAGGTGGTAAAGCTCGTTGTGGTCGAGCGTGACCGGGGTGGCGTCCTGATCGGCACCGTAGATGATGCCCGGCAGCTTGCCGGCGCGACGCAGGCGGCGGCTCGCACCCGTGCCCTGTTCGACGCGCTTGGCGGCCTTGAATTCGATTTGCATGGTATTGCTCCTGGTTGAAACGATCCGCCCGCGACCAGACGGATGGGTGAAGGCGCGCCGACATCGGCGCGCCGGAAAGGTGTTTATTCCATGAAGAGGGAGCTGACCGACTCTTCGTTGCTGATGCGCAGCATCGTGTCGGCGAGCAGCGCCGCGATCGATATCTGGCGGATGCGCGGACATGCCTTGGCGTCATCGTCCAGCGGTATGGTGTCGGCCACGATCAGCTCGTCCAGGTCCGAGTCGGAGATGCGCGCGGCGGCGGCGTTCGACAGGACCGGGTGGGTGCAGTACGACAGCACGCGGCGCGCGCCATTCTGTTTGAGCGCGGTGGCAGCCTTGCACAGCGTGCCGGCGGTGTCGACGATGTCGTCCATGATCACGCAGGTGCGATCCTTGACTTCGCCGATGATGTTCATGACTTCGGAAACGTTGGCCTTGGGGCGGCGTTTGTCGATGATCGCCAGGTCGCATTCGAGGCGCTTGGCAAACGCGCGCGCGCGCACCACCCCGCCGACGTCGGGCGACACCACCATCAGGTCGTCGTATTTCTGTTTGTCGGGGTCGGCCAGCAGGAGCGGCGCGGCATAGATGTTGTCCACCGGGATGTCGAAGAAGCCCTGGATCTGGTCCGCGTGCAGGTCCATGGTCAGCAGGCGCTGTACCCCGGCGGCCTGGAGCATGTTCGCGACCACCTTGGCCGTGATCGGTACCCGCGCGGAACGCGGACGACGGTCCTGGCGGGCATAGCCGAAGTAGGGCATGGCTGCGGTGATGCGGCCGGCCGACGCGCGTTTGAGGGCGTCGACCAGCACCAGCAGTTCCATGAGATTGTCGTTGGTCGGGAAACAGGTCGGCTGCAGGACGAAGATGTCCTTGCCGCGCACGTTCTCAAGCAACTCGACGTTGACTTCGCCATCCGAAAAGCGCCCGACCGTAGCCGAACCCAGGGATATCCCCAGTCTGCGCACCACGTCGGCGGCGAGTTTGGGGTTGGCGTTGCCGGTGAATACCATCAGGCTGCCACGGGGCATGACCGTTTCTCCAATGCCAAAAAATGACAATGACCAGGCTGGAAACAACGCGGGCAGGCCCTAAGCCTGCCCGTACTCGAATTTGGCTGGGGAGGAAGGATTCGAACCCTCGAATGCCGGAATCAAAATCCGGTGCCTTAACCGACTTGGCGACTCCCCAATTGTAGTTGCTGCTGTACACCTGTTTCGCCAGCTCAATCGAGCCAATCGTACAACGGATGCCGGTCCAGACTCCACGCCGCCCATGCGCGCCATTTCGGCGGGCACAGCGCAACAACGCGCGCTGCAACGACCTGGTCGGCAACCCGTGCGAAAACACACGAGCCAGACCCCGTCATCCGTGCCGGAGCGTACTGCTCCAGCCATTCGATTGCGGCACCTATTTCCGGGTACAGCCTGCACGCGACAGCTTGCAGATCGTTTCTGGTGGTGCCTGAAGCGAAGTCCGCAATTTTGATGGGTTCGGAATCGCGCGTCAACTCCCTGGCGGAAAAAATCTCGGCGGTCGGAACCGAAACACCGGGGGCGACGATCACGTAGCAGGCGCGGTCGAGGTCGATGGCCCGCAGTTCCTCGCCCACGCCTTCGCCGAAAGCGTTGCGGCCATGGATGAAAACCGGTACATCCGCACCCAGTTGCAGGCCCAGGGTTGCCAACTGGCGTCGGTCAAGTCCGGTGTTCCACAGGCGGTTGAGCGCGATCAGGGTGGTGGCGGCGTCGGAGCTGCCGCCTCCCAGGCCGCCGCCCATCGGCAGTTGTTTGTCGATGCCGATGTCGGCACCTCGACGGCATCCGGTTTCCTGTTGCAGCAGACGCGCGGCGCGCACGACCAGGTCGGTGTGCGCCGCTACGCCGGGGATATCGGTGGTGCGCACGACATCACCATCGTCGCGCAGTGCGAAGGACAGCGTGTCGGCCCAGTCGAGCAGGACGAAGGCGGTCTGCAGCAGATGCATGCCGTCTTCGCGACGCCCGGTGACGTGCAGGAACAGGTTGAGCTTGGCCGGAGCCGGGCACTGGGTGAGGCGGGTCAGGGCAGGGGTGTCCATGTGTCTATGACCAGGCGGATGCGGGTCTCGCCCTGAGTCGCGTCGATGCGTCGTGGGGGTGCGTCGGTGAATGCGCCGTCGTATTCGAGGTAGTCGATGATCCAGCCGGCGTCGCTGATGCGCATGGGGCGACCGACGCTGTCCAGTTCCAGTATGCGCGCCCCGTCACGCACCGAGGCTTGGACCCAGTGTTGGAGTCCATCCATCGGTGCCGCGACGCCGAGCAGTTGCGGCAGTATCGACGCGGCGTCCGGCGCTTCGAGCACATGCCCATCGGCGGTCTGCAGGTGGGCGCCGGTGGGGGTTGCAACCAGTCGCGCCACGATCTGTCCGAGCGGACTGAGTGCGACCCACTCGTCGCGCGTCGGTGCATGGCGCCAGTTGATCTGACCGTGGGCCGCACGCGTGCCGTCGGTCGCGGACAGGCGCCCTTGCAGCTCGAACGCGCCGACCAGGGTGCGCGCCGTGGCACGCGCGGCCGCCGGCGGTTGCACCGCGCATCCGCTGGCGATCACGGTGGTCAGCGCGACGATGGTCGCGATCAGCAGTCGGGTTGAGGACTTCATTGGCCGCGCAGGCGCTTGACCGTGCGAGTCAGGGTCAGGTTGTCGGGGTGGGCGCGCAAGGCCTCGGCCCACAGTGCGTCGGCCTCGGCGCGCTGGTTCAGCGCCCACATGACCTCGCCGAGGTGGGCAGCGATTTCGGGATCGGGGCGCATGCCGTAGGCGCGCTTGAGGTGATTCAACGCGCCTTCGAGATCGCTGCGACGAAACCGTACCCAGCCGAGGCTGTCGAGGATGTAGGGGTCGTCCGGGGTGATCTCGAGCGCCCGCACTATCAGTTGTTCGGCTTCGTCCAGACGCAATCCACGGTCGGCCAGCGAATAGCCCAGCGCGTTGTACGCATGCGAGTGTTCGGGTTCGAGTGCGATCAGCTTGCGCAGGCGCGCTTCCATGACGTTCATCCGGTCCAGGCGTTCGGCAAGCATTGCCGATTCGTACAACAGTTGCTCGTCGTCCGGAGCCTCACGCAATGCGTCGTCCACCAGTGTGTAGGCATCTTCGATGCGCCCGGCATCGCGCAGCAGCATGGTTTCGGCGAGCAGCACGCGCCTGCGGTCATCCCCTTCCGCTTCTATCGCGTGCAGATGCGCGCGCGCCTCTTCCAGCTTGCCGCTCCTGGACAGGGTGGTGGCAACGCGCAACTGCGCCTCGATGTAGAACTGGCCGTGCGTCACCGCGTGGTACCAGCGCAGCGCAACGTCATACTGACCGCGCTTCTCCGCGATGTGCCCCAGTTGCAGGCGGATAGTGTCGGCCTCGGCGTGTCCTGCCTGCAGTGCCTGTTCGAACAGGCGGATGGCGGTGTCGAAGTCGTCGATCTGCGCCGATACCAGCGCGACCGCATACACCAGGTCGATGTCTTTCGGCGTCGCGTTGAGCAGCGTCTGGAACTCGCGTCGCGCGCCGACAAAATCCCGCGCCGATACCAGGGTGCGGGCGTAGGCCTGGCGCACGTTGCGGTTGTCCGGGTGGCGCTGCAAGTAGCCAGCCAGCAGCACGCTGGCTTGCCCGGCTGCCTCGGACTGGGTGAGCAACTGGGCCTTGAACAGTACCGCCGGTTCCCAGTCGGGTTGCAGCTTGAGCGCGGCGTCCACAGAACTGCTCGCCGCGACGTTATCGTCCACCGATATCGCGGCCTGGGCGCGAGCGAAATGCGCGGACGGTTCGAAATCGAGGTAGGGTTCGGTCAGCCGGTCCACGATGGACCTGACGACCTGCTTGTCCGGAATGCGCGCCAATGCCCGGTTCAGTCCGAGCATGTTCTGCTGCAGTTGCTCCGGTGACTCGGCCAGTACGCGGGCAAGATGCAGTTGTACCTCGTCGAGTTGTTCCGCGCTGTTGGCCAGCACGCCGGCCAGCACCTGACGTGCCTCGCCTGACTCGGGGTCGGTGTCGGCCCACAGTCGCGCCGCCCGTGTCGCGGCCGCGATGTTGTGCGCGTACAGCGCGATTTCGGTTGCGCGTCTTGCGATGCGTGGGTCGCGGGTCTGGTCGGCAAGCTTCAGATAGGCCTCCACCGATACCCCCAGTTCGCCACGCGCTCCCGCGATTTCGGCCAGTATCAGCATGAAGACGATTTCGGGAGTCAGCTCCTGGGCGGGAAGCGCCGACGCAGCGGGACTGGGCGGTTCGTGTGAACCCGCATGGGCGGGTGGCAGATACGTGAGCGCAAACGCAACCCCGAGACTCGCGGCGAGCGAGCAAACTTTCAATTTCTTCATCGTTGACCCGAGAGGGAGTGGCGCGAACCTGGAATGGCGATCAGGGTTCGCTAGTCTGTATGCTGTCGGTTCCGGATGCCGATCGTGACTGATTAGAACAGGCGCTCCGGATTCGGTTCGCGCCATGTTATGCAGTTTAGCGGTGCGCGGGCAAGCGTATCGAGCTTATCCATATTCCGGTCGATCCAGGATCATGCCAGAACTGCCCGAAGTCGAGACCACTTGTCGCGGCATACGCCCGGTGCTGACCGGCCAGCGCGTGACGGGCTGCGTGGTGAGAAATCCGCGCCTGCGCCAGCCCGTGTCCGAAACGCTGGGCCGGACGCTGATCGGGCAGACCCTGCTCGACGTACGACGCAGGGCCAAGTACGTGCTGCTGGTGTTTGCCGGGGGCAACCTGATCGTGCATCTGGGCATGTCGGGCAGCTTGCGCGTGGTGGGCGTCGATGAGCCCCCTGCCGTGCATGATCACGTCGATCTGGTGTTCGGCGGGCAGGCGCTGCGGCTGCGCGATCCACGTCGCTTTGGCTTGATGCTCTGGCATGCGGGCGAAGCATGCACGCATCCGCTGCTCGCCAGCCTCGGACCTGAACCGCTGGACGAGGGCTTCGACGGCGCACGGCTGCGCGAGCTGATGGGGGTTACCCGCGTGCCGATCAAGCAGGCGCTGATGGACGGGCGCCGGGTGGTTGGCATAGGCAACATCTACGCGTCGGAGAGCCTGTTTCGCGCCCGCATACATCCGCTTGCGCCAGCGTCCGGGCTTGGGGTCGCGCAGTACCGACGCCTTGCGCAGGCGGTGCGCGAGACGCTGATGGCCGCGATTGCCGCCGGGGGCAGTACCCTCAAGGACTTCGTCGGGGGCGATGGCAAGCCGGGCTATTTTCAGCAATCCTACGCGGTGTATGGGCGTGACGGCCAGGCGTGCCGGGCCTGCGGCGCGACGATACGGCGCGCGGTGGTGGGCCAGCGCGCGACCTTCTGGTGCCCACGTTGTCAGCGGGGCGGACGGAACAAGGCCGACTGATGCCGGACGCGTGGGGCGGTGGTCTGTTCGCATCAGGAGCCTCGCATCGAGCTTTATGCAAGAATGCGTATCTCGGCGATTGGAATGCCGCCCGTTCGGCGCTATCCTCTCAACATGTGAATTCTGCGTGCTGAACATGTGCGCGATGTAATGGTGCGAGATAATCATGAGCCTGGTTGACGAGTTTTCCGCCTATGGCCGGTGGCGTGACGGCGCCAGCGATGCAATCGGTCGCTTGCGCAGCTGGCTGACGCGCAACGAGATCGGAGATGCCCAGACCGATCTGCGCCTGCAGTACATCCTCGAAAAGCTGCGCGAGGATAAACTTACCGTGGCTTTTGTCGCGGAATTCTCGCGTGGCAAATCGGAACTCATCAACGCCATCTTCTTCTCGGATTTTGGCGACCGCATTCTGCCGTCGAGCGCCGGCCGCACCACGATGTGCCCGACCGAGCTGGAATGGACTCCCGGCGCGCAGCCGGAAATCCGTTTGTTGCCTATCGATACGCGCCGCTCCAACGCCAGCGTCGCCGACCTGAAGCAATCGCCGGAACGTTGGGTGGCGGAAACGCTCGAAGCCGGCTCGGCTGCCAGCCTGCAGGCGGCCTTGTCACGGGTCGGTGAAACACAGCACGTCAGCCAGGTCGAGGCGCGCAGCCTGGGGTTCACGGTCGACCCGAGTGGTGAAAACGGATTGAAGCCCGAAGCCGACGGCACGGTGGAAATACCCTGCTGGCGCCACGCATCGATCCAGTTTCCGCATCCGCTGCTGGAACAGGGGCTGATCGTTCTCGATACGCCGGGTCTGAACGCAATCGGTGCGGAGCCGGAGCTGACCTTGTCGCTGCTCCCCAACGCGCACGCGGTGTTGTTCGTGCTTGCCGCCGATACCGGGGTGACGCAGAGCGACATGGCGGTGTGGCGCGAGTACGTGCACACCGGACGGGACCGGCGCAAGGGCCGGATCGTGGTGTTGAACAAGATCGATGGGCTGTGGGACGGGCTGCGCGACGATGCGCGCATCGACGCCGAGATCGACCGCCAGGTCAAGTCGGTGGCCAAGACGCTCGATGTGCGCCAGTCCGACGTGTTCCCGGTGTCGGCACAAAAAGGGCTGGTCGGTCGCATCAACGGCGACGAAGCGCTGGTCGAACGCAGTCGTATCCGGGCGCTGGAGAAGGCACTCTCCGAAGATGTGCTGCCGACCAAGCAGGAGATCGTGCGCGACGATACGTTGCGCGAGACGGCGCAACTGAGCGACCAGGTGACCGACCTGCTGCAGGCGCGCTTGAACGGGTTGCGCGAACAACTGCGCGAAATGACCGACCTGCGGGGCAAGAATCAGAGCGTCATCGAGTACATGATGCTCAAGATCCGCGCCGAGAAAACCGAATTCGAGGAAGGGCTCAAGAAGTATTACGCGGTGCGGACGGTGTTTTCGACGCTGACCAACAACCTGCTCGGGCACCTGGGGCTGGACGCCTTGCGTGACGAAACACGGCGCACGCGCGAGGCGATGCTGGATTCGACGTTTTCCAAGGGTTTGCGCGCGGCCATGGAAGGGTTCTTCAAGCACCTGCGCGCCAATCTGGCACTGTCGACCGACGAGATCGGCGAGATCACCCGCATGCTCGACACCATGTACAGGCGCTTCAGCGTCGAGCACGGGTTGAAGCTGACGCCGCCGGAATCATTCTCGACGCAACGCTACGAAAAGGAACTTGACCGGCTCGAAGAGGCGTTCAATCGCCAGATCAACACCGTGCTGATCCTGGTTACCACCGAAAGGCGGGTGCTGACGCAGAAGTTCTTTGAAACCGTTGCGGTGCAGGCGCGCCGTACCTTCGAGGTCGCCAACCGGGACGTGGAGCAGTGGTTGCGGGCGGTCATGGCGCCGCTGGAGACGCAGGTGCGCGAGTACCAGTTGCAACTCAAGCGCCGGCTGGAAAGCGTCAAGCGCATCCACCAGGCCACCGATACGCTGGAAGACCGGGTGGATGAACTCAAACAGGCGGAAGCGGTGTTGCTCGGGCAACTCGACGAACTGTCTGCCCTGCAGGCGGGTATCTATGCGGCGCTGGGAGTGAGTCACCCGTCGGATGCGGATGGCGCACACAGTGCACCGCGTGCCGCATGACCAGCTCGTGGATAAGGCCGATCAGGCTTCCTGATTGGTCAGCTTGAGAAATTTTTCCATCAGCTGGTCACGGCTCTCGACGATATCCGGATTCAGCGGGATACAGTCCACCGGGCAGACTTGCTGGCATTGCGGCTCGTCAAAGTGTCCGACGCATTCGGTGCACTTGGCCGGATCGATCTCGTAGATTTCGTCGCCTTGATAGATCGCCCCGTTCGGGCACTCCGGTTCGCACACATCGCAGTTGATGCATTCGTCGGTAATCATTAAAGCCATTTTTTGCTACCTCTCTATGGATTTACAGAACTGTGGTTTCAGCGCCCGGTTACCTGGTGACCTTGGCGTTTAATCGGTCCATCACCACGGGTGCGACGAACTTGCTGACATCGCCACCCAGTTTGGCGATCTCGCGGACCATCGTGGCGGAGATGAACATGTATTCGTCGGCTGGGGTGAGAAACACTGTTTCGACATCCGGAAAGAGCTTGCGGTTCATGCCGGCCATCTGGAATTCGTATTCGAAGTCCGATACCGCGCGCAAGCCACGCAAGATCAGTCGCGCACCCCTGGCATGGAGGAAGTCCATCAGCAGGCCGTCAAAGCCGGTGACTTCGACGTTGGGAAACGGGGCGAGGATTTCGCGTGCGATGTCGACCCGTTCGTCGAGCGTGAAAATGGGTCCCTTGCCCGCGCTGGCCGCGATCGCAACGATGATGCGATCGAACAGCAGGGAACCGCGCCGGACCAGGTCTTCATGACCGCGTGTGAACGGGTCGAAGGTGCCTGGGTAGATTGCCACTGCTTCCTTCATTCGCTTCGTCCTCGCAGGAGGTGAAAATGAACCTGACCGGCGCTGCCCCGGCGAACCACCTGCCACTCGCCCAGTTGCTGCAACGGTGCTTCGGATTCTGCGTACAGCCAGCCGTCCGGTTTCAGCATCTTGCCTAGCATGGGTTCGATGGTTTTCAACCACCCCTGGTTGTAGGGCGGGTCGAGAAAGACCAGGTCGAAGCTGCGCGACACGGATAGCGCGAATTCTACCGCATTGCCGCGAATTACCTCTACTTGCGACGCCTGTAGGGTTATTGCCGCTTGATGCAGCGCAGCGCAGACGCGCTTGTCGCGCTCGACCAGCGTGACCTGCGTGGCGCCGCGCGATGCGGCTTCGAAGCCGAGTATCCCGGTGCCGGCGAACAGATCCAGGCAGGTCAGGCCGGTCAGATCCTGGCCCAGCCAGTTGAACAGCGTTTCACGCACGCGGTCGGGCGTCGGTCGTAGTCCCGGCGCCTTGGCGACCTCGATCAGGCGCGAGCGCCATTGACCGCCGACGATGCGGACGCGGCTCAATTCCTGGTCCCACCATCCGCCGTGCCGGCTTGCGCCCTGGCGTTGTCCCCGTCACCCCCTACGATTACCGTGGCGAGGTGCCGCGGCTTGATGCGTCTGGCGAATGCGTCGCGGACCGCGGCGGGGGTGACCTTGCTCACGTGGTCGGTGTAGGTGTCGAGCCAGTCCAGCGGCAAACGGTAGAAGCCGATCATCGCGACGTAACCGAGCAGCTTGGCATTCGAGTCCAGGCGCAGGCCGAAACCGTTGACGATGTTGTCGCGCGCGGCCTGCAGTTCGGCGGCGGTAGGACCTTCGGCGATGAAGCCGGCGAGCACCTGCTCGACCACCCCCAGGGCCTCGTCGGCTTGCTGGCCGCGCGTCTGCAGACCGATCTGGAACGGGCCCGCCACGCGCAGGGGGTTGAAGTGGCTATACACGCTGTAGGCCAGGCCGCGCTTTTCGCGCACCTCTTCGGTCAGGCGCGATACGAATCCGCCGCCGCCGAGGATGTAATTGCCAACCAGCAGCGGGTAGTAATCGGGGTCTTCACGCGACAGGCCCGGCATGCCGACCAGGATGTGTGACTGGGCGGAGGGGTGGGCAATGCGTTCGAGCGAGCGCTCGGGCAGCGCGGGTTGGGCGAGTTCGGGCGCGCGTGTTCCGGCCGGCAGCTCACGGGTCAGGGCCAGCGCGATGCGCTCCGCATCTTCGCGGCTGGCGTCGCCGATGATCGTGACGGTGGCGTTGGCGGTCACGTAGTGGCGGCGGTGGAAGGTCACGAGATCGTCGCGGGTGATGCGTTCCACCGTTTCCAGCCCGCTTTGGTCCGCATACGGGTGCGAACCGTAGATGGCGCGGCTGAAGGCGCGCTCGGCGAGGACGGCGGGGCGGGTCAGCGCGTCGCGCACGGCGGCAAGGGTGCGCGTCTTTTCCCGGCCGAAGGCGTCGGCGGGAAAGGCCGGATGGGCAAGCAGGCGCGCCGCGAGCGCCACGGCGGCATCGCGCTCGTCCGCGCTCGAAAGCGTGCGCACGGTCATCGCTGAGCGGTCGTTGTCGACGCTGCCGCCGAACTGTGCGCCGGTGTCGGCGATGCGCTCGGCGATCTGCTGCTCGTCCAGATCCAGGGCGCCGGTTTGCAACATGTCACGCGTCATCGACGCGGTACCGCTCTTGCCCTCGGGGTCGTAGGCGCTGCCCGCGGTAAAGGCGATCTCGATGTCGATCAGCGGCAAGGCGCGGCTTTCGACGAAATAGACCTGGGTGCCGTTGTCAGCCACCCAGTGCTGGATCCGTGGTCCGGCCCAGGCGGGGTTGAGGCAGGCCAGGGCCAAGAGCACCAGAGCGGTGCGAAAGGTAGTGGATTTTTTGAAAATACTCATGACGTCTCTCAATGCTTGACGCTGGACGGTTGGCGGGCGCGCCGCGCGACGGCTTCGAGCGGCAGCGGGTCGAGTTCGGCACGGGTCATCCGGTCATCGCTGAAGTAGCGTTGCGCGACCGACTGGACGTCTTCCGCCGTGACCTTGCGGATGTTCTCGAGCATGGCCTCATCGTCACGCCAGGACAGGCCCGCCGACTCCAGAAAGCCGATTTCCATCGCCTGTCCCATCAACGAGTCGCGCTTGTACACTTGCGCCGCGACTACCTGGATGCGGACCCGCTCCAGTTCCGCCGGATCTACGCCTTCCCTGGCAATACGTTCGATTTCGGCGCGCAAGGCGGTTTCCAGCTCTTTCACCCCGTGCCCGGCGCTGGGCGTGCCGCCGAGGGTAAACAATGACGGGCCGCGACCGGTGCCGTCATAGCTGGCATCGGCATTCACCGCGATCTGCTGCTCGCGTACCAGCCGGCGCGACAGGCGCGCGCCGTCGTAGCCGTTCAGGACCGCAGCCAGCACCTGCAGGGCATAGACGTCGCGATCGGCGTGCGGGTCGCGCAGGGTGGGGGCGTGCCAGGCGAGCGCCACATAAGGCAGCTCGGCGGGTGCGCGTACCACGGTGTGGCGAGGGCCGCGCTGTTGCGGTTCGCGCGAGATGCGGCGTGCCGGCAGTTCGCGTGCGGCAATGGTGCCGTAGTGCTTGCGTGCCAACTCGAACACGGCCTCGTGGTCGACGTCGCCGACCACGACCAGGCGCGCATTGTTGGGGGCGTACCAGTCGCTGTACCAGCGCTGCGCGTCCGCCACCGTGTAGCCCTCGATGTCGGGCATCCAGCCTATGACCGGACGATGGTAGGGGTGGGCCTGATAGGCGGTGGCCATCAATTGTTCATACAGCAGTGAGTGCGGGTTGTCGTCGGTGCGCATGCGCCGCTCTTCCTTGACCACTTCGATCTCGGGCTGCAGTTGTTCGGCCACCAGTTGCAGGTTGATCATGCGGTCGGCTTCCAGCGCCATCATCTGCTCAAGATGCGCGGTCGGAATCTGCTGGAAGTAGGCGGTGTAGTCCTGCCCGGTAAACGCGTTGTCGCGCCCGCCGACCGCCGCGACGCGCTTGTTGAACTCGCCCGGGCCGACCTTGGCCGTGCCCTTGAACATCATGTGTTCCAGCATGTGCGCGATACCGGTCACACCGGCCGGCTCATCCATGGCGCCGACGTCGTACCACAGCATGTGCACCACCGAGGGGGCGCGTCGGTCTTCCTTGACGATGACCTTGAGGCCGTTGTCGAGCACTGTTTCAAAGGGGTTGGCGTGGAGCGGACCCGCGAGTGCGAGTCCGGCGACGCATGCCGTCGTCAGACGAATGATGGAGCGAAACATTGGGATGTCCTGCATCTGATAGAATTTGCGGCCGGTGTGGCTGAGATTTCCGACGGACGCGCGGCCTGTGGCGCGCGCGTGGCGGCATCTTAGCCCGGATGTTTCGTGAATGCGCACCTTGTGTAGTTTGACGTTCCAACTGACCCGAGTATCCATGTTTGGTTTCCTGAAAAAATCCCGCCGACCCGATCCGCAGGCCAATCCAGCGCTGGAGGACGGGGGCGAGCGCACCGCTGATGCTGAAGTGCTCCCGGCCGGCGCCGAGCCGGCGCCAGTTGCAACGCCGGTGGTCGAAACCCCGGTGGTCGCGGCGCCCGAGGTCGCGGCGCCTGCCGCCGGCGCGCCCGAGGTGGTGACCCGGCGATCGTGGTCCGAGCGCCTCAAGGCGGGGCTCAGTCGTACCCGCCAGCAACTCGGTGGCGGTCTTGCCAACCTGTTCGGCTTGCGCAAGATCGACGAGGATCTGCTGGAAGAACTCGAAAACACCCTGCTGATGGCCGATTGCGGCGTCGAGGCGACCCAGCATCTGCTGGATGAGCTGCGCAAGCGCTGGAAGCGCGACCGGCTCGAAACCGCCGACCAGCTCCAGGCGGCACTGGCCGAAACCCTGCAGACCCTATTGCAGCCGCTGGAGCAGCCGCTGGATGTCGGCACCCACGCGCCGTTCATCATCATGATCGCGGGCATCAACGGCTCGGGCAAGACCACTTCCATCGGCAAGCTGGCGAAGTATTACCAGGGACAGGGCAAGAGCGTGCTGCTGGCGGCCGGCGATACGTTTCGCGCGGCGGCGCGCGAGCAGTTGCAGACCTGGGGCGAGCGCAACAACGTGACCGTGATCGCGCAGGATTCGGGTGATTCGGCGGCGGTGATCTTCGACGCGGTAAATGCCGCCAAGGCGCGCGGCATCGACGTGGTGCTGGCCGATACGGCCGGACGCCTGCCGACGCAGTTGCACCTGATGGAAGAGATCGCCAAGGTCAGGCGCGTGATCGCCAAGGCCGCGCCGGATGCGCCGCACGAGGTCCTGCTGGTGCTGGACGCCAACATCGGGCAGAACGCGCTGACCCAGGTCAAGGCCTTCGATGCCGCGATCGGGGTCACCGGCCTGGTGCTGACCAAGCTCGACGGCACGGCCAAGGGCGGCGTGGTCGCCGCGATCGCGCGCCAGTCGCCCAAGCCGCTGCGCTTCATCGGCGTGGGCGAGGGCATAGACGACCTGCAACCGTTCCGCGTGCGCGAGTTCGTCGATGCGTTGTTCGCACGCCCGCCGGGCGCAGGCTCGGACCGGTAGGCCGGACGGGATGATCATCTTCGATGAGGTGGTGAAGAAATACCCCGGCGACTACGTGGCGCTGGCGGGAGTCAGTTTCGAGATCCGGCACGGTGAACTGGTGGTGCTGTCCGGGCACTCGGGCGCGGGCAAGAGCACCCTGCTCAAGATGATTCCGGCCATCGAACGGCCCACCAGCGGGGCGGTGCGCATCAATGGTCAGGACGTGTCGCGGCTGCGCGCGGGCGCGATTCCCTACCTGCGGCGCAACCTCGGGCTGGTGTTGCAGGAAAGCCGTTTGCTGTTCGATCGCAGCGTGTTCGACAACGTGATGCTGCCGCTGGTCATCACCGGCCATCCTCCCCGTGATGCGGCGAAACGGGTGGCTGCGGCGCTCGAACGGGTCGGCCTGAAAGGGCGCGATCGCGAGATTCCGGCCGGCCTGTCCGGGGGCGAGCAGCAGCGCGTCGCAATCGCGCGCGCGATCGTGAACCGCCCCTCCATCCTGATCGCCGACGAGCCGACCGCGCACCTCGATGTAGCCTACGCGCGCGAGATCGCGGCGCTGTTCAAGTCATTCAACGAGGCCGGCGTGACGGTGCTGATCTCGACCCACGACGAGAGCCTGTTTGCCGGCTACAGTCCGCGCCGCCTGGTGCTGGGCAGCGGCATCCTGATCTGAGAGCTTGTGAAGAAATCGTAGCGAGCAGGGCCGAGTGCAAGGCGCGAGCTTGCGAACGACGAGACATATCAAATGGATAGGCGAGGAGTGAGCGAGTGAGCAACGCAGCAATCGGTCCGCGCAGTAGATTTATTCGCAAGCTCGGGGAGTCGGCATGAGCGGCTGGCTTTACCTGCATCTGCGGGCGATCGCGCAGGCGCTGGTGCGTCTGGCGCGGCATCCGCTGGGCACCCTGCTGTCGGCGCTCGTGGTGGGTATCGCGTTGTCGCTGCCAGCGGCGGGTTATCTGCTGCTGGACAACATCGGCAGCCTCGCGCGCGGCGTTTCGGGTACCCCCGAGATCAGCCTCTTTCTGGTGCAGGAAGCCACCGACGCGGATATAGCCGCAATCGAGAAGCGCCTGGGCGGTGATGACATGGTGGCGAGTTTTCGCCATGTGTCGCGCGACGAGGCGTTGCGCCAGCTTGAAAAGGGCGGGCTGGGCGATGTGCTGGGTGGCCTCGCCAGCAATCCGTTGCCCGATGCCTTCGTCGTGAACGTGCGTGGCGACGATCCCGGCAACTATGAAAGCATGCAGGCACGCTTTCGCGAGTGGGACAAGGTCGAGCACGTGCAGCTCGATTCGGCGTGGGTGCAGCGCCTGCACGCTCTGCTGGGGCTGGGTAAATCGGCGGTGCTGCTGCTGGCGGGGTTGCTCGGATTCGCGCTGGTCATCGTGACCTTCAACACGATAAGACTGCACATCCTGACCCAGCGCCATGAAATCGACGTGAGCCGGCTGCTCGGCGCGACCGACCCGTTCATCCGCCGCCCGTTCTACTGGTTCGGCAGCCTGCAGGGGCTGCTGGGTGGGTTGGTGGCGCTTGGCACAGTGTGGCTCACCATCGAGGCGCTGAGCGCCCCGGTGGAAAGCCTGGCTGTCACGTACGGCGCGGTGTTCGCGTTGTCCGGGCCGGACCTGAAGCAAAGCGCGGCGATCCTCGGATTCGCTGCATTCCTCGGCTGGCTGGGCAGCGCGATTTCGGTGCGCCGCCACCTGGCCGAGCGCATGCGCTGAAGAGGGCCGTCGCGGCGCCGATCAGCGCGAACGCGGCGCCACGTGGTCGACCCAGGCGCGCAGCGCCGCGCGCGTCTGGCGTGCCAGTGCCGCCGCGTCCGGCGCCTCGCCGCGCAGGAAGGCGTGCGCGAAGAGGCCGTACATGATGGTCTGGCAGACCCGCGCGACCTCCGCCTTGGCGCACGAGGCGGGCAGGTCCGCCGCCGATTCCAGCGCGTATTCCCATTCCGCGACGAAGCGGTCGTACATCTTGCGGTAGGCGTCGGCGCTGGAGTGGTGGCGCTCCAGCAGGTAGTGCGCCCCCCATTCCCGTGGCGGCCCGTCGTGGGCGGTTAGTTGCGCGCAGATCACGGCGTCGACGATGTCGCGCAGCGGGCGTCCGGCGTGTTGCCCGATCGCCACGTGCATCGCCCGCAACAGGCGCTTGGTGCGCAGATGCAGGCAGACCAGCGCCAGATCGTCCTTGCTTGCGAAATACTCGTAGAAGCTGCCGAGCCCGGTTCCGGCGAGCGCGACGATCTCGCGGATCGTGATCCCGGCATGGCCGCGCTCGACCAAAAGCCGAACATAGGCGTCCTGCAAGGCCTGCGAGGTATGCCACGCGCGCGACTGGCGTGGCCTTCTGCGGGCGGTGGCGCCGGAGGGTGGGGGTTTTGGTTTCATGATGATGGCAAGCCGAACACTCGGCCGGGTGATTCTTCCTAGAATTATCTCAACGTCCCGTGCCGCATTCTGCAACGTTTTCCCCGCCTTGCGACAGGCTTCCGGAGCGCGGCGGCGACCCATCCACCATCCGTCCCAAGGAGCGATCATGAACGCCGCCGGCATTGCGCAACGCTACCTCGCCAGCACCCACGAAGTGGTCAATGTGTCGCGGGAGCTGCGCGACTACAACATGTACACGCAGGATCAGGCGCTCGTCGAGGCGCTCGCGCGCGAGGGCGCCGGCTGGGCGCACGATGACCTGACCGCCTTTGGCCGCCTCGCCGGCTCGGCCGATTACCTCGAACTGGGCGTGCTCGCCAACCGCTTCCTGCCCGAACTGGAAACGCACGACCGCTTCGGCAACCGCATCGACCTGGTGAAGTTCCACCCGGCGTACCACGCGTTGATGAAGACCGCGATCGAGAACGGCATCCATTCCTCGCCCTGGACCGACCCGCGCCCCGGCGCCCACGTCGCCCGCGCCACGCGCTTCTACCTGCAATCGCAGGTCGAAGCGGGGCACGGCTGCCCGGTGACGATGACCTTCGCTTCCATCCCCGCGCTGAGCGCGACGCCCTCGCTCGCGAGCCACTGGGCGCCGCGCATCACCGCGCGCGTCTATGACCCGCGCAACATCCCCGACGGGCAGAAAGCGGGCCTGACCATCGGCATGGCGATGACCGAGAAGCAGGGCGGATCGGATGTGCGCGCGAACACCACGCGCGCCTGGCCGGTGGGCGCCGGCGGCCCCGGCCAGCCTTACGAGTTGGTCGGGCACAAGTATTTCGTCTCGGCGCCGATGTGCGACGCTTTCCTGGTGCTGGCGCAGGCGCCGGGCGGGCTGTCGTGCTTGCTGCTGCCGCGCTGGCGGCCGGACGGGAGCAAGAACCCGTTCGAGGTGCTGCGCCTCAAGCGCAAGATGGGCAACGCCTCGAACGCCTCCAGCGAAACCGAATTGCGCGGCGCGCTGGCGTGGATGGTCGGCGAGGAAGGGCGCGGCGTGCGCACCATCATCGAGATGGTGGCGATGACGCGCTTCGACTGCATGATCGGCTCTTCGGGCGGTCAGCGCGCGGCGGTGGCCAACGCGCTGCACCACTGCTCGATCCGCTCGGCCTTCGGCAAGGTGCTCAACCGCCAGCCGTTGATGCAGAACGTCCTCGCCGATCTCGCGCTGGAGAGCGAGGCCTCGCTCGTGCTGACGATGCGCATCGCCCGCGCGCTGGACCACCGCGACGACGCGCACGAGGACCTGCTCGCCCGCCTGTGCACGGCGGTGGGCAAGTACTGGATCTGCAAGCGCACGCCGAATCACGCCTACGAGGCGATGGAATGCACCGGCGGCAGCGGCGTGATGGAGGACGGCCCCTTCCCGCGTTTCTTCCGCGAATCGCCGGTCAACGCGATCTGGGAGGGCAGCGGCAACGTGCAATGCCTCGACGTGCTGCGCGCGATCCAGAAATCCCCGGAGACGGTGCCCGCCTTCTTTTCCGAGCTGGGCCGCGCGCGCGGCGCCCATGCCGCGCTCGACGCCTGGGTCGAGCGCCTGCAAGCGGAGTTCCGGAACCCCGCCGACCTCGAATACCGCGCCCGCGATGTCGTCGACCGCATGGCGCTGGCGTTGCAGGCCGCGCTCCTGCAGCAGCACGCGCCGGCCTTCGTCGCCGATGCGTTCTGCGCCTCGCGCCTCGGATCGAGCGGGCACCACAACTACGGCGCCCTGCCCACCGGCGTCGATTGCGCCGCGATCATCGAGCGCGCCACGCCTCGGGCCTGAGACGGATTCCTTGCGGGAGCGGAATAACGATGAACCTCCATAACGCTTTTCTTGGCGCCGTCCGCATGACGCCGGACAAGCCCTTCGTCCGCCACGAGGGCCAGTCGATCACCTATGCCGCGATGAACCGGCGCTCGCGCCAGGCCGCCGCGCTGCTGCGCGCGCGCGGCGTCGGCGCTGGCGACCGCGTCGCGCTGATGTGCTACAACACGCCCGGCTTCATCGACGCGCTGCTTGGCGCCTGGCGGATCGGTGCCACGGTGGTGCCGATCAACCACAAGCTCCAGGCGCCGGAAGCAGCGTACATCCTCGACCACTGCCGGGCGCGGCTCGTGTTGTTCGATGCGGCGCTGGCGCCGGTGATGCGCCAGGTCGCCAACCCCGCCTTGCGCATGAGCACCGCCGGCGCCGTCGATGGCGTCGAGGACTTCGATGCGCTGCGCGCCGCCGAGGCGGGGATCGACGGCGCCCCGCCGGCTGACGACGGCATCGCCGAGATCCTCTACACCTCGGGCACCACCGGCAAGCCCAAGGGCTGCCTGCACAGCCACCGCACCGTGGCGTTGGCGGCGATCAACGCCGCGCTCGCCGTCTCGCTGGTGCGCGGCGACCGTACCCTGATCGCGATGCCGATCTGGCACTCGTCGCCGCTGAACAACTGGCTGGGGGGAACGATCTACGTCGGCGGCACTGTCGTCCTGCTGCGCGAATACCACCCGCAACGCTTCCTGGAAACGGTGCGCGACGAGCGCGTGACCGTCCATTTCGGCGCCCCCGTCTCCTTCTTCGCGCCGCTGCAGGCGGTGCCCGACTTCGCCGATTACGACCTTTCCAGCGTCCGCGCGTGGATCTACGGCGGTGGCCCGATCGGCGCCGACCTCGCGCGCCGGCTGATGGCCGCCTACAAGAGCGAGCGTTTTCTCCAGGTGTTCGGCATGACCGAAACCGGCCCGCTGGGAACCCTGCTTTACCCCGAGGAGCAGGTCGCGAAGGCCGGTTCGATCGGGCGCGTCGCGACGCCGGGGATCGACCTGCGCGTCGTCCGCGCCGACGGCGGCGAAGCCGGGCCGGGCGACATCGGCGAGGTCTGGTTGCGCGGCGACAGCGTCATGCTCGGCTACCTCGACGACCCCGCCGCGACCCGCGCCGCCTTCGCCGAGGGGGGCTGGTACCGCTCGGGCGACCTCGTCCGCGTCGACGGCGACGGCTACCTCTTCATTGCCGACCGCGCCAAGGACATGATCGTCACCGGCGGTGAGAACGTTTATTCCAAGGAGGTCGAGGACGTGCTGCTGACCCACCCGGCGGTCGCCGACGTGGCTGTGATCGGCCGTCCGCACGAGATCTGGGGCGAAACCGTGGTCGCCCACGTCGTGCCGCGCCCCGGCGCCGCGATCGACGGCGAGGCTCTCGCCGGATTTCTCGCCGACAAGCTCGCCCGCTACAAGATTCCGCGTGACTACGTCTTCGCCGACACGCTGCCGCGCACGCCGACCGGCAAACTGAAGAAATACGTGCTGCGTTCGGCGCAAGGCTGAGCGACAAGGCGTTCATTGTGTTCAGCATGAACGCACCACACCGGACTGAACGTCCATTTTCCCCCCGCATCATGGTGCAGGTCAGTGCGCCAGTCTTGAAATATATTTCATTTCAACGACTTGCCTGGCCTGGCACACGTCTCGCTGTATGGGGTCGTGGAGGTGTTGCTCCCGCTGGGCGCAACCCCTCCGCCACGACCACCAACAATGCCTCAATGCGTCGTGCCGCACTGGCAGTGCGGCGTATCGGTGAGGCAACACATGAAGGGGGAACACATCATGCAGGAAATCGCATGGCAGGCATCGCTGATACTGATGGCGCTCGTAGCCTTGGGCTTCGCGTTCGTAGCCATTAACTCCGGGGGGCGTTACGAAGACTACGCGCCGTTGCAGAAACGCGCCTATCGGCTGCGCCTGGCGCTGTTCTGGGGGGTCGTGCTGGTGTTCGGGCCGACCATGATCTACACCCTGGTCAATCTGCCCTATGACGCCGCTCATGCCCGTGGGGTGCGGGACGCGCGCCCGGCACAGGTGATACAGGCGACCGGCCATCTCTGGTACTGGGAACTGAGCGAGACCGAGATCGCGACCGGCCATCCGGTCGAGTTTCGCGTTACCAGCGCGGACGTCAATCACGGCTTCGGTATTTACGACACGAACATGAAGCTGGTCGCGCAAGTGCAGGCCATGCCCGGCTATATCAACACGCTGCGCCATACCTTCGACGAGGCTGGCACCTACAAGATCATGTGTCTTGAGTATTGCGGCACCGTGCATCACGCCATGGTGGCCGAACTGACGGTCGCGGGCCGGTAAAGGAGGACATGAACATGACCAAGACAACCTGTATGACGACGACTCCCGATCGCGGCGCCGAAACCGGCGTGGTCGCGTATCTGCTGACCGCGGCGGCAGTGGTATTGCTGATGATGGTTTTCGGGCTGTTGATGCGGCTGGAGCAGGCGCAGTTGATCGAGATGGGGCCACAGCCGTTCTACAAGCTCATGACCTTGCACGGCGCCGGCATGGTGGGTATCGCCGGGATTGCCGGGGCGGCGGTGATGTGGCATTTCCTGCGCCAGTACGTGGCGCTGTCCACCGGCATCCTTTTCGCCAACCTCGCGCTGTTCCTGGCCGGGGTGGTGATGATACTGACCAGTGTGCTGCTCGGTGATTTCCACGGCGCGTGGACCTTTTTGTTCCCGCTTCCGGGTAGTTCGATGGGGATGTGGAGCACCCAGGCGGCGGCGCTGTTCATGGCCGGTCTGCTGGTGATCGGGGTGGGTTTCCTGCTGCTGCATCTGGACGTGGCGCGCGCCATCATCGGCCGCTACGGTAGTTTCGCGCGCGCGCTCGGATGGCCGCAGCTTTTCGGTCACGACGACGGCAAGGCGCCGCCGCCGACGGTAGTGGCCAGCACCATGGTCACCATCGTTAACGTGATCGGGCTGGTGGTCGGCGCGAGCATCCTCGCGATGATGTTGGTGAACCTCTATGTCCCGGCGTTCAGGATCGACGCCTTGCTGGCCAAGGGCATGATCTACTTCTTTGGCCACGTGTTCATCAACGCGACCATCTACATGGCGGTGATCGGGGTGTACGAGATCCTGCCGCGCTATACGCAACGGCCGTGGAAGTCGAACAAGGTGTTCCTCGCCTCATGGACGGCCTCGACGCTGATGGTGATGTTCATCTTCCCGCACCACCTGTTGATGGATTTCGCCTTCCCGAAGTGGATGCTGATCATGGGCCACATCATCGGCTACATGAACACCATCCCCATCCTGCTGGTCACCGGCTATGGCGCGCTGATGCTGGTGTACCGCTCCGGCATTCGCTGGGACATGACCGCGCGGCTGCTGTTCGTTTCACTGTTCGGCTGGGCGGCGGGGGCGATGCCGGCCTTCATCGACGGCACGATCTCGGTCAACTACGTCATGCACAACACGCTGTGGGTGCCGGGGCATTTCCACACCTATCTGCTGCTGGGCATGCTCGCGATGATCTTCGGGTTCATGTACTACCTCGGCAAGCCCGCCCAGGATGCGACCGACGGCATGCTCGACCGCATGGCGTTCTGGGCCTACACCACCGGGACGCTGGGATTCGTGCTGAGCTTCCTGTACGCCGGCAAGGAAAGCGTGGCGCGCCGCTACGCCGCCCATCTGCCCGAGTGGGTGCCCTATGACCAGGCGGGAGCTGCCTTCGCGGTGTTGCTGATATCGGCCGCGCTGTGGTTCATGCTGCGCTTCTTCGGGCGATTGAGCCTGGCTAGACGCGACCACACTCGAGCGTCGCTCCCCTACGGTGTGGTGGCGGCATGAACGCCGCCGGCCGCGCGGGCAAGCTGCTGCGCAGCCTCGCCGCCACGGCGCTGGTCACCCTGGTCGGGGCCGGCGTGCTGTGGTGGGGGACTGACGGTCTGAACGCCTTCACCGCCGAGGCCGCGCGCCGCGCCGACATACTGCGCACACCGCGCACGCTGCCGGTGGCGGTGCTGGAAGACCAGCGCGGCACGCTGTTCAGCCTCGATGACTATCGTGGGCGCCTGCTCGCGGTGGAGTTCATTTATACCCGTTGCGACAGCGTATGCCTGAGCCTGGGCATGGCGTTCAAGCAGATCCGCGCGCGGGTGCCGCAGTACGCGCTGGGCCGGGATTTTGCCCTGCTCAGCATCAGCTTCGACCCCGAACGCGATACGCCGGCGCGGATGCGGGACTACGCCGACGTGTTCGGCGCGGATGGCTCGCACTGGCGTATCGCCCGTGTGCGGGACGCGGGAGAGCTGAAGGTCTTGCTTGAGGCCTTCGGCATCATCGTCATCGACGACGGACGTGGCGGCTTCGAGCACAACGCCGCCATCCACCTGGTGGGGCGCGACGGCAGGCTGACCGCGATCAACGATCTCGATCAGGTCGCGCCGTTCGTCGAAAGCATAGGAGGCTTGCTATGAACGTCGCAATCACCCAAGCGCATCTGCCGCTCAAACGTGCCGGTGTCGCCGTTCGGGCCTTCATGGCGTCGGTCGCCCTCCCGGCGACGACCCTGATCCTGCTGGCGACACCCCCGGCCCGGCAATGGCTGGAGGCGAGCATGAGCGCCCACATGCTGGTGCAACTCCCGCTGCTGGTGGCGTGTGGCTTTCTGGCGATCCGTTCGCTGGACGGGCGATGGCAGGAGCGCATGCTCGCCACGCTGGGCGGTGCCGTTCCGTGCGTGCTGCTCGCGCTCGTCACGTCGAGCTACTGGATGCTGCCGCGCGCGCTGGACGCCGCGCTGGGCCAGGTGTTGGCGGAGGTCGCCAAGTTCGTGACCTTGCCGGCGCTGGTCGGCGCGCCGCTGGCGCTGGCCTGGCGCCGGCTCGGGCTGATCGGGCGGGGCGTGGTGTGGACCAACTTCCTCAGCATGCTGGCGGTGCTCGGATGGCTTTACATCGCCGCGCCGGTGCGCGTGTGCAACAGCTATTCGGCGTTTGAACAGGAGTGCGCCGGATGGCTGATGGTGGCGCTGGCGTTGGGGCTGTTCATCGCGTGGCTGGGGGCGCTGTTCGTCGGAGAAACGCCGGGCGCGGATGTCAGCGATGCGGGTCAATACACAACAAGTGCAAACAACTGAACCAGGGGGACATCATCATGGATCACGTATATCCGCACAAATTGATGACCGAAATTGAAGCGACCGCCTGCAAGAAGGCCGGTTCGAGCCGGTTGTGCATGCTGCTCAAGGCCTTTCTGTCGGGTGCCTTGCTCGCCTACGCGACCGCGTTTGCATTCAATGCCTCGCTCGGACTGCCGGCGGGACCGGCCGCGCTGGTGTCGGGCGCGGTGTTTCCGGTTGGGTTCGCCATGATCGTGCTGCTTGGACTGGAGCTGGTCACCGGCAACTTCGCGCTGCTGCCGTTCGCCATGGCGCGCGGCAAGCTCGACGGCGCCGGGATGCTGCGCAACTGGGGGTGGGTGTATTTCGGCAACTTCCTGGGCTGCGTCTTCGCCGGCCTGTTGTTCGCCATTGCGCTGACCGGAGCCTTCGCGCACGACGCGGGTGCGCTGGGGGCCAAGGTCATCGCGGTGGCCGAATCCAAGACGCTGGCCTACGTGGCGGCCGGCTGGCACGGCGGGTTGACGGCTTTCGTCAAGGGCGTGCTGTGCAACTGGATGGTGGCGCTGGGCACGGTGCTGGCACTCAGTTCGACCTCCAGCATGGGCAAGATCGCGGCGGTGTGGCTACCGGTGTCGACCTTCTTCGCGCTGGCGCTGGAGCACTCGGTGGTCAACATGTTCGTGATCCCGACCGCAATGCTGCTCGGTGCCGACATCAGTGTCGGGCAGTGGCTGCTGTGGAACCAGCTCCCGGTGACGCTCGGCAATCTGGTCGGCGGCGCGGTGCTGACCGGGCTGCTGCTGCACTTCGCCAACCGCATCCTGGTGGGTGACGAGGTCAAATCGGGGCCTGAACCGGTCAGCCCGGAAGGTGCGGCGGCGCGCGCTTGAAGCTCGCGGCAGGTGCCGCGCGCTCCCGCTTCTGAAACCGCAGCCCTGGATGCCGGACGGCGGTTTCCACTTCAGGCGCCCTCGCGCAGCCGCTTCCACAGGGTCGTGCGCGACATGCCCAGGCGCCGCGCGGCTTCGGCTCGGTTGCCGCCCGCTTCGGCGAGTACCCGCTGGATCTCGGCGTGTTCCTCGGTGGGTGTTGCCTTGCTGCGGTAGTAGTGTGTCAGCGGCGCGGCGGGCGGGGGGGCTTCGGCTTGATCGTGATTGCGTTGCGCTGTGTGCGGGACTTCCTGCCCGACTTCGCGCGGCAGGTGGCGCGGCAGGATCACCGGCCCGTCCGACTGCACGATCGCGTATTCCAGCGCGTTGAACAGCTGCCGGACGTTACCCGGCCACGAGAACGACTCCAGCGCCAGCATCGCGGCCGAAGACAGGCGCAGATCGGGGCGTTTGTAGCGCTCGCCGAGGTTGCCCAGCAAACGGGTGGCGAGTAGCGAGATGTCTTCGCGCCGTTCGCGCAGCGGCGCCACGTGCAGCGGCAGCACGCACAGGCGGTAGTACAGATCCTCGCGGAATTCGCCACGCTGCACCATTGCCGCCAGATCGCGGTTGGTCGCGGCGACCACGCGCACGTCGACCTTGCGCACGACGTTCTCGCCGATGCGCACCACTTCGCGTTCCTGCAACACCCGCAGCAGCTTGACCTGGGTGGCGGGCGGGATTTCGCCGATTTCGTCGAGCAGCAAGGTGCCGCCGCTGGCAGCCTCGAAACGACCGGTGCGCGCCGCGCTGGCACCCGAGAACGCGCCCTTGGCGTGACCGAACAGTTCGGATTCGAGCAGGTTCTCCGGCAGTGCCGCGCAGTGCACGGTCAGATAAGGCCCTTTGCTGCGTGCTGCGTTATCGTGCAGCGCGCGCGCCACCAGCTCCTTGCCGACGCCGCTTTCTCCTGTGATCAGCACCGTCGCGTCGCTTGCGGCGGCGCGCCAGACCTGATGGTACAGCGCCTGCATCACCGGGCTGCGTCCGACCAGATCTCCCAGTTGCCAGCGGTTGCGCACCGCCGCTTCGAGTTCGACCTCGCGCGAGCGGTCGCGCAGGATGATCGCGCAGTGCAGCCCACCATCGTTGGGCGGCAGCAGCATCGCCCACATGCGCACCGGCACCTCGCGCCCGTTGGCGCCCTTGATCACCACGTTCTGCACCTTGCCGCCTTCGTGCCGCTCCGGTGTCAGCGAACAGTGCCCGCGTGCTTCGCACGCGCTGGCGCAGCGCGTGCCGGCGAACAGGGTAGGGCAGAAGTGGTTGATGATCTCGGCTTCGTTGCGCCCTATCGTGATCGCCGCGGCGCGGTTCATGTCGAGCACGCGCCGCTCGGCGTCGAGAAACAACACCCCTTCTTCGAGACTGTCGAGAAAGTTCCTGAGCGTGGCTATGCTGGACATGGCGTTACCTCCCGCGGCGTGCGCAACGCGCCACCGATGCACTGCGGACCGGATGTCCGGTTACGCACGGGTACTCATCCCCGGCATCCGCATCAGCATCTGCGCGATGCCGGTCATCACGGTCATGTTGGCCTCTTCCATGGCCGACAGCGCCTTGAGCGCTTCTTCGGTCTGGCCCGCGTAGTGCAGTTCGACCGCGCGCCGCGCGTGTTCGTGTACTGCCTTGTGTGGGGTTTCGAGCGCCGCGTAGCCGGCGAGCCGGGCAAACCGGGCCTTGCCGTCGCCGTCGTAATACCACTGGCCGAGACGGCATTGCGTCTCGTCGGGCAGCGCTTCGGGGCGCATGTCGGAGACGCCGAGAAAGACCTTGTAGACTTCCAGCTTGAGCGTCAGCTCCTCGATGTTGGCCAGTTCGACGTTGGCCAGCAGCGCGGAACCGGTCACCGCCTGTTCCATGCGCTGTGACAAGCCCATCAGGTGCTGCATGCTGTGCATGGCTTCTTCGCTGTCCCGCGAGAAGCGCGCCGCATCCTCGGCGCCGTTTTGCATGATGCCGCGCGCCGTTTCCGTCTCGCCCTGTATCGTGCCGACCAGCGCGCCGATCTCGGCGGTGGCCTTGCCGGTGCGCTCGGCCAGTTTGCGTACTTCGTCGGCCACCACGGCAAAGCCGCGCCCGGCCTCACCGGCCCGCGCGGCCTCGATCGCGGCATTGAGCGCCAGCAGGTTGGTCTGGTCCGCGACCTCCTTGATCAACTGCACGATGCCGCCGATCTCGCCGGCGCGCTTGTGCAGGGTCTCGATGTTGCCCGCCGCGTCGTTGATGGTGCCGAACATCTGCTTGAGGTTGCCGGCGATCTGCTCGAACGCGGCGCGGTTGCCATCCGAGCGGCTGGCCGCCTCGATCGCCGATTGCTTCTCGTCGTTGAGCGTGGTCGCGAGCCCCAGAAACGACTGCTTGACCCCGTTCAGCGAGGCGCCGAACGTATCGAGATTGTGGAACACCCCATCGAGTGAGCGGCGCTCGCGCCGCAACGCCGCAAGCTCGGCCGACAACGCGTTGCGCTCGTCCTCGATCGCGGCGATGCGCGCTTTCAGGGTCGCGTTTTCCGCCCCGAGCGCGGCGCGTTCCACCTCTACCCGCTGCAGCGCTCGTCTTGTACTGTTGAACAACATGACTGACCTCCCGCACGATCGACAATATGGCTTAGTTGAGTAAGTTACTCGGGTATTGTCACATCACATTGATGCAAATCAAACTCCACTTTGGTGGGCTGCGGCATTGTGGCAGCGTTCTTTGTGCCGTGGATGCCGCGACACCCAGTTGCAGGTTCACGCAATGTGTGCGGACGTTCTGACGCCATCGGGGTGAAGCGGGTTGATATGTGTAACGCTACGCTATACACTCGTGTCCATGATCAAGGGCTTCCTGCATAGAGGGCTGAAGGCGTTCTTCGAGACCGGCAGCAAGGCCGGCATTCAGCCTCACCACGCGTCCAGGCTGGCACGCCAGTTGGCAAGGCTGGATGCGGCCCAAGCCCCCGAAGACATGAATCTGCCTGGCTGGAGGCTCCATCCATTGACCGGGACTCTTGCAGGCCATTGGTCGGTGGCTGTGAATGGAAACTGGCGTCTGACGTTCCGGTTCGAGGGCGAGGACGCAGTCCTGGTGGATTATCAGGACTACCATTGAGAGGACATGAACATGAGCGCAATGAACAACCCTCCGCATCCTGGCGAAACCCTGCGTGAGGACGTATTGCCTGAGCTGGGATTGACCGTCACGGACGCGGCCAGACAACTTGGCGTGACTCGCGCGGCGCTGTCTCGGGTGCTGAACGGACACGCTGCGATTTCACCTGAAATGGCGCTGCGCCTGGAAGGGTGGCTTGGCGTCGAGAACGGGGGGCGAGCCGATGCCTGGATTGCCCAGCAGGCCGCATACGATCTGTGGAAGGCCCGAGAAGCCGGCATGCCGACCGTGACCAAGGCGCCGCTGATGGCCGTCTGACCTGCGTGTCGCGCTCGATGGTTGGGAGCGCGCAAATCAATACCCAAACACATCCAGGCTTACGGACCAAAAGCAACAGGCCCAGCCGGTGACGGCTGGGCCTATGCTGTGTCTGGTGGTGGTGATGGGCGGAATCGAACCGCCGACCTATGGGTTATGAATCCATCGCTCTAACCGTCTGAGCTACATCACCACGATAGCCTGCTAATATATCGGTTTAGTAAACAGATCGTCAAGCTGGACGAGCGATAAATGAAAAAACTCTACATCCGCACGTTCGGATGCCAGATGAACGAGTACGACTCCGACAAGATGGCGGACGTGCTTGGCGCCGGGGAAGAATTGGTCAAGACCGACAACCCCGAGGAGGCGGACATCATATTGTTCAATACCTGCTCGGTGCGCGAGAAGGCGCAGGAGCGGGTATTTCATGATCTGGGGCGGGTGCGGCCGTTGAAGGAGGCCAATCCCGATCTGATCATCGGCGTGGGTGGCTGCGTGGCGAGCCAGGAGGGGGATGCGATCGTGGCGCGCGCGCCTTACGTCGATCTGGTGTTCGGCCCGCAGACCTTGCACCGCTTGCCGCAGTTGATCGCCGAGCGGCGCAGCAGCGGTCGCTCGCAGGTGGACATTTCCTTCCCGGAAATCGAGAAGTTCGACAACATGCCGCCGGCCCGCGTCGAGGGGGCGAGCGCGTTCGTCTCGATCATGGAAGGCTGTTCCAAGTACTGCACCTTCTGCGTGGTGCCCTATACGCGTGGTGAGGAGGTGTCGCGCCCGCTCGACGACGTGCTGGCCGAGGTGGCCGGGCTGGCGGCGCAGGGGGTCAAGGAGGTGACGCTGCTGGGGCAGAACGTCAATGCCTGGCGCGGACCGATAAGCCGCGAGGGAAGCGAGCTGGGGGATTTCGCCTTCCTGCTGGAGTGCGTGGCGGAGATTCCGGGCATCGAGCGCTTGCGCTATACCACGTCGCACCCGCGCGAGATGACGCAAAGGGTGTTCGATGCTTACGTGAAGCTACCGAAGCTGGTCGGCCATCTGCACCTGCCGGTGCAGTCGGGGTCGGACCGCGTGCTGGCGGCGATGAAGCGTGGTTACTCGGTGCTGGAGTTCAAATCGGTGGTGCGCAAGCTGCGCGCGGCGCGCCCGGACCTGTCGCTGTCGTCGGACTTCATCGTCGGTTTTCCGGGTGAGACCGAGGAGGACTTCGAGAAGACCATGACCCTGATCGACGAGGTCGGTTTCGATGCGTCGTTCAGTTTCGTCTATAGCCCCCGGCCCGGAACCCCGGCGACCGATCTGCCCGACCCCGTGCCGCAGGAGACCAAGCTGCGCTGGCTGGCGCGTCTGCAGAAGCGCATCGACGAGCAGGCGCAGGTGATCAGCCAGAGCATGGTGGGCAAGGTCGAACGGGTGCTGGTCGAGGGTACTTCGCGCAAGAATGAGGAAGAACTGGCCGGGCGTACCGCAAACAACCGGGTGGTGAACTTCGCCGCGCATCCGCGCCTGATCGGGCAGTTTGTCGATGTGCGCATCACGGCCGCGCTGCCGCATAGCCTGCGTGGTGAAATCGTGGTCAGGGAGTCTTGAATGGCGCGTACGACCGAGGTGGTTTTCGAGCCTGTCGACAATGAGCGACTGGCCAATCTGTGCGGCGCGCTGGACGAGAATCTGCGTCAGATCGAGTCGGCTTTCGATGTCAGCATCGCGCGGCGGGGCGAGTGTTTCAAACTGGCCGGCAGTCCATCCCAGGCCAGACTGGCGGCGCAGGCGTTGCAGAGCTTCTATGAGCAGGCCGGCGATCATCTGACCGTCGACGACATCCAGCTTGGGCTGGTCGAAGTCATCAACCGCAAGAAGATCGCCGAATCGTCCCCGGTGTCGCCGACGCTGCTCACGCGCAAGACCGAGTTGCACGGTCGCACGCCCAACCAGATCGAATACCTCGCCAATATCCAGGCCTACGACATCACATTCGGCATCGGCCCGGCGGGCACCGGCAAGACCTATCTGGCGGTCGCAAGCGCGGTCGATGCGCTGGAGCGCGACCTGGTCGAGCGCATCATCCTGACCCGCCCGGCGGTGGAGGCCGGGGAGCGGCTGGGATTTCTGCCCGGCGATCTGGCGCAGAAGGTGGACCCCTACCTGCGCCCGTTGTACGACGCGCTGTATGACCTGATGGGTTTCGACCGGGTGACCAAGCTGTTCGAGCGTGGTGGCATCGAGATCGCGCCGCTGGCGTTCATGCGCGGGCGCACCCTCAATCACGCCTTCATCATTCTGGACGAGGCGCAGAACACCACGCCCGAGCAGATGAAGATGTTCCTGACGCGTATCGGCATCGGTGCCAAGGCGGTGGTGACCGGCGATCCGACCCAGATCGACTTGCCGCGCGGCAACCGCAGCGGCCTGCTCGAAGCGCGCGAGATTTTGTCGACCGTGCGCGGCATCGCGATGACCGAGTTCGGCAAGCAGGACGTGGTGCGCCATCCGCTGGTGGCGCGCATCGTCGATGCCTACGACAAGGAGACGGCGCGCCTGGCGCGGCAGTCGATTCCGCCGGTCGGAGGCGTGCCGGGATGACGGCGCGCGGCGCACTCGATCTGACGGTGCAGACCTCGCTCAGTAGCGAGGAAAAGGCGCTCGCGCCGCCGCGCAGGATGATCCGCGCGTGGGCGCGCGCCGCCTTGCTCGAAGGCCCGGCCGAAGTCGCGATCAGGCTGGTGGGCGAGGCTGAAGGCCATGAACTGAACCTGACCTACCGGGGCAAGGACTACGCCACCAATGTGCTGACCTTTGCCTACGGCGTGGCCGACCTGCTGCCCGATGCGACGGCTCCGGGGCCGTTGTCCGGCGACATGGTGTTGTGCGTGCCGGTGATACAGCGCGAAGCGGCCGAGCAGGGCAAGGCGCTGGACGCTCATTTCGCGCACATGATCGTGCATGGTATGCTGCACCTCCAAGGCTATGACCATGAAGAGGCGCACGCTGCCGATGTCATGGAAGGCATGGAAACGGACATACTCGCCAGACTGGGCTACGGCAATCCGTACGCCTGATCGGGAAGCGAGAAGATCGAGGACTTGGGATCATGGCGCCGCATGGGTGGGCGCGTGATCCCAAGTCCTGGCTCTTTACCTTATTTGGCAAATGGACAGTCCCTCAGGCAAACCGTCATTACTTGAACGACTTTCGGCGTTGCTCTCGCGCGAACCGGAAGACCAGAACGACCTGCTGGCGCGACTGCGCCTGGCGTGCGATCGCAACCTCATCGATGCCGACGCACTGACCATCATGGAAGGCGCTCTGCAGATGTCGGACATGCAGGTGCGCGAAGTCATGGTTCCGCGCGCGCAGATGGACGTCATCCATATCGACGATAGCGTGGACAAGATCGCCACCTTCGTCGTCAATACCGCCCACTCGCGCTTTCCCGCAATCGGCGAAGGCAAGGACGACGTGGTCGGCATATTTCTCGCCAAGGATCTGCTGCGCTATTACGCCGGGCGGGAATTCGACTTGCGCGACATGCTCAGACCGGCGGTCTTTGTTCCGGAATCGAAGCGGCTGAACGTGCTGCTGCGTGAGTTCCGCGTCAGTCGCAATCACATGGCCATCGTGGTCGATGAGTACGGCGGGGTGGCCGGGCTGGTGACCATCGAGGACGTGCTCGAACAGATCGTCGGCGATATCGAGGATGAATTCGACTTCGATGAGGTCGGCGACGGCATCCGGCTCGACCAGAACGGCCGCTACCGGGTCAAGGCCACCACCGAGATCGAAGATTTCAACCAGGCTTTTGCCACCCACTTCAGCAGCGATGAAGTCGACACGGTCGGCGGGTTGGTGATCCGCCACCTCGGGCGTTTGCCCCGGCGCGGAGAAACCGTAGAGCTGGAAGGCATCAAGATACAAGTGATGCGCGCCGACAGCCGACGCGTGCATACCCTGTCGGTCGAGCCTCGGGCGGTTGAGCCGGATGCGCCCACGCAGTGACGGCGCGGCATCCACGGCATATGACACCCCGGCCGCTGGATTGTTTGCGCGACGCGGGGTGAGCGCGCGCCTGCTGCTGGCCGCGATGGCCGGCGCGGCGGGGCTCTTTGCCTACGCGCCGTTTGACGTTTTCCCCGCTGCTTTCATCAGCCTGGGTGCGCTGGCGCTGCTGCTGACGCGCGAGACGCGCGCGCGCGGCGGGTGGTGGATCGGGTTTGCGTGGGGCCTTGGCGCCTTCCTGGCAGGTGTGTCCTGGCTGTACGTTGCGTTGAACCGCTATGGCGGCGTACCCGCGCCGCTCGCGGCGCTCGCGATCACGCTACTGTGTGCCTACATGGCGCTCTTTCCAGCCATGGTGGCGGCGGCCTTCGTGCGCCTGCGCCATGGCGGCAGCGTGCGCGGGGCGCTCTTGTTCGGCGGTTTGTGGGTGCTGGGCGAAGTTCTGCGCGGCTTGTTATTGACCGGGTTTCCGTGGCTTTCCGTCGGCTATTCCCAAACTCCACCCAGTCCGCTGGCGGGCTATCTGCCGGTGGTCGGGGTGTATGGGGTCGGCGGGCTCGTCGCGGCGGTCGCTGCGCTGCTCGCGCTTGTGCGCTGGCGCGCGGCGGCCGCGCTGCGCCTACCGCTGGGACTGGTGCTGGGTGTGGTGGTCGGTGGCGTGGCGCTGGGGCGGGTCGCGTGGACGGCCCCGCATGGCGCGCCGCTCAAGGTCGCGCTGGCGCAGACCAATATCGAGCAGGGACTGAAGTGGCGACCGGAATTGCTCGCCGACTGGCTGGACGTGAATGAGCGGATCGCCGACGTGGAACACGCCGACGTGGTGGTGTTGCCCGAAACCGCGCTGCCGTTGTTGTTCGAGCGCCTGCCCGCAGACTACGTCGCCAACCTCGCGCAACGCGCCCGCGCGCGCAATGCCGACCTGATCCTGGGGGTGTTCGAGCGTGATCAGGCCGGCCGGATCTACAACGCCGCGATCAGCATCGGGGCAGCCCCGACACAGCGCTACGCCAAGCAGCACCTGGTGCCGTTCGGCGAATATTCTCCGCCGCTGTTCGGCTGGTTCTACAAGATGGCGAACATCCCCATGTCGGACCAGACCTCGGGCGGGGCGAACCAGCCGCCGCTGGCGCTGGGCGGGCAGAAGATCGCGGTCAATATCTGCTATGAGGACCTGTTCGGCCGCGAGTTGATCCGCAGCCTGCCCGAGGCCACGTTGATGCTCAATATGTCCAACCTGGCGTGGTATGGGCAATCGCTGGCGCAGCCGCAGCATCTGCAGATCGCGCGGGTGCGGGCGTTGGAAACGGGCCGGCCGATGCTGCGCGCGACCAACACCGGCATGACCGCGCTGGTGCAGCCCGACGGGCAGGTGGCGGCGGTGCTGCCGCAGTTTGAACGTGGGGTGCTGCGCGTGGATGTGCAGGGCTATCAGGGCATGACCCCGTATGCGCGCTGGGGAGACTGGGCGGCCATAGTGCTCGCGGTGCTGTCGATAGTGTTGGCAATTCGCTGGCGTCGGCGCCAATAGCCTTGTATTGCGCGTGCCGGGCGCGCAATCTTCGACCGCGACTGCGAAAGCCAGTAAAATCCGGTTCTTTGTTTTCGATGCGCGCAAACGCCATCCAGGCCATGTCAAAACACAAACCGACTTTCCAGCAAATCATACAAACCCTCCAGCAGTTCTGGGGTGAGCGCGGTTGCGTGCTGCTGCAGCCCATCGATCTAGAAGTCGGCGCGGGGACTTCGCATACCGCGACCTGTCTGCGCGCGATCGGACCGGAACCGTGGAATGCGGCCTACGTCCAGCCTTCCCGGCGCCCCAAGGACGGCCGCTACGGCGAGAACCCGAACCGTCTGCAGCACTATTACCAGTACCAGGTCGCGCTCAAGCCGTCGCCGCCCGACATCCAGGAGCTTTACCTGGATTCGTTGCGCGCGCTGGGGGTAGATCCCAACGCGCACGACATCCGTTTCGTCGAGGACGATTGGGAGAACCCGACCCTGGGTGCGTGGGGGTTGGGGTGGGAGGTGTGGCTGGACGGCATGGAAGTGACGCAGTTCACCTATTTCCAGCAGGTCGGCGGCCTCGATTGCCGGCCGGTGCTGGGTGAGATCACCTACGGTCTGGAGCGCCTCGCGATGTATCTGCAGGGGGTCGAGAATGTGTACGACCTGGTGTGGACCGTGTACCCCGACGGCACGCGCGTGACCTACGGCGACGTGTATCACCAGAACGAGGTCGAGCAGTCGACCTACAACTTCGAGTACGCCAACGTCGAATTCCTGTTCTCGCTGTTCGGTAACTACGAGTCGGAAGCGCGCCGCCTGACCGAGGCCGGGCTGGCGCTGCCGGCCTACGAGATGGTGCTCAAGGCCGGGCACAGCTTCAACCTGCTGGATGCCCGTGGTGCGATCTCGGTCACCGAGCGCGCGGCCTACATCGGCCGCATCCGCAACCTGTCGCGCGCGGTCGCGCAGGCCTACTACGCATCGCGCGAGGCGCTGGGGTTCCCCATGCTCAAACAGACGCAGGCATCGCACGCGGAGGTTGCATGATGAGCGTCGCTACCTTGCTGGTTGAACTGCTGACCGAGGAACTTCCGCCCAAGGCGCTGCCGCGACTGGGCGCCGCCTTTGCCGCAAAAATCCACGAAGGGCTGCTTGGTCGCGGCCTCGTCGACGGGCAGGAAGACGACTATCGCGTGTATGCCGCGCCGCGCCGGCTGGGTGTGAGCGTGGCGCGGGTGTGCGCGCATGCGCCGTCGCGTGAGATCAGTGAAAAGATCATGCCGGTGCAGGTCGCGCTGGATGCCGATGGCCAGCCGACCATGGCGTTGCTGAAGAAGCTGCAGGCGCGCGGTATCGATGCGGCGGCGGTCGCGGGCTTCGAACGACGCATGGACGGCAAGGCCGAGGCGCTGTTCCACACCCGGATGGAGCCGGGGGCGGTGCTCGACGAGGTGCTGGCCGATATCGTCATGGAAGCGGTGAAGGCCCTGCCGATACCCAAGCTGATGCGCTGGGGGTGCAGCGAAGTGCAGTTCGTGCGACCGGTGCACCGGCTCACCATGCTGCACGGGCCGCGCGTGGTGCCGGGGCGGGTGCTGGAGCTGGAATCAGGGCGCGTGACGATGGGGCATCGTTTCATGAGCCGTGGCGAACTGGAACTGGCGACCGCCGAAGCCTACGAGCCGACCCTGATGGCCGAGGGCAAGGTGGTGCCGAATTTTGACGAACGACGTGCCGATATCGAGTGTCAGCTTGTTGAGGCGGCGCGCGGGCAGAACGCCAGCCTCGGCGATTACGCGGATCTGCTCGACGAGGTCACGGCACTGGTCGAGCACCCCAGCGTCTACGTCGGCGAGTTCGAAACCGAATTCCTGTCGGTGCCGCAGGAGTGTCTGATCCTGACCATGCGTGCCAACCAGAAGTATTTCCCTCTGGTCGATGGTGGCGGCAAGCTGCTCAACCGCTTTCTGATCGTGTCCAACATGCGGGTTGCCGACCCGTCCAACATCATCGCGGGTAATCAACGGGTGGTGCGCCCGCGCCTGTCGGATGCGCGCTTCTTCCTCGATCAGGACCACAAGCACACCCTGGAAAGCCGTCTCCCGCGACTCGAAGCGGTGGTGTACCACAACAAGCTGGGCAACCAGCTTGAGCGGGTCGCGCGGCTGGAGCGACTGGCGCGTACCATCGGGGGGCATCTGAATGCCGACAGCGACGCCGCCGCGCGCGCGGCACGCCTGGCCAAGGCCGACCTGGTGACCGAGATGGTCGGCGAGTTCCCGGAGCTGCAAGGCATCATGGGGCGTTACTACGCGCTGCATGACGGCGAAGGCGAGACCATCGCCGATGCCATCGCGAGCCACTATCAGCCGCGTTTTGCCGGTGACGTGCTGCCGCTCGGCAACGTTGCCTGCGCGGTGGCGCTGGCGGACAAACTCGATGCGCTGGTCGGCTTCTTCGGCATAGGCCAGTTGCCCACCGGCGACAAGGACCCGTTCGGCCTGCGACGTGCCGCGCTGGGGGTGTTGCGCATCCTGATGGAAAGCCCGTTGCCGCTGGATCTGTCGCTCCTGATCGACGAGACCGCCGCCGGATTTGCTCCCGGCGTGCTCGGGAGTGACGACTTCAAGACCGCGCTGCTGGACTTCATGCTGGAGCGACTGAAGAATCTGCTGCGCGATGCCGGCCACCCGGTCGATGCGGTGGACGCGGTGCTGGCGCTGCGTCCGACGCGTATCGCCTCCATTCCCGCCCGCCTCGATGCGGTGGGCGTGTTCAGGGCGTTGCCCGAGGCCGAAGCACTGGCGGCGGCGAACAAGCGCATCGTCAATATCCTCAAGAAGACCGATGCACAGACGGGCGAGCCGGACGTCACGCTGCTGCAGGAAGTGGCCGAGAAGGCGTTGTTCCACCAGGTGGTCGAGATCGCGCCGCTGGTGCGCGCGCACGTCGCGAACGAGGACTACACTGAAGCCCTGCGGGCGTTGGCGGGCCTGCGTAGTGCGGTCGATCTGTTCTTCGACAACGTCATGGTGATGGCGGATGAGCCGCTCACGCGCCAGAATCGTCTCGCATTGCTGACCATGTTGTCCGGACTGATGAACCGCGTTGCCGACATTTCGCGTCTGTCGGTTTGATGAACGCCACGGCGTCAACCGCGTTGATGCCGTGAACCACACGAGCGCCCCTTGCCCATGAAGCTCATCATTCTCGATCGTGATGGCGTCATCAATCACGACTCCGATCAGTACATCAAGTCTCCGGACGAGTGGCGACCGATCGACGGCTCGCTGGAGGCGATCGCGCGACTGAACCAGTGGGGCTGGCGCGTGGTGGTGGCATCCAACCAGTCCGGCATCGGGCGCGGGTTGTTCGGCATGGATACGCTCAACGCGATCAACGACAAGATGGTCAAGTCGCTCGCGCAGGTGGGAGGGCGTATCGATGCGATCTTCTTCTGCCCGCATGCCGCCGATTCGCCCTGCGATTGCCGCAAGCCCAAGCCCGGCATGTTTCTGCAGATCGCCGAACGTTTCAGTATCAGTCTGGACGGGGTGCCGACCGTGGGTGACAGCCTGCGCGATCTGCAGGCTGGCTTGGCGGTCGGGTGTACGCCTTATCTGGTGCTGACCGGCAAGGGACAAAAAACGCGCGAAGACCCGGCGCTGCCCGAGGCTACCCAGATCTATCCGGATCTTGCCACTGTGGTTGCCGACCTTATCATCTGAGAGCAAGGATGATATTCCTGCGCTCCTCGCTGTTCGCGCTGGTGCTGGCGGTCGTCACCCCGCTTTATGCGCTCATCGCCTGTCTGGTGTTTCCGCTGCCGCCGATGCTGCGCCATCGCGTGATCACCTCCTACGCCCATGTGCTGATGTGGTGGGTCCGGCATCTGCTGGGAATACGCTATACGCTGCTGGGGCGGGAGAATATTCCGTCCGGGCCGGCGGTGATCCTGTCCAAGCACCAGTCCGCGTGGGAAACGCTGGCGCTGCAGGTGATTTTCCCGCCCTTGTGTTTCGTGCTGAAGCGCGAGCTGCTGCGCGTACCGTTCTTTGGCTGGGGGCTGGCGCAACTGCCGGGCATCGCGATCGACCGGAACGCCGGCATGGACGCGCTGACCCAGGTCGTGGAGCAGGGCCGGACAAGGCTCGCGGAGGGGATCTGGGTCGTGATTTTCCCCGAGGGCACACGCGTGGCGCCAGGTGTGCACCGCCGTTACAAACCGGGTGGCGCGGTGCTGGCAACCCGCGGCGCGGTGCCGGTCGTCCCGGTCGCACACAACGCCGGTGAGTTCTGGCCGCGCAACGCATTCCTGAAAAGACCGGGCGAGATCATCGTCAGCGTGGGACCTCCGATTGAAACCGAGGGCCGTGATCCGGTCGAGGTGAACGCGCGGGTGGAAGCGTGGATCGAGGACGAAATGCACCGGCTGTTTCCGCATCATTACCGCGACGAGTAACGGCGCCGCGTGCCCGGACGAAAAAAAACCCCGCATTGCGGGGTTTTTTTACAGCTTGACCGGATTCGATCAGGCAGCTTTCTTCGGTGCAGCTTTCGGCGCGGCGGTGCTGACAGCCTTGACGGTGGCGGTGGTCGCGGCAGCCACGTTGGCTTCGGCGATCTCGGCAACCTGCTTGGCCGCCTTGCTGACGCTGTCGTAGGCGCTGTTGGCGGCGGCAATCGCCGACTTCACGGCGGCGACGGCAACGTCGGAACCGGCGGGGGCGGACTTGGCAGCCTTGTCCAGCGCGGCAGCCAGGTTCTTGTTCATCTCGGCAACCTGAGCTTCGACCAGCTTGGAGACTTCTTCCTGGTTCTGGGTCGCGATCTCGTAGACGCTGCGGTTGTAGGCAACGGCCTTCTCGACCAGCGGCTGGGCCAGGGCGGTCTGCAGGTTGACCAGTTCCTGAACGTCCTTGACGCCCAGCAGTGCCTTGGTGTTGGCCATGGCGTCCTCGAGGACGGTGCGGGCGGTGTTCAGGTTGAGGGCAGCGAGGCGCTCGGCGCTGGCAAATGCGGAGTTGGCGACGGTCAGCAGGGCTTCGACACTGGCTTTGTTGGTTGCGGCGAATTGTTCCGGGGTGGCAAACATGTGTATCTCCTGATGTAACGGTCTTGAACGAGGGATAGCGCAACATTCGCTTCGAAACGGTCTCGGCTGTTGCGTTGCAGCATGGGTTGGATTATAGGTGTGGAAATCACGATGTCAAGAGTTTTGTGGTGCGGCGCACAATGATTTGCAAGTAAATGTGCGCGGTGATCCTGGATCGCGTAATACGCTGTTAATAAACGCCCAAAATATGCAAGTCGATGCACCATAAGGATGCGTTATTGATGTCGAGATGGAATAAGCGCAAGCGCAGCATGAACTGGCTGGGTTGCAGTTTGATGACGCGGCGCGAAATTTTGGCGGGGGGTGGGGCGCGGAGGCGCGTGCGGAGCGTGCGGAGCGGGTGGAGCGGGTGGGGGTGGAGGCCGGCGCTGACGCGCCGTGGCCTCGGGTGCGAAGCGCGGATCAGCGATGCTTGAAGTCGGGTTTGCGTTTGGCGACAAAGGCCGCCATGCCTTCCTTCTGGTCCTGCAGGCCGAACGCGGCGTGGAAGGTACGCCGTTCGAACAGCAGGCCTTCGTTTAGGCTGCTTTCGAAGGCACGATTGACCGATTCCTTGATCATCATGACAACCGGGAGCGAGAAGCCGGCGATGGTTTGTGCGACTTCGAGAGCTTCTTCGATCAGTCTGTCAGCCGGTACGACCCGCGCGACCAGCCCCGAACGTTCGGCTTCTTCGGCGTCCATCATCCTTGCGGTCAAACACATGTCCATGGCCTTGGCCTTGCCGACGGCGCGCGGCAGGCGCTGGGTTCCGCCGGCACCGGGGAGTATGCCCAGCTTGATCTCGGGTTGGCCGAATTTCGCGGTGTCCGCAGCGATGATCATGTCGCACATCATGGCCAGTTCGCATCCACCTCCTAGGGCAAAGCCGGCCACTGCGGCGATCACCGGCTTGCGGCAGGTCTTGACGCGCTCCCAGTTGCGCGTGATGTAGTCACCCTTGTAAGCGTCCATGTGCGAGAACCCGGCCATCGCGCCGATGTCGGCGCCGGCGGCAAAGGCCTTTTCCGAGCCGGTGATGACGATGGCGCCGATGCCGTCGTCGCCTTCGAACTGATCGAGCGCGCGCCCGATCTCATCGACCAGCTCGTCGTTGAGTGCGTTGAGTGCCTTCGTGCGGTTCAGTTTGATCAAGCCGACACGCTCGCGCGCTTCGACGATGATGTTCTCGTAGCTCATGAATTCTCCTTGAGGCATGGTTACCGAGGGGGGGTGGAAGGGGCCGCCGCCGCGTTGCCCTTGGGCTGGATGACCGCGCGGACTCGCCCGTCGCCAGCGGGCTGGCCGTCGTGCGTGGGCAGGCTGCTGGCGGCGTAGTTTTCGGTCAACGCGTCGTACTCGATGTAGTCACCGCGCACTTCGTCGCCGCCCGAGCTGACTCGGGCATGGTTGAGCAGTTTGGCGCGTTCGGTGCGGCTGTCGTACTCGATGCGTTCGCCTTCGCCCTCGACGTAGTCGTCTCGCCCTTCACGTTTCTGGCGAAAACTGGCCAGTTTGCTTGCGTCGCCACTGGCCACGCCGGTCTGGAAACCGTCGGCCCCCTGGGTGACGACGAGCTTGGTGCCGCGTATCACCAGCGTGCCCTGCGTCAGCACGACGTTGCCCTGGAAAGTGTGCACCTTGTTGCGTTCGTCGACGGTGACCCGGTCGGCTTCGATGTTGACCGGCTGCTCGCGATCGGCGCGCTCGGCCAGTGCGGTGGGGGCAGCGATCGTCAGGACGGCGCTCAGCAGCGCGGAAGGCAGTAGGCGGTTCATGGTCTGGTCCGTGGTGAACGGGGCATGTGCACGTTGGCGTCGCCCAGCAACTGTATGGATTCGATCAGGTTGTCGGCTTTCATCGCGCGCGCATGCGCGACGGTGCCGCCCTGTGTCAATACGACCGGGTCGGAGGTTTCGGCGCGCTGCTCGTCGGGCCACAGGCGCAGGGTGTCCGAGGTCAGGGTCATGGCCTGCTTGCCCTGTACCCCGTCACGAACCACCTTGACGTCACCGCTGAAGTACACCTGGCTCCCGGCGTTGATCGATTCGCCGTTCAGCGCCGTCACGTGCAGGGTGCCTCCGGGATGTTCGTAACGTATGCGCGGCTGTGCGAGTTCGCTCACGTCGTCGCGCGGGTAGTGGGTTACCTTGTCGGCATGAAGTTCATATTGGCGCGCGCCGGTTTCGTCGAAGTTCGTCAGGTGGATGCGTTCACCGATGAAATCGGGGTCGGTCCGGGTCTGGGCCGGCGGGCGCGCGTCATCGACTTCGGTAACGCGTTCCAGCCACAGGGTTGCTCCCGCCAGCGCTGCGAGTGCGATGATGGGATAGAGGCGGTCTAGCGGCAGGTGCATGAGGCGCCTCAGCCCAGATACGCGGCGTGCAGTGCGGCGAGCTTGCCCTGTGCGGCGAGCAGGAAGTCGCAGACTTCACGCACCGCGCCGTGCCCGGCGGGGCGGCGGGTGACGTAGCCGACGTGTTGCTTGACCAGATCGTGGCCGTCGCAGGGGGTGGCGGAGAAACCGCACGCTCTCAGTATGGGCAGGTCGACGACGTCGTCACCCATGTAGCCGGCCTGTTCGGCTTGCAACTGGCGCTGTTCGAGCAAGCCGCGCAGGCAGGCGCGTTTGTCTTCGACCCCCATGTGCAGTTCGGCGATGCCCAGTGCCGCGGCGCGCACTTCCAGCGCGCGGGAGCTGCGTCCGCTGATGATCGCGACTTCGATACCGGCGTGCTGGAGCATTTTCAGGCCGTGCCCGTCCAGGCTGGAGAAGACCTTGAATTCCTCACCGTTGGGGGTGAAATAGAGGCTGCCGTCGGTCATCACGCCATCCACGTCGAAACCCATCAGGCGCACCCTGGCGGCGGTTGTTTGCGCATCCATCAGATGACCTTGGCCTGCATGAGATCGTGGGTATTGAGCGCTCCGACGAGGATGCCGGCGTCGTCAACCACCAGCAACTGGTTGATGAGCAGCCGCTCCATCAGTTCGACCGCTTCAACCGCCAGCGCGTCTGGTCCTATGCTGCGCGGGGCGCGCGTCATGACTTCGCCCACCGTCGCGGCACGTACGTCGACGCCGCGTTCCAGCGCCCGGCGCAGATCGCCGTCAGTGAAAATTCCGATCAGGTGGCCGCCATCATCGGTGACGGCGGTCATGCCGAGCCCGCCGCGCGTCATGGCGAGCAGGGCGTCGGTCATGGGAGTGCTCTCGGCCATGCACGGTACGCGTTGCGCCGCGCGCATCACGTCACGTACGTGGGTGAGCAGGCGTCGTCCGAGCGCGCCGCCAGGGTGGGCACGGGCAAAATCGTCGGTGCTGAAGCCGCGCGCATCGAGCAGCGCGATGGCGAGCGCATCGCCCAATGCGAGCGCTGCGGTGGTGCTGGCGGTGGGCGCGAGGTTGAGCGGGCAGGCTTCTTCGCGCACGGTGGCGTCGAGGTGGATGTCGGCTTCGCGTGCGAGCGGTGAGCCGTTGCGCCCGGTGATGGCGATGAGGCTGGCGCCCTGGCGTTTGACCAGCGGGACGATGGTGAGCAGCTCTTCGCTCGCGCCCGAGTTCGACAGCGCGATGACCACGTCTTCGGCGGTGATCATGCCCAGATCGCCGTGCGCCGCTTCTGCCGCATGCACGAAGTAGGCGGGGGTGCCAGTGCTCGCCAGGGTGGCGGCGATCTTGCGCGCGATGTGCCCGGATTTGCCGATGCCGGTAACGATCACGCGCCCGTGCCGCTGCAGGATGAGGTCGATCGCGCGTTCGAATTCGGGCCCGATGCGGTCGCCGAGTGCCGCCACCGCGTCCGCTTCTATGCGCAGCACGCGACGTGCCATCTCGATTGCCCCGCTGGACGCGGGAGATGTCTGCAAATTGGGTGTCATGGGTGCCGTGAGGTGCTGTTTGCGCGCAGCGCAAGCCTGTCCAGCCGGTCAGGCATCGCAAAAGTATAGCAGAGCGTCGCAAGTCCGCACTCCGATACACTTTCGCGTTTGACCACTCCGGAACGGGCCGCTAGTGTCGCACTGATTTTCTCGGGTATATCCGCCCCAGGTCTGGCGGGCTGCTAGAATATGCGGTTTTATTGATACGAACTGGCAAGGATCAGGGCCTGTGTCTGATACTACTCTCGTGACGCTACGTGACGTGCGCTTCGCTTATGGCGAGCGCGAAATCCTGCAGGGCGTGAACCTGTCGGTGCGTCGTGGACAGGTGGTCGCGATCATGGGCGGTAGCGGATGCGGCAAGACGACCTTGCTGCGTCTGGTGGGGGGGCAGTTGCGTGCGTCATCGGGCAGCGTGTCGGTCGGGGGGCGCAATCTGGCGCATCTGTCTCACGCCGAGCTGTACGCGTTGCGCCGTCGCATGGGCATGCTGTTCCAGTTCGGGGCGCTGTTCACCGATCTGTCGGCGTTCGACAACGTCGCGTTTCCGCTGCGCGAGCACACCGATCTGCCGTCCGAACTGGTGCACGATCTGGTGCTGATGAAGCTCAATGCGGTCGGTCTGCGCGGGGCCGAGCATCTGAAGCCCGCCGAGCTGTCCGGCGGCATGGCGCGCCGCGTCGCGCTGGCGCGGGCGGTGGCGCTGGACCCGATGCTGATCATGTACGACGAACCTTTCGCCGGCCTGGACCCGATCTCGCTGGGCATCATCGGGCAACTCATCCGACGCCTCAACGATGCGCTCGGCGCCAGTTCCATCATCGTGACCCACGACGTGCATGAGTCGCTTGATATCGTCGATTACGTGTACTTCGTGTCGAATGGCCGTATCGTTGCCGAGGGTACGCCGGACGAAATCCGGGTGTCTACCGATCCGTTCGTCCATCAGTTCGTGCATGCCGAAGCCGATGGTCCAGTGCCGTTTCACTACCCCGCACCGCCGTTTGCCGAGCGCTTGTTCGGGCAGGGGGTGGCGTGAGCGGGGCGGTGGTGTTGTTGCGCCGGGTCGGTAGCGTGGTCAATGCAGGGGTGGCGCGCCTGGGCTTCGCGGCGCGATTCTTCCTGCTGCTGCTGCGCTATTCCGGGCAGTCGCTGTTGCGGGTGCATCTGACCATGCGCGAGATCTATTTCAGCGGGGTGTTGTCGCTGCTCATCATCATCGTGTCGGGTTTGTTCGTCGGCATGGTGCTGGGTTTGCAGGGTTACGAAACCTTGCAGCGGTTTGGCTCGGGAGACGCGCTGGGGGTGCTGGTGGCGCTGTCGCTGACGCGTGAGCTGGGGCCCGTGGTGGCCGGCTTGTTGTTTGCCAGCCGCGCGGGTTCGGCGGTGACTGCCGAGATCGGCCTGATGAAAACCACCGAGCAGCTCAAGGCCATGGACATGATGGCGGTCAATCCGCTGGCGCGGGTCGTGGCGCCGAGGTTCTGGGGCGGTGTTGTTTCCATGCCGCTGCTGGCCGCGATTTTCTCCGCGATGGGGGTGTTCGGCGGCTGGCTGATCGGGGTGGTGTTCATCGGTGTGGACGAAGGTGCGTTCTGGTCGCAGATGCAGGCTGCGGTGGATTTTCGCGAAGACATCGTCAATGGCGTTATCAAGAGTTTCGTATTCGGCGTGGCGGTGGCATTGATCGCGGTATTCGAAGGCTATGACTGCGAGCCGACCGCCGAGGGCGTGTCGCGCGCCATCACGCGCACGGTGGTGAGTTCCGCCCTGGCGATACTGGCGCTGGACTTCGTGCTGACTTCTTTCATGTTTCGGGGTGTGTCATGAGCCGTTCCGCGCTCGATCTGTGGGTGGGATTCTTCGTTGTGCTCGGCATGGCCGCGTTGCTGTTTCTCGCGCTCAGGGTCGGGAACCTCGCCAGCGCCAATCTATCTGAGGCTTATACCGTAAAGGCCAGATTCGACAACATCGGTGGTCTCAAGGTGAGGGCGCCGGTGAAGAGCGCGGGCGTGGTGGTTGGGCGGGTCGCGGACATTAGTTTCGACACCCAAAGCTACCGCGCCGAAGTCGTGCTCACGATCGCGACCCGCTACGCGTTTCCGCGCGATACGAGCGCTTCGATATTGACTTCCGGGTTGCTGGGCGAGCAGTACGTTGGTCTGGATCCCGGCGCTGACGTCGATATGCTCAAACCGAATGATGTTCTACAGATCACGCAGTCGGCGGTCGTGCTGGAAAAGCTGATAGGCCAGTTCCTGTTCGACAAGGCCAGTGCCCCGGCAAACTGACAGCTTGTGAAGAAATCGTAGCGAGCAGGGCCGAGTGCAAGGTGCGAGCGAGCGAACTACGAGACATATCACATGGATAGGCGAGGAGTGAGCGAATGAGCAACGCAGCAATCGGCCCGCGCAGTAGATTTATTTTCAAGCTCTGAGAGTAACCAATCAATAACAAGAGAATGCTCATGAAATCCGAAATGTCCGGAGCACGAGTCGGTGTATTTGCCCTGGCCTGCGTCATGCTGATAGCGAGCGGCTGTGCATCCCGTCCCGCCAATCCCGACGATCCGCTCGAAAGCTACAACCGGGCCGTGTTCAGCTTCAACGAAGGGGCCGACCGGGCGGTGATCCGGCCGATGGCGCGCGTCTATGACGCGGTTACGCCCAAGCCGGTGCAGACCGGGGTCGGTAATTTCTTTTCCAACCTCGGCGATATCTGGATAGGACTGAACAATGTCCTGCAGGGCAAGGTTGCCGATGGATTGTCGGACTGGATGCGCTTTGCCGTGAACACGACCCTGGGGGTGGCCGGTCTGCTCGATGTGGCCTCCGAGATGAAGCTGCCCAAGCATGATGAAGACCTGGGGCAGACGCTGGGCACGTGGGGGTTCGGCGAGGGCGCGTATTTCGTGGTGCCGCTGATGGGGCCGCGCACGGTGCGCGATACGCTGGCGCTGCCGCTGGACCTGAAGGGCGACAATGTGTGGACCATCGATCATGTCAGTACGCGCAACGTGCTTACCGGCGTCAGGTTCGTGCATCAGCGCGCGCGCCTCTTGAGTGTCGAGCGTACGCTGGATGAGGGGGCGCTGGACAAGTACGCGTTTACGCGCGACTTCTATCTCCAGCAGCGTCGCTACAAGGTGCACGACGGCAACGTACCGGTAGAGTACGAGGACTATGACGCCCTACCCGAAAATGGCTCCACCAAAGATGGCGAAGCCGTGCCGCAATAAGCGGAGATGGGGCGACGCGTGCGTCGCCTGATTCCGGGCAGTTGATATACCCCTGAACAAATAACAGAGAACAACATGAAATCCCTGACAACCGTATTTATCCTGGCGCTGTCGTTTTTGCTCTCGCCGGCGGCGACGGCCGCGACCGGTCCCGACGAACTGGTGCGCAAGCTCTCCAACGAGGTGCTTGACATCATACGTACCGAGAAGGCCAAGCCTACCGAAGATGCCAAGCGTCTTGTGGCTCAGGTTGAAGCCGCAGTGTCGCCGCATTTCGATTTTCGCCGCATGACCATGCTCGCGGTGGGGCGCGATTGGCGCCAGGCCACGCCGGAACAGCAGCAGCGGCTGGTGGACAGTTTCTACCGGATGCTGGTGCGCACTTACTCCAATGCGCTGACCCAGTATCGCAACCAGACGGTCGCGTTCAAGCCGGCGCGATTCTCGCCGGAGGACACGGTGGTGCACGTGCAGACCGAAATCCGGCAGTCCGGAACGCAACCGATCAACGTTGACTACGTGCTGCAGAAATCCGACAGCGGCTGGCGCATATTCGATGTGGTGGTCGCGGGCGTGAGTCTGGTGACCAACTATCGCGGCAGCTTCGCGCAGGAAATCCGGGCCGGCGGCATCGAGGGGCTGATCCGTGCTCTGGAGGCACGCGAGCGCGAGATCGTGCAAGGCTCGTCTGGACAGAGTTGAACAGCATGGACAAGGCTGCGACGTTGACGCTTGAAGGCCCGCTGACCATGACCACGGCCCGCCGGCATCTGGACGACGGGCGCGTGCTGGCGGCGGCGGGCGATTTGCGGGTGGATTGTTCCGCGCTTACCGAATCCGATTCCGCGACGCTGGCCTTGCTCTTCGATTGGTTGCGCGTTGCGCGGCGCGCTGGGCATCGGCTGGAAGTGCGCGGGCTGGCGGAGGGCCTGCGCAGCCTCGCCGAGCTGTACGGCGTGGCCGATCTGCTGCCAATGCAAGACGGCGGGCCGCACTCCTGATGGCGGTAGCGGCAATTCGGGTCGACCAGGTCACCAAGCACTACGGCACATTGCGCGCGCTCGCCGGGGTCAGCCTAGAGGTGGCGCAGGGCGAGTTTTTCGGCCTGCTCGGCCCCAACGGCGCGGGCAAGACCACCCTGATCTCGGCGCTGGCGGGGCTGGTGCGCCCGACTTCGGGCACCCTGGAGGTGATGGGGTATGACGTTGTTGGAGACTACCGCAACGCCAGGCAACACATCGGTGTGGTGCCGCAGGAACTGGTGTTCGATCCGTTCTTCTCGGTGCGCGAGTTGTTGCGCATCCAGTCCGGCTATTTCGGCGTGCGGCGCAACGATGACTGGATAGACGAGATCCTGTGCAATCTGGACCTGCTGCCCAAGGCCAACGCCAACATGCGCACCCTGTCGGGAGGCATGAAGCGGCGCGTGCTGGTGGCGCAGGCGCTGGTGCATCGGCCGCCGGTGATCGTGCTCGATGAGCCGACTGCCGGGGTGGACGTGGAGCTGCGCCAAGGCTTGTGGCGGTTCATCCGCAAGTTGAACCGCGACGGCCACACCGTCGTGCTGACCACGCACTATCTGGAGGAGGCCGAGGCCTTGTGCGGGCGCATCGCGATGCTCAAGTCCGGCCGCGTGGTGGCGCTGGACAGTACCCAGGCGCTACTCAGACAGTTCGCCACCCATACGCTGCGGGTGCGCCTGCAGAATCCCGAAATCGGCTGTACCCTCGGCGGCAACCCCGACGTCGACGGGTGGGTGGATTTCGCCTTCGATGTCTATGCCGATGTCGAACCCCTGCTCGGGCGCTTGCGCGAGGCGGGCGCGGGGGTGGATGAGATACAGTTGGGCGAGCCGGATCTGGAGCGGGTTTTCGTGGATGTGATGAATCGTGCCTGATCCCGGACCGCGCGCGCGCGCGTCGTCATGGGTGGGGTTTCGCACCCTGCTGGGCAAGGAAGTCTTGCGCTTCTGGAAAGTGGCGTTCCAGACCATACTCGCGCCGGTGCTCAATGCGCTGTTGTTCCTGCTGATCTTTTCCCATGTGCTGGACCGGCACGTCACGATGTATGGCGATATCGCCTATACCGCCTTTCTGGTTCCGGGTCTGGTCATGATGTCGCTGTTGCAGAACGCATTCGCCAACAGTTCGTCGTCGCTGATCCAGAGCAAGATCACCGGCAACATCATCTTTGTGCTGCTGCCGCCGATCGCGTATCACGAGCTGTACGCGGCCTACGTCATCGCATCGGTGTTGCGCGCGCTGATGGTCGGGCTGGGGGTGCTGGTGGTGTCGCTGCCGTTCGTGGACGTCAGCTTTGCCGCGCCCGGCTGGATAGTCGCGTTCGCGCTGATCGGCGGCGCCACCCTGGGCACGCTGGGGATGATTGCCGGCATCTGGGCCGACAAGTTCGACCAGCTTTCGGCCTTCCAGAACTTCCTGATCATGCCGCTGACGATGCTGTCCGGGGTGTTTTTCTCGATACACTCCCTGCCTGACATCTGGCAGGAAGTTTTGCGCATCAACCCGTTCTTCTTCATGATTGACGGTTTCCGCTACGGTTTCTTCGGCCAGTCCGACGTCAATCCGTGGTTGAGCCTGGGCGTGGCGGGTGTTTTCTTTTTGTTCCTTGCGGCTTTGACGCTGGTGATGTTGGCCAGGGGCTACAAGTTGCGTTCCTGAGGTGGTGACCATGTTTGCAGCAACAGAAATCAAGCGATTGATCAGTGAGGGCATGCCCTGTGAGTTCGTCGAAATCCAGGGGGATGACGGCGTGCATTTTTCCGGCATCGTCGTGAGCAACGAGTTCGAAGGCAAGCTCAAGATCCGCCAGCACCAGGCGGTCTATGCCACGCTCGGGGCGTTGATGGGCAACGAGATCCATGCCCTGCAACTGCAGACCTACACCCCCGCGAAGTGGGCCGAAGTACGCAAGGATCTGGGGTTCTGAGCCGACTCATGGACAAGTTGTCGATACAAGGTGGTGTCCGTCTCGCGGGTGAGACCGCGATCTCGGGGGCCAAGAACGCGGCGCTGCCGCTGCTGTGCGCGGCGTTGCTGACACGCGAGCCGGTGACGTTTTCCAACGTGCCCCGGCTCAACGACATCGACACCCTGCTGCGGCTGATCGCGCAGATGGGGGTCAAGGTCACGCGTGACGGCAGCACGGTGACGCTCGACGCGGCCCAACTGGACAATCCGCTCGCGCCGTATGAGATGGTCAAGACCATGCGCGCCTCCATTCTGGTGCTGGGGCCGCTGGTGGCGCGCTGTGGCGAGGCGCGCGTGTCGCTGCCTGGCGGCTGCGCGATCGGCGCGCGTCCGGTGGATCAGCACATCAAGGGGCTGCAGGCGATGGGGGCCGAGATCGCGGTCGAGCATGGCTATGTTCACGCGGTGTCCAGGCGCCTGAAGGGTGCACGCTTGTTTACCGACATGGTGACCGTGACCGGCACCGAGAACCTGATGATGGCGGCCTGCCTGGCCGACGGCGAGACGGTGATCGAGAACGCCGCGCGCGAGCCCGAGGTCGCCGATCTGGCCCACTGCCTGATCGCGATGGGCGCGGACATCTCGGGTGTCGGTACCGACGTGATCCACATCCGTGGGGTAGAACGCCTGCACGGCGCGACTTACCGCATCATGCCGGACCGCATCGAAACCGGTACCTATCTGTGCGCCATCGCCGCCTCCGGTGGCGAGGGCGTGCTGACTGGCACCGTCGCGTCGACCCTCGACGCGGTGATCGAAAAACTGCGCGACAGCGGCTGCGACATCGTGTGTTCGCCCGACAGCATACGCATCAAGGCGCCCGCGCGGCTGAATGCCGTGAATGTGCGCACCGCGCCGTATCCGGCCTTTCCGACCGACATGCAGGCGCAGTTCATGGCGCTCAACGCGGTGGCACAAGGCACGGCGGTGATACGCGAGACCATCTTCGAGAACCGCTTCATGCACGCGGTTGAGCTGCAGCGCCTGGGCGCCGACATCGGTATCGACGGCAACACGGCGGTGGTCAAGGGCGTGGCGCAGTTGCAGGGCGCGACCGTGATGGCGACTGACCTGCGCGCTTCGGCCAGCTTGGTGATAGCTGGACTGGTGGCCGAGGGTGAGACGGTGATCGAGCGCATCTATCACCTCGATCGTGGCTACGAGCGCCTGGAAGACAAGCTCGCGGCGCTCGGCGCGAAGGTGACCCGCGTTGCCTGACACAGCGTCATCCCACCCGGCCGGGCCTACCGGCGGCGTGCCGGGTTACAATCGCACGATTCCATTTTTCAAGGCATCGCCCCGTGTCCGGTATTACCCTGGCTCTCTCCAAAGGCCGCATCTTCGAAGAAACGCTGCCGTTGCTGGCCGCTGCCGGTATCGTCCCGGCGGACGATCCGGAAACCTCGCGCAAGTTGATCATTCCGACCAACCGCGCCGACGTCAGACTGGTCATCGTGCGTGCCACCGATACGCCGACCTATGTCGAGCATGGCGCCGCTGATCTGGGCATTGCGGGCAAGGATGTGCTGATCGAGCACGGCGGGCACGGGTTGTACCAGCCGCTGGATCTGGAAATCGCCAAGTGCCGCCTGTGCGTGGCGACCCGCGCGGGCTTCGATTACGCCGCCGCGACCCGACCGGGCGGGCGCATCCGGGTCGCGACCAAGTACGTCAATAGCGCCAAGGCGCACTTTGCTGAAAAGGGTGTGCACGTCGATCTGATCAAGCTGTATGGCTCGATGGAGCTGGCGCCGCTGGTCGGGCTGGCCGATGCCATCGTCGATCTGGTGTCCAGCGGCGGCACGCTGCGCGCCAACAACCTCGAAGAAGTCGAGGAGATCACCCAGATCAGCTCGCGCCTGGTGATCAACCAGGCCGCGCTCAAGCTCAAGCGCGAACTGATACAGCCGTTGCTGGAGGCCTTTGCGGGAGCGATCAAATGACGGCGACTGACAACGGGGCGCTGATCAGACGCCTGGATGCGCGCGATCCGGATTTTCTTGAAATACTCGACGCCTTGCTCGCGTTCGAAGGCGGCGCGGACGCGCGCATCAACGAGGCGGTGAGCGGCATCCTTGAGGCGGTGCGCGCCACCGGAGACGCGGCGGTGGTCGAGTACACCCGCCGCTTCGATCACGTCGATGCGACCACCATGGCAGCGCTGGAACTGCCGAAGGCGGAACTGCGGGCGGCGCTCGACAGCTTGTCGGTCGAGCAGCGCGAGGCCTTGCGCTTCGCTGCCGATCGTGTGCGTCAGTACCACGAACGACAGAGCGCCACGTCGTGGGACTACACCGAGGCCGATGGCACCCGCCTGGGGCAGAAGATCACCGCGCTCGACCGGGTCGGGCTGTATGTGCCGGGCGGGCGCGCTGCCTACCCCAGTTCGGTGCTGATGAACGCGATTCCGGCCAAGGTTGCCGGGGTCGGCGAACTGATCATGGTGGTGCCCACGCCCCACGGCGAGAAGAACGCGCTGGTGCTGGCGGCCGCCGCGATCACCGGGGTCGATCGGGTGTTCACGATAGGGGGGGCGCAGGCGGTCGCGGCGCTTGCCTACGGCACGCAGACCATACCGCAGGTCGACAAGATCGTCGGGCCGGGCAATGCCTACGTCGCGGAAGCCAAGCGGCGGGTGTTCGGCACCGTGGGCATCGACATGGTGGCCGGCCCTTCCGAGGTGCTGATCATCTCCGATGGCAGTGGCGATCCGGACTGGGTCGCGATGGATCTGTTCGCCCAGGCCGAGCACGATGAACTCGCGCAGTCGATACTGCTGTGTACCGACGCCGCGTTCATCGACGCGGTGGCGGCCAGTATCGCGCGCATGCTGGCGCAGATGCCGCGCCAGGCGACGATCGCCGCATCGCTGCGCAATCGTGGTGCGCTGATCCACGTCGAAAGCATCGAACAGGCGTGCGCGCTGGCGAATCGCATCGCACCCGAACATCTCGAACTGGCGATGGAAGACGCCGAGCGCTGGATCGACGAGATCCGCCACGCGGGCGCGATCTTCGTCGGACACTGGTCGGTCGAGGCGCTGGGTGACTACTGCGCCGGACCCAACCACGTATTGCCCACCATGCGCAGCGCGCGCTTCTCGTCCCCGCTGGGGGTGTACGATTTCCAGAAACGCACCAGCATCATCCAGATTTCAGAGGCCGGCGCGCAGACCATGGGCCGGGTCGCGTCGCTGCTGGCCCTCGGCGAGGGACTGCAGGCGCACGCGCGCTCGGCGCAGATGCGGATCGTGCGCTGAAGCGGGCCTCAGGCTAGCAGTATGCTGTCTATCGTTCCGGCACCATAGCGCAGCCCGCCGTACTGCTGGATGTCGCGCTTGAGAGATGCCAGTGAAGCTCTGGCGTCAGGTGAATTGGTCAGCCATTCGGCACGGCCGCGCAACTCTTCCGCAGTGTGACGCGTGCGCGAAACACGCCGGCCGATGCCCAGTTGTTCGAGGCGGTGGGCCAGCCGGGTCTGGTCGAAGACGAACGGAAAGGCGATCTGCGGGATGCCGTGCAACAGGCACTCGGCTAGCGTGTTGTAGCCGCCGTGGCTGTACACCAGGGAGAAGTGTTCGATCAGGAAGAACTGGTTGACGAATGCCCGGGTGATGACGGTGGCGCGGATCGGTATGTCGCGGAAGGCTTCGTCGAGCAGGTCCGCCGGGGCGGAGTAGAGCAACAGGGTGTTTTCATCGTTGTGCGCGAGAAGCGCATTGCGGAATATCCTGCGCGCCGCCGAGCGGTTGACGGTGGCGTTGGCGATGCAGCTGCCCAGGGATACGTAGATCCTGGTGCCGTCGAACGCCGCGATTTGCTCCGTCAGCGCTTGGTCGGCGGCGTCAGGGGGGCGAGTCAGAAAGGCGGGGCCGGCAAAGGTGACGGGCACCTCGGTCTGGGTCGCCGGATCGGAGACGGTGGGGTCGGGTTCCTCGCGACCGCAGAATCGTGCTGTGGCAAAACACAGGTTGTGCGCCGGCGGCGGGAAGGCGGTGGATAGCCCGAGGCGCTCGGCCAGTTCGCGGCACATATTCACATAGGCGGATGAAAACGCCTGCTGGATGCCCTTCTCGATGGGTGAGGCCGCTTCGTCGCGATACAGCAGCGTCACCGGGGAGCTGATCGTGAACACGTACCGGCAGCCGAGTTCGCGGGCCAGGAGCGGTGCGATCGGCAGTTGCTGGTCGAACAGGAGCAGGTCCGGCTTGAGCGCCGCGCAGCGTTGCAGGGTCGGCAGATAGATTTCCAGGCAAAAATCGCGCAGCACGTTGATCAGGTCCAGCACCAGGTTCTGCCCGCCGCTGTGATGCACGGCCTGATCGAGGCGGCTCGATGGCAATGCGATGCGCGCCGGACCCGGCGGCAGTTCGAAGGGGGTGCTGAAGTAGTCGATGATGGTGACGTCGTGGCCTTGCCGTTCGAGCTGCCCGGCCAATGCCGCCAACGGCGTCATGTGCCCGTACAACGGTGGGGCCGCGCAGACGATAGTGGTCATGACATCTCCCGGGGCCGGACGGACTGGAGCATGAAGCGCTCCAGCGCATGTCTGACCGCGTCGGGGTCGGCAGTGACCAGATCGTGGCCTCCGTCGACCAGCGTCAGTTCGCAGTCCTCGATCAGCGTTCGCTGCCTTTCGGCGTAGTCGAGGTGGCCCGCCTGCGTTGAGTAGATCAGCAGGGTGGGGCAGCCGATGCGCTTGAACTCCGCGTTGTCGAACGCGGTATCGCTCAGTACGTCGGACCTGAACGTGGTGGCCTTCAAGGCATCGATCCGCGACTTGGTGTTCAGGATCCGGCGTCTGCGCTTCAGGATGTCGTCGCGCAGACTGGTTTTCAACGGGTCGAGAAAGCGCCCTTCGCGCGTGAAGTCGCCGCCGAGCAGGGCCGGCAGGCCGTCGAGCAGGTCGTCGATGTCGCGGGTCAGCAGCGGCAGCGGCGGACTGTCGATCACCACCAGGCCCGCCGCATGCTCCGGGTAACGCATCGCCCAGCGCGTGGCGATGTGCCCGCCGTAGCTGTAGCCGACGACCGTGACCGGACCGGGGGCAAGACGCAGCCGGACCTGCTCCAGATCATCGGCCTGGTCGTTCAGCCGATATCCGCGTGGCGGCGTCGGCGACAGGCCATGTCCGCGTTGGTCGTAGGCGATTACGCGGTAGTTGCGCGCGAGATGAAAGGCGTAACCGAGCACCCACAGGCCGGCGCTGCCGGCCATGCCGTGCACGAACAGGATGGGTGGGCAGGCCGGTTCGCCCAGCGTGATGGCATTGAGGGAAAAGCCAGCGTCGATGCTCACGCGCGCTGATCCTGCCGCTGTGTTTCGCGCACGATGAAGTCGGCGATCTGCCCTATGGTGAGGGACATGATCTGCTGGATGTTCATGCCGGAAAACCACGACTCGAAATCGACGCGCGGATACTGCTCGAGCATGATCTCGATGACCTTCGACGTCTCGATGCTGTCGAGTTCGATGCCGTCGATCAGACTGGCGTCGGCGGTGATCTCCAGCTCGGCGGCCCACGCCGGCCCCACCACGTGGCAGATCGCGTCGCGGATCTGCCGCACGACCTCGTCTCTTGCGCTTTGCATGGGTGACTCCTTATGTCTGGGGTTGAGTGCTGGCAGCCTGTAGGTCGAGCGGGGCGCCGCTTGCGCCCTGGCGGGCCGTGTCCGGCTCGGCGACGCGGTATTGTCCGCGCACCCAGCTGATCACGATGTCGTCGCGGTAGCGCAGGCTGGTAAAGCACAGTCCGTTGACGAGACCCTGCCAGCCGCCGGGGGCGGGTCGCACCTCGCGCACCTTGATGCGGCGCGGCGCGCCGGCCAGGCCGAGGCCGGTGCATTTTCCGCCGGCTTCCTTGGCCGTCCAGAACAGGGTCTGCCAGAAGGCACGTTGATCTTCGGGCTGCGCATCGAAGAACGCGATCTCTTCCGCGTCGTAGTTGAGTTGTTCAAAGGCGGCGCCGCGTTTTTCGATGAACTCGAGATCGATGCCGACGCGTTGCTCACCGCCAACGATCGCGACCCCGATGCGGGGCTTGTGGCTGATCGAAACGGCCAGGGGCCTGGTGCTCAGCTTGCTCAGCCCCCAGGGCGCGCCGGCTTCATCATGCGTGATCGTGATCTCGGCGGGTAACAGCGCCGGTGGTGAGTAGTGGTCGAACAGCCACTGTTTGATTGCGTCCTTGGCGGCGACGATGCCCCTGAATATCGAGTTTGTTCTATCCAGGCTGCGGGGGGCGTTGACGCGCGCTATCTCCTCGCCGGTCAGATAGCTCTTGTTGAGCATGACGCGCGGCCAGTTGGTCTGGAACACATGGTCGAACACGAAGATGTCGTCACTCAGCGCGGTGCTGACGAGGCTCAATTGCTCGGGCCGGCGGAATATGCCGACGAAGCGCGGGTCGGCGGCGAAACGGCGCCCGGAGAAATTGTTCACGCGCAGCAGGATGCGGTCGTTGCGCGCCAGCTCCAGGCTGTAGACGAAGTCGGTGTCGGTCGTCCGATGACAGAAGACACGGCATTCGCAGGGGGCGGGGTCGCGCGCGAGGGTCGCGAAATCCGTATGCAGCTCGATCGACTCGATCTTGACCGGCAGCACGACGTTGTCGTCGAGGAAGTACGAGCAAAACCACACTCCGGCCACCTGGAAGGCGCTGTCGAGCAGGGAACCCTTGCCGCCGGCGTGGACGACGAGTCCCGCCGCGCCGCTGCCGTCCATCTTTCCGAGGTCCCTGACCCCCTGGTACAGAGGTCCGTGGAACAGCCAGCGATCCGCGTAGATTCTGTCCAGCGCGATTGGGCACGGCGCGGGTTCGTCGCAACCGATGTGCCAGGCGGAATGATTGCGTGCCGGCGCGGGCGGCATTTCCGCGGCGATCTCTACGCGGCAGGAGAACCGGTCTTCGACCACGACCGCATACAGGTTCTCGCCCTTGCGATACACCCGTGCCTCCAGGCGGGTGGGCTCCAGGATCTCGATGAAGCGATAGGACAGGACGTTGCGCACTGCGACGATGGGGTGGGTCGGCAGATACTGCGCGATCGTCTCGCACGCCAGTTCGATCATCATCGTCATCGGCACGATCGATGTGCGTTCGCTGATCGGCCGTTGATCGTGCGACTTGTACAGCTCGTGATCGAACAGTTCGGGGTAGCGTTGGTGATCGATCTGGAGGGTGCGTTGAAACACCACCCCATCGGGATCGGTGCCGCCGCGCGCCGTGTCGGCCACCTTGCCGGGTGGCGCGGACGCGCGGGCAAGGCGCTGCTGCACCGCATGCATGACCTGTTGTTGCGCGCGCTGGAAGGTCTCCAGACTGTCCTGCCAGTAAGGCGCCATGGCGTCCGGGTCGGGCGTGCGCGGCGCCGACGCTTGCCGGCGCGGGGCGACAGCGGCCGGTAGCGCCGGTAGTGCGAAGGGTTCGGTGAGGTTCGCGTCCAGCGACATGTCGCTGCGTACGCGCGTTGGGGGTGTCGCCACCACGGGGCGACCGCCGTCGTTGGTGCCCAGGCCGCCGAGCCCGAACGCGCCCAGGTCGACAGCCCGGCCTTCGACGTAAAGGCCGGCGGCCACGCGTTGCAGCATCTGCACCGTGGTGCGCTCGCGGCTGGCCGCGTCGAGCACCACGAAGTCGCGTCCTTTCAAGGTGTCGGAGACGAAGCCGCTCAGGCCGGCATTGCCGATCTGCACGAAGGCACGGAAGCCTTCGCGGTACAGGCGATCCACCAGTTCGCGAAAGCGTACCGGCTGCGCCATCAGGTCGACGATGGTGTTCTTGATCTCGCGCTCGCCGGTTGGAAACGGTGCGGCCAGACCCGAGGACCAGAGCGGGATCTGGGCGGGCGACAAGGCCAACGCGTCGATCAGCGGGCGGATTCTTTCCAGTGTCGGACGGATGAATGGGGTGTGGGACGCCGCTTCGACGCCCAGCCGGGCGGTCAGTATGCCGGCGCCACGCAGGCGTTGCTGGGCCAGTTCGAGACTGTCCGCCGAGGCACAGATCACCGCATGGCCGGGGCAGTTGTCCACGGAAACAGCCAGTTCGTCGATGCCGGCGAGCAGCGCGTGCAAGCGCTCGACGCCGCACCAGACGGCCAGCAGATGGTAGTTTTTGCCCATCACGTCGCCCTGCAACTCCAGCAGATGCCCGATTAGGCGCGCGAGCGCCGCTTCGCCGATGAGACCGCTGGACACGCACGACGTCCATTCGCCGAGGGAGTGGCCGGCGATCGCATCGGGTTCGATGCCGAGCGATCCGAGCGCATGATCGAGGGTGTGGGTGGAGAACACGGACTCCAGGCTGGTGCTTATCAGCGCGTCATCGGATGTGTGGTCGAGATGCGACAGATCGACATCGAAGTGGCGTGCGAGCGCGCGGAAGTCCGGATTGACCTGATTGCCCAGCCCCGGAAACAGGAACACCAGTTTGGCGCCCGCATCGAGCAGCCCGGCCGGGGTGAAGAAGATGTCCTGTTTGCCGCGCCAGGGGTGACCGCGCGCGACGATGCGTTGCGCCTTGAGCAGGCGCTCCGGGGTCGGGTTGAATACGATCAGGCGGCTGGGGCCGGCACCCGGACTCAAGTCGCCGGCCGTCAGGGTCGCGAGCAGCGCCTGGGCATCGGGGCGCTGCAGCACCAGCGCCTCGGTATCGGCATGCGTGACCGGCAACTTCGTCCGCCGCGCCGCCGGGGCAGTGGCGCGCGCGCGACTGCGTGCCGGTGGCGGGGCGCTCAGGACCAGGTGGGCGTTGATGCCGCCGAATCCGAACGCACTGACACCGGCCACGCGTCCGCCTTCGCCGGGCCAGGGTTCGGCCTTGTCGGGCACGTAGAACCCGCTCGCGCCCAGTTCCGCCCTGGGACTGCGGCAATGCAGGGAGGGCGGGATGATGCCTTCGGCCAGCGCGCGCGCGGTCTTGATGACGCTGGCAATGCCGGCGGCGCCCAGGGTGTGGCCTATCATCGATTTCACCGATCCCAGCGCGATGCTCCGGCTGGCCGCGTGCGCGCCGAAAAAGTCGAGCAGTGAGCGGCTTTCCACTTCGTCGCCGCGCGGCATGCCGGTGCCGTGGCATTCGATGTAACGCGCGCGCGCCGGATCGATGCCGCTGGCTTGCCAGGCCTGCGCGAATGCCTTGATCTGGCCGGCGCTGGAGGGGGCCAGCAGGCTTTCGGCACGCCCATCGCTGCAACTGCCGGTGCCTTCGATCACGGCATGGATGCGGTCGTGGTCGGCCAGTGCCGCGTCCAGCGGCTTCAACACGATCAGACCGGCTCCTTCGCCCAGCAGCAGTCCGTCGGCGTCGCGGTCGAAGGGGCGGATCTGTTCGCTGTGGGACAGCGCGCCGATGTTGGTGAACATCGACCAGTAGCCGTGGGTCAGCGGAACATGCACTCCGCCGGCCAGCATGATCTTGCAGCGACCGGCCTGCAGTTGTGCGATCGCGTTTTCGATGGCGATCAGGGAAGACGCGCAGGCCGCGTCGAGGATGTAGTTCGGGCCGCACAGGTTGAGGCGATTCGAGATGCGCGATGCGGTGAACCCGGGCACGAGATTGCGCGTGCGGCTGTTGGTGAAGCCGGCCTTGCGCTCGGCCAGGAAGCGCTCGGCAAAGTCGTCGAGTTCGGCCGCGTCGAGCGCCGGAAAACTGCGCCGCAGTTGTTCGCGCAACTGCGGCAGCAACTTGACGCGGTCCAGAAATCGCATGGTGACCGGACCGATGGGCATGGTGCGACCGATCATCACCCCGGCCGATAGCGGCTCCCGTTCGTGGCCAGTGCGGGCGATGCCGGCGTCGGCCAGTGCCGTTCTGGCCAGGTCGAGCATGACGAACTGGTCTGCTTCGGCCTCTTCGACTTCCCGTGGCACGACGCCATGGTCGACCGGGTCGAAACGCAAGCCGGATACCACCCCGGCCCGGTGGCAATACGTCTGCTCCAGGCTGGGCGCGGCGCCCGGCACGTAGTAGTCGTCGAGCCTGCCCCAACGCTCCGTCATCGGGTAGGGCGTCACCGCGTCCATCCCTGACTTGATGTTGGCCCAGAATGTGTCGGTATCGGCGGCCTGCGGAAAGCGGCAAGCCATGCCTATGATTGCGACCCGGTATGTCATGTGTGGCGATCCTCGTGAGCTTCGATCGGACGGGTACCCGGCGCGGGGATCATTCGGTCCAGAACAGGGCCTCGTCCGTCGCGCACATCGCGAGTACCTGGCCGGCGCGTTTGCCGGCCGCCAGCTCGTCGAACAGGAAGTCGACGCCCTCGTCGCGCCGGATTGCGTGCACACCCATGCCTTCAAGGTGTTTCTGCAGGGTTTCGTCTATCATCCCCAGCCCTTCCCACGGTCCCCAGTTCACCGCCAGGTAGTGGCCGGTGCGGCTGGCGTTGAGGGTGATCGCGCGCCGGTCGAGATAGGCGTTGGCGGCCGAGTAATCGGTTTGGCCGCGATTGCCCAGGGTCGACGAGAGGCTGGAGAAGAACACGACGAATCCGGGTTCGGTCAACCCGTCGAGGGCGTTGAGCACGTTGTCCGCACCGGTGGCCTTGGTGTGGTAGGTCCTGGCCACCGAGGCTTCGTCCTTGTCCTTGAGAAAGCGGTCATCGAGCACCCCGGCGCCAAACACCACCCCGTCGATCCGCCCGTGGCGCGCCATGACGTCGCGCATGGCCGCGTCCACCTGCCCGGCATCGGTGACATCGGCCTGCAGGTAGCTGAATTCGCTGCCGTGGTCGCGCAACGCCTGCAAGGTGGTGCGTATCTGTTTGTCGGCCAGAATCTGCTTCACGCGGTACTCGATCTCGCGTGTCTGGAGCTTCGGCCGCGTTTGCGCCGCAAGCACCTTGCGCAATTCGACGGCCGACTCGACGCCGGGGTAATCATCGCTGGACGCGGGCAGGGCGGAGCGGCCGAGCAGTACGATCCGGCATTGATAGCGCCTGGCGAACTCGGCGGCGAACCAGCTGGTGATGCCCCTGGCGCCCCCCACGATCACCACCACCGCGTCGCGCGTCAGGTGGAACCCGTCCGCGCCGGCGGTCACCGGCTGGCGCACCAGAGCCTTGCGCACGTGCCGCTGATGGTTGACATAGGCGACCGGCTGCGCGAGGACTTCGGCGTCACTCAGTATCTCGGCACAGATCCGGGTGGCCAGGGCGTCGTGGTCGAGGCTGGCGCCGTCGTGCATGATCAACTGGCGGATGACTCCGATCTCGGGCCATTCCCAGCGCAAACTGACCAGAAACCCGCAGGTGCCGCTGCCACGGGATGGGCCGAGGTAGTCGCCATCCGGTGTAAGTACCGGGTCCGGATCGGCCTGGATCGCGATCACGGCATCGAGGTGCCGAGGGTCGCATGCCCGAAGTGCATGAAACAGACCGATGACGTCGTGATAGGAGTCGTCGTGGTTGAAGTACAGTATGCCGTTGCTGTCCAGAGTTGCGCCGGGACGCAACGCTTCGCGTTCCAGCGGTTCAAGCCGGGCGCCACGAGCCGCCAGATGCTCGCGTAGCGCAAGGTACTGCGGGCCTGTCGCGCCCACCGCGTGAAACGTCTTGTCCGCGATCATCCGCGCCGGGCGGGCGCTGAGGGGCTTGGGTCGATACAGGACGTCGAGTGCGCGCAACGGCGCGCGCGCGCGGGTGCTGCCGCCTGTTGCGGGTTGGTGCCCGGCCGGTGTCGGGTCCGGGGCTGGCTCGGCCTGGGTGGATGGGGCGCCATGCCGGGCGAGCCACTCACTGATGCCGGAGAGGGTCTTGATCCGCGACACTTCCTCGATGAAGCGGCCGGCCCCGTCACCGAGTTCATCCGCTGCGCCGCTATTGATGATGCCGAGTTCCTTGCCGATCTCCGAGAGCAACTCGACGCGTTTGATCGAATCTATACCCAGGTCGGCTTCCAGGTCGAGTCCGGTATCGAGCATGTCTTCCGGATAGCCGGTTCGTTCGCAGATCATGACCTTGAGGCGCGCCTCGATCGCACCGCGCTCGAGGCGTGCGGCGGTCGGGTTGGGCCTGGCGATCGCGGCCGTGATCGCGTTCGCCGCCGTGGGCGGCGGCATCGTCACGACCGGGTGTGCACTTGCACGCGGGGTGGCGCTGGCGGGCGCGCCGGCCTCGCTGCCAAGATAACCGAGCATCACGTCGCGCTGGCTGTCGATGAAGCGATTGAGGCTCTGGAAATAGCTTTGCAGCACCTGCTCGCGCGCTTCACCGTCATCGGGCGTGGTGCCTGCCGCCGCCGCAGCCATAAGCGTGCGGGCAGCCGACGGGTCATAGGCCTGAGGGGGGAGGGTGCCGAAGACCGGACGCGCGTGCTGACCGTCGACGATCCAGGTGGTTTTCGACAACGGCTCGGGGCTGAGAATATCGAGCGCGCGCACGCGCCGGTGGGCATACAGGGCGTCGCAGTCGACCGCCACGCCCCTCACGGCCAACTTCGCCAGGGTGGTCATGAGCGCTTTCAACGGGGCGGCGTCGCGCAGCGTCAACGGCATGGTTTCCACCGCCTCGCCGGCGAGTATCTGGTTGACCAGTCCGCACAAGGCATTACCGGCCCCGACCTCGACGAAAGTACGCACGCCATGCTCGTGCATGCCTTCTATCATCTGCATGAAACGCACCGGTGATGCGATCTGGCGCCCCAGCCGGAGAGCCAGTTCTGGTGCCGGGACATCGGTGGGGTACGGCGCCGCGGTTTCGTTGGACCACACGGTGCAGCGTGGCGACAGGAGTTGCTGCCGCTGCAGGGATGCGGAAAAGTTGGTCGCCGCATGGCTCAGCGCGCGGCTATGGAATGCGCACGCGACCGGCAGACTGTGCACGCGGATGTCGTGCGCTACAAACAGCTTCCTGGCCTGATCCAGCGCGCTGGTGGGGCCGGCCAGTACCGTTTGGTTGGGTGCATTCAGATTTGCGAGATCGACTTCGCCGAGGTCTCCCAGTACTTCCCGCACCAGCGCCTCGTCACCGTCTACCGCCAGCATGCCGCCGCGATCACCGCCGTTGAACCCGTCGATGATGCTGGAAGCACGCAGCCGGCTGATCGTCAGCAAGTCTGCCCGTGCAATGCTTCCGGCATTGCACAGGGCGCTTAGCTCGCCATAGCTGTGACCGGCGACATGCGTGGCCTGCACGCCCAGCGAGGCAAGCAGGTGGGCGCCGGCGAGGCTGACCGCGCCGAGTGCGGGCTGCGCGGTGCGCGTGTCGGTCAACGCGGCGTGCTGGACGTCGCGCTGGGCATCGGAAAACGCGCTCGGGGGAAACATCGCGGCCGCCAGTTCCGGTTCACCCGCGAGGTAGATCCGTGTTTCCGGGAAATAGGTGAACAGATCCGCACCCATGCCCGGGAACTGGCTGCCCTGGCCCGAAAACAGGAGGGCGAGCGCGCCCGGTTCCAGATCGTCATCGGAAACGAACACCCCGCGCGGGTCGGCCTGCTGCCGGTGCGCCGTGGCAAGCTTGGCGGTCAGATCCGCCACGCTGGAGGCGACGATCGCCAGTTGCACCGGCTCGTGCCCCGTGTTGGCGCGGTGATGACCGCAAGCCAGATCGGCGAGACGGTAGTGCCGCCCGGTTGCGAGGAAGGCCTGCAGTTGAGCGACGGCGCGAAGAGACTCGTCGCGCGTGTTGCCCCGGAACAGGAACAACTCGAATGGCCAGACCGCCGGCGCGACCGGCTGGTCGGCGCCGTGAGCGGGATCGCCACGGTCGATCACGACGTGGTAGTTGGTGCCGCCGAAACCGAACGAGCTGACGCCGGCCTTGCGCTCGGCGGCGAGCCAGGGGTAGGTCCGCGAGAGGAAGTAGAAGGGACTGCGTTCTTGCCGATAGCAGGCATTGGGGCGCTCGATGTTGAGCGTCGGCGGCAGCAGGCCTTGTTCGACGGCGTAGGCGCACTTGATCAGGCTGGCGATGCCGGCGGCGCATTTGCTGTGTCCGATCTGAGTCTTGACCGAACCGAGCGCGCAGCTGCCGGGCACGCTGCCGGAACGCGCGAATACCGTCTCCATCGACGCCATCTCGGTGCGATCACCGACGATGGTGCCGGTGCCGTGGGCTTCGAGCAGGCCCACCTCCGCCGGGGACACCGCCGCGCGCCGGTAGGCCCGGTTCAGCGCGCGGAGCTGGCCTTCCTTGCGCGGGGCGGTCAGGCCGAGCGAACGCCCGTCGCTTGCGCCGCCCACGCCGCGGATCACCGCATAGACATGGTCGCCATCGCTAAGCGCATCCTCATGGCGTTTCAGCACCACCGCGCCGACGCCTTCGCCCAGCGTGATGCCATCGGCGCTATCGGAAAAGGTGAAGCACTTGCCACGTGGGGATAGCGCGTGGGTGCTGCAGAACATCAGGTAGTCGTGGATGCCGTTGTGGAAATCGACCCCGCCGGCAATCGCCATGTCGCTTTCACCGTAGCGCAATTCCTTGATCGCCGCGTCGATCGCCGCGAGCGACGAGGCGCACGCCGCATCGATGGTGAAATTGTGGCCGCCCAGGTCCAGCCGGTTGCTGATCCGTCCTGACACGACGTTGCCGAGCACGCCGGCGAAGCTGTCTTCGGTCAGTTGCGGCAGCGCCGCGCGGGTTTCGTCGAGCGCCGCGTCCGACAACAACTGCGGCAGCATGATGCGCAGACCGTAGGCGCCGGAAATGTCGCCGCCCGGTTCGACGCCAAAGATCACCGAGGTGCGCTCGCGATTGAAGCCACGCGTGGCGTAGCCTGCATCGTGCAAGGCCTGATGGGCGACGAGCAGGCTCGCGATCTGGGCCGGATCGATGGAGCCGAGTATCTGCGGCGGAATGCCGAACAGCGCCGGGTCGAAATGGAACTCCGGCACGAAACCGCCCCATTTGGAATTGCTCTTCTCGTTGCGCGCGCCGCTTGTTCCGGCATCGTAATAGGCTGCCTTGTCCCAGCGCCGATCCGGGACTTCGGTGACGCAATCCCGGCCTTCTATGATGTTGGCCCAGTACTCTTCAGCCGTCACGGCGCCGGGGAAAATGCCGGCCATGCCGACGATCGCGATGTCGCACACGGCTGCGTTGCGGCGCGGCGCTCGCGCCGGAGCGGAAAAATCATGCAGCAGGCGTTCGGCGGACGACACATCCTGGTGCAATGCGGCGATGGTGGTGACGCCACCGCGCAAACCGACTACATCGCCGATCATGTACATCCCCTCGGCCAGCTGGGTGTCGGTGTCGACGTCGATCAACGCGTCGCCAGCGCGTTTCTTGCCCTTCGAGGCGATGCGCAGGTGGCCGACGTTCAGACGTTCCAGCGCGTCGAAAATCTCGGCGGTGCTTTTCCCGGCGTGTTTCAAACGCGCGCGTTCCGAATTGACGAAATCGACGTAGGGGGTGTTCAGGCAGCGGGTCAGGTGTCCCGGCCCGGTCGGGATCAGGGTCGATTCGCCGCTGGAAACGGCCAGCGCCTGGTAGGCCGGCAGGATCGCGCCTTCGCGCACGGCCTCCTCGGTGAACAGGTAGGCCGATCCCATCAGGATGCCGAGTCGCGCGCCCAGCGCCGCCAACGGCGCGCACATTACCGACAGCAGCGCGGCCGACAGGCGGTCATGCACGCCGCCGGCAAACAGCAGCGACAATTCGTCGATCCTGTCGAACTCGAGCGCGCGTGTGATCTGGGCCTCCCACAAGGTCATCGACGACAATGGCCCGACGTGGCCGCCGCATTCGTGCCCCTCGAAAATGAAGCGGCGCGCGCCGGCTTCGAGAAAGTGATCGAACAGGCGCGGCGTCGGGCAGTGCAGGAAGGCGCCGATGTTGGCATCCTCGAAAGCCTGGGCCTGATCGGGGCGTCCGCCCGCCAGGATCACGTAAGGTGGCGCGATTTCATGCACCAGCGCGGCCTGCTGTCGATAAAGCTCGGGCGGCAGGAATCCGAGCAGGCCGACCGACCAGCTCCGGCCGGTGAGGCGGTTGCGCGTCTCTTCGAGCAGGGGGCGCGCCTGTTCCGTCCCGAGCACCGCCATGGCGAACGCTGGCATACCGCCACCGTCGGCAACCGCAGCCGCGAATCCGGGGCTGTCGGACACGCGCGTCATCGGCCCCTGCACCAGCGGATGGGTCAGGCCATACTCACGCGCGAATGCCGAGTCACGGCCAAACACGTCGTGCTGTCTCGCCAGGCGCAGATGGCTGTCGATCGCCTCTTCGGTGCTGTGCACCAGCGTGGTCGCGTCGTTGTAGTGGATGCGGAAAACGTCCGCGAGCGCGATATCCTCGCCCACCAGCAACGGCTTATCCGCCTGCGTCAGCAGGGTCAGCAGTTCGTCGCGGGTTGCGCCTTCATCCACCTTTGGGCGCAGCTTGTGGTGCAAGTAGCGGTACCCGGCGGCTACGGTCGTCTCGGAGCCATTGAGTCCGCGGATGATCGCGGATAGCTCCTGCGGCAACCGGCATGCCGGCAGCAGCGCCAGTTGCGCGTCGTACACCACCCCCTGTGCACCCGCCAGCACGGCAGCAGCGGCCCCATGCGGTCCCATCCCGCCTTGCACCCAGAACGGCAGGGCAAGACGCCCGTAGCTTGCCTGCAGCAGGATGAAACTGTTGAGCTTGCCGATGCGTCCGCCGCTTTCCGCGCCTTTCAGGATGAGTCCGTCGGCACCCAGTGCCTGTGCCGCCACTGCCTCTTCCGGCGATACCACTTCGATCAGGTGGCGGAAGCCGGGGACGGGCACGAAACACTCGGGCGAAGCGTGCAGCAGCATCTTTACGCTGCGCGGTAGACCGGCAAGGCCGACGTCAGACAGGCGGACGCCTTCTGGAATACGCAAGCCGAATCCGTCTCGCGTGCTCGCATGCACTTTGTTGATGGCGGCTTCGGCCGCTGCCCAGTCACGTCCTATGTCGAGGAATGCGCCGGCCCCCGCGCGCACGAAATCGCTGATCAGTCGATGATCCGGAATCTCGAACGGCGAAACCACCAGTACGCGTTTCTCTCTCCAGTCCGCGATCGGATCCAGATCCACTTCATGCATGATGTTGTCCCCTCGCAAATTGTGATTCACCGCCATAAATGGCAGGTCGGACCCGTTACTCCCTGACCGCCGTCATGCTGCCATTGCGGCAGCGCATCACGAGATGAAATGCAAACAGTGACAGAAAGAATATTGGTATAGCTATTTGTATTTAGCGGGCGCCGAACGCATAGTCTATATGGTTAGTAGGCAACAATGCAACCGAGGGTGGATGAATCGCGGGTGGGTACGGCGCGGCCCCGGTCGGGCTGTCGTCGCGAGGTGGGGGTGAAGCGGGCTCGGGTGGTGGGCTCGCGCCTTGCCCTGAAGGTATGCCGCTGTGCGAGCGCCCGTGACGATCGGGGTGCGGGGCGCAAGCGCGTCGGGATGAGGTGAAGACGTGTCACCCGTTCTCACGCCGGGTGACACGCAGCCCGACAGCGGGTGCCGGGGGATGCGTCGCGCTATGGACTGGTTGTTAGCCCAGGATCTCGCGCAGCGCGTCAATGAGCGCCGCGCACTGGGCTTGGGTGCCGATCGTGATGCGCAGGAACTGGTCGATGCGCGGCTTGGCGAAATGGCGCACGATGATCGCGCGCTCACGCAACGCGCTTGCCAGCTTGGTCGCATCGTGGGCGGGGTGCCGGGCGAACACGAAATTGGCGGTGGAGGGCAGGACCTCGAAGCCGACGCGGGCCAGATCGGCCGTCAGGTGTTCGCGCAGTTCGATGACCTGATCGCAGTTGCGCCGGAAATGCGCTTCGTCCTCGACCGACGCAACGGCGCCGGCCAGCGCCAGCCGGTCCAGCGGATAAGAGTTGAAGCTGTTCTTGACCCGCTCCAGTGCCATCACCAGATCCGCATGCCCCATCGCGTAGCCCACGCGCAGACCGGCCAGCGCGCGCGATTTGGAGAAGGTGTGCACCACCAGCAGGTTGGGGTGGCGGTCGATCAGTCCGACCGCGCTGGCGCCGCCGAAATCGACATAGGCTTCATCCACGACCACGACGCAGCCGGGGTTGCCCGCGACGATGCGCTCGACCTCGGCGAGCGGCATGAAGCGGCCGGTCGGCGCATTGGGGTTGGCGAAGATGATGCCGCCGGCCTGGCGCCCCGGTTGCGTCAGGTAGTCGTCGGCGTTGATGCGGAACCCGGCATCGAGCGGTATGGTTTCGTAGCGTATGTCGTACAGGCCGCAATAGACCGGGTAGAAGCTGTAGGTGACGTCCGGAAACCACACGGGTTGATCGTGGCGCAGCAGCGCGAGGAACGCGTGCGCGAGGACTTCGTCCGAACCGTTGCCGACGAATACCTGGCAGGGGGTAATGCCATGCCGCCGCGCGAGTGCTTCCTTGAGCGTGTCGGCGTTGGGGTCGGGGTAGAGCCGCAGTGCGTCCGAGGTCGCCGCGTGTATCGCGTCCAGCACCCGTGGCGACGGACCGAAAGGCAGTTCGTTGGTGTTGAGCTTGATCAGGTTGTCGAGCTTGGGTTGTTCGCCCGGCACGTAGGGCGTGAGGCCGTGTACGACAGGGCTCCAGTAGCGGCTCATGGGGTTTCTTATCCAGGTCAGTGGTGCAGGGCAGAACAATGTCAGCGTGGGGGCGTCGGGCGCCACTGCCCGGAATTGCAGCCGGACAGGCTGGCGATGTTATCATGGCGCGAGTTAGCGTCATCCGAACAACCGTCGTTCTTCATTGCTCAGACTCTCATGCGGCAGGCCGAAGTCAACCGGGATACCCTGGAAACCCGGATTACCGTCCGGCTCGATCTGGACGGCAACGGAAGAGCCAGTCTTGCGACCGGCGTACCCTTTCTCGATCACATGCTGGATCAGATCGCCCGTCATGGCGCGATGGATCTGGATGTCAGCGCCTCCGGCGACACCCATATCGATGATCATCACACCGTCGAGGACGTGGGCATCACGTTCGGGCAGGCGTTTGCCAAGGCGCTCGGCGACAAGAAGGGCATACGCCGCTACGGCCATGCCTATGTGCCGCTCGATGAAGCGCTGTCGCGGGTAGTGGTGGATTTTTCCGGGCGCCCTGGGCTGCACTACCGGGTGAACTACGTGCGGCAGTTGATCGGGCGTTTCGACGTCGACCTGGCGCGCGAGTTTTTCCAGGGATTCGTCAATCACGCCGGCGTGACCCTGCATATCGACAACCTGCATGGCGACAACGCCCATCATCAGTGCGAGACCATCTTCAAGGCCTTTGGCCGGGCCTTGCGCATGGCGGCGGAACGCGACGAGCGCGCCGCAGGAGTCATCCCTTCGACCAAGGGCGCGCTCTGAGCACAACGTCGATGGGCATTGTTCAGTTTTTTCAGTTTTCCAGCGAGTGATTCCGCGATGATCGATGTCGCCATCATAGATTACGGCATGGGCAACCTGCGTTCGGTTGCCAAGGCCATCGAGCATGTTGCACCGGACAAGCAGGTCGTGGTGACTTCCGATCCGGCGGTTGTCGCGGCGGCCGGGCGGGTCGTGTTTCCCGGACAGGGTGCGATGCCGGACTGCATGCGCGAGCTGGACGCGCGCGGCCTGCATGAAGTGGTGATAGAGGCGGCGGCGAGCAAACCGTTTCTCGGTATCTGCATCGGGCAGCAAATGTTGTTTGAACACAGCGAGGAAGGCAACGTGACCGGCCTCGGCGTGTTCGAAGGCAACGTGGTCCGCTTTCACGGCACCGGGGCGATACCGACACCCGAAGGGGGGCATCTGAAAGTGCCGCACATGGGCTGGAACCAGGTGTATCAGTCTGGTCCGCATCCGCTATGGGACGGCATTCCGGATGGCGAGCGCTTTTACTTCGTCCATAGCTACCACGTGGTGCCCTCGGTGCAGGCGCGGATCGCAGCCCGGACCGAGTACGGGGCACGGTTTACCAGCGCGGTAGCACGGGATAATATCTTCGCTGTTCAATTCCACCCGGAAAAGAGCGCGCATGCCGGATTGCAGATGCTTGCGAACTTCGTGCGCTGGGCACCGTGAGTCTCGCGGACAGGCCCGTTCCCACACACACTCATAGAATTCAGAGCTGCCTATGTTGCTGATACCCGCCATCGACCTCAAGGACGGTCATTGTGTTCGCCTCAGACAAGGCGAAATGGATGATGCGACCGTGTTCTCCGAGGACCCCGCAGCCATGGCGCGTCGCTGGGTCGACATGGGCGCCAGGCGCTTGCACCTGGTCGACCTGAACGGCGCCTTTGCCGGCAAACCGAAAAACCAGGCGGCAATCCGCGCGATCGTCGACGCGGTCGGTGACGACATCCCGGTGCAACTGGGGGGCGGCATCCGCGATCTGGATACGATAGAAGCCTATCTTGACCACGGCATCACCTACGTGATCATCGGTACTGCGGCGGTCAAGAATCCGGGTTTGCTGCATGATGCCTGCAGCGCGTTTCCGGGGCACGTGATCGTTGGCCTGGACGCCAAGGACGGCAAGGTCGCGACCGACGGCTGGTCCAAGATGACCGGGCATGACGTGATCGATCTGGCCAGGAAATACGAGGACTACGGCGTCGAAGCCGTCGTCTATACCGATATCGGACGCGACGGCATGCTGTCAGGCGTGAACATCGAGGCGACCGTGCGGCTTGCCCAGGCGTTGCGCGTGCCGGTGATCGCCAGCGGCGGCATCGCGGCCATTGCCGATATCGAGGCGCTGTGCGCGGTCGAGGACGAAGGCATCATGGGGGCGATCACCGGTCGTGCCATCTACGAGGGCACGCTCGATTTCGCGGCGGCCCAGGCACGGGCCGACGAACTCAACGGCGCACCGGTCTGATGTTGGCCAAGCGCATCATCCCGTGTCTTGACGTCAGTGCCGGGCGAGTGGTCAAGGGTGTCAATTTCGTTGAACTCCGGGATGCGGGCGACCCGGTCGAGATCGCGCGCCGCTACGATGAGCAGGGCGCCGACGAGATCACCTTCCTCGACATCACCGCCAGTTCCGATGCGCGCGACATCATCCTGCACGTGGTGGAGCAGGTCGCCAACCAGGTTTTCATTCCGCTGACCGTCGGAGGTGGCGTGCGCTCCGTCGATGACGTGCGGCGCCTGCTCAATGCGGGTGCCGACAAGGTCAGCATCAATACCGCAGCGGTGAACAACCCGCGCGTGGTGGCGGACGCGGCAGGCAAGGTCGGCAGCCAGTGCATCGTGGTCGCGATCGACGCCAAGCAAACCGCACCGGGCAAGTGGGAGGTGTTTACACACGGCGGGCGCAACAATACCGGGCTGGACGCGGTGGAGTGGGCGCGCAAGGTCGTCGAGTTGGGTGCGGGCGAGATCCTGCTCACCAGCATGGACCGCGACGGTACCAAGATAGGCTTCGATCTGGGGCTGACCCGCGCGGTGTCCGATGCGGTGTCGGTGCCGGTCATCGCGAGCGGCGGGGTCGGCACGCTGGAGCACCTGGTGGAAGGCGTCACCCAGGGACATGCCGACGCGGTGCTGGCCGCCAGCATTTTCCACTTCGGTCAGCACACGGTGCGCGAAGCCAAGGAACTGATGCGCGAGCATGGCATCGAGGTGAGGTTGTGATGGTGACGGGTGCGGCGTCGACGTGGCTGGACGAAATCAAGTGGGACGAGAATGGACTGGTGCCGGCCATCGTCCAGGAGGCGGACAGCGGCGATGTGCTGATGTTCGCCTGGATGAACCGCGAATCGCTGCAACGCACCGCCGAGATCGGCGAAGCGGTGTTCTGGTCGCGCTCGCGCGGCAAGTTGTGGCACAAGGGCGAGGAGTCCGGGCATATCCAGACGGTGCGCGAAATCCGCATCGACTGCGACAACGACGTGGTGCTGCTCAAGGTCGAGCAACGGGGTGCGATAGCGTGCCATACCGGGCGCCATAGCTGTTTCTTCAAGCGCCATCTGGCCGAGGGGGTGTGGCAGACCGTTGATCCGGTTCTGAAAACCCCAGGGGAAATCTACAAATGATTGATATCGAAGTATTGCACCGGGTATCGGCGACGCTGGCCGAGCGCAAGCAGGCCGATCCGGATGCTTCCTACGTGTCCAGCCTGTACGCCAAGGGCACCGACGCGATCTGCAAGAAGATCGCCGAGGAAGGAGCCGAGACCATCATGGCGGCCAAGGACGGTGATCGCCTGCACCTGGTGTGGGAAGTGACCGACCTGTGGTTCCACTCCATGGTGTTGCTGGCGCACCACGGACTGTCGGTCGATGACGTGCTGGCTGAGTTCCGGCGTCGCGAGGGTGTTTCGGGCATCGATGAAAAGAAGTCCCGCCAGGCCAAATGAGAGAATCATGACCGACTGCATATTCTGCAAGATCGTGCGGGGAGAGATCCCGGCCAAGAAGATATACGAAGACGAGGACGTGCTGGCCTTTCACGACATCCGGCCGATCGCCCCGGTGCACTTTCTGGTCATCCCCAAGACCCACATTCCTTCGATGGCGGAGCTGCAGCCCGAGCACGAGGCGACCATGGGCAAGGTCATGCTGGCGGCGAGCAAACTTGCCCGCGAACAAGGCAGCACCGACGGATACCGCACCATAATCAACACTGGGCGAGTGGGTTTGCAGGAGGTGTATCATCTGCACGTTCACGTTGTGGGTGGTCCGGATGTGCTTCCGGCCATGTTGAAGCGTTAAGGAGACAGGAATGGGTTCATTCAGCATCTGGCACTGGCTGGTCGTACTGGTCATCGTCGTACTGGTCTTTGGCACCAAGAAACTGCGCAACGTCGGCCAGGATCTTGGCGGTGCGGTGAAGGGGTTCAAGGAAGGCATGAAGGAAGCCGACGTGGGTGGCGACAAGACGAAGAATCTGAGCGAAAGCACGATCGACGTCGAAGCCAAGGAAAAGTCGGACAAGGTCAATTCCTGATTTCAACTGTCCACGATGTCTCTCAAGGGGTGCGTAAGAACTGCACCCCTTCCTTTTTGGTTGCCGCCGAGATGATCTGACCCATGTTTGATTTTGGTTTTGGTGAACTGATGGTGGTCGCGCTGGTTGCGCTGATCGTGATCGGCCCCGAGCGCCTGCCCAAGGTCGCGCGCACCGTGGGGCACCTGCTGGGGCGGGTGCAGCGCTACGTATCCGACGTGAAGTCCGACATTTCGCGCGAAATGCAGCTTGAGGATCTGAAAAAGCTGCAGCAGCAGGTCGAGCAGCAGGCGCGTGAGCTTGAAGGGTCGTTCCGTGGCCAGGTCCAGAGTTTCGAATCCGACATGAACAAGACCGCGGCCGGAATCAAGAACGATTTGTCGGTCGACAGCGACAAGCCGCCGACTCCATCCGGGCCAGCGGCAGGCAAGGCGCCGGTATCCGATGCCCAGCCGGTCGCGGCGGAACGCATACCGCTCGATAGCGGCCCCCAGTTGGAACTGGGTCTGGACAAGTCCGTCCCTGGCAGCAGCGCGGAGAAGACATGAGCACGGCGCAAGAAACCTTTATGTCGCATCTGATCGAGCTGCGTGACCGGCTGCTGCGCGCGGTGGTTGCGGTCATTGCGATCTTTGTCGTGCTGATGCCGTGGGCCGGTGACATCTACGACATTCTGGCCTTGCCGATGATGAATACCCTGCCCGAAGGGACCAACATGATCGCGACCGGGGTCGTCACCCCGTTCTTCGTGCCGGTCAAGGTCACCATGATGGTGGCGTTCGTACTGGCGCTGCCATGGGTGCTGTACCAGGCGTGGGCCTTCATCGCTCCCGGCTTGTACGCGCATGAGCGCCGCCTCGGGCTGCCGCTGGTGTTGGGCAGCACGCTGCTGTTTCTCGCGGGCATGGCCTTCTGCTATTTCTTCGTGTTCGGCATGGTGTTCAGCTTCATCGCCGAATTCGCGCCCAAGAGCATCGTCGTGGCGCCGGATATCGAACAATACCTGTCGTTCGTGATGACGCTGTTTCTGGCCTTCGGACTGACCTTCGAGGTGCCGGTGGCGGTGATACTCCTGATCAAGGCCGGGGTGGTGAGCGTCGCGAAATTCAAGGAGGCACGCCCCTACGTGATCGTGGGCGCCTTCGTGATCGCCGCCGTCATCACGCCGCCTGATGTGGTCTCACAGTTGTTGCTGGCGGTGCCGATGATCGTCCTTTACGAAGTCGGGATCCTGCTGGGGGGGCTGGTTTCGGTGCGCAAGCCTTCAGACTCGGACGATGTGGAAACCGAGCCGGTGGCGGTCAGTAACGATCAGGACCAGCACTCCTGAGGCGGCCGCGCCGAGTCAGGCGGTTCCTGGTTGCGCCCGACAGGCTGCTAGTGGTCTGCTTCGCAAATACCGAAACACGAAAACGCGTCTTGTGGCGCATGGCGGCGTTGCTCATTCTCGCAATAGTGACGACTATTGCTGCGGTTCGCGCCTTGCCCTGCACCTCAAGCCATCGTTCTCGTCATGTTCCTTGATTTGCGAAGCAGACCACTAGCGCAGGTTGGCCGGTGGGGTCGGGCGACGGCCGATTTCGACCGCCAGATCGAGATCGCGACCGGCGCGGCGTACTCGGAATACCGCAGCCTGACCTGGGCGTGATTCCGCGACCTTTGCCAGCAGTTCCTGCGACCCTTGCACCTTGTTCCGATCAAGTTCAAGCACGACGTCGCCCGGCCTGATACCGGCGCGTTCCGCCGGGCTGTTGCGCAGCACCCCGGCAATCAGCGCACCGTCCAGCCCCTCCAGGCCAAACGAAATCGCGAGTTCGGGCGTCAGCTCCTGCAGCTCCACCCCCAGCCAGCCGCGCGTGACCTGGCCGCTCGCGACGATCTGCTCCAGCACGTTCTTGGCTAGCGCGGCGGGAATGGCGAATCCGATCCCGAGAGAGCCGCCCGAGCGCGAGTAGATCGCAGTATTGATGCCGACCAGGTTGCCGTTGCTGTCGACCAGCGCACCCCCGGAATTTCCGGGATTGATCGCGGCATCGGTCTGTATGTAGTCTTCAAAGGTGTTGATGCCCAGCTGGGTTCTGCCCAGCGCGGACACGATGCCCATCGTGACGGTTTGCCCGACCCCGAAAGGGTTGCCGATCGCCAGCACCACATCTCCAACGCTAAGGGCATCGTTGGTGGCGAAAGCGATGGCTGGCAATCCGGACGTGTCGTCCATGCGCAGCACTGCCAGATCGGTGTCCGGATCGCGCCCGACCAGTCGCGCCGGGAACTTGCGCCCGTCGTTGAGCGCGACCTCGATTTCGTCAGCGGCTTCGACAACGTGGTTGTTGGTCAAGACATAGCCGTCGTGGCTGACGATCACACCCGAACCCAGCCCGGAAGCGCGTTGGCGGTTGGGGCTGTCGCCGAAAAAGCGTCGAAACAGCGGGTCGTCCTGCAGCGGGTGGCGGGGGGCGATGATGTCTTTGCTGGTGAAGATATGCACCACTGCCGGCATCGACCGTGTAGCGGCATCCGCGTATGACATACGCGTCGCGGCTGCCGTTGCGGGCGCGTTGCTTTCCGCGGCTTCGAACAGCGTGACGACCTGAGCGCCTGGACGCCCGCCGCCGCCCAGCCATTCGGGCTTGAGCGTCCCGATGACGAACAGCACGGCCACGGCGAAAGTGACGGTTTGCGCAAAAATCAACCACAGGCGACGCATGTTCTGGAGTCCGGTGAGTATTCTTGCAGTCAGGCAAAAATCGGGATGAAATGGGATGGCTTGCGTATCATGGCGCGGCGGGCCGGAACAGCGGGGCGGTCAGGTTACGGTGGTGCATGGCACCCACCCGCGGAACTTCCGGTGCTTGATACGGATACGGAGAAAGCAGGTCTTGCGATGCGGCTGACGGAACTTACAGAACACCTGGATGCATTGCTCAATGTCGCACTGTTCCGCGATTATTGCCCAAACGGTTTGCAAGTGGAAGGGCGCGCGGACGTGGGGCGGGTGGTGTGTGGCGTCACCGCGAGCCAGGACTTGCTCGATCGCGCGGTGAGCGATGATGCGCACGCCATCGTTGTCCACCATGGCTATTTCTGGCGCGGTGAGGACGGGCGAGTGACCGGTCTGCGCAAGCGGCGGCTGACAACCTTGCTGTGCAACGATATCAGCCTGCTGGCGTACCACCTGCCGCTGGACGCCCATCCGGAGCTGGGCAACAACGCGCAGCTCGGCCTGCTGGCCGGGTGGCGCGGCGAGGCGCGTTTTGGTGAACAGGATCTGGGCTGGCTGGGTCGACCCGATGAAGTTGCGAGCGCTGCCGGGATTGCAAGCCTGCTTGCCGAGCGGCTGCGGCGTCCGCCCATGCTGGTTGGCGACGGGGGGCGGCAGGTGCGCCGCATCGCATGGTGCACGGGCGGGGCGCAAGGCTATTTTGAACAGGCGATCGAGGCCGGTGCGGATCTGTATGTGTCCGGCGAAATATCCGAACAGACCGTGCATCTGGCGCGCGAGTCAGGTGTGCCGTATATCGCGGCGGGGCACCACGCAACCGAGCGCTACGGCCCGAAGGCGCTGGCGGCCTACCTGAGCAATGTGCTGGGGTTGGACGCGAGCTTCGTTGATCTCGACAACCCGGTATAGATCCGAGGACGGTAGCGCAGCTACGCAGCGTGTCCGAGATGGTCGCCGTGAAAGCGTCCGAGTTGGTCCTCGAGCACTGACCACAGCATCAGGATATCGTCGATGATGCCCAGCGACAGGCCTTGACGGGTACCGTCGCGGTTGTCGCGTAGCATCTTGTCCAGATACGCCTGGCACTCCGTCGTGCCCCACAGGGCGACGAGCTGATCGATGGCGTGCGGAAGTTGCTCCAGTCCGCCCGGCATCTTGCGCGCTTCATCGAAGTTGTCCCAGGTCACGGTCTTGACGTTGAAGGTCTTGTTCAATTGCCGCGCCAACGCGTCGAATTCTATCCGCATGTCGGCAAGGCGATAGACCTCCATCAGCTTGATCCACGGCGCGACCGACTGCCGGGGGTTGGCGCGTATGAAGTCCGATAAGGTTTCGGCCGCACCCTGGACGCGGCCGAAGCTGATCATGATGTCGGCCAGTTCTACCGCCGAATCGTGCTCTTCGACGAGTTCCTCGTTGACGATGAGCGGTGCGGTACTTTCGGCGTCGAACGCCAGATCGACTCGCGGTGGCGGCGGGCGCATCCGCGCCGTGGTCTCGGGTTCGGGCGCTGGTGCCGTGACGGGTTTGACGCGCGGGCCAGCGGTAGCCGGAATGGCGGGGCGCAGGGTCGGGAGTTGCGTAGTCGCGGCGTCATCGTCAAACGCTTGGGCAGTCCTTTGTGGTGGAGTGCTGGCGTCTGGTCGCGACGGACGGGTGCGCAATACCCGCCGGGTTTCGTAGAACAGTATTACCCCGAGTACGCCGACCAGTGCCGCGAGCAGGAACATCCATTGCCCCCATGTGGTTCTGGCCGGTGGCGGCGGCGGAGTTCGTACGCTGGAATCCGTGCGTTCCGGTACATCGCTGGCCGGTTTGGCCGCGATCGGGGGGAGGGGCGCGACCGGCGGAACGGCCGGTCGCGGGGCGGGTACGACGAGCTGCGCCCTGAGCGCTTGTTCGATTTCCTCCAGTCGCCGGATACGCTCAAATAGTTCAAGCTCGGCCCTGATCGAGTCGTCGATGGCTCTGACGAGGCGTTGTTCGCGCGCTTCCTCTGATGTTTCGTCTTGCGTGCTGCCCTTGCGCGCTCCAGCGCTGGTCGCGGCGTCGGCCGGGTCGGGTCGCTCCGCCGTTTCGCCCTCGAGTATCAGGCGGCTGGAGTTGTCCGTGGCTGGGGCGGATTTCCGGGGTGGGCGGGCCGTTACGGTCGGCTCGGGCGCCAGCGCCACCAGCGCGGCTGGGTCGGGCACGCGCAACTGCGTGCCGGGAGGCAGTGGCGTCGTGGCGGTCAGTCCGTTGCTCGCCAACTCAGGGTTGAGGTCGAACAGGCGTGCCATCAGTGCCCGGCGCGCCCGCGCGTTGCGCGGGTGCAGCGCCTGCGCCAGAGTCGCGATGGATTCTCCCGGAACCGTGGTCCAGACTTCGGCTGCCACGGTGTCGGGTGTGGTCCGGGCTGCGGGCGGCCGCGCTGCTGCTGAAGCAACGCTCGCCGATTTCGCAGCGGTCGTGGCGGGCGGGGCGATGGAGGTGGCAACCGGCAGCAGCAGCGTGTATTCGCGTTGATGTCGCGAATCGCACACGTCGCGCACCGCAACGCGCAGTACCGGGTCACGGACCGGTGCCCCGTGTGACACGACGAGTTGCGCATCGGGCCCGCTCCCGGCGACCGTCAGGCGGGCATCGAGCACGGCTGGAATGCCGTCAGGCGCGGCGGTGGGAGTCACCAGTTGCGCACAGCGGGCGGCATACTCGGCGGTCGCGCCCGGCGCGCTGATCTCGATGCGCAGCGGCTGGCCCAGCAGTGATACCGAACTCACGCTACCGAGTTGCGTCGCCCGCGCATCGGCGGCCGGCACGAGGACCGCAGCGCAAGCCAGCGCACCCGCGCCCACCCATCTCATGCGGGCGTTGCAGTTGCTGTATCGATGGGGAATACTCATCTGGGTCGCCGGCCGTATGGGTTTGTCGCTGGTATTGTAAATAATCTCGTGCCTGAGTGTAGGTCAAATGACGCGAAGGCGCACCAGCGCGTGCGTTACGCGAGCGAGGGCACATGGCCGGCGCGGTGTGCTCATGACGGTCGGGATTCGCGGGTGTCGCGTCGCCGAGCGGAGGGGGTGTAAGCCGTGAACCGGGGATGGTTTGGCGGTATCATGCGCGTGTTCCATACGTTACCGTACGCAAATCATGCCCCTGACTGATCCCCAGCAAACACGCCAGCGAGTTCACGTCCGTCGTATCGTCGTGGAGGGTTACCAACGCGAGGATGGCCTGCTTGAGTTCGATGCGATGCTTGAAGATGTGAAGGACGTCGACTACCCGCTGGCGTCCGGTGCCCGCAAGGCCGGCGATCCGGTGCATCAGATGAAGGTCCGCGTCACGCTCGATCCGGCGTTTACCATCGTACATGCCCAGGCCTGTTCCGACTGGGTGCCCTACCCCGATGGTTGCGAAACCATAGCGCCACGCTACCGCGAGTTGGAGGGCTTGAATCTGCTCAACGATTTCCGGCGCAAGGTGGGCGAGCTGTTCGGTGACGTGCGCGGATGCTCCCACCTGTCCGAGTTGCTGTTGAGCCTGCCGACCGCCGCGATACAGACCTATGCAACCTTTCAGCGCGACAACCAGGATCAGGGCGAGAAACCCTTTCAGCTCGATCGCTGCCATGCACTCGACACGAAGTCGACTACAGTGAAGAAGTACTACCCGAAGTGGCATCGCGAGCGCGCCGGTTCCGCGTGACGGCGGGGCATGCGTGGCGCGCGCCATCACGGTTTTATTGCAGTGCGAGAATCCGGTTATAATCGGCCGGCCCTGGGTGCCGCGTTTCAGTGGGTATCCGGGGTGTGGCGGGATGAACTTGCTTTGTCCTGCGGCGACGGTGTGTCGAGGGAGGGAGGCGGCATGCCGTCGTGGAGTGCATCTCCGAACTGTCCCATCAACCTGTTTGTAGCGGCTACGGGCGCTGCAGCTTCGATCGAAGGGCGATCATGAAGATTCATGAGTATCAGGCAAAAGAAATACTGAGAAAATTCGGTGTCGTGACACCGAAGGGCATACCCTGCTTTTCCGTTGAGGAAGCTGTCAAGGCCGCCGAACAGCTCGGGGGCAATATCTGGGTAGTCAAGGCGCAGATTCATGCGGGCGGGCGCGGTAAAGGCGGCGGCGTCAAGATCGCCAAGACCCTGCACGAAGTTCAGGCGCAGGCTGCCAGCATCCTCGGCATGCAACTGGTGACGCATCAAACCGGGCCCGAAGGGCAGTTGGTGCGGCGGCTGCTGATCGAGGAAGGCGCGGACATCAAGAAAGAATATTACGTCGCCGCGCTCACCGATCGTGCCACGCAGAAGGTCGCGATGATGGCGTCCTCGGAGGGCGGCATGGATATCGAGGAAGTCGCGCACAACACGCCCGAGAAGATCATCAAGGTGTTCGTCGATCCGCTGGTCGGCCTGACCGACGCGCAGGCGACCGAACTGGCCCAGGGCATCGGTGTTCCCGCAGGGTCGATGGCCCAGGCGGTGGATACGCTGCAGAAGCTGTACACCTGCTACATGGAAACCGACGCCTCGCTGGCCGAGATCAACCCGTTGATTCTCGAAGGCAACGGCAACATCAAGGCGCTCGACGCCAAGTTCAACTTCGATTCGAACGCGCTGTTCCGCCATCCCGATATCGTTGCGTACCGCGATCTGGACGAAGAAGATCCGGACGAGCTGGAGGCTTCCAAGTTCGATCTGGCCTACATCTCGCTCGATGGCAACATCGGTTGCCTGGTCAACGGCGCCGGTCTGGCGATGGCGACCATGGACACGATCAAGCTGTTCGGCGCCGAGCCGGCCAACTTCCTCGATGTGGGCGGCGGTGCAACCGCCGAGAAAGTGACCGAGGCGTTCAAGATCATGCTCAAGAACCCCAAGGTCAAGGGCATCCTGGTCAACATCTTTGGCGGCATCATGCGCTGCGACACCATCGCCAATGGCGTTGTGACGGCTGCCAGGGAAGTGCAACTTTCCGTACCGCTGGTGGTGCGCATGAAGGGTACCAACGAAGACATCGGCAAGAAGATCCTGGCCGAGTCCGGTTTGCCCATCATTTCCGCCGACACCATGGCAGACGCCGCGACCAAGATCGTCGCCGCGGTCAAGTAAGGAGAGTCCGAATGTCCATCCTGATCAACAAAGATACCAAAGTCATTACCCAGGGCATCACGGGCAAGACCGGCATGTTCCACACCTCCAAGTGTCGCGAGTATGCCAACGGAGCGAACTGCTTTGTCGCTGGTGTGAATCCGAAGAAGGCGGGCGAGGAGTTCGAAGGGATTCCGATTTTCGCCGGGGTCAAGGAAGCCAGCGACGCGACCGGCGCGACCGTTTCTGTCATCTACGTGCCGCCCGCCGGCGCAGCCGCGGCAATCTGGGAGGCGTGCGAAGCCGACCTGGATCTGGCGATCTGCATCACCGAGGGCATCCCGGTGCGCGACATGCTGATGGTGCGCAACAAGATGAAGGCCAAAGTGGCCGCCGGTGGCAAGGAAACGCTGCTGCTGGGGCCGAACTGCCCTGGGCTGATCACACCCGACGAAATCAAGATCGGCATCATGCCCGGCCACATCCATCGCAAGGGCCGCATCGGCGTGGTATCGCGCTCCGGCACGCTGACCTATGAAGCCGTCGCGCAGTTGACCGAAATCGGTCTGGGCCAGTCTTCCGCGGTCGGTATTGGCGGCGACCCGATCAACGGGCTGAAGCACATCGACGTGATGAAGATGTTCAACGACGATCCCGATACCGATGCAGTCATCATGATCGGTGAAATCGGCGGACCCGACGAGGCCGAAGCCGCGCAGTGGTGCAAGGCCAATATGAAGAAACCCGTCGTCGGCTTCATCGCCGGGGTTACCGCGCCCGCGGGCAAGCGCATGGGCCATGCCGGTGCGCTGATTTCAGGCGGCGCCGACACCGCCGACGCCAAGCTGGCGATCATGGAAGAGTGCGGCTTCACGGTGACGCGCGATCCGTCCGAGATGGCCAAGCTGCTCAAGGCCATGCTGTAAGTCAGACTGCAGCGACACGCAGAAAGGCGCCGGTCATCCGGCGCTTTTCTTTTATGTGGCCGCGCTACAATGAATTGTCGAGAGCGCGTAATGAAAGGCAATCACGAGTCGTTGCTGGAGAGAAGGATGGCTGTTTATCTCAACGAAGACGAGGTTACCGCGCTGCTCGACATGCCCATGGCCATGGACGCGGTCGAGCAGGTCATGGCGGCGCACGCCCGTGGCGAAGTCATCGATTTTCCGCGCCAGCGGGTGCGCCTGCCGGGTTCGATCACCCACATGCTGCAGGGTGGGGTGCCAGCGGTCAATTTGACCGGCTTCAAGGTGTATACCTCGGCCGGTGGGCGGGCGCGTTTCTGGGTGCACCTCTTCGATGCTACTAGTGGCGTGGCGGTTGCGGTGCTGGAAGCCGACCGTTTGGGCATGATCCGGACCGGGGCGGCCGGCGGGGTGGCGGCGAAGTATCTCGCGCGCTCCGATGCGCGCATTGCCGGGGTGTTCGGCGGGGGATGGCAGGCCGAAGGGCAGATCCTGGCGTTGTGCGCGGGGCGGGCGCTGGAACGTATCAAGGTCTTTGCGCGTAACCGGGAGCGCCTGATGGCATTTTGCGAGCGCATGAGCAGGTCGACCGGATTTGCGGTCGTACCATCATCGAGTGCCGAGGAAACGGTGCGCGGCTCGGACATCGTGGTCACCATCACGTCCTCGCCCAAACCCCTGTTCGAGGCGGACTGGCTGGAGCCTGGGGTGCACATCACCGCCGCCGGATCCAACAGCCTTGCACGTCAGGAGCTTTCCGAGGCGACCGTGCGGCGTGCCGATGTGGTGTGCGTGGATGCGCGCGAGACGGCGATCCGGGAAGCGGGCGACTTGATGCCGTTGCTGGAAAAGGGGCGAACGCACCCAGGGCGGTGGGTGGAACTGGGCGAGGTGATCACCGGCGCCAGATCGGGGCGCACGGAACCCGATCAGATCACGTTGTTCGAATCACAGGGAATGGCGATACAGGACATCGCGGTGGCCGCGCGCGTGTTGCAGGCGCTGCCCGACCACGGTGTGGGTACGGCCCTGCCTTACTGAGGAAGCAGGATGTGCGCGTCAGGCAAGGATCACAGTGGTTTCTCCGTTGAGTTCGCGGCGCGTTCGGATGTGGGCAGAGTCCGGGTGCGCAATGAAGATGCGCTGCACGTGGATTACCAGCGTGGCTGGGCGGTGCTCGCAGACGGCATGGGTGGCTACTATGGCGGGGACGTGGCGGCCAAGCTCGGTGTCGATGTGGTGGTGCGCATACTGACGCGGGAGTTTCACAGTGAGATGATGACGGAGCAGGTCCAGCACGTGCTCACGCGCGCGGTGGAAGAGGCCAATGATCAGATCTGGCTGGCGGGCCTGATGAACCCGGTTTACCTGGGAATGGGCAGCACCCTGGTGGTCGCGGTGTTCATGGGGGATATGGTGATGTCGGCGCACGTGGGCGACTCGCGCCTGTACCGGCTGCGTCCGGCGGGATTGGAGCAGTTGACGCGAGACCATAGCATCGTGCAGGAGCAAATCGATGAAGGCCTGGTGAGCAGGGAACAGGCGCGCCACGCACCGATACGCAACATGTTGACGCGCGGACTCGGTGTGATGGATGTCGTGGTGCCGGAAGTCGGATTGCACGCTGCCCAGGATGGCGATGTTTTTCTGCTGTGCTCGGATGGCCTGACCGACATGCTCGAAGATGACGAAATCGCTCAGCGACTCGGCCGTGGCAACTCGCTCGACGGCGTGGTGGACGACCTGATAGATTCAGCAAATGCGCGGGGCGGGCGCGATAACGTATCGGTTATCGTGGCCAGGTTGCGCATGTAACCAGACGCCCGGATCGGCGTATCGATCCCGAGGCGCCCAGACTGGATGGAAAGAACGTAATGGCTAAGCTGGTACTTAGTATGGATGGCCTGGTGCTCAAGGAGATATCCTTGGACAAGCCGCGCATCACCATCGGGCGCAAGGCGAACAACGATATCCAGATCGACAATCTGGCGATCAGCGGGCAGCACGCCGCGATCGCGGTGATACTCGACGATGCGTTCCTCGAAGATCTGAACAGCACCAACGGGACCTACGTCAACGGACAATCGGTCAAGAAGCGGGTGCTGCAGGATAACGATGTTGTCGAGATGGGCAAGTACCGTCTCAAGTACATGCTGGAAGGAGGCGAGGGCGGCTCGGTGACGGGTGCGACGGGTGGCTTGGGTGCGCCGCTGGACACCGCATTGGATGCGCCCGCCGACCAACCCGCTGCCGGGGCGGCTGCCAAGCCCGCCGCGGCGGGTGAGGCGGTGCCCGCCAGCGCACCGCGCCTGGGGGTTGTGCGTGTGCTCAGCGGTCCCAATGCGGGGCGGGAGGTGTCGCTCGACAAGCCCAGGACGTCGCTGGGCAAACCTGGCCACCAGGTGGCCGTGATCGTGCGCAAGCCGGACGGCTACCTCATCACCCACATTGAAGGGGCGGTGTACCCCAAGGTGAATGGCATAGAGCTGGCGGCCGAGGGGCGGCGCCTCGGCGATCATGACAGCATAGAAATCGCGGGTGTGAAGATGGAGTTTCTGCTCCGTTCGTGAGCGGCTTGCGTCCCGATCATCCGCACCCGGCATCCACCCGCATGTCGCGTCCCCCTGACTCAACCTCAACGGCAAGTCACGGCGCTCGCCTCGATAGTGTTCCCGCGCACAGGAGATATTGATGTTTCGCATTGCACCCAGCATTTTGTCGGCCGATTTTGCCTGTCTGGGAGACGAGGTAAGGAACGTTGTCGCCTCGGGGGCCGACTGGATCCATTTCGACGTGATGGACAACCACTACGTGCCCAACCTCACGATAGGCCCGTTGGTTTGCGAGGCGATAAGGCCGCATACCACCGTGCCGATCGACGTGCATCTGATGGTCAGACCGGTGGATCGCATCATCCCTGACTTTGCCAAGGCCGGCGCCGATCTGATTTCGTTTCACCCCGAGGCCTCGGAGCACATCGACCGCAGTCTGGGCGTGATCCGCGACGTGGGGTGCCAGGCGGGCCTGGTGTTCAATCCGGCCACCCCCTTGCACTATCTCGACCACGTCCTCGATAAACTCGATCTGGTCCTGCTGATGAGCGTCAACCCCGGATTCGGGGGGCAGAAGTTCATTCCAGAAACGCTCAACAAACTGCGGCTGGCACGCGCCAAGCTCGACGATTATGCGCAGCGCAGCGGGCGTCGCATCCTGCTGCAGATCGACGGCGGGGTGAAGATCGACAACATTGCCGAGATTGCGCATGCCGGCGCCGATACCTTTGTCGCCGGTTCCTCGGTGTTCGGCGCGGCGTCCGCGAGCGACCCGCATCGCTACGACAGCGTGATCGCCGCCCTGCGCGGGCAATTGGGCCAGGTCGCGCAGTGAGCCAGTCGCGCTTTCCGGTGCGTGCGGTGCTGTTCGACCTGGACGGCACGCTGCTCGATACCATTGATGATCTGGCCGATGCGGCCAACCGGATGCTGGCGGATCTCAACCGCAGTGCGCGCCCGCGCGAGCAGATCCATTCCTTTGTCGGCAAGGGGGTGGCGAATCTGGTCAGGCGCTGCATGACCGAAGACACGCATGCGACCGAAAGCGAGATCGACCAGGCCTTGACCCTGTTCCTTGCGCACTACGCGACGCTCAACGGCGAGCGCAGTACCGTCTATCCGGGCATCGTCGAGACGCTGGAGGCGATGCGCGTGCGTGGGTTGCAACTGGCCTGCGTGACCAACAAGGCGGCGGCGTTCACCCAGCCCTTGCTCCGGCGCATGGGGCTGGACGGGTATTTTGCGTCGGTGGTGTGCGGTGACACCCTCGCCACGCGCAAGCCGGACCCGGAGATGCTCGTGCATGCCTGCGCCGTGCTGGGTGCCACCCCGGCACAGGCGCTGATGATAGGTGACTCGGCCAACGACGCGCTGGCCGCCCGCGGCGCTGGCATGCCGGTGCTGCTGTTGACATACGGTTATAGCGAGGGGATGGCTGTGGACACCATCGATTGCGATGGGCTACTATCGAACGCAGTGCTGGCGCTGGACCGGATTTCGGTCATCTGACGCCTTGCCCGGCGGGCTCCCGCTCGATCCATTCATCATATTGACTGCCCCGATCATCGTGACTCCCAGAAAACGTCATTCATGCAAGGAATACACACAACGCGCAATGGATAGCCTCCGTTGGCGTTGCTGGCGTTCTTGGCCCGTGGGCCAATAAATCGCGACATCTTTGCGCGGATGCCTCCGCATCCGCGTTCCTTGCAAGATACCGACCGTGTTTCTGGAGTTCCCATGCTTGAGCAAGAATTCAACGCCCTTGCGGCACAAGGCTACAACCGTATCCCGGTAACGATCGAGACGTTTGCCGATCTCGATACGCCGCTATCCATCTACCTCAAGCTCGCCAACGAACCGTGGAGCTATCTGCTTGAATCGGTTCAGGGGGGCGAGCGCTTCGGTCGCTACTCGATCATCGGACTGGCCGCGACCACGCGGATCGAGGTCTACGGCCGCTCGGCGCTGCTGCTGACCGGCAACCGCCTGGTCGAACGGCGCGACTATGGCGATCCGCTCAACTACGTGGCCGAGTGCATGGCCCGTATCAAGGTGCCGCCGCGCGACGGCTTGCCGCGCTTCGCGGGCGGATTCGTCGGTTGCTTCGGCTACGACACGGTGCGCTACATCGAGCCCCGGCTGGCCAAGGTCGAAAAGCACGACGATCTGGGTACCCCGGACATCCTGCTGCTGCTGTCCGAGGAAATCGCGATCGTCGACAACCTGTCGGGCAAGCTCACGCTGGTGGTGTATGCCGAGCCGGAAGTGCCGGGGGCCTACAAACGCGCGCGCAAGCGCCTGCGTGAGTTGCTCGCGCGCTTGCGCGCGCCGGTCGAGATTCCGGCTGACGTGCGGACTGAACCGCAAGAAGCGGTATCGAGCTTCGGCGAAGCCGAGTTCAAGGCGGCGGTCGATCGCGCCAAACAGTACATCGTGGACGGCGACATCATGCAGGTGGTGCTGGCGCAGCGCATGAGCAAGCCGTTCTCGGCCAGTCCGCTGGCGCTGTATCGGGCCATCCGCACGCTCAATCCGTCGCCCTACATGTTCTACTTCAATTTCGAGGATTTCCAGGTTGTCGGTGCCTCGCCCGAGATCCTGGTGCGCCTTGACGATGACGGAGACGGGCGCCGCGTCACGGTGCGCCCGATCGCCGGGACCCGTCCGCGTGGCGCGACGCCGGCCGAAGACGTGGCGCTGGAAGCCGATCTGCTCTCCGACGAGAAGGAGTGCGCCGAGCATCTGCAACTACTCGATCTGGGGCGCAACGACGCGGGGCGCGTGTCGCGAACCGGGACCGTCAAGGTGACCGAGCAGTTCAGCGTCGAACGCTATTCGCATGTGATGCATATCGTGTCGAACGTGGAGAGCCGGCTTGCCGATGGTTTGAACGCGCTGGCGGTGCTGCGCGCGACCTTCCCGGCGGGCACCGTGTCCGGCGCGCCCAAGTTGCGCGCGATGGAGATCATCGACGAGCTGGAGCCGTTCAAGCGCGGCATCTACGCCGGCGCGGTCGGCTACATCGGTTTCCATGGCGACATGGATCTGGCGATCGCGATACGAACCGCAGTGGTGAAGGACGGTCACATCCATGTCCAGGCCGGGGCCGGCATCGTAGCCGACTCCAACCCCGATTCCGAATGGCAGGAAACGCAGAACAAGGCCCGCGCGATGCTGCGTGCGGCGGAAATGGCGGAGTGCGGTCTCGACACCCGAATCGACTGAAGGAGTCAGCATGGATGCGAACGACGACACCAGCGTTTTCTACCGCAACCCGTTCAGCGACTATCCCACCGTGGCGCGTGGCGAAGGTGTGTACCTGTTCGATCAGAAAGGCAAACGCTATATGGATGCGTGCGGTGGCGCGGTCGTCTCCGCCCTCGGCCATTCGGTGCCGGAAGTGGTCGATGCGTTGAAGGCACAACTCGACAGCGTCGAGTTTGCCCACACCAGCCAGTTCACGAACGAGTCCCAAGAGGCGCTGGCCAAGCTGTTGTGCGAGCGATCGCCCGGCGGGCTCAATCATGCGTACTTCGTTTCGGGTGGCTCTGAAGCAGTCGAGTCGGCGATGAAGCTGGCGCGCGCCTACTGGGTCCAGATGGGACGCCCGGACAAGTGGATGGTGATCGGACGGGAACAGAGCTATCACGGCAACACCCTCGGGGCACTCGCGGCGGGCGGCAACCGCTGGCGCCGCGCGATCTACGAGCCGATGCTGTTCAAGGCACCGCGCGTGGTGCCCTGTTATTGCTATCGCTGCCCGTTCGGCAAGAATCCGGCGCATTGCGCGGTCGAATGCGCGGATGACCTGGAGCGCGCGATCCTGGAGGCCGGGCCGGAAAAGGTCGCAGCCTTCATCGCCGAGCCCATCGTCGGCGCCACCGCCGGCGCGCTGGTGCCGCATGCCCAGTATTTCAGCCGCATTCGCGAGCTCTGCGACAAATACGACGTGCTGTTCATCGCCGACGAGGTGATGACGGGGCTGGGGCGCTGCGGATCGTGGTTCGCGATCCGCCAGTTCGGCGTGGTGCCGGACATGCTCTGTCTGGCCAAGGGGCTGGCGGCGGGCTACGTGCCGATAGGCGCGACGCTGGTGCACGACCGCATCGTCGACACCTTCCACAATCGTCGCCACATCTTCCAGCACGGCCACACCTACATGGGGCATCCGCTCGCGACCGCGGCGGGGGTGGCCGTCATCAAGTACATGGACCAGCACAAACTGGTCGAGCGCAGCAAGAAGATGGGCGAGGAGTTGCAACAGCGCCTGCACAAGGCCTTGCATGAGCATCCGCACGTCGGCGAGATACGCGGGCGGGGCCTGTTTGTCGGCATCGAGTTCGTCGCCGACCGCGCGAGCAAGACACCGTTCGAGCCCGAACTCGCGTTCCACCGCGTATTGCGTGACCAGGCCTTCCGCAACGGGCTGATCATCTACCCGATGGGCGGCACCATCGATGGGCGGCGGGGTGACCATGTACTGGTCGCGCCGCCGTTCGTCATCACCAAGGCCCAGATCGGACGTCTGGTGGAATTGCTGGTCAAGTCCATCGATGCAGCGGTGGCCGAAATCGCGCCCAAGGTCAAGTCATGATAGATCCGACCGAAGTCCACCCCGTCTCGATCACCGTGGCGCCCAACGGCGCGCGACGGCAGAAGGCCGACCACGCCGCGATTCCGCTCACCCCTGCGGAGATCGCGGCCGAGGCGCTTGCCTGCCGCAAGGCCGGAGCATCCATCCTGCATCTGCACGTGCGCGCGCCGGACGGCAGCCATAGTCTGGATGCCGGGCGCTACCGCGAGGCGATGAGCGCGGTGCGTGAGGCCTGCGACATCGTGATACAGCCGACGTCCGAACGCTGTGGCGTGTTCGGCCCGGATGCGATGATGGATGCGTTTCGCGCGCTGACGCCCGAGATGATGACCTTCAACCTGCGGGAACTGCTCGAACCGGACGATGCGCCGCAACGTGACCGGGTGCGCGATTTCCTCGCCGAGGTGGATGCCGCCGGCACCGTGCCGCAGTACATCGTGTATGACGCGGAGCAGATCGACACGCTGCACCACTGGTGGGAGGAAGGCTGGCTGCCGCAGGCCAGCCCGTTCATCCTGGTGGTGCTCGGGCGCTACGCCGGCAGTGTCAGCCGCCCGGCCGACATCATCGAGATCCTGCCGCGCATCCCCAAGGAATGGCGCTGGGGATTGTGCGCGTTTGGCGTGCCGGAACTTGCCTGCGTGGTGCAGGCCGCCCTGCTGGGCGGACACTGCCGGGTCGGGTTCGAGAACAACATCGTCGCGGCCGACGGTACGCCACTGACGAGCAACGCCGAGCAGGTCGGGCGGTTGGTCGGGGTGTTGCGCGAGTTGGGCCTGCACACCGCCACCGCCGCCGAGGTGCGACACATGCTGGGGCTGAAGGGCGGGCATGCGCCGGCTTGAGGTCAGGTGTTTCGTTCAGGCGACGTAGCGCAGGATCACGAAGTAATGAACAACGCTGCCGCCCAGCACGAACAGATGCCAGATGCCGTGCCAGTGGGTGTATCGCTCGTCGTAGTGGTAGAAGAGGATGCCGCCGCTGTACACCAGCCCCCCGGCCGCCAGCCACGCGAATCCGCCCGCTCCCAATGCCTCGATCAGCGGCACCACCGCGATCAGCGCAACCCAGCCCATCAGGATGTAGATCAGCAGCGACAGCGCGCGGCCGCGCTTGCCCAGCCACAATTCCTGGACGATACCGACCAGCGCCAGCCCCCACACCACCCCGAACAGCGACCAACCCCACGGCCCGCGCAGGCTGACGAGCGTGAACGGGGTGTAGGTGCCGGCGATCAGCAGATAGATGGCGCTGTGGTCCAGTTTGCGCAGGATGTGTTTGAGCCGGCCACGTGTGCTGTGGTACGCGGTCGAGGCGCCGTAGAGCAGCACCAGGGTCGTGCCGTAGATCGCGAAACTGACGAGCTTCCACGCATCGGCCTGGCGTGCCGCCAGCACGATCAGCGCGACCGCACCGGTCAGCGCCAGCAGCGCGCCACCCAGGTGGGTGTATCCGTTGAAACGCTCGCCGTGGTACACACTGCCTCCGTCACCATCCCTGCCGCCACCCGCACGATGATGCCGATGGCGGGGATCGAAGGGTGGACGCCGGGTTGCGTCGCAAGTTCGTCCGGCGATCACCGCGCCTGCAACCAGACCACCGGAACTCCATGACTGAAGCGCCCAAACCCCTCGCTGGCCTCAAGGTGGTCGAACTCGGGACCCTGATCGCTGGGCCGTTTGCGGCACGCATCATGGCCGAGTTTGGCGCCGAAGTGATCAAGATAGAATCACCCGACGGGGGTGACCCGCTGCGCAAGTGGCGCAGGCTCTACCAGGGCACCTCGTTGTGGTGGTACGTGCAGGCGCGCAACAAGAAGTCGGTGACGGTGAACCTCAAGCACCCGGCCGGGCGCGACATCGTGCTCAAGCTGGTGGCGCGGGCCGACATCGTGGTCGAGAACTTCCGCCCTGGGGTGCTGGAAAAGCTGGGCCTGGGCTGGGACGAACTGTCCGCGGTCAATCCCGGCCTGGTGATGCTGCGGCTGTCCGGTTTCGGTCAGTCTGGGCCGATGGCGCAGCAGCCCGGCTTTGGCGCGATCGGCGAGTCGATGGGCGGGTTGCGCTACGTGACCGGTTTCCCCGACCGCCCGCCGGTCAAGACCGGCATCTCGATCGGCGACTCCATTGCCGCGTTGTGGGGCGTGGTCGGCACCTTGATGGCGTTGCGCCACAAGGAACAGAACGGTGGGCAGGGGCAGGTGGTCGACGTCGCGCTGTACGAGGCGGTGTTCGCGATGATGGAGTCGCTGGTGCCGGAGTTCGACGTGTTCGGCTTCATCCGCGAGCGCACCGGCAACGTCATGCCGGGCATCACGCCGTCCAATACCCACACCACGCGCGACGCCCGCCATGTCGCGATCGGCGCCAACGGCGATGCGATCTTCCAGCGCCTGATGCATGCCATCGGCCGTCCCGACCTCGCCGAAGACGCTACCCTGGCCGACAACGCGGGGCGCGACGCGCGGCGCGACGAGCTCTATGCCGTGATCGACGCCTGGGTCGCGCGGCATGACGAGGCCGAGGTGCTGCGGGTGCTGGGCGCGGCGGAGGTGCCGGCGTCGCGGGTGTTTTCGGTCGCCGACATGATGAGCGATCCGCAATACCTCGCCCGCGAGATGCTCGAAAGCGCGCGCCTGCCCGACGGCAAGCCGTTCCGCATCCCCGGCATCGTGCCGGTGCTGTCGGCCACCCCAGGGCGCACCGAGTGGATAGGCCCGCGTCTGGGCGAACATACCGATGTGGTGCTCGCCGAACTGGATTACTCTGCGGTAGCGATCGCGCGCCTGCGTGAAGACAAGGTCATCTGAGGGCGTGCGCGCGGCACTCGATAATGACTTTCAACAGCAAGGAGGCACCGCTCATGCAGGCACGCAGCGTCGAGTTTGATAGAGGGGCGGCATGGTTCGGCGAGGGCTGGCGGATCTTCATCGCCAATCCCGGTCTGTGGATCGTGCTCGTGATCGTTCTGGTCGTGATCTCGGTGGCACTGTCGCAGGTGCCCATCCTGGGTCAGATCGCCCTCGATCTCGTATTTCCGGCGTTGTGCGGCGGTTTGTTCCACGCCGCGCACGAACTCGCACAAGGGCGCAAGGCGAGGTTCGAGCAGTTCTTCATCGGCCTGAGCGACGACAAGCTGCGCAAGCCGTTGCTGGTGCTGGGGGCGATGCTGGTGGGCGTGCATGTCCTGTTGTTCGTGCTTGGCTTCATCTTCGTAGGCGGCAGCATGGGCATGGCGAGCATGTCCCAGGTGGCAACGCCGGAAATGATGACCGGCATGGGGGTGGGCATGCTGGCGATGCTGTTGTTGTTCGCGCTGTTCGGCATGGTGGTGGGTCTGGCGTTCTTCTACGCCGTTCCGCTGGTGATGTTCGACCGCGTCGCGCCGCTGGATGCGGTCAAGAGCAGCGTCGCGGCCTGCTTCGCCAACGTGCTGCCGCTGGTGCTGTTCGGCATCATCTACGTGGTGCTGGCAATCGTCGCGATGATTCCGCTCGGTCTGGGCATGCTGGTCTTTGTCCCGGTGGCGTTCGGCGCGGCGTACGCGAGTTATCGCGAGGTGTATCACGGTGCCGCAACGCCGCCCGCGCTGGAGGTCGGTCAGGGGGGCGGGCAGGTATAATCGGCACTTGCTCGGCCACGTCGATCCAGCACTGAAAACCGCCGGTATCAAAGCGCGTACCGCATCATGCCTGTATGGCAAAAGCTCAAGGAAACAATAGGATGGACGTAACATGCTGCTGATGATAGATAACTACGACAGCTTCACCTACAACCTGGTCCAGTACTTTGGCGAACTGGGGGCGGCGGTGAAGGTGTTTCGCAATGACGAGATCACGATCGAGCAGATCGGGTTGATGAAACCCGACCACATCGTGATTTCGCCGGGGCCGTGCACCCCGGCCGAGGCGGGTATTTCGGTTGCGGTGATCCGCGAGTTCGGCGGACGCATACCCTTGCTCGGCGTATGCCTCGGGCACCAGAGCATAGGCGTGGCCTACGGTGGCAAGGTGGTGCATGCGCAGCGCCTGATGCATGGCAAGACCTCGCCGGTGCACCACCGTGGTCAGGGGGTGTTCGCGGATTTGCCCAACCCGCTGGTGTGCACCCGCTATCACTCGCTGGCGCTGGAGCGCGAGAGCTTGCCCGAGTGTCTCGAAGTCACGGCGTGGACCGATGACGACGAGATCATGGGGGTGCGGCACCGCACGCTGGCGGTCGAGGGGGTGCAGTTTCACCCTGAGTCCATCCTCACCGAACACGGCCACTCCCTGCTCGGGAATTTCCTCAAACACAACTGATCACAGCGCGCGTGCGCCGGTGGCAAGCTGGCCCGCAATGCCACGGCATGCGCCGTTAGCGGGATACTATTACGCCCTTGGAACTGGAACCGAGATCATGACCATTACCGCTCAGGATGCACTGCAACGCACCATCGATCACCGCGAGATCTTCTACGACGAGATGCTGTCGCTGATGCGCAAGATCATGGCGGGCGAGCTGTCGCCGGTCATGACCGCCGCGATACTGACCGGGTTGCGCGTCAAGAAGGAGACCATAGGCGAGATCTCGGCGGCCGCTACCGTGATGCGTGAGTTGTCGGCCAAGGTGGTGGTGCCGCCGCCGCACGATCATTTCGTCGATATCGTCGGTACCGGCGGTGACGGGGCCCATACCTTCAACATCTCCACCGCCACGATCTTCGTCGCGGCCGCGGCCGGTGCGCGAGTGGCCAAGCACGGTGGCCGCAGCGTGTCGTCCAAGAGCGGCAGCGCCGACGTGCTCGAAGCGCTCGGGGTGAATATCGCGCTGTCGTGCGAGCAGGTGGCGGAGTGCATCACCGCGACCGGGGTGGGGTTCATGTTCGCGCCCAACCATCACAGCGCGATGAAGAACGTCGCGCCGGTGCGCCGCGAAATGGGGGTGCGCACCATCTTCAACATCCTCGGTCCGCTGACCAACCCGGCCGGCGCGCCCAACACTCTGATGGGGGTGTTTCACCCCGATCTGGTCGGTATCCAGGCGCGCGTGATGCAGCGCCTGGGCGCCAACCACGTGCTGGTGGTGTATGGGCTGGACGGCATGGATGAGGTCAGTCTCGGCGCCGCGACCATGGTGGCCGAATTGAAGGACGGGGAGATCAACGAGTACGAGATCCACCCCGAGGATTTCGATCTGGCGATGTCGGGCAGCCGCAACCTGCGGGTCGAGAACGCCGAGGAATCCAAGGCCACGCTGATCACGGCGCTGGAAAACAACCCCGGCCCGGCGCGCGAGATCGTGATCCTGAACGCTGGCGTGGCGCTGTACACGGCCAACCTGGTCGATTCCATCGCTGCGGGTATCGTACGGGCACGCGAGCTGGTCGCAAGTGGCGCGGCGCGGGCCAAGCTCGACGAGTTCGTCGCTTATACGCGCAAGTTTGGTTGAGGGCGGCTCATGAGCGATATCCTCAACCGGATCCTGGCCACCAAGCACGACGAAGTCGCGCGTGGGCGTGCGGCGACACCGCTGGCGGCGATGCGAGCCGCCGCCGAGCGCCAGCCGGCGCCGCGCGACTTTACCGGCGCCTTGCGCGACCGGATAGGCAATGGCCGCCCGGCGGTGATCGCCGAGATCAAGAAGGCCAGCCCGTCCAAGGGCGTCATCCGCGAAGACTTCCGACCCGCCGAGATCGCGGCGTCGTATGAGCGGGGGAGGGCGGCGTGCCTGTCGGTGCTGACCGACAGGGACTATTTCCAGGGCGCGCCGGAATACCTTGAGCAGGCGCGCAACGCGTGCGCGTTGCCGGTGCTGCGCAAGGACTTCCTGGTCGACCTGTGGCAGGTGTATGAGGCGCGCGCGATGGGTGCGGATGCGATCCTGCTGATCGCAGCCGCGCTCGACCTGGCGCAGATGCAAACCATGGAGGCGATCGCCGCCGATCTCGGGATGGCGGTGCTGGTCGAGGTGCACGATGGCGCAGAACTCGATCGCGCGCTGCACCTGAAGACCCCCTTGCTCGGCATCAACAATCGCAACCTGCGCAGCTTCGAGGTCAGCCTGCAGACCACGCTCGATTTGCGCACCCGCGTGCCGGACGGACGCATCGTGGTAACCGAGTCGGGCATCGTGTCGACCCAGGACGTGTCGCTGATGCGCGACCACGGGGTCAACGCCTTCCTGGTCGGCGAAGCCTTCATGCGTGCGGATGATCCGGGGGAGCGCCTGCGCGCGTTGTTCGAATAGGGCCCTAACCCGATGCCGGGGCATGACGAATCCGCTAGCCCGATGCAGCACCCGCGGCCAGGCCGCCGGATGTGGCGTTGGCTGGTCGCCGGGTTGCTCATGCCGCCGTTGCTGGTTGTGGCGGTCGCGGCCTCGCTGTTGTGGTCCGAATCCGGCCTGCGCGCCGGCGCCCGTGTCATCACCTGGGCCAGCGACGGGCAGGTGGCGCTGGTGGCGCCGTCCGGGCGCCTGGGCGGCGAACTGCGTCTTGAGGCGTTGCGCATCACCACTGCGGATTTGCGCGTCACGGTCGATGATCTGGTCCTCGCGTGGCGCCCCACGGCGTTGCTGGAGGGGCATGCGGACATCGAGCGGCTCGCGGCGGCGCGCGTCGACGTGGCACGGCGCCCCGGTGACGATACGACCGAACCGCCTCGGCTCCCGGCGCTGGCGTTGCCTCTGGCGGTAAGCGTGGGTGAGCTGAGTGTCGGGCTGCTGAGCCTGAGTCCGTGGGGCGATGCGGGCGGGGAGGCCGATGCTGAACCGTTTGAACTGCGCGCGCTGGCGGCCGCGCTGGTGAGCGACGGGCTTACCCACACCCTCCAGCGCTTCAGCGTTGCGTCCAGCCATGGCGAATTGCGTGTGCACGCGGTGCTCGATGGAACGCAGTCACCTCCTGAATTGAATGGCAGCGGCACCTTTACCGGCGCCCGCGATGGGCACGCATTCAGTGCCGACTATCAGGTGCAGGGTGATCTGCAGGATCTGCGGGTGCGCCTTGAGGCCCAGGGGGTGCCGCTGATTCGTGCGGCGGGAAGGCTGCAGTGGACTCCCGAGGCGACAAGCATCGATGCGCTCGAACTTGAGTTGCCCGGTGACGGGAAACTGTTCGGGTCGTTGCGGTGGCAACC
>JACOUN010000058.1 GCA_016177805.1 Rhodocyclales bacterium
GGTGCGCCTTGAGGCCCAGGGGGTGCCGCTGATTCGTGCGGCGGGAAGGCTGCAGTGGACTCCCGAGGCGACAAGCATCGATGCGCTCGAACTTGAGTTGCCCGGTGACGGGAAACTGTTCGGGTCGTTGCGGTGGCAACCGCCGGCGCGGGCGGACGGCGCAGGTGCGATCGGGCGTTTGACGGCCGACGTCGAACTGGCCGGCATACGCCCGGAGCTGTTCGACACCCGCTTGCCGGCCACCGTGCTCGCCGGGCGCATCGAAGCCGAAGGTGACGCGCACCGCCAGAGCGCGCGCATCGCGCTGACCGCCGGGGGCGCGAACATCATCGGCAACGCCGAATACCGGCAAGGTACTGGCGATGCAAGCCCGGCTACGTTCACGGCGGAAGGTACTTTGTCGCGCTTCGACCCGGCCGCTTTCATTCCCGGTGCGCCCTCCGCCGCGTTGAATCTGAGCTTCTCGGGCGACGGGGTGCTGGCCGAGGTGCCGGAGATCAAGCTCGCATGGCAGTTCGCCCCCAGCACTCTGGAAGGGCACGCGCTGGGGGGGCGCGGACGCATCGTGCTGCAAGGCGAGCACATCGCGGATGCCGACGTGGCGGTGGATCTCGCCGGCAACCGGCTGAGCGCGCGCGGCGCCTGGGGGCGGGTCAAGGATGCACTCGCGGTGGCGGTCGATGCGCCGGAGCTGTCCGCGCTGGGCGACGGATACGCGGGCCAGGCGCGGCTCAAGGGGGTGCTCTCCGGAACGCGGCAGGCGCCGGGTGGGCGGGTCGAACTGTCGGCGGAGAAGCTGCGCTTGCCGGGCCAGATCAGCGTTGCCGCCGTGAACGGTTCCGGCAGCCTGGAGGCCGGTCTGGACGGCCCGGCTCATCTGGTGCTGGCGATCACCGGGCTGGGCGGACCCGACAAAGCCCGGTGGGTGGACAGCGCAAGCCTGGTGGTTTCGGGCAAGCGCGGTGCGCATACGGTCGAGGTGGTGGCGACCACCCCGGCGCGCGACAGCGTCAATTTGCGCCTCGAAGGCGCGCTGCTGCAAGGTTCGACGGCACGCCGTGGCGCCGGCGACGTTGGCGCGCATTGGCGTGGCCAGGTCGCGACCGTCGCGGTCACCGGGCGCTATCCGCTGAATTTGCTCGCACCGGCCGGACTGATGCTTGCGCGCGACAGGCTGGTACTCGACAGCGCACGCTTGGACGCCGGGGCGCGGGGCCGGATCGATCTGGCCGAGACGATCTGGACGCCCGAACAGGCGCGGGTGCGGGGCGCCATCACCGGGCTGGTATTGGAATCCGCCGTGGCGCGGGATAGCGACAAGGCCCGCCGCGATCCGCTGACGCTCGGCGCGGAGTGGAATCTGCGCCTCGACGACAAGGTTGATGGCGAACTGCGCGTGTTTCGTGAGTCGGGCGATCTGGTGGTGGGGGCGGAGCTTGCGACCCAGGTGAGACTGGATCACCTGGAGGCGCGGGTCAACGCGATCGACAACCGGCTGGCGCTGTCGTGGGAGATGCGCGGCGAAGAACTCGGTACCCTCACCGGCGCGGTGACCGCGCTGGCCGAGCGCGGCCAGACCGGCGGCTGGCGGCTGGCGCCCGACGCCGCGATACTCGGCTCGGCGAACTTCGCCATGCCCTCGATTGCCTGGCTGTCACGCTTGTCGCGTGAGGAAACGGTGCTGGGTGGGGCGTTGCAGGGCGAGTTCTCGTTCGCCGGCACGCCCGCCCAGCCGCTCGCCACCGGCCGGATTCGCGGCTCGGATCTGTCGGTGCTGCTGGTCGAGCACGGCCTGTATCTAGCGGGTGGTGATCTGCTGGCCGAGTTCGATCGCGACCAACTGCGCCTGACCCGTCTGAGCTTCACCTCGCCCAATCGCGTCCGGCCGGACGACCGTCGTGTGCCGTTCGAGGCCCTCGTACAGACACCGGGGCGCCTGGATGTCAGCGGTTCGATCGCGCTTGATACCGGCATTGGCGCGTTCAGCTTTGTCGCCGACCGGCTGCCGGTGCTGCAGCGTGTTGATCGCTGGATGATATTGTCGGGCGAAGGCAGCGCCGGCAGCACCTGGACCGGCATCGATCTGGTGGCCGCGCTGCGTGCGGATGCGGGCTATATTGAACTGGCGCAGACCCCACCGCCCAGTCTGTCCAGCGATGTGGTGATGGTTGGGCGCCCGGATGGGCCTGCCAAGGCTGGGTTGCGGGTTGGAGCCGATGTGAAGGTATCGCTGGGCAAGGCCCTCTACCTGTCGGGATTCGGGTTGGACACCCGGCTCGCGGGCGATCTGCAACTCACCTTGCGTGACGGAGAGTCCCTGGCCGCAGTGGGGACCATCGCCACGGTCGGCGGGGTGTACAAAGGCTATGGGCAGAACCTGACCCTGGAGCGCGGCTTGATCAACTTTCACGGGGTGGTGGACAATCCGGGGTTGAACGTGGTCGCGCTGCGCAAGGGCCTGCCCGTCGAGGCGGGTATCGCGGTGGTCGGCAGCGCGCGGCGGCCCGAAATCCGGCTGGTGTCGGAGCCGAATGTGCCCGATCCGGAAAAGCTGTCGTGGATCGTGCTGGGCCGGGCGCCGAGCGCGGGTTCGGGTGGCGGTCTGGGGGGGCTCCTGCCGGCGGCGCGGGCGCTGCTGGGAGGCCCCGGTGGCGGTATGACCGGGCAGTTGTCACGCAGCCGGGGGTTTGACGAGGTCGGCATCGGGCAGGGCGAGGCGGGTAGTGCCGGACGCGGCACGACCAGCCGTGTCGTGGGCGGCGGCGATGAGTCCGGGCAAGGCAGCGTCAGCAACCAGGTTCTGACCCTGGGCAAACGCCTGTCCTCGGATCTGTTACTGTCCTTTGAACAGGGGCTGGGCGGGGCACAAAGCCTGGTCAAGCTCAGCTATCAGTTGAGTCGGCGCGTGTCGGTCGTGGTGCGGGGCGGCACCGACAACGCGGCGGATGTTTATTACACGGTTTCGTTCCGATGAGCCGGAATGCTCGCGCCGCATTGCGGTCGAAGGGACAGACCAGACACAGGAGGGCTTTGCATGACCATGTCGGCCAACGACGGCAACCGCGAGATCGCAATTCTTGCAGGTGGATGTTTCTGGTGCCTTGAAGCGGTTTTCAAGGACGTGGAGGGGGTCGTTTCGGTCACACCCGGCTATACCGGGGGGAAGGTGGAGCAACCCGACTACCGGGCGGTGTGTGTTGGCGGAACCGGGCATGCGGAGGCGGTGCGGATCGAGTTCGATCCCGACGTGATCAGCTATCGCGATCTACTGGAGATCTTTTTTGTCATTCATGACCCGACCACCCTCAACCGGCAGGGAAACGACATCGGCTCCCAGTACCGTTCGGCGATCTTCCCGACCACCGACGCGCAACTGCACGACGCGCTGGCGCTGATCGAGAAAATCGGCGAAGAGCGCGTGTTTCCGTCGGCGATCGTGACCAAGGTGGAACGGGCCGCGACCTTCTGGGTTGCCGAAGACTACCACCACGACTATTTCGCCAAGAACTCCGATCAGCCCTATTGCCAGTACGTCGTTGCCCCCAAGATCGCCAAGTTTCGCGACAAGTTTGCGCAGCGGCGCAAGCGTAGCTGATATCAGCGGCACCCCCGGCCGCCGCGCGGCCGGCCCGGCCCGCTTTCTTTCACCGTGTGAGTCCATGCGTATCGCGCCGGCTGCGAGCGATAGGCTGCCCCAATACCTGCGGTTATACTGCGTACCAGCCGGGGCACGGGCGCGAGTCGATCCGCGCCCGCCATAGCCCCGCCCAAGGGGAGCGGCGGGATGGACCAACGTGGCGGCACGGTGCTGGTGATCGATGACAGCCCGATCAACATTCGTCACCTGTACGACATACTCGGGCGTGAGTACGAAGTGTTGGCGAGCACCGATGGCGAGGACGGCATCGCGATCGCGGTGTCGCGCACGCCCGACTTGATCCTGCTCGACGTCACCATGCCGCAACTGGACGGCTATGAAGTGTGCACGCGCCTGAAGGAAGACCCGCGCACCTGTGCGATCCCGATCATCTTCATTACCGCGCGTGACGAGGACGACGAGGAGGCGAAAGGTCTGCTGGTCGGTGCCATCGACTACATCGTCAAGCCGGTGCGCCCGTCCATCGTGCTGGCGCGGGTGCGCAATCACATCGAACTCAAGCGCAGCCGCGATATGCTCGAACGGCTCACCACGCTCGATCCGTTGACCGGCATCCACAACCGGCGCAGCTTCGACGACTACCTGGAGTTCGAATGGCGGCGCTGCCAGCGTGAATCCTTGCCCATCTCCTGCATCATCGCGGATATCGACCATTTCAAGGCCTTCAATGACAACCATGGCCATCCGCGCGGCGATACCTGCCTGGTTGCGGTGGCCGAAGCCCTGCAGTCGGTGGTGACACGCTCGGCGGATCTGGTGGCGCGCTACGGCGGCGAGGAGTTTGCCTGCGTGCTGCCCCAGACCGGTACTCAGGGCGCACTGCATGTCGCGCGGAAAATGCTGATCGGCGTGGCCGGACTCGCGATCCCGCATCGGCATTCCGCGGACAACGACGTGGTGAGCGTCAGCGTCGGGGTGGTCACGATGACGCCATGCCCCGGAGCATCACCCGTCGTGATGATACGGGCGGCCGACGCGGCGTTGTATGACGCGAAAGCGCAGGGGCGCAACCGCATCGTGGTTGCCGAGTCCAGGTAACACAGACTGAACAACAAGCCTCCACGACCGGAGGCGGGTGGGAGGGTGGGATGTTTTGGCTGATGCGTAACAGGGGCGGTCGCGGCCGTCCGGATTTCCGCCGTCGAAGCCGGCTGGTGTCGTTCGCCTGCCTGCTGAGCGTTGCGTCTGGTGGGGCCAGGGCAGCGGATCAAGCGCCTGATCTTTCCGCGCTGGACCTTGAAGCGCTGATGAAGGTCGAAGTCTCGTCCGTCTCGCGCAAGTCGCAACTGATGTCGGACGTTGCCGCGGCGGTGTACGTGATCAGTCACAACGACATCAAGCGTTCCGGTGCGACCAGCATTCCCGAAATCCTGCGCCTGGCGCCGGGGTTGCAGGTGGCGCGCGTCGGAGCCAGCGCGTGGGCGGTGAGCGCGCGCGGCTTCAATTGGCGCTATTCGGACAAGCTGCTGGTGTTGATGGACGGGCGCACCCTGTATACCCCGCTGTTCTCGGGGGTGTTCTGGAACGTGCAGGACACCATGATCGAAGACATCGAGCGCGTCGAGGTGATACGTGGTCCGGGGGCCGCGATGTGGGGTTCCAATGCGGTCAATGGCGTGATCAACATCATCACCCGGTCGGCCAGTCACGGCGGCGGTGGACTGGCGGTGGTCGGTGCCGGCAGTGACGAGCGCGGCTTTGCCAGCGCGCGATATGCCGGCGCGGCGGGCGACAACACCGGCTATCGCATCTACGCCAAGGCGTTCGATCGCGGCCCGACCGTCGCGCCCGGTGGCGAGCGGGCCGATGACGACTGGCGTGCGATGCAGGCCGGATTCCGTGTTGACCACAGCGTATCGGCGCAGGACAAGCTGACGGTGCAGGGCGATGCCTACCGGGCGATCGTCGGCGAGCGGGTGCATCTGAACGCGGTGCTGACGCCGCCCTATCAGGCCGACTACGCCACCGATGACCGGGCGAGCGGCGCCAACGTGTTGCTGAAGTGGTCGCACCGGATTTCCGACATCTCGGATTTTGTCGTCCAGACCTATTACGACCGGGCACGATTTACCGCGCCCAAGCTGTCGGCGGACGTGCGCACCTACGATGTGGATTTCCAGCACCGGATACGTCCGGGCGAGCGGCACGATTTCATGTGGGGCGTCAGCTATCGGGCGCTGCGCATCGACACCGACGGTTCCGCCGACATCAGTTTCACCCCCGACCAGCGCAACGGCCACATCAGCGCGGTCTTCTTTCAGGACGACATCGCCCTGATCCGGGAGCGCTTGCGCCTGACCCTCGGTGGCAAGTACGAAAAGAGCTATACCGCCGGAGGGCAGTGGCAACCCAATGTCCGTTTGCTGTGGACGCCCAACGACGACCACGCGGTGTGGGCGGCCTATTCCAGGGCCTCGCGCACCCCCTCGTATGGCGAAACATCGGCGCGCATCGCCCTTGGCGTAGTTCCACCGGGCATTCCACAGAATCCGGCCCCTGCGCCGGTTGCGATCATCGCCCAGGCCAATCCGGATCTGGCGGCCGAGCGTTTGACCGCTTACGAGCTTGGCTATCGCGCGCAATTGCACAAGCGCTTGTCGATCGACGCCGCGCTCTTCACTAACCGCTACCGCGACCTCAGCATGCTGACGGCCGGTGCCTCCGCCTTCGAGACCGCGCCGCTACCCCATGTCGTCGCGCCCGTGGTCTACGGCAACGACGGCCAGGGCTATACCGCGAGGGGACTGGAACTGGTCGCGGACTGGCGGGTGCTCGACTGGATGCGGGTCGAGGCGACCTATACCCATATCCGGATGGATAGCCGCACGCTCGGCTCGGTCGGTGCGGATGTCGCCGGAGCGGTGCCGCGCAACCAGGCGTCACTGCGCTGGCAGATGGATCTGAGCGCCCGGACCCAGCTCGACGGGTGGCTCAGATACGTAGGTCGCCTGAGCGGTGCCGACCAGGGGGTCGACGCCTATACCACCCTGGACATGCGCTTGGCCACCAACGTGCGCCCGGACCTGGAGCTGGCCCTGATCGGGCAGAACCTGCTCGACAGCCGGCATCTTGAGTTCCGTGAAGCGTTCGGCGCGCGCCCCTACGAGATACGCCGGGGTGCGTACGTCAAGGCCACCCTCAAGTTCTGATCCGCCGCACCTGCCTTCGTCCCAGCCCTAACACAGGAAAACGCCATGAAATTCACCAAGTGGATACCTGCACTGATCCTGTTGCTGCTCGTCGTGGAGTCCTTCAGCTACGGCGGCGCGTGGATCACCCTCGTGTCGCTGGCCCTGTTTGCACTGTGGTCCGCGTTCACACCGAACAAGGGCTTGATCGGACCGGTGCGCCTGCCCGACGACGACGGCTTTCTGCGCAGCCAGAACGTGCAGTGGTGGTACTGGACCGGCCTTCTGGAGACCGAGGACGGACGCTGCTTCGGCTTCGAGGTGGTGTTCTTCGCCTTTCGCAACTATGGCCTGTTCTGGGACCAGCTCGCCCAGGCCGCGATTACCGACGTGAACGGCAACAAGTTCCACTTCCGCGAGCAGGTGGAGTTTTCGCTACCCAAGTTCCTGCCCGGCGCGTTCGATCTGCGCGCCTGCACCGGGGATGCCCTGCACGCGGTGGGTGGGGGCGGCAAGGATCATCTGCACAGCGAGGTCGACGGTTTCGTGCTCGATCTTGATCTGATCGAGACCAAGGCCCCGGTGAAGCACTACGGGGGCGGGCCGCATCCGTATTACTTCGGCGGCTACACCTACTACTACTCGCGCGTCAGGATGGCGACCACCGGCACCCTGTCGTTCGGCGGGCAAACCTGCCGCGTGAGCGGAACCAGTTGGTTCGATCGCCAGTATGGCGACTTGATGGAAGCGATCTTTCAGGGCTGGCAGTGGTTTGCCATCGAACTGGACGACGATCGCCAGATCATGGTCTATGACCTGCTCGGCAGCGCCGCCGGCGTGCAGGCCGAGCGCGCCGCCTCGATCACCGACGCGCTGGGCGTGACGCGCGATCTCGCGTCCGAGGATTTCACGATCGAAACGCTGGGGAAGTGGAAGAGCCCCAACACCGGCATCACCTACCCGATGGGCTGGCGCATCACGCTGCCAGGCATGGTGCTGACCGTGGAACCCATGGTGGAAGATCAGGAGCTGTGCGCGAAGCACGATCTGTGGGTCGGCCCCGAATACTGGGAGGGCGCCTGCTACGTTTCCGGCGCTGCCACCGGCAAGGCCTACGTCGAATTGAACGGCTTCGGGCGCAACCCGGTGGTTTCCGTCGGTGCCTGATCGCGCGGCGATCCATGCCTGACTTGCGCCGCCTGTTCGGGACTCTGCTCGGCCTGGTACTGGTGGCGGGGATCGCGTTTCCGTCGACCGCCGTCTATCCGTCGGACCACACCGTACATTCCGAGGCCGAACTCAGGGCGGCGTTGCTCTACAACTTCGCCAAGTTCGTCGACTGGCCGGACAAGGTGTTCGAGGCGCCTGACGCACCGGTCAACCTGTGTGTGTACGGCGCCGAAACGAGTGCGTTCGCGACCGCGCTGCGGCCACTGGAGGGCAAGCTGGCGCGCGGACGCGCGGTGGTGGTGCGCACCGGCGTGGGGCGGGAGGGGTTGCGGGATTGCCAGGTCCTGTTTGTCCCCGGCCGACGGGAGCGCTGGCTGCCGGAAATCCTGGGCGCCGCCCACGCGCTGCACATCCTGACGGTGGGCGAAACGGAGGGGTTCGCGGACAGCGGCGGCATCATCGGCTTCGTTGCCGTCGGCGACCACCAGGGGTTCGAGATCAATGTTGCCGCCGCGCGGAGTGCGAATCTGAAGATCAGTTCGCAGTTGCTCAAGCTCGCGCGCGTAACCAATGGGCGGGTGGACACGCAATGACCGGGCGCCTCCGCAGCCATCCCATCAGTCACAAGCTGACCCTGCTCGTGGCGATCAGCACCGGGCTGGGGCTGATACTGGCGTTGCTGGCCTTTGTCGGCTACGAGATCAAGACCCAGCGCGATGCGACGCAGCGGCAACTGTCGTCGCTGGCGGGCATGGTTGCGTTCAACAGCGCATCGGCACTGGTATTCGGCGACCGGGACTCGGCCCACGCGACACTCAAGTCGCTGCAGAGCAGTCCGCAGATACTCAACGCAACCATCTACGACATCACCGGCCGGCCGTTCGCGGTGTATTGGTCGGGTCCGGAAGGGGCCGTGTCGCTGTCGGACTACGCCGTGCAGACCGCTCCGGGGTGGTGGGAGAGCGAAATCAGTCTGCACCAGGATGTCGTGACGGACGGGGAGCGGGTCGGCACCCTGGTCATGCGGGCGGATCTGAGCGAGACCTGGGAGAGCCTGGCGTGGGGCGGTTTGTTTACCGTGGTGGCCAGTTGCATCGCGTTCTTCTTCGCCTTTCTGGCGGGCAGAGCCTTCCAGAAGAACATTTCCGGCCCCATCGTCAGGCTCGCCGAAACCGCCACGAATGTGTCGCGCGGCAAGAACTACAGCCTGCGCGCCGAAAAGGCCAGTGATGACGAGATCGGGCTGCTGGTCGACAGCTTCAACGAGATGCTGGCGCAAATCGAGGAGCGCGACCGCATGCTCGCCGCGCACTCCGAAAGGCTGGAACAGACCGTTGCCCAGCGTACCGCCGAGTTGATGCGCATGCGTGACCTGGCCCTGTCCGCCAGCCAGGCCAAGAGCAACTTTCTCGCCAACATGAGCCACGAGGTGCGCACCCCGCTCAATGCCATCATCGGTCTGACCCATCTGGCGCTCGATACCGACGACGTGCAGCGGCTGCAGGGCTATCTGGACAAGATTGGGGGGGCGGGCGAATCCCTGCTGGAAATCGTCAATGGCGTACTGGACATGGCCAAGATCGAAGCGGGCAAGGTCGAACTGGAGGCGGTCCCGTTTGCGCTGGACGACGTGCTGGAGCGGGTGCTCGCGGTGGCCGACATCCGCGCCCGCGAGAAGGGCCTGGTGCTGGTCGTCGAGCGTGCCCCGGAGGTGCCGGCGCGCCTGGTCGGAGATCCGGTGCGCTTGCGTCAGGTGCTGCTGAACCTGGTCGGCAACGCGGTCAAATTCACCGCGTCCGGACCGATCGAGATTGCCATCGGCGTTGCCCCGGACGAGCGGGCGGGTGAGTCGGTCCGTTTGCATGTGTGCGTGCGGGACAGCGGCATCGGCATGTCGCCCGAACAGGTGGCGCGCCTGTTCCAGCCCTTCAGCCAGGCGGACATGAGCACCACCCGCGTGCACGGCGGTACCGGCCTGGGACTCAGCATTGCCAGGGAACTGGTCAGGCTGATGGGGGGCGACATTGAGGTCGCCAGCAGAGCGGGCAAGGGCAGCACGTTTTCGTTCGATGCGCGCTTCGGCGTCGCGCCCGCTGCTCCGGAGGCCGGGTTGGCGCCGCCCGAGCGTATCCGTCAAGACGCCGAGGGCTTGCGTTGCATGGCAAAGGCATTGGCCGGCGCGCGCATCCTGCTGGTGGAAGACAACCCGATCAACCGCGAAGTCGCGCAGGAACTGCTCAGGCGCAACGGACTGCAAGTCGATATCGCCACCAACGGCCGCGAAGCCGTGGACAAGGTGAACGCGGCCGCCCAACCCTACGCTGCGGTGCTCATGGATGTGTCGATGCCGCTGCTCGATGGCTTTGCCGCCACGCGCGAACTTCGCGCCGACGAGCGCCACCGCGCGCTACCCATCATCGCCATGACCGCCTACGCGCTGGAAGAGGAGGCGCGGCGTTGCCACGATGCCGGCATGAACGATTTCATCGCCAAGCCGTTCCGCGCCGATACCTTGATCCGCGTTCTGCTTAAGCACGTGCGGCCCGATCCCGAGCGTGGCGACCCGGCTGGTGGCGCGGCAACCGGTGAGGACACAGGTGAAGATGTCAGCCGGTCCGGGCGCTTGCTCGACGCACTGTGTCAAACGTACGCCGATGTCGGCGCTGAACTGCGCGCGCTGGCAACGACCGGGCGGATCGACGAAGCGGGGCGGCTCGCGCACACCTTACGGGGGGCGGCGGCGGCATTGGGGTTGCAGGCGTTGGCCGAGGCTGCCCGCGTCATGGAGCAGGCCCTGCGCGCCACCGACGCTGCACGCCAGGCCGACGCAGCGCGCGTGATCGCGCGCGAGATGCTGATCGTGCGCGACCTGAGGGCGCGCGCGCAAGCCCAGGCGTTGCCGCGCCCGCTCGCCGCCGCCGCTTTGCAACCCGCTCAGGCACAGGCGCTGGCCGGCGAAGTCCGGCGCTTGCTCGAAGCGAACAACATGCTCGCTCTGGACCGGATGGATGCGCTGCGCGGCGTCTCGGACGGTGCCAACTTCCACGCCGCGCTCGATGCCATCGTGCAACACCTGGACAACATCGACTTCAAAGGCGCCTTGCGTGCCTTCGACGGACTCGATTTTGGCGATTCTTGAAGCTTCGCCGCGGGTGTGATTCAAACTGATGTGGTCAATCTGGCTGTGCAAAGCCGGCCCTCCGGATAGGATGGGGGTGAATCACCGGCCATTAGCAAGTCCCTTCCCCTTCAAGGGGAAGGACAGGATGGGGATGGGTTTCTTGCAGGCGCTCCACGTTCCGATGCACTTCAACCGCCACAAGACTTACACCACATCAGTTTGAATCACACCCCATCGCCGCCACGCGGTGTTCAGCGCCGGGGATTCGGGCTACCATCGCGGTTTTTCGCCCGCATCGAGGCGATGGCCCGTACAGGAGAAATGACATGACACAGAGCGCGAATGAACTGGTAATCGAAGAGTTGGAGGTGGGTGCCGGCGCGACGGCGGAAAAGGGCCGCATGGTTTCGGTGCATTACACCGGCTGGCTGACCGATGGGCGCAAGTTCGATTCGAGCAAGGACCGCAACGACCCGTTCGATTTTCCGCTCGGCGCCGGTCACGTCATCCGTGGCTGGGACGAGGGTGTGCAGGGCATGAAGGAAGGCGGCAAGCGCAAGCTCACGATCCCGCCCGAGATGGGCTACGGCGCGCGCGGCGCGGGTGGCGTGATCCCGCCCAACGCGACGCTGGTGTTTGAAGTGGAGCTGCTGAAAGTCCTCTGAACGAAACGACGGCGGGCGACATGAAACTCGATCAGGCGCAGCGGCAGATCCTGGCCTCGCTGCAGAAGGACTCCACCCTCAGCACCCAGGCGCTGGCCGACAAGGTCGGCCTGTCGCCGTCGCCGTGCTGGCGGCGGGTGCGCGAGATGGAGGAGGCCGGACTGATCCGGGGCTATGTCGCCCTGCTGGACCGCAATAAACTGGGCCTGGGCACCTGCGTGTGGGTGCGGGTCAAGCTCAAGAAGCACAGCAGCGAGGTGCTGGACAAGTTCGAGGCGGTGGTGAAGAGCTGCGAGGAAGTGGTCGAGTGCTACGAACTGCTCGGCGAAACCGACTGCCTGCTCAAGCTCTACCTCCCCAGTCTGGAAGCCTTCTCGGCTTTCATGCACAACTTCCTGCTCAAAATTCCGGAAGTCGACGTCACCCATTCGAGCGTGGCGCTGCGCGAAATCAAGAACGAAACGGCACTGCCGTTGTAGGGCCGCCGAAAGCAGCAATATTTCACCGGCCCTGGGCGCGTCGGCGGAAATATCTTTCCGCAAGCGGCCTCGCCCGACCCCAACTGGAACATTCTTGTCGGTACTTCCTCGTTAGGATGCACAGTCGTTCGCCGTCGTGAACGAACGTGTTCAAACCAACAAGGAGACAACGCCGACAATTCGGCAGCCGGTGCCACAAGCGCCGGGCGGACCGGGTTCGGGGCGTTCTGACATCATGCCGACCAAGACTTCGCCCGCGAATTCCACCGTTACCCTCCAGGACAAGTACATACTCAACAGCGGTCGTGCCTACATGACCGGCATCCAGGCGCTGGTGCGCCTGCCGATGATGCAGCGCATGCGCGATCAGGCCGCGGGACTCAATACCGCCGGCTACGTGACCGGCTACCGGGGCTCGCCGCTGGGCAACGTCGATCAGGAGTTCTGGAAGGCGAAGAAATACCTCGAACCGCTGCATATCCGCTTCCAGGCCGGACTGAATGAAGACCTGGCCGCGACCGCCGTGTGGGGAACGCAACAGGTCAACCTCGACCCGAACGCGCTCTACGACGGGGTGTTCTCGATCTGGTACGGCAAGGGGCCGGGGGTGGACCGTACCGGTGACGTGTTCCGCCACGCCAACGCGGCCGGCACCTCTAAACACGGCGGCGTGCTGGTGATCGCCGGTGACGACCATGCCGCCAAGTCGTCCACGCTGCCGCACCAGACCGAGCACGTGTTCAAGGCCATGATGATGCCGGTGCTGGCGCCCGCCGGTATCCAGGAATACCTTGAGTACGGTCTGCACGGCTTTGCGCTTTCGCGTTACTCGGGCTGTTGGGTGGCGTTCAAGGCGCTCACCGACACGGTGGAGACCTCGGCTTCGGTCAATATCGATCCGTTCGCGGTGCGGACCGTAATCCCGAGCGATTTTCCGCTACCCGCCGACGGCCTCAACCTGCGCTGGCCCGATCCCCCGCTGGTGCAGGAAAAGCGTCTGCTGCACCACAAGCTCTACGCCGCACTCGCCTACTGCCGTGCCAACAATCTGAACAAGACCGTAATCGACAGCCCCAACGCCAAACTGGGCATCATCACCTCGGGCAAGAGTTACCTGGACGTGCGCCAGGCGCTCGAAGACCTGGGCATTGACGGCAAGACCGCCGCCGATATCGGCCTGCGGGTGTTCAAGGTCGGCATGGTGTGGCCGCTCGAAGCCGAAGGGGTGCGCGAGTTCGCGCAGGGGCTGGACGAGATTCTGGTGATCGAGGAGAAGCGCCAGTTCCTCGAATACCAGCTCAAGGAAGAGCTGTACAACTGGAACGAAGCGGTGCGCCCGCGCGTGATCGGCAAGTTCGACGAGAAGGGCGAGTGGGCCCCCCGGGCCGAAGGCACGGGCCTCGCCGCGCACGAAGGCTGGCTGCTCCCGGCCGCCGGCGAACTGACCCCGGCCATGATCGCGCGTGCGATCGCCGGGCGCATCGCGCGGGTCTATACCTCGGACCGCATCAAGGCGCGGCTTGCCTTCGTCGAAGCCAAGGAAGCGGCGCTGGCGCGCCCGCGCCTGTCGATCGCGCGCGTGCCGCACTACTGCTCTGGCTGTCCGCACAACAGCTCGACCAAGGTGCCGGCGGGCTCGCGCGCGATTGCCGGCATCGGCTGCCACTACATGGCGACCTGGCTGTCGCCCGAACACACCCAGACCTTCTGCCAGATGGGCGGCGAGGGCGTGCCCTGGGTCGGGCAGGCGCCGTTCACCAGCACCCCGCACGTGTTTGCCAACCTGGGTGATGGCACCTATTTCCACTCGGGGATACTGGCGATCCGGGCGGCGATCGCGGCGCGCGTGAACATCACCTACAAGATCCTGTACAACGACGCGGTCGCGATGACCGGTGGCCAGCCGCACGACGGCACCCTGAGCGTGCCGGTGATTGCGCGCCAGCTCGCCGCCGAAGGCGTGAACAACATCATCGTCGTTACCGACGGCACCCAGCGCGTGTATGGCGTGGCCGATCTGCCGCATGGCGTGCCGATGCGCCACCGCGACGAACTGGACGCGGTGCAGCGCGAGTTGCGCAAGGTTCCCGGCGTGTCGGCGCTGATCTACGACCAGACCTGCGCGGCCGAGAAACGGCGCCGCAGGAAGCGCGGCACCTTCCCCGATCCGGCCAAGCGCGTGGTGATCAACGATCTGGTGTGCGAAGGCTGTGGCGATTGCTCCGACAAGTCCAACTGCATGTCGGTGGTGTCGGTGGATACCGAGTTCGGGCGCAAGCGCGCCATCGACCAGTCGTCGTGCAACAAGGACTACTCGTGCGTCAAGGGCTTCTGCCCGAGCTTCGTCACCATCGAAGGCGGTCAGCTCAAGAAGGGCAAGGCGGTCGGCGGCACGGCCGAAATGCCGGCACTGCCCGAGCCGCAACTGCCGGCGACCGCCGCGCCGTGGGGCATCCTCGTCACCGGCGTCGGTGGCACCGGGGTCGTCACCATCGGCGCGCTGCTGGGCATGGCCGCGCACATCGAAGGCAAGGGCATTTCGGTGCTCGACATGGCCGGGCTGGCACAGAAGGGCGGGGCGGTGTGGTCGCACGTGCGTATTTCCGATCACCCCGAACAACTGCACGCGGCGCGCATCGCGGCCGGTGAGGCCAATGTCGTGATCGGCTGTGACCTGGTGGTGAGCGCCAGCGACGAGTCGCTGGCCAAGATGCGCAACGAGCACACCTGGGCGGTGATCAACCGCGCCCAGACCATGACCAGCGAGTTCGTGCGCGGTTTCGCGGCACAGGCGCGCTCGGGTGACGTGGGCGCGCAGCCCGATCCGCAGTTCCCGCGCGACTCGATGGAGCAGCAGATCATCGACGCGGTGGGCGAGGAGCATGTCGAGTTCATCGACGCCGCGACCCAGGCCACCGCGCTGATGGGCGACTCGATCGCGACCAACCTGTTCATGCTCGGCTACGCCTGGCAGCGCGGCGGGGTGCCGCTGGCGGCTGAATCGATCCTGCGCGCGATCGAGATCAACGGCGCCGCCGTGGCGTCGAACAAGGCGGCCTTCATGTGGGGGCGGCGTGCGGCGGTCGAACCGGAGGCGGTGGCCAAGGCCGCCCGCCCGGACATCCCGACGCCCGAGCATCACCGCCTGTCGACCACGGTCGACGAGGTCATCGCCCGGCGTGCCGCGCAACTGACCGACTACCAGGATGCCGCCTACGCGGCGCGCTACATGGCGCTGATTGAGCGCGTGCGAGCGGCCGAAGCCAGGGTGGCGCCGGGCGTGACGCTGCTGACCGAAGCGGTGGCGCGCGGCTACCACAAACTGCTGGCGTACAAGGATGAGTACGAAGTGGCGCGCCTGTACACCGACAGCGATTTCCTCAAACGCGTTGCGGACAGCTTTGAAGGCGACTACAAGCTGGTATTCCATCTCGCGCCGCCGCTGCTGGCCGAATCCGATCCGGACAATGGCCAACTGCGAAAGAAGAGCTATGGCCCGTGGATGCTCAAGGCCATGCGTATGCTGGCGAAGATGAAGGGCTGGCGTGGCTCGGCGCTCGATCCATTCGCCCGCACCGCCGACCGCAAGCTTGACCGGCGCCTGATCGCGGACTACGAAAAGATGATGGACGAGATCGTTTCCGGGCTGGTGACCGAGAACCTCGAAGTGGCGGTCGAACTGGCCGCGTTGCCCGAGCAGATCCGTGGTTTCGGCCACGTGCGCGAACGCTACCTGGGGCACGCCGAACAGCGCCGCGACGTGCTGCTGCAGGCGTTCCGCCGCCGCGAAGGGGTGGCCGCCACCGCCCCGCAGGGCCAGCGCAAGACGATTGCAGTGATCGCAGGTTGATTCACCGCCGTTGTCGCACCCCGCCGCCACAAGCGGCGCGGTGCGGTGGCGGCACCCTTTACATCCAACGAAGGAAAACAAGATGAGCGTATTTTCGATGCGTGATTTCGCCAATCACGAACAAGTGGTGTTTTGCAGCGACGACAAGAGCGGCCTCAAGGCCATCATCGCGGTGCACAACTCCAGTCTCGGCCCGGCGCTCGGCGGCTGCCGCATGTGGCCCTATGCCAGCGAGGAAGAAGCGGTGCGCGACGTGCTGCGCCTGTCGCGCGGCATGACCTACAAGTCGGCCATGGCCAACCTCAAGCTGGGCGGCGGCAAGTCGGTGATCATCGGCAACCCGCGCACGCAGAAGAGCCCGGAACTGCTGCAAGCCTTTGCCCGTGCCATCGAGAATCTGAACGGCCGCTACATCGCCGCCGAAGACTCCGGCACCAGCGTGGCCGACATGAAATACATGGCGCAGTTCACTTCGCACGTCGCGGGCATCGTGGACAAACCCACCGACGGCGGCGTGCGCAGCGGCGACCCGTCGCCCGCCACCGCCTATGGCGTGTTCGTCGGCATCAAGGCGGCGGTCAAGGACAAGCTCGGGCGCGATACGCTCGACGGGCTGCGCGTGGCGGTCCAGGGGGTCGGCCATGTCGGCTACGATCTCGCCGCGCAACTCAAGCAAGCCGGCGCCAGCCTGTGGGTGACCGACATCGATACCGAGCTGCTGGAGCGTGCCCGACAGGAGCTGGGCGCCACCGTGGTCGAGCCGGACGCGATCTTCGGCCTGGACGTGGACGTGTTCGCGCCATGCGCGCTGGGCGCGGTACTGAACGACCAGACCATCCCGCAACTCAAGGCGCGCGTGGTTGCCGGCGCGTCGAACAACCAGCTCGCCGAGGCGCGCCACGGAGTCGAACTGATGAAGCGCGGCATCCTGTACGCGCCCGACTACGTCATCAACGCGGGCGGCATCATCGACGTGTACCACGAGCGTGTCGGGTTCGACCGCGTGGCGCTGATCAAGCACATCGACCAGATCCATGACAACCTGATGGAAATCTTCGCCCGCGCACGCAAGGAAGAACGCCCCACCGGCGAAGTAGCCGACGCGATCGCCGAGGAACGCTTCACGCGCTAACCCCAACCCCGCGCCGACCCGGTGTGGCGTCGGCGCGGGGGAGTAGCGGCGAGGGCGTAGGTATAGGTGTGTTCGCGTACGTGGCCGAGTGTTGCTTCATGGCGTGCCTTGATGCGGACGAACGCGTCGCGTTGGTTTCCAAAATCAATGTCTCTGACCGTTCGCAGTAACAGCAGCAAGTCTAGCGGGTTGAAGTCCCGTCCGGGGAGTTGTCCGTTCGCCCCGGTAGCATGAGGAAGCGGCGTCGCGGCAACGCGGGGTCGTAAGTTTTCACACAGCAAGAGAGCAGGCCGTAACGCAAGTGAACCCATGAGTAGCCTCGTAAACAAAGCTGGAGGAG
>JACOUN010000059.1 GCA_016177805.1 Rhodocyclales bacterium
GATGGCAGGCACGAAGGTGGCCACACGCAAACGCAGCGCTGAGCCGCAAACGGCCAGCACGCAGACTGCGCCGGAGCAGCGTCAACAGTTCATTGCACAGGCTGCGTATTTCATCGCCGGGCGGCGGGGATTTGCGCCGGGAAACGAGCTCGAGGACTGGCTGCAGGCCGAAGCCGAAATCGAGGCTTGCCTGAAAGCCGCGCTGCAATAGAGCAGGCCTTATGCGTCGGCGCGCATGAGGATCAAACCGGCGAGCGGCGGCAACATCAGCTCGAGCTGCGCGGGCTGATCCATCCACGCCCCGGGCACGGCCTCGCCTTCAGCCGCGGGTCCTCGTGCTCGTAGAGCGCGGTGCCGTCGAAATGCGCGAGCGCAAAATCATCGCTCGGGAAAAATAGCGCCGGCATGGGCCGGTACTGCTATTGTAGCCCTTGACGGGACATCACATGACGCTCGAGGAACACCGCGTGGACGACCAGCATCGGCAGGTGGGTGAGCAGCGGGAGGCGACACGGTTCGTGAGCCAGCTCACGCGCGACACGGTCGCGCTGGTGCTCGCCGGAGGGCGCGGCACCCGGCTCAAACAACTCACCGACTGGCGCTGCAAGCCGGCGGTGCCGTTCGGCGGCAAGTTCCGCATCATCGATTTCACGCTTTCCAACTGCGTTAATTCCGGCATTCGCCGCATCGGGGTGGCAACGCAATACAAGGCCCACAGCCTGATTCGCCATATCCAGCAGGGCTGGAGTTTTCTCGAGGGCCGCTTCGATGAGTTCATCGAGTTGCTGCCGGCGCAGCAGCAAATCACGGCGGCATGGTACAGCGGCACGGCTGACGCGGTGTTTCAGAACCTCGCGGTACTGCGCCGGCATTCGCCGAAGTATGTGCTGGTGCTCGCGGGCGACCACGTCTACAAGATGGACTACGGCCGCATGCTCGCTTTTCACCTGACGCATCAGGCCGACCTGACCGTGGCATGTGCGGAGGTGCCGCTCACGGAAGCCAGTGCTTTCGGCGTGATGGGCATCGATGGGAATGGGCGAGTGATAAGCTTCCAGGAAAAGCCCGCGCAGCCGCAGCCGATTCCCGGCCTGCCGGACCGGGCACTGGCAAGCATGGGGATCTACGTGTTCAACGCGCAGTTTCTCTACGAACAGCTGATTCGGGACGCCGATGAC
>JACOUN010000057.1 GCA_016177805.1 Rhodocyclales bacterium
TGGTAGCGGCGGTGCGTGCTACCCTCGCCGGCATTTGCAAGGAGGCGCGCGGTGAAATTGTCTAGACTCGTACAGCCGGGCAGCCCGTTGTTCTGGTTGATGTTGGTGCTCAACGGGTTGTCGCCGGTGCTTGCGTTTTTTCTGCACACCTACGATCTGCCGCCGGCGGTCCGGCTCGTGGTGGTGGGGTTCGCGCTGGGGAACGCGGTTGTTGGCCTTTGCATCGCGATGCGCCTGATGCGTGACGAGCCGGGAGGGGGCGATCCCACGGTTGTGGGCACCGGCCGGCGATCCACCGGGCCGAGGTAGTTTTGTCCGTGCGGCCACGGCTCGGACGGCGCGGGCTTCAATCGCCGCCGGAGGCGGGTGGCCGGGCGCGAAGCTTGGCACCGACGTATTCCGCATGCGGTATGTAGAGCAGGGCGGCGATCTTGCGCATCAGGTGGTTCTCGTGGGCACTGAGGAGGTTGTCCGCATAGGCGACGCGCCACATGGACTCGATGATGAGCACCTTCTGTTCGGCACTGAAGCGCTGATTGAGCAGTGAGGTGAAGCGATGGAAATCGTAGGCATCTTCGGCGGTCTGTTCGGCCAGTTGAAGCAATCGGGCGACTTCGTCTTCGGCGAGCATGAACCGTTCGCGTAACGCCGCCAGAACCGCCCGGCGCTCCAGTGCGTCGATGTCGTGATCCGAGCGCATGACTTCGACCAGCAATACTGCGGTTGCAAGTTGTAGCGCATGTTCGGACTCGGGTCCCGCCTTCGTCTCGGGCTGGGCGGTGATCGCGTCGTAGAGGTCTTTCAGGGTGCGTAGCATCGAGGTCATCCAGATGTGGCGTGTGGCGTCTTGTTTGCGTGGCTCCCGCCCGCGAGGGGTGGTCCAGCATGATGATAGCCGAGCCATGATTGCTTGCCCGCGCTGCGGATATGAGGCGGACGGGAACGGTTGACTTGGTGCTATCGTCCACGGTGATGTTGGGTTGCCGCCCGAGTGACACGGATATGTGGCGTGTCGGGCCGCGAGATGCACCAGCGAGAGACCACTGAACCTGGGTTGAACAATGCTAAAGCGCATATGGGTGACCGATCTGCGTCTCGGGATGTTCGTGCAGGAGTTCTGCGGCTCCTGGCTCGATCATCCGTTCTGGCGCAGCAGCTTTGAGCTGATTGATCCTCAGGATCTGGTTCGCATACGGGCGAGTCTGGCCAGAGAGGTGATCATTGACACCAGTCGCGGGCTTGACGTCGTTGTTCCGGATGTGGCGGTTGATGCGCCGGACGGCCAGAGCAAGGAACAACCGCCATCCAGCGCACTTCGCGATACTCAGGTGCATGTTCCGCCGCCACACGTAAGCTTTGACGATGAGTGCGTGCGCGCCAAGAAAATACTGAAGAACGCCAAGAGTGTGGTGACTTCGGTATTCCAGGAGGCGCGCATGGGGCGCGTGCTGGAGATGACGGCGGTGATAGGTCTGGTCGAGATCATTACTTCGTCGGTCCAGCGCAATCAGTCGTCACTCATCAGCCTGGCGCGCCTGAAGAACGCGGACGAATACACCTACATGCATTCGGTCGCGGTGTGTTCGCTGATGGTGGCGCTGGCGCGTGAGTTGGGGTTCGATGCCGAAGCGACGCGCAAGGCCGGTCTCGCGGGCTTGCTCCATGACGTGGGCAAGGCGGCGATACCGCTGGAAGTGTTGAACAAGCCGGGGAAATTGACAGACGCCGAGTTTGACCTGGTGAAACGGCATCCGCGCGCGGGTGCCGACATCCTGGAAAAATCCTACGACGTCGATGCGGTGGCGTTCGATGTGTGCCTGCATCACCATGAAAAAATGGATGGTACGGGCTATCCAGAAAAACTGGATAGCGACAACCTCAGCTTGTACGCGCGCATGGGGGCGGTGTGCGACATCTATGATGCGGTGACATCCAACCGCCCCTACAAGGATGGGTGGGATCCTGCGGTTTCGTTGCACAGAATGTCGGAGTGGACCCCAGATCACCTGGATCGTGCGGTGTTTCACGCGTTTGTCAAATGCGTGGGGATCTATCCGATTGGCAGTCTGGTACGGCTGCAGTCCGGGCGGATCGGGGTTGTGGTCGAGCAGCACCCGCAGGCGTCGCTGACGCCGAAGGTCAAGGCGTTCTACTCCATAGGCTCGCAGAGCAGGATCAGGCCAGAGATCGTCGACCTGTCGCATGTGAGCTGCAAGGACAAATACGCGTGCGGCCGCCGAAGCGCGGTCCAGCCACTCGTAGCGCACATGCTCGGTGGGCGCTAGTGTTACGGTGCGGCGCTCGGGCAGGCACAGGCTGAACAGGTGCTCGATGTTGTGAGTCACATCGGGGGCATAGCGTGCGCGCCATTCGGGACGAATCTCGAAGCGGTGGGTTCGGTGCCAGTCGTGCAGTGAACGCTCCGCGACATGGATTCCGGTTTCTTCCTCGATTTCGCGCAGGGCGGCCTGACGTGGAGTTTCGCCCGCCTCCAGACTGCCGGTCACCGACTGCCAGAAACCTGGGGGGGAAATGCGCTCGAGCAGCAATATTTCGTATGCGGGCGTATGGATGACCGCCAGCACGGACTCGGGACGCTTGAAGATTTCAGCGGCGCTCACGCCGGGCACGACCGCATCATTCGAGAAACTGGTCGGGTTTCAGGGGCTGGATCGGGACCGGGACGGTCTCTGCATGGATGCCGTAGCGGGCCATGAGGCTGTGCAGCAGGTTAGTGATGGCGTCCAGACGCGGATGGTCAGGCGCGACTTTGCGGCAGTGGGCGATCAGCGTGCGCGCGCGCGCGGCGAAGCGCTCGTTCCAGCCATTCTCTTCCATGTGGCGCAGCAGTGCGAGGGCGGCGTTGAACAGCACGTGAGGGTTGCCAGGCATCTTGCGCACCGCGTGCATCATCTCGCGCACCGCGCCGTCGTAGTCGCCGGCGTGCGCCCTGGCAGCACCGGCGGCGATGTACTCCTTGACCTCGTTGTGCAACTTCTCCTCTATCCGGGTGGACAGATCGGCGCGCCCACGCGCCTTGAGCGAGTGTCGGATGGTCTCGGCCGTTTCACTGTCGGGTGCGCTACGCAACAGGTCGGCGATCAGCTCGCTCCCTTCTGCTTCGAGCCGGTGGTCGAGGCAGGCCTGTGCGACTTCGTGTTTGAACGATGGCGGCATGCTGGTTGCTTCGCGGCACGCGTCAGTTGCTTCGCGCAGCGCCACTCTGGCGCCCTCGTCATTGCCGGTGGAGGCGCACAGCAGCGCATGCGAGTATGCGCAACACGCTGTCGCTTCCGGGCGGTCGGGGGATGATTGTTCAAGATCCCTGATGGTCGCGGTGGCGTCCGGGATGTGTTTCTGGATCAACTGCGCCTTGACCAGTCGGACGTGATCTTCCGGATCCCGAAATGCGGAGTGCTTGCCCTTGCGCACGACCTCTGCAAGGGCCTGCTCCGCAGCGACAAAGTCGCCGGTTGCCAGTGCGACCTCGCCCAGATGCCTGAGCCTGCTGATCCGGTGTGGTGAGCGTTCGAGGGCGCTGGCGAGTGTGAATTGAGCCTGTTCGAGATGGCCGGCCTCTTGGCGGACCCGAGCGAGCCAGTCGTAGGCATCGATGTAGTCCGGGTTTTCGCCAATCAGGCTTTCCAGCGTGGCTTCCGCAGCGTCGAGCTGCCGGTTGGCAAACAGCATCCGTGCCAGCCCCAGATGCGCCCATGGCGCCGGCTTGAGTTCGAGGACTTCGCGATATGCTGCCTCCGCTTCGTCGGTGCGTCCAAGCTCTTCCAGCAACTGTGCGCGCAGGCGCATGAATTGGGTCCAGTGGCGCGGCGCTCCCTGTTGCGCCTGCTGGCACAGTTCCGCCGCTTCCGGGAGGTTGCCTGCTTCCATCAGCTGGTGCACCGGAAGCAGGACTTCGCGTCGAGCAAAGGCCCGCTCCAGCCGGGCGTAAAGCGTTCCGGGCGTGAGCGGCTTGAGGATGTAGTCGTTTGGCGCAAGCTCCGCCGCGCCAATGACGCGCTCATAGTTGCGCTCACTGGAGATCATGATGAACACGGTGTCGAGCGGGATGATCTGCCGGGTGCGAAGATCTTCCAGCAGATGCTGACCGTCTTGCCCGTCCCCCAGCGCGTATTCGCACAGGATCAAGTCGAAGCGCTGGGTGCGCAGCTTGTCGACGGCAGCCAGCGCCGAAGCCACGAAGGTTTGCTTCGAGATGTGGGCGCCACCGAGCAAGGTGCGCAACTGCGCGCGCATGCCCGGGCTGGCTTCGACTATCAGTACGGAGATGTCTTCAAGGTGAGTCATGAGGTCCCGGAAGCGGCGCGGGCATCAGTTGACCAGCCTTGAGGCTACCAGAAAGTCGCGTGCGCTGACGCATTTCCAGGATGCGTTCGATATGGCCCGGCGCCGGTGCGTTCGGCGAGGTCACGGCGCGCACGAGGCTGGAACATGTCGCCGCCCCGGCCCCGCTCAAGCAGAGCAAGCCAGATCAGGACTTGTCAACTTCGACCCTGGTTTCGACCTTCTGACGCAGCCGGATGTGAAGCTCACGCAGTTGCTTCTCGTCCACGTCGCCGGGTGCGTCGGTAAGCAGGCACTGGGCGCGCTGGGTCTTCGGGAAGGCGATGACGTCGCGGATCGATTCCGACCCCGACATCAGGGTCACGATGCGATCGAGGCCGAAGGCAAGGCCGCCATGCGGCGGAGCGCCGTAGCGCAACGCATCGAGGAGAAAGCCGAACTTGACCTGTGCTTCCTCGTCGCCGATGTTGAGGGCCTGGAAGACCTTGCTCTGCATCTCGGCGCGGTGAATACGCACCGATCCACCCCCGATCTCCCAGCCGTTGAGGGCCAGGTCGTAGGCCTTCGCCAGGCAAGCGCCGGGATTGGATTCGAGCAGTCCGATGTGCTCGTCCTTCGGCGCGGTGAACGGGTGGTGGCAGGCCGTCCAGCGCTTGTCTTCTTCGTCGTACTCGAACATCGGAAAATCGACGACCCATACCGGCGCCCAAGCGGCGCCCGTGAGGTAGCCCTTCTCGTGCCCGAGTTTGACACGCAGGGCGCCGAGCGCGTCGTTGACGACCTTGGTCTTGTCCGCGCCGAAGAAGATCAGATCGCCATCTTCGGCACCGGTCGCGCGGAGGATGGTGCGCAGTGCCGTTTCGTGCAGATTCTTGACAATGGGTGACTGGAGACCGGTCTCGTTGGGCTGAGTGACGTCGTTGACCTTGATGTAAGCCAGCCCGCGCGCGCCATAGATGCCGACAAAACGCGTGTACTCGTCGATCTCGCCGCGCGTCAGACTTGCGCCACCCGGAATCCGCATTGCCGCGACACGCCCGCCTGTGGTTGCGGGGCCGCTGAAGACCTTGAATGCGACGTCCTTGACCGCTTCGGTAACGTCGGTCAGCTCCAGCGTGACGCGCAGATCAGGTTTGTCCGAACCGAAGCGCCGCATCGCTTCGGCGTAAGTCATGCGCGGGAATGGCTCGGGCAACTCGGTCGCGGTCGTTTCGCGGAACACGAAGCGCACCATCTCTTCAACAAGACCGGTAATCTCGGTCTCGTCCATGAAAGACGTTTCGAGATCGATCTGGGTGAACTCGGGCTGTCGGTCGGCGCGCAGATCCTCGTCGCGAAAACACTTGGTGATCTGGTAGTAGCGGTCGAAGCCCGCGACCATCAGCAGTTGCTTGAACAACTGCGGAGATTGCGGCAACGCAAAGAACTGCCCAGGGTGTACGCGCGACGGGACCAGATAGTCGCGCGCGCCCTCGGGGGTGCTCTTGGTCAGCATCGGGGTTTCGATGTCGACAAAACCCTGGCTGTCGAGAAAACGGCGAAACGCCATCGCGACCTTGTAGCGCAGCATCAGGTTCTTCTGCATCTGCGGGCGGCGCAGGTCTATGACCCGATGCGTCAATCGTACGCTCTCGGAGAGATTGTCGTCATCGAGCTGGAACGGTGGCGTCGCCGAACCGTTGAGCAACTCGATTTCGTGGCACAGCACCTCGATCTCGCCTGAAACGAGATTGGCGTTCTCGGTTCCGGTGGGGCGGCGGCGTACCTTGCCGGTCACGCATATGACGAATTCGTTGCGCAAGGATTCGGCGGTCTCGAACATGGTGGCACGATCCGGATCGCACACGATCTGGACCAGGCCTTCACGGTCGCGCAGATCCACGAAAATAACGCCACCATGGTCGCGCCGGCGGTGAACCCAGCCACATAGTGTTACGGTGTTGTTGAGATCGGCAGCCGTGACCAAGCCGCAATAATGGGTACGCATGTGTTCGATTCCGGGGCTTGGGCGCAGACGCTGCGCCCGGTTGCAATGTTGAGATCTAGCTAGTGGCAGGCACAGGCGCCGCCACATCCGCCCGGCGTTGGCGCGCTGCTGGATGCGGCGCTGTCATTTTGTTTTGGCGCCGCAGGCGAGCTTCCCCTGTCTTTGAAGTCGGTGGCGTACCAGCCCGATCCCTTCAACTGAAAGCCGGCCGCCGAAACCAGTTTGACGTAGGTTGCCTGGCTGCACGAAGGACAGTCGGTAAGCGGCTCGGCGCTCATTTTCTGGAGATGTTCCTTCTGGAACCCGCAACTGCTGCAGCGATATTCATATATGGGCATCACAACCTCCGCAAAGGCAAGCGTGCGATATTAGCGCAATGCACCATCGGCGGGAAGGTTGAACCTAGATTCCGCAGTTGGGTGGCTGGTAGCGAAGCAGTTCAAGCGCGGGTGCAGGTCAGGACGGGAGAAAATTGCCGAAGTAATAGGCCGATATGGATTCGCCCCAGAACAACGCGGTCACTCCCGCGCCCGCCAGGTAGGGACCGAAAGGTATGGGTACGCCGCGCCCGTGGCGCGCCAGCGTGATAAGACTGAGTCCGACCACGGCGCCTATGAACGAAGACAGCAGTATCGTCAGCGGCAATGCCTCCCAGCCCAGCCAGGCGCCTATTGCCGCAAGGAGTTTGAAGTCTCCGTATCCCATGCCTTCCTTGCCCGTGACGATCTTGAATAGCCAATAAACGGACCAGAGTATGAGATATCCGGCCATCGCTCCGGCGACGGCGTCAGTCAGTTCTGTATACGTGCCGACAAGATTGAAGGCGAGGCCGGTCCACAGCAGCGGCAAGGTGATGTCGTCGGGCAACAGCTGGGTGTCGATGTCTATGAATGCGAGCGCGATCATGGACCAGATGAACAGCAGTGCGCCAAGCAGGGGGAGGCCGAAACCGAAATGCCAGCCCGCGTACCCTGAAAGCAGCGCGGTCAGCAATTCGACTGCGGGGTAGCGTCGTCCGATGGCGGCGCCGCAGTGACGACAGCGCCCGCCCAGGAACAGATAACTGACGATGGGGATATTCTCGAACGCGGTGATGAGATGACCACAATGCGGGCAGCGCGAGCGCGGCGTGGCAAGGTTGAGAGGGGGGTGAGTTGGGGGCTGTTCACCGCGCAACTCGGCCGCCTGGGCTTCCCAGTCCCGCTCCATCATCTTCGGGAGACGGTGGATGACGACGTTCAGGAAGCTGCCGAGGAAAAGTCCGAGTAGTCCGGCAAGAGCGGAAACGACAGCGGGTTCGTAGATGTAGTGGGGCATGGATGGCAAGTGTAGCCACCAGGCTATTAGGCAGGTGGGTAGCAGGGGGAAACTCCAGTCGGGCTAGATCACCGCACCGAGCTTGAAGATAGGCAGATACATCGCGACGACCAAGCCGCCGATGACGACACCGAGGAACACCATGATGATGGGTTCAAGGAGGGTGGACAGGGCCGCGACTGCGTCATCCACTTCCTGTTCGAAAAAGTCCGCGACCTTGCCCAGCATGGAATCGAGCTGGCCGGATTCCTCGCCGATCGCCACCATCTGCACGACCATGGTCGGGAAGACGTTGGTGTTCTGCATCGACACAGTCAGGTTGGTGCCGGTGCTGACCTCGGTCTGTATCTGCCGGGTGGCCATCAGGTACACGTGGTTGCCGGATGCGCCGCCTACCGAGTCCAGCGCTTCAACCAGCGGTACGCCGGCGGCGAACATCGTGGACAACGTGCGCGCCCAGCGCGCGATGGTCGCCTTGCGGATGATGTCGCCGACCACCGGCAGCTTGAGGATGGTGCGGTCGACGAAGTTCTGCATGGCCGTCGAGCGTTTGTACATCGCGGCGATCCCGAATATGGTCCCGGCTATGATGCCAAACGCCAGGTACCACCATTCGACGAAGAAGTCCGACATCGCGACGACGATCAGGGTCGGTCCCGGCAAGTCCGCGCCGAAGCTGGAGAATACTTTCTTGAACTCCGGGACGACGAACAGCATGATCACCGTTACCACGATGATTGCGACGCTGATGACCGCGATCGGGTAGAACATCGCGCCCTTGATCTTGCTCTTGATCGCGAGGATCTTTTCCTTGTAGAGCGCGAGGCGGCCCAGGATTTCATCAAGGATGCCGGCCTGTTCGCCGGCCCCGACCAGGTTGCAGAAAAGCCTGTCGAAATAGCGCGGATGCTTGCTGAATGCCTGGGCGAGGCTGGAGCCGGTCTCGACGTCGGTACGGATCTCGTTGAGCAGGCGAGCCAGGCTGGGGTTGGTGGCGCCCTTGATGCCGATATCAAACGACTGGAGAAGGGGAACGCCGGATTTCATCATCGTCGCGAGCTGGCGGGTAAACAAGGAAATGTCCTTATCCTTGATGCTGTGCCCGCGCGACATCTTGTGCTTCTTGACCTTGACGAACATGACGCCCTGGCGGCGTAACGTTGCCTGCACCATGGCCTCGCCCGCGGCGCGTATTTCGCCGCGGATGATCTTGCCGGTCTTGTCCTTGCCTTCCCAGTGATAAAGGCTTTCCTTGGGGCCGCTTGCAGCGGGGCGCCGGGTCCGGGTTGTCGTGGCCATGAATGAGTCTCGTGTTATTCGTTCGTTGTCGCCAGCACTTCTTCGAGCGATGTGACACCTTCCCTGACCTTGAGCAGGCCGGATTGACGCAAATCCTTCACGCCTTCACGTCGAGCCTGTTCTGCAATGTCTATGGAATTGCCGTTCGTCATTATTATATGCGCAATTTCGTCCGAGACGGGCATTACCTGATAGATGCCCACCCGTCCCTTGTAGCCGCTGCCCTTGCAGCGCTCACAGCCCGCCGGTCCGTACGGTTGCCAGCTGCCATCCAGATCCTCGGCGTCGAAACCGGCTTCGATCAGCGCCTCGACCGGAATATCCGCCGGTTTCTTGCAGCTGCACAGGCGGCGGGCCAGACGTTGCGCGGAGATCAGTATTACCGATGAAGCGATGTTGAATGGCGCTACGCCCATGTTCTTCAGGCGCTCCAGGGTAGTGGGAGCGTCGTTGGTGTGCAGCGTGGATAGCACCAGGTGGCCGGTTTGAGCCGCCTTGACCGAGATTTCCGCCGTTTCCAGGTCGCGGATTTCGCCGACCATGATCACGTCTGGATCCTGGCGCAGAAACGATCGTAACGAAGCCGCGAACGTCAGTCCGGCCTTGTCGTTGACGTTGACCTGGTTGATGCCGGGGAGGTTGATTTCCGCTGGATCTTCCGCAGTGGAAATGTTGACTCCGGCCGTGTTGAGGATATTCAGGCAGGTGTATAGCGATACGGTTTTCCCCGATCCGGTTGGGCCCGTCACCAGTATCATGCCGTAGGGGCGTTGCACGGCATCGAGCAGTGCTTTTCTTTGCTCGGGCTCATAGCCCAGTGCTTCTATCCCGAGCATCGCGGAGGATGGGTCGAGTATCCGCATCACGATTTTCTCGCCGTGCAGGGTCGGCAGCGACGATACGCGAAAATCGATGGCCTTGTTTTTCGACAGCACCAGCTTCATCCGGCCATCCTGCGGGATGCGCTTTTCGGCGATGTCCAGCCGCGAAATGACCTTGATGCGCGAGGCGATCTTGTCCTTCAGCACCAGCGGCGGTTGTGCAATCTCGCGCAGCACGCCGTCGGTGCGCACGCGAATGCGGTAGTACTTTTCGTAGGGCTCGAAGTGGATGTCCGAGGCGCCTTCGTTGATCGCGTCTATGAGGATCTTCTGTATGAACTTGACGACCGGCGCGTCTTCGACTTCCTGAGCGGCTTCGGCGCTTTCGGCTTCGCTCGGACCGTTGTCCAGCAGGTCGACCTCAAGATCGTCGCCCGTCAGGTCCGCGAGTGCCTTGTCGGCCGATTCCGAGAGCTTTTCAACGATGCTGGCAAGTTTGTCGGCTTCCGCGACTACGATGTCGACCTGCATGCCGCTCTGGAACCTGATTTCGTCCAGGATCCGCATGTTGGCGGGATCGGCGGTGGCGATGATGAGGCGGTTCTGCCTTTTGGCCAGAGGTACGACCTGGTTCTTGGCCATCAACTTGCGATCGATCGCGTCGCGCTGGACGGTCGCCAGGTCGAGTACCGCAAGGTCGAACAGGGGATAGCCGAAGGTCTCGGCAGCGAAGCGCGCGATCTCGGGCAGACTGACCAGCTTGCGCTGTGCAAGCTCCATTATGAAGCTGTTCGGCGCCGCATTGGCACTTCCCGTGCATGCGATTGCGTCGGCTTCGGATAGCCGTCCGTGCTGGATCAGCGCACGAGCCAAGCCGCTCAGAGGTGATTGGGGGTTTGCTGCCATGGTCGCTCATAGTTGGCTGACATTTCATATTGCACGCCCCGGCCGCCCTTGTAAAGAGCGGAAACGCATAGCAGGCAAGGCTTTTGCGCTAGCGCGGGGTGCCGTGGCCATCATGCTCTTCCTTGGGACGGAAAAGGCGGGCCATGCGTACCATCTTGTCTTCGGTCTGGATGACTTCGATCGGTACCCCCTTGATCTTGATAGAAAGATCGGTTTCCGGGATGTCCTGAAGATATTCCAGTATCAGACCGTTGAGTGTCTTGGGGCCTTCTACGGGCAGGTCCAGGCCCAGTCTCCGGTTCAAATCGCGCAGATTCTGACCCCCGTCGACCAGCACGCTACCGTCATCGCCCCACGCGATCTTGCTGCTGCTGTCGGGCAGGCTGGATGTGAATTTGCCTATCAGCTCTTCGATGATGTCCTCCAGGGTCAGCAGGCCCAGCAGCTCGCCATACTCGTCGACCACCAGTGCCAGGCGTTGCTGATTCTCCTGAAAGAACTGAAGCTGCGAATACAGGGGCGTGTCCGCCGGTATGAAGTAGGGTTTCGCTACCAGTTCTTCCAGCGCTTCGAGCTGAAAACCTGACTCCAGCGCATGCCCCAACATTCGTCGCAGGTGCAGCACTCCGATCACGCGCTCGTTGTCGCCGTCCAGTACGGGTAGGCGAGTGTGGTAGCTGGTGGCGATGCGCTGACGGATGTCGTTCTCGCTCATGCGCAGATCCACGCTTTCGATCGCACCACGCGGGGTCATCACATCCTCGACCGTGATGTGTTCGAGGTCGAAGAGGTTGACCAGGATGTCGCGATTCTTTTGCGGGATGTACTGCCCGCTATCAACCACCATGGCACGTAGTTCTTCCACTGATAGCTGGCTGGAGGCATCCGGGTTCGCTGGTTTCAATCTGAGCAGCCAGAGTAGCGCTGACACGAACAGATTGACGAACCACACCGCTGGATAGGTGAGACGCAGCAAAAAAGTCAGCGGGTAGCCGACGATCAGCGCCAACCGGTCGGCGTGGTGCGCCCCTATGACCTTGGGGCTGATTTCGGAGAACACCAGGATGAAGAAGGTCAGCAGTACCGTGCCCGCTGCGAGCGCCCAACTGTCATCACCGAACAGGTGTATGGTGATCACGCTCGCCAGGGTTGCAGCGCCGACGTTGACGAGGTTGTTGAACAGCAGGATGATCCCGAGCAGGCGGTCTGTTTTGGCTAGTAGCGCAACTGCGAGTTGTGCGCCACGATGACCACCCGAGGCTAGCGCACGCAACCTGTGCCGGTTGGAAGCCATCATGACCGTTTCGGTCATGGACGCCAGTGCGGAGAGGAATAGCAGGATGCCAAGCGCTGCGAACTGGGTGCCGAGAGAGTATTCGTCCACAGGGTGTGGTCAGAGTGATGGTACGTTGAGTATTCAGGCCGCCTGTCGCGGTGTCAACCGCAAGCCCGGCGACGGTTAACGTCCCAGTATGACTTCGACGACGAAGCGGCTGCCCACGTAAGCCAGTATCAGCGCCACGAAACCCGATAGCGTCCACCGCAAGGCAACCCGCCCGCGCCAGCCCCAGATCTGCCGGCCGATCAGCAGCGCGCCGAAGATAAGCCACGACACGATTGCGAATACGGTCTTGTGGTCGAGGGTGAAAGCCCGCCCGAACAGGGTTTCGGAAAAGGCAATGCCGGAGACCAGCGTAAGGGTGAGCAGTACGAAAGCAATGCCGACCAGCCTGAACAGCAACGCTTCCATGGTCAGCAGCGGGGGCAGGCTGGCAATGGTCCGGCTCAGGCGGCCGCTGTGCAACTGCTTTTCAGCGACGGCCATCAGCGTGGCATGGAGCGCGGCGAGCGTGAACAGGCTGTAGGCGAGCATGGCGACGATGAAGTGGGCGCGGAATGCTGGCGAGCCGGCATTGGTCAGGACGTGCTGTCCGGGGAAGACCAGCGGCAGGATGCTGCCGATCAATCCCGCCGGCAGGACCATGGCGTGGAGTCCGTCCAGACGGGCGAAGCACGTCTCTATCCAGTAAAAGCATACCGCCAGCCACAGCATCAAGGACACTGCCAGGCCGAAGCCAAAACGCATTTCGTCGCCGGGAAACATCGAGGTGTTCAGCGCCAGCCCGTGCAGGGTCAGGGCCGCGAGCAACATGATGCGTTCGGGCAGTGTCATGCCTTTGCGCGGCGGGTTCTCGGGAGCATGGGCGAGGGCGCGCCAGAACTGGAAGCCCAGGATTCCATAAAGCAGGGTGGACAGGAGATGAAGTAGAATGGACGCCATATGAGTTGTTAGTTTACTCCAAGCCCCGGCGCACTGGTCGGATTTGGCTGCACCTCGTGCTGCGGTGCGCTGCCGCGGGTACTTCCATCAGTCCGGTTTGCCCTCTCGACATAATTTCTGACGGCCGCATCGGTGCGGCTGCCGCCAACTGCTGAGTTCTCATCTACATGCTCGACAATCTTACCCAACGCCTTTCCAAAGTAGTCAAGACGCTGCGTGGTCAGGCGCGTCTGACCGAGGAAAACATCCAGGATGCGATGCGCGAAGTGCGCATGGCCTTGCTTGAAGCCGACGTCGCACTGCCCGTGGTCAAGGATCTCGTGGCACGGGTCAAGGAAAAGGCGGTCGGGCAGGAAGTGATCGGCTCGCTGACCCCCGGTCAAGCGCTGGTCGGGGTGGTGCATGACGAACTCAAGGCTTTGATGGGCGGTGCCCACGCGGGGCTGGACCTGTCGACGCAGCCGCCGGCGGTCGTCCTGATGGCGGGCTTGCAGGGCGCGGGCAAGACCACCACGACCGGCAAGCTGGGGAAGATGCTGCGCGAGCGGATGAAGAAGAAGGTGCTGGCGGTGTCGGTGGACGTCTATCGGCCGGCCGCCATCGAGCAGCTCAAGACCGTATCGGCGCAGGCGGGCATGGATTTCTTCCCGTCCAGCACCGACCAGAAGCCGGTCGACATCGCGTTGAGCGCGCTCGACTACGCCAGGCGTCACTACTACGATGTGGTGCTGCTCGATACCGCCGGGCGGCTGGCAATAGACGAGGCGATGATGGCCGAGATCAAGGCCCTGCACGCCGCAGTCAAACCGATAGAGACCTTGTTCATCGTCGATGCGATGCTGGGGCAGGACGCGGTCAATACCGCGCGCGCCTTCAATGAGGCGTTGCCGCTGACTGGCGTGGTACTGACCAAGCTCGATGGCGATTCGCGCGGTGGCGCGGCGTTGTCGGTGCGACACGTCACGGGCAAGCCGCTGAAGTTCGCCGGGGTGGGTGAGAAACTCTCGGGTCTGGAAGAGTTTCACCCCGAGCGCATGGCCAGTCGCATCCTCGGCATGGGTGACATCCTCGGCCTGGTCGAGGAAGCCCGGCGCGGCGTGGATGAGGAGCAGGCGCGCAACTTCGCGCATAAGCTCAAGACCGGCAAGGGTTTCGATCTGAACGACTTCAAGGACCAGATCGGGCAGATGCGCAAGATGGGTGGCTTGTCGTCGATGCTCGACAAACTTCCGGCAAGCCTGGCGCAGGCGGCCGGCAAGCTGCAGGGCGGAGCGGAAGAGAAGTCGATTGCCCGGATCGAGGGGGTCATCAACTCCATGACGCCGGCCGAACGGGCTCGCCCAGAAATCATAAAGGCCAGCCGCAAGCGCCGGATCGCGACGGGTGCCGGGGTGTCGGTGCAGGAAGTCAACCGCATGCTCAAACAGTTCGAGCAGACGCAGAAAATGATGAAGCAGTTCTCCAAGGGCGGGCTGCAGAAGCTGATGCGCGGCATGAAAGGCATGATGCCGGGCATGCCGCGCTGAGCGCATTGTTTCGGAATGCACGGGAGTCGAGGTGAAGGAAACCCTGATTGCTTTTGGGCGGGCGTTGCGCAGTCTGCGCGAACCCGGCATTGTCTGGCATCTGCTGTGGCCCAGCCTGGTCTCGATGGTGCTGTGGATCACCGCGGCGATCTACTCATGGTCGGCGATGATTGCGGCGATCATGGAATGGATCGTCGAATGGCCGCTGGTCGGGGGGTGGATCAGTGGCTCTGCCTGGGTGAGTGCGACGGTGTTGGTGCTGGTCAAGCTCATGGTGGCGCTGACGCTGCTGCCGCTGATGTACGTCACGGCGGCCTTGCTGGTTTCGGCGATCGCGTTGCCGATGATGCTGGAGCGCGTCGCGCAGCGTGACTACCGCGATCTGGAACTGCGTCGGGGCGGCTCCAATCTCGGCAGCGTCATCAACACCGTGGTGGCGGGCTTCCTGTTCGTGGTCGGGCTGATTGTTTCGTTGCCGTTGTGGTTGCTGCCCGGCGCCGGGCTGGTGGTGTCGGTGGTGCTGACGGCGTGGCTCAACCAGCGCGCCTTTGGCTACGACGCGTTGATGGTGCATGCCGATCGTGACGAGTTGCGTCGCCTGCCGCTGACCTATCGCAAGCCGATGTTCATGCTCGGCGGCGGATGCGCGCTGATGGCTTATGTGCCGGTGCTGAACCTGCTGGCGCCAGCGTATTGCGGGCTGGCGTTCGTGCACATGATGTTGGAGTACCTGCGCCAGGAGCGCGAACGTCGGGGCGTGACGATACTCGACCCGCTGCCGGCGCAGCATTGACAGGGAGAGACGTATGGCCTTCGGCGCGCTCATCATCGGTGACGAAATCCTGTCGGGGCGGCGAGCCGACAAGCATCTGGTCAAACTGATCGAGTTGTTGCGACTGCGTGGCCTGAGACTCGGGTGGGCACGCTACGTCGGCGATGACGCGCAGCAGTTGGTCAGCGCACTGCGCGACAGCTTCGCCAGTGGCGACATCGTGTTCAGCTTTGGCGGCATAGGCGCGACGCCCGACGATCGCACCCGGCAGTGCGCCGCGCGCGCGCTGGGGCTGGAACTGGCGCTGCACCCCGAGGCCGAGGCTGCCATCCGTGGCCGCTTTGGTGCCGAGGTCACACCGCAGCGCTTGAAGATGGGGGTGTATCCGGTCGGCAGCGGCATCATTCCCAACCCGTACAACCAGATCCCCGGTTTCTCGATCCGCGAGCATTATTTCGTCCCTGGTTTCCCGGTCATGGCCTGGCCGATGGTCGAATGGGTGCTCGACACCCGCTACCCCCATCTGCACCACGCGGAAGATTACGTTGAACGCGCGATCACGGTGTGGGACGTGTACGAAGGGCAGTTGATCGACCTGATGGAACGCATCAGCGCGGACTATCCGGACGCGGTGCTGTTCAGTCTGCCCACCGTCGCGGGCGAAGGCGAGCGCAGATCGGTGGAACTGGGCATGAAGGGGCCGCAGGCGCGCGCCGATGCGGCAATGGCCCGGATCAAGGCGGAGTTGGACGTACGCGGGCACCCATGGCAGGTGCGGATTTGAAAGCCGGGCGGGCCGGGTTGGCGCGCGAGGAGGCGCGGACCATACGCATCGAGGGGCGCGACATATCCTACCTGCTGCGGCGCTCGCAGCGGCGCACGCTGGCGCTGCAGATTGACGCGCGCGGGGTCAGGGTCGCCGTGCCGGGCAAGGCGCGCGTCGAGGAGGTCGAACGCTTCATCAATGTTCACGCGCGCTGGTTGCTCGACAAACTCGCGCTGCGAGCGCAACAGGCCGATCGCCCCGTTCTCGCATTGGTCGACGGCGCCATGATTCCGCTGTTGGGGCAGGGCTGTCGCCTACGCCTGGGAGACCATGGACGCGGCACGCAGTGGCGGGTGGGCGACGACGGAGTCGATGAACTCCATATCGGCGCCGCCACGGACCCCGCCGCTGCCGTGGTGCGCGCGCTGCGGCAACGTGCGTTGTCGTGGCTGGGCGCGCGGGTCGTGGACTACTGCGGACGCCTGGGCGTGGCGGTGCCGCCGGTGCGTTTATCGTCCGCGCGTACGCGGTGGGGCAGTTGCAGTTCGGTGAGTGGCATCCGGCTGCATTGGCGGCTGGTGCACATGTCGCCGGTGGTGGTCGACTACGTGGTGGCGCACGAAGTCGCGCATCTGGTGCATATGAACCATAGCCCCGGTTTCTGGGCCGTGGTCGAATCGCTCTATCCCGGCGCGAAATCGGCCCGGCTGGCGTTGCGCCATGCAGCGCAGGCGCTGCCGGAAATATCCGCACGCACTATCGTCTGAGAGGAGTCCCCTGACCATGCGTTTATTGCATACCATGCTGCGCGTCGGCGATCTGGAGCGTTCGATTGCGTTCTATACCGAAATCCTGGGCATGCGGTTGTTGCGCCGACAGGACTATGCCGATGGCCGCTTCACCCTCGCGTTCGTCGGCTACCAACCCGAGTCAGAGGGCGCGGTGATCGAGTTGACCCACAACTGGGATGTCACGGCGTACGAACTTGGCAATGCGTTCGGCCATCTCGCGATCGGGGTGGCGGACGCCGCCGCGGCGTGTGAGCGCATACGCGCGGCCGGTGGCAAGGTCGTGCGAGAAGCAGGGCCGATGAAACACGGTTCGACCGTGATTGCCTTCGTCGATGACCCCGACGGTTACAAGATAGAGCTGATACAGCGCGACTGATCAGATCTGGTGCTCTTCTACTCCCTCAGTCCAGGCACGGCGCGACACCAGGACGAGGATCAGCAGTGTCGCACCCCACAACCCCAGCGCCATCACGCTGGCGGAGGCGAGGAAGCGGTTTCTTGCGCTGGCGAGCGTGTCGGTTTCGTACTCGAGATACACCCAACCTATCGGGGCGATCTGGCCGATCGCGGACCAGATCGCCACCGATTCCGGAATGTTCATGACCCCGCGGGGTTGCGGCACCGCAGTGCCTGGACGCCAGGCAAAGGTGATGTCGCGGCTGGTGACGGCACTGAGATTGTCGGCCGCGTTGCGCCTCACCGCCGCGAGCGGCTCGACCAAGCGGTTAGTGATCGCGATGGAGCGGATGTGATTGATGGCGTTGAATGATTCCAGCCGGTTGAATAGCGCGACGCGGTCGTTGGAGGCGACTTCGGACTGACTCAGCGAGGCAATGTTGGCGGCCAGTTCGCGTGCGTGCGCGTGGGTCAGGTCCGCCGCGAGCGCAGTATGCAGGTGCGCGGTGTACAGCAGCAGCGCCAGCACGGCGCAGGCGGAACCGGCGCCGATCAACAGCAGCAACCGCAAGCGATGGGCCGCCGATCCGATGTGGCGGAAAGTGTCACCACTCATGGCGCTTGCTCCTGAGTACGTGATGCATCGGGAACATCCCCGCTGACAGCGACGGATTCAGCATGGCAGGTGTGCAGCAATCCGGCGCAGTTCGAGTATCGATCTGATCTTTACGTCCACGTAGGCGGGTTGCTTGAGGGTTGAGCCTACCAGCACGGTTTTCATCCCCAGGCGTTTTGCGGTTCTGAGATTCTCGGCCGAGTCTTCCACCAGTACGCAGCGTTGTGCAACGAGCCGGTGCTCGCGCAGCAAGGCGCGGTAGGCCTGTACGCCCGGTTTGGGGTGATAGTGCATCTGCTCGATGCCGAACACGTCGTCAAAATGGCGGTGTATCCCCATGGCGCCCAGCACCGCCCGCGCGTAGCGGCGCGGCCCGTTGGAAAACACGATCTTGCGACCCGGCAGGCGGCGCAACAAGTGGTTCAGGGCGCGATCGAAGACCATCAGGGGGGCGAGATGCTCGAAGCGGTGGGTGTGTTCGAGAAAGTGATCGGGGTCGGTGCCGTGATGGCGCATCAGACCCAGCAGGGTGGCGCCGTAGCGTTTCCAGTAATGCGATCTGAGCGCATCGGCCTGTTCGCGCTCAAGCGCCAGATGCTGCATCAGATAGTCGGTCATGCTGCGATTGATGTGCGGAAAAATATGGGCGCTGGCGTTGTGCAGGGTGTTGTCCAGGTCGAACAGCCAGATGATGGCGCGCGCCATGGTATCAAGCCTTCCCGGCGCGCGGCTGGAAGTGGACCACCGACCGGCCATCCGCGATGGTTTTAGGGGCGGCTTTCCACGCGTGTCCCTGCACCACCTCGAAGGTGATGGGCAGGCGCGCGTCCTGGCGCAGCCCTTCCAGCGCTGCGCGAGCGGCGTGCCAGCCGGCCTTGCCCGCCAGTCCGCGCGGCCGCGCGGTGCTGGCGTTGGTGCAGCCGGACAGGCGCAGGTCGCGCAACAAGTCGTCGATCGTTGCATAGGTCAGGGTCAGGACTTCCATGTCCATCACCGGGTCGGCAAACCCAGCCTTGATCAGTGCGTCGCCGATGTCGTGCATGTCGATGAAGCGATGCACGCGCTCGCCGTAGTGGTCGGGCAGCGCGTTGCGCAACTCGCGTAGCGTGTCTGGCCCCAGGGTCGAAAACATCAGCAGACCGCCGACTTCCAGTACCCGGTGGAACTCGGCCAGGGCCGGCGCCGGATCGGTCAGCCAGTTGAGCATCAGGTTGGACCACGCCAGCGAAAAGCTGGCATGCCCGAACGGAAGTGCGCAGGCATCCGCGCCCGCCAGCAGCGGCGAGGGAGGATGGCGGCGCAACAGCCGGCTGAGGAGGCCGTTGTGGTTCTTGGCAACACGCTCTAGCATGGGCAACGCGAAATCGACACCCACCCGTTGCGCCGCCGGGTAACGCTGCGCTAGGCGCTCCAGGTCGGTGCCGTCGCCGCACCCGACATCCAGGATGCGGCGCGGCTCAATGCGGATGTAGTCGAGCCGCTCGTCCATCCTGCGCGCCACCTCGCGCGCCAGCACGGCAGCCTCGCCGCAGGTCGCCGCGGCCCGCGCGAACCTGCGCCGGATCAGCTTGCGGTCGAGTTCAAACGAATCCGGCGCCGGCATCGGCGAGGTCAGATCGCGCGCAGGCCGAGGCGGGCGAACAGACGTTCGTCGTGGTCCGAGTCCGGGTTGTCGGTGGTGAGCAGGCGCTCGCCGTAGAACATCGAGTTGGCGCCGGCCATGAAGCACATCGCCTGCAGTTCATCGCTCATCTGCTGGCGTCCGGCCGACAGGCGGATGAAACTGGCCGGCATCGTGATCCGGGCGATGGCGATGGTGCGCACGAACTCGAACGGGTCCACGGCTTCGGCACTCTCCATCGGGGTGCCCGGCACCGCAACCAGGTTGTTGATCGGGACCGAGTCGGGTGGTGGATTCATGTTCGCCAGTTGCGCGACCATCGAGGCACGTCCACGACGCCCTTCGCCCATGCCGACAATGCCGCCGCAGCACACGTTGATGCCGGCGTCACGTACCTTGTCCAGGGTGTCGAGGCGGTCCTGCAGCGTATGGGTGGTGATGACCTGGCCGTAGAATTCGGGCGCGGTGTCGATGTTGTGATTGTAGTAGTCGAGACCGGCCTCCTTGAGCGCCTGGGCCTGTCCGGACTTGAGCATGCCGAGGGTGACGCAGGTCTCGAGTCCGAGCTGCTTGACCTCGCGGATCATCTCCAGCACCGGCGCCATGTCCTGGTCCTTGGGGCCGCGCCAGGCCGCACCCATGCAGAAGCGCGAGGCGCCCTTGGCCTTGGCCGCGCGTGCGTTCTGCAGCACTTCGTCTATGGGCAACAAACGCTCGCGTTTCAAGCCCGTGTCGTGCCGCGCCGACTGAGAACAGTATCCACAGTCTTCGGAGCAGCCGCCGGTCTTGATCGAGAGCAGGGTCGAGCGCTGTACTTCGTTCGGAGCGAAGTGCTCACGATGGATTTGCTGGGCAAGAAACACGAGATCCAGCAAAGGACGTTCAAAGAGCGCCTCGATCTCGGCGATCTTCCATTTGCGCGCCGCCGCTGATTGGCCTGCCGCACGATTTTCGATAGTCTGCACTGTCTTGCTTCCTTCCACGTGATTGCCCCTTGCCTGATGCGCAACCGCGCATCTTCCTTCAATGGTCCCGAACTTGTCAAACGTGCTTGCGTCTGTTCGGACGCTGACTTCGGCGCTGACCGGGTGGCTCGCGCCGCACGCCTGCTTCGTGTGTGGCGCCACCGGGGTCGTGGCGCCCGTGTGTGCCGCGTGCGACGACGAATTGCCGCGACTGGGGGATGCCTGCCCGGTGTGCGCGACGCCGACGCTCGATGCGCAGGCATGCGGACGCTGCCTGCGCGAACCTCCCGCGTATGATACAACCGTAGCTTTGTTCGAGTATCGGCTTCCGGTCGACCGTATGGTGCAAGCGTTGAAGTATCGCCACAGACTGGCGCTGGCCGCGTATTTTTCCCGCCTCATGGCGGGGGCGTGCCGTCCCGATCGGCCCGTCGACATGATCTTGCCGATGCCCCTGCATGGCGCCCGTTTGCGCGAGCGCGGCTTCAATCAGGCGGTGGAGCTTGCGCGCCCGCTGGCACGCGCGTGGGGTTTGCCGCTTGAACTCGCGCGGGTGGAACGCGTGTCCAACGTGGCGCCCCAGGCGTCGTTGCCGTGGAAGGCGCGCCGGCTTAACATGCGCGGCGCGTTCGGTTGTCATGGATCGCTGGAAGGCAAGAAGGTGCTGGTCGTCGATGACGTGATGACCACCGGTGCAACGCTGGACGCGCTTGCCTCGCTGCTCAAACGACATGGTGCCGCACGGGTCGACAATCTGGTAGTCGCGCGTACCCTGCCACCAGACGGATAACCACCCACCGGACTGACATGTTCAACATCGTTCTGCTGCAACCCGAGATTCCTCCCAATACCGGCAACGCGATCCGTCTCGCCGCCAACTCGGGGGTACGTCTCCATCTGGTGCGGCCGCTCGGTTTCGATCTGAGCGACCGGCAGTTGGCGCGTGCCGGGCTCGACTATCATGACCTCGCACGATTGCGCGTACACGACGACTGGCAAGCGTGCGCGGCGGAGCTTGGTGGCGCGCGCGTGTTCGGTTTCAGTACGCGCGGCACGCGGCGCTATGACGAGATCCGTTACGAACCGGGTGACACCTTCGTGTTCGGCCCCGAGACGCGCGGCTTGTCGCCCGAGTGGCTGGCGATGCTGGGGGACGAGCGGGTGTTGCGCATTCCCATGCAACCGTCCAACCGCAGCATGAATCTGTCGAACGCAATCGCGGTGGTGGTCTTTGAAGCTTGGCGCCAGCACGGCTTCGCCGGCGGTCAGTAAGGGCGCGCTGTCAGTAAGGGCGCGCTATTCGGACTTGGGGTCGCGCGCGAGCAGTTGTTCCACCGCATCGCGCAGCGCGGTGCCGGGGGTGTGCAGGACCGCGTCCACGGTCTCGCTGATCGGCATTTCGACCCCGTGTGCCTGGGCCAGCTTTGCTACTTCGCGGGTGGTCGGCACCCCTTCGGCGACGTGACCGAGGTTGCTCAGGATGTCGGCAAGCGGCAGGCCGCGCGCCAGTTCCATGCCGACCCGGCGGTTGCGTGACAAATCGCCGGTGCAGGTCAGGATCAGGTCGCCCATGCCAGACAAGCCCATCATGGTCTCGCCGCGCGCGCCGAGTGCCCGCCCCAGTCGCACGATCTCGGCCAGCCCGCGCGTGATCAGCGCGGCGCGGGCATTGAGGCCGAAACCCATGCCATCCGAGATGCCGGTGGCGATGGCAATGACGTTCTTCAGCCCGCCGCCGATCTCGGCCCCCACCGGATCGCTGTTGGCGTAGATGCGCAAGCGCGGCTGGTGCAGGGTTTGGCTCCAGTGTTGGGCAAAGCTGGGGTCGGCGGATGCGAGGGTGATCGCGGTCGGGAGTCCAGCCCCCACTTCGGCGGCGAAGCTTGGGCCGGTCAAAACGCCGCATGCGGCACCAGGGCCAAGCTCTTCGGTGACGATTTCATGCGGTAGCCGTCCCGTTCCGGCTTCGAGCCCCTTGCACGCCCATAACAATGGGGTGTCGGGCGCGATGCGGCGCAGTTCGCGGACGGTGTGGCGCAGCCCGGCGAGGGGGGTGACGACCAGGTGCAGTTGCGCGCCAACCGCAGCCGTGGCGAAATCCGCCTCGGGCGCTATGCTGGCCGGCAGCGTTACTCCGGGCAGGTAGCGGGCATTGCAGCGACTGCCGCGCAAGGTTTCGATGAAGGCGGCGTCGCGCGCCCACAAGGTGACCTCGTGGTTATGGCTGAATGCGATGGCGAGCGCCGTGCCCCATGCACCTGCGCCGAAAACGGCAATCCGCATCGACGTTCAGTCGCGCCCGCGGCCTGCCATCAGAGTCCCCATACCTCGGTGACCCTGACGTAGCCGGTGGCGCCGTCGGCATGACGCACCTGAGCCCAGCCCGCCGCAGGCGGCGCGACGAGTTCGAGCACGACGTCCTTGACCGCTTCGAAGGCCACCGGCGCGCCGGCTTCCGGACTCTTGCGGATCACCGCGTTGGGGGCGGAGATCATGAGCGTGCGCTGGGCTTTGAGCGCATCGCCCTTGATCCAGGTCAGCGCCCCTCCGGCATCCCGCACCTTGATCCAGCCCTCCAGCACCACCACCACTTCCACGGGCGTGCCGGGTGCGATGATGAACAGCGGTTTGCCTTTGTCCGACGGAGTGTCGAACAGGATGGACGGTTGAGCGACCGAGCGGTAGTCGATCGCCTGCGCGAACCCGGCGGGCACTACCAGCGCGGCCGCCAGCAGGATGTGGGAAAGGGGGCTGGCCATGATGCGCTTACTGCACCGGGTGCGCTTCGGCGCCCAGGGCTCCTGCCTGCTGTTTCTGTGCCTGATACAGTGCTTCGAAATTGACCGGGGCGAGTATCACGGGCTGAAAGCCGGCACGTGTCACGGCGTCTGAAACGGCTTCGCGGGCGTACGGGAACAGGATGTTCGGGCAGCCGATCATCATCACCGGCTCCAGTTCCGATTCCGGGATGTTGCGGATCTGGAACACCCCGGCCTGGGCCACTTCGACCAGGAACAGCGTCTTGTCGTCGGGCAGCTTGGCCGACACGGTGATCGTGAGGGTGACGTCGAACACGCCTTCATCGACCGGAGCGCCCTCGGTGCGCAACTGAACGTTGACCTGGGGCGCTTCGCGCTCAAGAAAAACCTGCGGGCTGTTCGGCACTTCCAGCGACAGATCCTTGACGTAGAGTTTTTCGATGGAGAAGACGGGTTGAGTGTTTTCGGACATTTGGTAGGGCCTGAAAGGTGGTGAAAAAAAGAATGGCTTGATGACGCCAGGGCGTCAGGCCGTTTCGGCGTTCAGCAGTGGTTCGAGCTTGCCCGCCTTGTCGAGGGCGATCAGATCGTCACATCCGCCGACATGGTAATCGCCTATGAATATCTGTGGAACCGTGCGGCGTCCGGTTTGGGTCATCATTTCGTCGCGCCGGGCCGGGTCGAGGTCGATGCGGATCTTCTCGATCGCAACCACGCCCTTGCGCTGCAAGTACTGTTCCGCGCGGATGCAGTACGGGCATACGGCAGTCGAGTACATCCGGATGAGCGCGGTCATTTGGATTTTCCCTTGCGGCTGACCGGATATCCGGCTTTTTCCCACTCGAAGATACCGCCGCGTAGATTGACCGCCTTGTCGAAACCCGCCTTGCGTAGCGTCTGGATGGCGGAGCCGGAGCGGGCGCCACTCGCGCAGCACACGATCAGAGGGCGGCCCTTGAGTTTGTCGATCTCGCCCAAGCGTCGTTCCAGGTCGCCCAGCGGAATGTTGCGGGCGTTCGGAATGTGACCCTGTGCGTATTCTCCCTGGGTGCGGATGTCGATCACCAAGGCGTCCTCGCGATTGATCAGGAGCGTGGCTTCGACCGGTGATAGCTGCGATTTGTCGCTTTGCCCGCGGACCAGGTCGAGCAGGAGAAACCCGCCGCTTATTCCGGCCAGCGTGGCCCAGTACCAGTTGTGTTGCAGAAATTCCACCAAAATCGTACTCCGTATTGCCTTCGTTGTTGAATGGGTATCGTGGAGGTCGTCAGGCTCGCTCGACCGGCTGCGCAGGCCAGCGGTTGCGCTAGTCTCGCCGACCGGTGTCGCTCTTGACGCCGCAGAACACTTCGCGCATCAGCACGATGAGCTGTAACGTCCGTTGGTCGCCGACCCGGTAATAGACACGGTTTGCGTCCTTGCGCGTCTGCAACACGCCCTTGTCGCGCAGGATCGCCAGGTGTTGCGAGATGTTGCTCTGCGAGGTTCCGACCGCATCGACGATGTCCTGAACGCAGATTTCGCCCTCGCCCAGCACGCACAGTATCTTCAGCCGCAAGGGATGCGCGATGGCCTTGAGCGCCCGCGCGGCCGTTTCGATATGCTCTTCCTTGTCGATCAGGTTGATGCTGGCGTTGTTGTCCACGGGCTTGGCTGCGTTCCGGATAATGAGGCGAAGGGAGTAGTATAAAATACTGCGGCCTGATCGCGATGGACTTTGGCGGATTGCCTGGGTCCTTGTGTATCGGCTGCGCCCAGCGCATCGTCAATCACTTCAACCCGAGAGACCATGTACAAGATCGTACTGCTTCGCCATGGCGAATCCACCTGGAACAACGAGAACCGGTTCACCGGCTGGACCGACGTAGACCTGACCGCCCAGGGGGTGGACGAAGCGAGGGCCGCCGGCCGATTGCTCAAGAAGGAAGGCTATGCGTTCGACAAGGCGTATACGTCGGTACTCAAACGCGCCAACAAGACCCTCAACATCGTGCTCGAAGAGCTTGACGCGCTATGGCTGCCGGTCGAACATTCGTGGCGCCTGAACGAGCGTCACTACGGCGCGCTGCAGGGCTTGAACAAGGCCGAAACCGCAGCCAAGTACGGTGACGATCAGGTGCTGCAATGGCGGCGCTCCTACGATATCCCGCCGCCGACGCTGGACGAAGGCGACGAGCGCCTGACGGTGGACGATCCGCGCTACGCAGGCATGCCGCACGCCCGCTTTCCCCGCACCGAATGCCTCAAGGACACGGTCGAGCGGTTCGTGCCGTACTGGGAAACCACCATCGTGCCCAGCGTGCTTGCCGGGCAGCGCATCCTGATTGCCGCTCACGGCAACAGCCTGCGCGCGCTGATCAAGTACCTCGACGGCATCTCCGACAGCGACATCGTCGGACTCAACATCCCGACCGCGCAGCCGCTGGTCTATGAACTCGATGCCAACCTGATGCCGGTCCGCAGCTACTACCTCGCCGACGAGGAAACCATCCGCGCGGCGGCGGCAGCCGTCGCGGGTCAGGGCAAGTCGAAGGCCTGACTTCTGCACAACGTGATCCGTTTCGGCCATAGGGGCCTGGTTTTCGCTGTCCTTGTCGCGCTGCTCGGGATGCATCCGGTAGCGCCGCTGGCGGCCGAAACGGACGATATGGCGCAAGGTCGCGCCGATCTGCAAGGCGTGCAGCAGCGTCTGCGCGAGATCGAACAGGCGATCGCCAAGTCCGAGAGCGCGCGTTCGGATGCGGTGGCGAAGCTGGCCGAGGCCGAGCGGGCCGTGTCCGCCGTGCGGCGCGAGATCCGCAAGCTGGCCGGGGATCAGGCGGCGGCGGAGAAAGAACTCACGCAACTGGCGCAGCAGCAGAAGCAGATCGAACAGCGCATCGTCGTGCGCCGTGACGAACTCGCCGAGTGGCTCAGGCGGCACTACATGCGTGGTGGCAGCGATGTGGCGCCGTTTCTGCTCGCGCGCGACCCTAACCAGTTGGCACGTGACGTGCATTACCTCGAACAGCTTGGCCGTGCCCGCCTTGCCCTGATCGACGGGTTGCGTGCCGATCTGGATGAACGGGCCGCGCTGATCGACTCGGTGCGGCAGCGGCGCGACCAACTCGGCGTGCTGGTCGAGACGCAGCGCAAGCAACAGGCGGAGCTGGCGAAGGTGCAGGCAACGCGCAAGGTGATGCTGGCGTCGCTTGCCGCGCAGTTGAAGGGGCAGCGCGACGAGGCCGAATCCCTGCGCCGCGACGAACAGCAGCTTGCTGCCTTGCTCGAGGTTCTGCAGCGGCAGGCGGTGCGGCGCGAGACCGCGCTGCGCGCCGCACCGACCGAGGGGCGGATGGAGCCGCGTCCGCCTCGGGCAAGCGTCGGGGACTCGAAGCAGGCACAGGTAGTCCAGCCCACGGGGGTGAGCTTTGCGCAGTTGCAGGGGCGGATGATATTGCCGGTACGCGGCGAACTGACCCGCCGCTTCGGCGCTCCAAGGGAGGAAGGCAGCGCGCGCTGGCGCGGGGTCTTCATCCGGGCCGGCGAGGGCGAGGATGTGCGTGCGGTAGCCTCCGGTGAAGTGGTGTTTTCCGACTGGCTCAGAGGTTATGGCAATCTCATTATTGTCGACCACGGTGATGACTATCTGACCGTTTATGGCAACAATGACACCCTGTTCAGCCTGGTAGGTGACAGGATTCCCGCCGGAGCACCGATCGCCAGCGTCGGCGCCAGCGGAGGCGCGCAGGAATCGGGTTTATACTTCGAAATCCGCCATCGTGGCGAGCCTGTGGATCCCATGCAATGGATCGCGGCAAAGTAGGCAGGTCGGGTGCACCGGCAAGCAGTCATACAATGGAGTCGTCATGCGCAACAAGCTGCAAAAACTGGGTCTGATCTTCACCGGCGTGGTGGCCGGAATACTGGTCAGCCTGAACTTCTCCGCCAGTGCGGATCGAACCGTGCTGGCGCCGCTGCCGGTTGAGGAGTTGCGTGCATTCGCCGACGTCTTCAATGCCGTCAAGCAAGGCTATGTCGAACCGGTCGAGGACAAGGCGCTGATCGATCATGCGATCAGCGGGATGTTGTCCGGTCTCGATCCGCATTCCGCCTACCTGGATGGTGAAGCCTATCGCGAGTTGCGCGAAGGCACGCAAGGCGAGTTTGGCGGACTCGGCATCGAGGTCGGCATGGAAGACGGCTTCGTCAAGGTCGTCTCGCCGATCGAGGATACCCCCGCCTTCCGCGCCGGGGTGCAGGCCGGAGACCTGATCGTCAAGCTCGACGATACCCCGGTCAAGGGCATGACGCTGGCCGATGCGGTCAAGCGCATGCGCGGCAAACCCAACACCAGCATCACGCTCACGATCATGCGCAAGAGTGAAACCGCGCCCATCGTGGTCAAGATCACGCGTGAAGTGATCCGCGTCCAGAGCGTCAAGTCCAAGGTGGTCGAGCCGGGCTATGCCTACCTGAGAGTGGCCCAGTTCCAGGAGAAGACCGCCGAGTCGGTGGTCGAACACCTGAACCGCCTGGCCGAGGGTGATCTGAAGGGACTGGTACTCGATCTGCGCAACGATCCGGGCGGGTTGCTGCATGGCGCGGTAGGTGTTGCCGCTGCGTTCCTGCCGCCCGATGCGCTGGTGGTGTCTACCGACGGACGCACGCCGGATGCCAAGCGCGAGTATCGCGTCCTTTCGGTGGACTACCTGCGCGGCAAGAGTTACGACTTCATCCGCAAGCTGCCGCCCATCGCACGCGAGGTGCCGATGGTGGTGCTGGTGAATGCCGGCTCGGCTTCGGCCAGCGAGATCGTCGCGGGGGCGCTGCAGGATCACAAGCGCGCGACCGTGATGGGCGTGCAGACTTTTGGCAAGGGGTCGGTGCAGACCATCCTGCCGCTCAACAACAACGCCGCGATCAAGCTCACGACGGCGCGCTACTATACGCCGAGCGGCCGCTCCATCCAGGCCAAGGGGATCGAGCCCGACATCGTGGTTGAAGAAACCGAGAACGGTTCCGCCAAGCGGGTGCGCGAAGCGGATCTGCAAGGGCATCTGCTCAACGGAACCGAACCCGAAAACAAGACCGAGCAGGACGCGGCCGAACCCGCGCAGCCGGCGGCGGGCGAAGAGGCGAAACCTCCGCAGCCGATCCGGATTGAGTATGGCGGGGAGAACGACTACCAGCTCAGGCAGGCATTGAGTCTCCTCAAAGGGGGGACTGCGGTGCAGAATGCCAAGTAACGAGCGACGAAGGGGGGCGCGAAATGCGTCGTGAAACGGCTTACAAGCTGGCGGGCAGGCATCATGATCACCCGATCGCGGGTGCGGGGCTGCACAAGGAGCGCGAAATCCGCTTCGCCGCCTTGCCCCCCGATCAGACCGAACGCGCGCTGCAAGCCTTGCGCAAGCTCAAGGGGCTGGTTGTCAGCGAGGCCGCGCGGCCCCGCACCCTGATGGTGCGCTATTCGGTCCTCGACTACACGCTGGAGTCGCTCGAAGACGCGCTGCGCGAGGCGGGCTTTCATCTCGATAGTGCCCTGTACGCGAAGCTGGTGCGGGCACTGGTGTACTTCTGTGAGGAGACCCAGCGGCACAACCTGGTGTCTCCCGAGCGCCTGATCAAGCAATCCAACGAAGTCTATATCAACGTCTACGATCAGCATCCGCACGGCGATCACGACGATACGCCGGTGGAACTGCGTGAGTACAAGTAGCACGCGCCTGTTCGCCATTCGCGCCAACCACGCGGCCGTACTGTTGGCGAAATGAACGACGATCAATTGTTGCGTTTCAGCCGCCACATCCTGCTGCCGGAGGTCGGGGTGGAGGGGCAGGAGGCGATTCTCGCCGCGCGCGTGCTGGTTGTCGGTGCCGGTGGCCTGGGGTCGCCGGCCGCGATGTATCTGGCGGCGGCGGGCGTGGGCACGCTGGTGCTGTGCGATGGCGATACCGTCGATCTGACCAACTTGCAACGCCAGATTCTGCACGGCGCGGATGGCGTGGGGCGGCTCAAGGTTGAATCGGGGCGGGATACGCTGCTGCGGCTCAATCCGCAGTTGCAGGTCGAGGCCCTCGCGCAGCGGCTGGAGTCGGCCGCGCTCGATCAACAGGTGGCGTTGGCCGACGTGGTACTGGATTGCTCGGACAACTTCACGACCCGCCACGCGATCAATCGCGCCTGCGTGCGTCATCGCAAACCGCTGGTGTCTGGGGCCGCGATCCGCTTTGACGGACAGGTGTCGGTATTCGATCTGCGCCAGCCCGACAGCCCCTGTTATCACTGCCTGTTTCCGGAAGCGGAAGATGTCGACGAGGTTCGTTGCGCGGTCATGGGAGTGTTCGCGCCGCTCACCGGCATCATAGGCGCGACACAGGCGGCGGAGGCACTCAAGCTGCTGGCGGGCTGCGGCACGTCGCTCGATGGGCGATTGCTGCTGCTCAACGGGCTGGATATGGAATGGCGCAGCATCGCGGTCGGGCGCGACGCGGATTGCCTCGTGTGCCGCGAGCGCGGCGCCGGAACTTAGCTCGCGACAGGCCGCGCGATGACGCGCAGGTCGGAGCCGACCTTGCGCACGTCGTGCAGGTCGAGTCGTACGGCCTGGTCCAGTCCGGTGAGCGTCGGCAGAGCGAACAGCCCCCGCGCGTCATCACCGGCCAGCATTGGAGCGACGTAGAGCAGTAGTTCATCCACCAGGCCATCGCGCAGCAACGCGCCGTTGAGTGCGAGTCCGGCTTCCGCGTGGATCTCGTTGCACCCGCGCCGGGCAAGCTCCCGTAGCAACGCGGGCAGATCCACCTTGCCCTCGGCATCTGGAAGGCAAAGCACCTCGACGCCGACTCCACGCAGCACCGCCGCCTTGTCCGGCGCAACGATGGCGCATGCGACCAGGCAGTGGCCCTGGTCGAGTAGCAGGGCGGTGGGGCTGACTTCGAGGCGCGCGTCGACCAGCACGCGCAATGGCTGGCGTTCGCAAGGGATCTCGCGCACTGTCATGCGCGGATTGTCGGCCCTGACCGTGCCTATGCCGGTCAGGATCGCGCAGGCCCGGGCGCGCCAGCGCTGGCCGTCGCGTCGGGCAGCGGCTCCGGTAATCCACTGGCTGGTGCCGTTGTTCAGCGCCGTCTTGCCGTCCAGCGTGGCGGCCGCCTTGAGGCGTAGCCAGGGACGGCCACGCGTCATGCGTGAGATGAAGCCCGGATTCAGCTCCCTGGCCTGCTGTTCGAGCAGGCCGGTTTCAACTTGCACGCCGCTGGCGCGCAGACGCTCCATGCCGCGCCCGGATACCAGCGGATTGGGGTCGGTCATGGCGGCGACCACACGGGTGACGCCGGCCGCGATCAACGCGTCGGCGCATGGGGGAGTGCGGCCGAAATGTGAGCAAGGTTCCAGCGTGACGAACGCGGTTGCGTTGCGCGCCGCAGGCCCCGCCGCGTTGAGCGCGATGATCTCGGCATGGGGTGTGCCGGCGCGCTGGTGCCAGCCTTCGCCGACGATTTCGCCGTGGTTGATCAGTACACAGCCGACGCGCGGGTTGGGCGTGGTGGTGAGCAGGCCGCGCTCTGCCAGTGCCAGCGCGCGCGCCATGGCGACGTGGTCATTCGCCGAAAAGGTCATTCCCGCTATCCGCTTCGCTTTGCTTGGTGCCGCGCGCGCGGCGCGGCCGCGCCTGAACTTCGCGGATGACCTCGGAGAACTCGTCGACGTCGGCGAAATTCCGGTACACCGAGGCAAAGCGGATATAGGCGACCTTGTCGAGTTTTTTCAGTTCGCGCATCACCAGTTCCCCGACTTTTTCGCTCGGCACCTCGGCCTGGCCGAGCGAGAGGAGGCGGGCTTCGATGCGGCCGATGGCCGCATCGATAGCCTCGACCGTGACCGGGCGCTTGCGCAGCGCCAGCGACAGGCTGGCGGCCAGCTTGTCGTGATCGAATTCGCTGCGATTGCCGTTGCGCTTGACCACGTGTGGCATCTTCAGATCGATGCGCTCGTAGGTGGTGAATCGCTTGTCACAATGCACGCAGCGACGCCGGCGCCGCACCACGTCGCCTTCTTCGTTCTCGCGCGTGTCGGTGACCTGGGTGTTCGGGTCACCGCAGAATGGGCATTTCATCGGCGCCGGTTACGCAACAAGTTTGCTCCGGGGGGGCGTGTCGGCCCGTATGCTCAGTTGCCGTACACGGGGAATTTGGCACACAGCGCCGCCACCTTGGTGCGGACGCCGTTCAGCACCGCCGTGTCGTGCGGGGCGTCGAGGACATCGGCGATCAGATGGGCAACCTGTTCGGCTTCGATCTCGGTGAAGCCGCGCGTGGTGATGGCGGGCGAGCCGATGCGGATGCCCGAGGTCACGAACGGCTTTTCGGGATCCTTGGGAATGGCGTTCTTGTTCGCGGTGATGTGCACCGAGCCGAGCACCGCCTCGGCTTCCTTGCCGGTGATGCCCTTGGGGCGCAGATCGACCAGGAACAGATGGCTTTCGGTACGGTTCGACACGATGCGCAGGCCGCGCTCCTCTGACAGCACCCGCGCCATGACGCGCGCGTTGGCGATGACTTGTTCCTGGTAGTTGCGGAATTCGGGGGTGGCTGCCTCCTTGAACGCGACTGCCTTGGCGGCAATGACGTGCATCAGCGGGCCGCCCTGCAGGCCGGGGAAGATGGCCGAGTTGATGGCTTTCTCGTGCTCGGCCTTCATCAGTATGACGCCGCCGCGCGGGCCGCGCAGCGTCTTGTGGGTGGTCGATGTCACCACGTCCGCGTGCGGCACCGGGTTGGGGTAGTAGCCGGCGGCGATCAGCCCTGCGTAGTGCGCCATGTCGACCCAGAAGATCGCGCCGATCTCCTTCGCGATACGCGCGAAACGCTCGAAATCGATGCGCAGTGAATAGGCCGAGGCGCCGGCGATGATGATGCGCGGCTTCTGCTCGCGCGCCAGTTGCTCCATCGCGTCGTAGTCGATCTCTTCCTTGGCATCGAGGCCATAGGCCACGACGTTGAACCACTTGCCGGACATGTTGAGCGGCATGCCGTGGGTGAGATGGCCGCCCTCGGCGAGGCTCATGCCCATGATGGTGTCGCCGGGCTTGGCGAAGGCCATCAGCACCGCCTGGTTCGCCTGTGAGCCGGAATTTGGCTGGACGTTGGCGGCTTCGGCGCCGAACAGTTTCTTGATGCGGTCGATGGCGATCTGTTCGGCAACGTCGACGTGTTCGCAGCCGCCGTAATAGCGCTTGCCCGGATAGCCTTCGGCATACTTGTTGGTCAGTTGCGAGCCCTGGGCCTGCATGACCGCGTGCGAGACGTAGTTCTCGGACGCAATGAGTTCGATGTGATCTTCCTGACGGCGGTTTTCGGCCTGGACCACGGCCCAAATGTCAGGATCTACCTGTGCGAGTGTCTGTCTGGAAGAAAACATGGTGCGAACCCGGTACGTTTGAAGGAAGGGGCGATATTATCACGCCCGCTGTCGGGGCATGATGGGCGCGTCGAGGGGGATGCAGGGCAATCGCATGAAGCATCGAAACGAACGGGCAGTGTCCTCGTAGGAGCGGCTTCAGAGGGTGTCGCAAAACCCCCTGCGCTGGCCGGGTAGGCTACGATTGCACCGGTATCGAACAGATCGGGACGGACATGCTCAAGAGGAAGATCAGCCGACGCGTCACGCGCATTGAGAGGCGA
>JACOUN010000055.1 GCA_016177805.1 Rhodocyclales bacterium
ATTTCTACGTGCCGAACCTGATGGTGGGCGCGCGCGGCAACTTCCTGCCCGGGCGCGTGAACTATTTCGTGACCCTGAACGCCGGCGACAACCTCGCCAACTACAAGACCTTCAAGACCTCGCGCGAGCACACCGCGACGTTCACCGACGCCAGCGTCACCCTGAGCTACATCCCGGGTGTGCGCGTGCGCCTCGGACGCTTCAAGAAGCCCGGCCCGGAGGAGCTCTACCAGGGCCTGGACGCGACCGACTACATCTTCATGACCGACTTCGTGAACCGCGTGCAGGTCGAGCGCTTCATCGAGGGCAACGCCAAGGGCACGGCCGCCATCAGCGGCCAGGGCTATTCGGGCAACATCAAGAAGTACGCGGACGACGCCGACGTCGGGCGCGACACCGGCGTGCAGTTCTTCGACGCCTTCAAGCGCGACAAGTGGACCCACAGCTACGCGGTGATGCTGGCCGAGGGTGAGGGCGTGCACGGCTTTGACCTCAACAGCGGCCACGACACCAACCTCTACTGGGCCTCGGAGTACGACCTGCCGGGCGGCAAGGGCGCGCTCAAGCACGGCGTGAAGCTCTTCGGCTGGCACCAGAGCGGCAAGCGCAACTTCATCATCGACAGCGCCGGCACCAAGAGCCAGGACTTCGACAAGATCCGCTACGGCATCGGCGCCAAGGCGCTCGGCCCGATCTTCGGCGAGAACCGCGGCATCCACCGTCTCGGCTTCGAGCTGATGTACGCCGAGGGCATGATCTTCCACACCCCCGCGGGCAACATCAGCGATGCGCCGTTCGGCGGTTGGGTGCAGGTCGCGGCCGAGCGCGAGAACCAGTCGCGCGGCATCACGCTCGACTACGGCTATTACCTCAACAAGCACTGGCAGTTCGACGCGCGCTGGTCGCGCCACGACCTGCTCTACAAGTCGCTCGGCACCAGCACCTGGGGCCCGGCCGACCGGCGTGAGCTGGAGTTCCTTACGCTCGGCGTCAATTACCACTTCACACCGGCCACGCGCCTGACGTTCAACTACGAGTACCGCCACGTCACCGCGCCCGACCAGACCACGAGCACGGCGGCCAACGCCAACAACGCCTACGTCGTGACCGGCTCGGTCGGCGATCACCTCGGCCTGCGGCTGACGCACAAGTTCTGACGGGTTCGGGTCGCGCAACGTGCACCGCGTTTATCGCTCCTCCTCCACGCGGACACGCTGCGCGACCCGGTTTAACGGGATGACACGGGAACCTGACATGTCACAGCCAAACGCATTCTCGGCATCGCGCCGGACGCTCGCGCCGCTCCTGATGGCGCTCGCGCTCGCCGGCTGCGCCGGCGGCCCCGGCCCGAAGCCGG
>JACOUN010000060.1 GCA_016177805.1 Rhodocyclales bacterium
TGGTGCTTTTGCCTCAAGGGTGCGCTTCGCCGGGCTCCGCCCGCCCTTGACCCAAATGCACCAGCCACAAACGGAGGGACTGCTCTGCAGGAAAAAGACTTGACTTATGAAAGCTCATAGAAGGAGCGGCTTTAGCCGCGACCCGCCGCGATGGTTGATGGTTTGCGCCAGCGCGAAGCCCGCCCGCTTCGCGCATTGACGCGTCCAGAACCAATGTATACAGTATCCAAACTATTCGTTACTTAGCCGCGCCAGCCAGGAGAACACCCGTGACCAGACCCGGAGAAGCCAAACTCAAGCACCTGTTCAAGCCCGGCCGCATCGGCAAGTTCGAGACCAAGAACATGGTCAAGTACGGGGCCTGTTGCGTGTCCAACTACAACACCCGCGACGGCTACATCACCCCGCGCGAGCTGGCGCGCACCCGCGTCATCGCCTCGACCGGCTGCGGCATCATCACCAACCAGGGCGCCTACCCCGACCCGCTCGGCGAGGGCAAGGCCTACTTCCGTCAGGTGGCGTTGTTCGACGACAAGTTCCTGCCGCAATTCGAGACCATCGCGCAATACATCCACGATGGCGGCGGGGTCGCGATCCAGCAGATCCTGCACGCCGGGCGCTACGGCGGCATCGACCTGGGCTACTGCATCCAGCCCTCGGTGGTGCCGCAGACCCTGCCGCACTTCCGCCCGCCGCGCGAAGTGACCAAGGAACAGATCAAGGCCATCGTCGAGCAGCACGCCGAGGCCGCGCGGCGCGCGATTCGCGCCGGTTTCGACGGCACCGAGGTCACCAGCTTCATGGGCTATCTGCTGGCCAACTTCAACTCGCGCTTCACCAACCAGCGCACCGACGAATACGGCGGCTCGATCGAGAATCGCGGCCGCTTCATGCGCGAACTGATCGACGGCATCAAGCAGGCCACCCCCGACAACCCGCTGGTGATCCGCCTCAACGGCGCCGAGCTGATGGACCGCTGGGGCGGCAACAGCGAGGACGACTGCTTCGAGCTGATGCAGCAGGCGGTCGACTGTGGCGTCGACATGATTTCGGTCACGGTGGGCTGGCAGGAAGCGCCCGAATCGTCGATCGGCCGCGACGTGCAGCCGGGGCACTGGAACTACCTCGCCGCCAAGGCGAAAAAGATGTTCCCCAACACCCTGATCACCTTCGGCAACCGCCTGCCCGACCCGGTCATGGCCAACCAGTGCATCGCCGACGGCGTGTTCGACTACTGGGAAGTGTGCCGCCCGATGCTGGCCGACCCGGAACTGCTGCACAAGGCCGCCGAAGACCGGCTCGACGAAGTGCGCCGCTGCATCGGCTCGCTCAACTGCTTGTCGCGCCTGTTCCGCGACCTGCCCTACACCTGCACCATGAACCCGACCCTGGGCCACGAAGTCGAGCCCGAATACCAGGTCACCCCGGCGGCGGTGAAGAAACGCATCATGGTCATCGGCGCCGGCCCGGCCGGCATGGAAGCGGCGATCACCGCCAAGAAGCGCGGCCATGACGTGACCGTGTTCGAGAAGGGCGACCGCATCGGCGGCAACCTGCGCGCCTACGCCAACAGCGACCTCGCGCGCCCCGATGACCTGCTGTCGGTGGTGCGTCACTACGAAGTCATGGCGAAAAAGCTTGGCATCGAGATCCGCTTCAACACCGAAGCCAACGCCAAGTTCATGCGCAGCATGCTGCACCAGTACGACGTGTGTCTGGTCGCGGCCGGCGCGCGCACCGACATGGCTGCCTACCGGCACCTTGAAGGCCACGAGCGGCTGGTGGATGTGCTCGATGTCGCGCACGGCAAGGTCGAACCGGGCAAGCGCATCGTGATGGTCGGCGCGGGCAAGATCGGCCTCACCCTGTCGGAGCTGCTGACCACCAAGGGCCACGAGGTGGTGCTGGTCGAGGAGGACAAGCGTATCGCCGGCGACGTCATTCCGTCGTTCAAGTGGCGCCATTCGGCGTGGGTCGAGGAACTCAAGATCCGCACCCTGACCTCGACCCAACTGGTCAAGGCCACCGCCGAAGGCGCGCTGGTGCGCAACGCCAAGGGCGAGGAAACCTTCATCGAGGCCGACATGGTGATCGTCTCCGGCCCGCGCAAGCCCAACCACGACCTGTTCCAGGAGTTCCAGTGGATGGTCGACGAGCTGCACGGCGCCGGTGACGCGGTCATCGCGCGCGGCATGGACGCCGCGATCCACGAAGGCTACCGCCTCGGCGTGCGTATCTGAGCGTCGCTGAAGCGAAGCCGCACCTGCCGTGAGCGCGTCCAGGCGCCTCGGTAGGTGCGGCTTCAGCCGTGATAACAAAGTCATTCGGGGCTAAAGCCCCTCCTGCAACAGCCGCTGCTGCCCCTGGGCATCCAACCCGGCGCATCGCACAAGGAGCACCCCATGCAAATGCTGCAACCGCCCGGCTGGGCACGTCCCAAGGGTTATTCCAACGGTATCGTCGCGAGCGGCCGCATGGTGTTCGTGGCCGGTCAGGTCGGGTGGGACGAGCAGGAAGTGTTCCGCACCGACGACCTGGTCGGCCAGGTGCGCCAGGCGCTCACCAACATCGTCGCGATCCTGCGCGAAGCCGGCGCGGACCCCGCCCACATCGTGCGCATGAACTGGTATCTCGCCGACAGCGCCGAATACAACGCCCGGCTGGCCGAGATCGGCGCGGTGTACCGCGACCTGATCGGCCGCCACTTCCCCGCCATGACCGCGCTGCAAGTCGCGGGCTTCGTCGAAAAAGGCGCGAAGATCGAGATCGAGGTGACCGCGATGCTGCCCGGCTGAAGTTTCTCCATGGATTTCTGGAGGTTATTTACTCGATATTGACAAATACCGCCGCGCCGGCGAGCGCCGGTGCCCAGTTCCACCGCATGGATTCCGGCTTTCGCCGGAATGACAGGTAACCCATTCGGTTGCCGGTTTGGTAACGCGGAGTTGCAACCGGGCGGTCCTGCAGCGTGCAGTTGGCCGCCCGTCGTCATTGCATCCAGCCCCAAAGCACTTCACAATCGAAAGATCCGCGAGCCAACGGACGCACAGTCGCGTCCGTGCTCGATTCCCGCCGCCCTGCCGACCCTGACACGATGTCCCTGACATTGACGAACAAGCCGATCGGCACCCGCATCGGCCTAGCGCTGGCGCTGCCCATCCTGGGGCTGCTGTTCTTTGCCGCGTGGACGGTGCTGGGCTATCACCGCATCGCCAGCGACACGAGTGACCTGCACAACATGGCCAGCCTTGCTCCAGCGGTGGGCGCCCTGGTGCACGAACTGCAGCAGGAGCGCGGTGTTTCGGCGGGGTACGCCGGATCTCGCGGCAAGGAGTTCGAGGACCGGCTGGCGGACCGGCGTGCCTCGACCGACGGGCAGGTCGAGTTCTACTACGACGCGCTCGACAATCTGCGTGAGCAGGGCGATCCGCGGCTCAAGCGCCAGATCGGGATCGCGCAATCGCGCGTGGGTGCGTTGCCGGGCTTGCGTCGCGCCGTGTCCGACTTCCAGATCGGCGCCGACGAGCTGATCGAGCACTACAGCGCCACCATAGACGACTTGACCGGGATCCTCCGGGTCATGCTGCTGGAAGGCAGCAACGCCGAACTGAGCCGCGCGCTCAACGCCTACATGCAGATGGTGCTGGCCAAGGAGATGTCCGGTATCGAGCGTGCGGTCGGCTCGGCCCAGCTCGCGTCGGGGCGCTTCGACAGCGCGGGGCATGCGCGCCTGATCAGTCTCATCGACCGCCAAACGCTGCATTTCGAGCAGTTTCGCTACTTTGCCAACGCCGAGCAGATCGCGGCGCTGGACAGCGCGCTGGCGATACCGGAAACGGCCGAAATCGAGCGCATGCGCCGCATCGTCATCGTCAGCAGGGGCGGGCAGTTGCTGCGCAAGATCGAAAGCACGCGCTGGTTCGACACGCAGACGCGCAAGATCGACCAGCTCAAGAGCGTCGAAGACCGCCTCGCCGCCGATCTGATCCAGCACGCGCGCAACATCGAGACCAGTGCGCGCGGCACCGCCGCGACGCTCAACTTCGCCATCCTGTTGATGCTGGTCTTGACCGTGGCGATCGCGGCGCTGCTGGCGCGCGGCATCATCGACCCGATCGCGCGCATCACCGCCGCCCTCAACCGGTTGGCCGCCAATGACGAGGAAGTCGAGATCACCGACGACCGGCGTGGCGACGAGATCGGCGACATGGCGCGCGCGGCGGTGGTGTTTCGCGACAACGTCAGCCGCATCGCGCGGGCCGAGGAACGCCTGCGCAGCGAGGCCATCATGCGCCTGCACTACAAGGCGCTCGAATCGATCCTGCAAGGCGTGCTGATCATCGATTACGACCGGGTGATCACCTATGCCAACGCCGCGTTCCAGCGCATCACCGGCTACGGCGAAGCCGAAATCATCGGACGCACGCCGGAATTCCTTTACGGCCCCGAGACCGATCCCAAGGCGCTTACCGCGTTGCGCGCGGCATTGGTCGCGGGCGACGTGCGCCCGCACTGCGTGCTGTGCTACCGCAAGGACGGCGCCACCTTCTGGGCCGAAGTGTCGGTGACCCTGGTGCATGACAGCGATGGACGCCCGACCCACGTCGTCAGCGTGATCCGCGACATCACCGAGAGTCGCAACATCGAGGCCGAACTGCGCATCGCCGCGATCGCCTTCGAATCGCTGCACGCGATGATGGTCACCGACCCCCGTGGCGTGATCCTGCGCGTCAACCGCGCCTTCACCGAGACCACCGGCTACAGCGCCGAGGAGATGATAGGCAACACTCCGGCCATGCTCAAATCCAACCGTCACGAGCCCGAGTTCTACGCCGACATGTGGCACCGCCTGACCAGCAGCGGCTCGTGGGAAGGCGAGGTGTGGGACCGGCGCAAGAGCGGCGAGATCTACCCCAAGTGGCAGACCATCTCGTCGGTGCGCGACGCCGACGGCAGGATCACCCACTACGTTGCGGCCTTCTCCGACATCAGCGAGCGCAAGGAAGCCGAAGAGCAGATCCGCAAACTCGCCTTCTACGACCCGCTCACCGGCTTGCCCAACCGGCGCCTGCTCATCGACCGGCTGCAACGCGCGGTGCTCACCAGCGACCGTACCGGGCGCAGCGGCGCGCTGTTCTTCATCGATCTGGACCAGTTCAAGGGCCTCAACGACACGCGCGGCCACGACGTTGGCGACCTGCTGCTGATCGAAGTGGGCAAGCGGCTGCAGACCTGTCTGCGCGAATGCGACACCGCCGCCCGCCTGGGCGGTGACGAATTCGTCGTCATGCTCGAAGATCTCAACCCGGTGCTGAACGAAGCGATGCGCCACGCGCGTCTGGTGGGCGACAAGATACTCGCCTGTCTGAACGAACCCTATCTGCTCGTCGGACAGATACACCACAGCACCCCCAGCATCGGCGCCACCCTGATACGCGGGCGCCGCTGCAGCGCCACCGAACTGCTCAAGCAGGCCGACGTGGCCATGTACCAGGCCAAGGCCGCCGGGCGCAACACCCTGTGCTTCTTTGAACCCGGCATGGCGCCGACGCCGGACGAGTCCAGTTCCGCACCTGGAAGCAGTGGCTGAAGCCGCGAGCATCGCGGCGTTCGGGGCTGAAGCCCCTCCTACGAAACAACCGAGCCGCGCCTCCCGCCGCAACGACGTGGGCGGCTGGCTCTCCGTCGCGCTGCTGGTCGCACCGCTACAACACGACACACACCGACACGCCGCAGCACGGAGAATGGCCCCCTTGATGAGCACCGGCTTGCGCTGGTGCGACGGACTTTGATCGCCGACCGAACAAACAGCCCCCCGATTTCTCGACAACCAGGGTCACGATTCCATGCAAGCATTCCCTCCGATGCGCGCCCTCGCGGTAACCCTGTGGTGTGCGGCGGCGCTGGCCGGCTGTACCAGCGTTGGCCCGGACTTTCAGCGCCCGCCGCCCGCCGCGCCGAGCGCCTGGCAGGCCGCCCAACCGCATGACGGCACACCCGCCGCCTTGCTCGACTGGTGGGCCGGGTTTGACGACCCGGTGCTCACCGGGCTGATTGCCGACGCCGACACCTCCAGCCCCACCTTGATGGCCGCCGCCGCGCGCATCGCCGAGGCACGCGCCACGCTCACCACCCGCGAGGCCGCCGCGCAACCCGCGCTCGACGGCGGCGCCAGCCTCACCCGCAGTGGCACCGAGCGCGACGCCCCGGTGGCCGCGCGTACCACCGGCCGCGTGGCGGTCGATGCGGCGTGGGAGATCGACCTGTTCGGGCGCGTGCGGCGCGGCGCCGAGGCGGCCGAGGCGCGCCTGGCGGCACGCCGGTTCGATTGGCACGAGGCGCGCGTGTCGCTCGCGGCCGAAGTCGCCAGCACCTACGTGAGCTACCGCGCCTGTCGTCTGCTCGAAGCGGCGCGCAGCGAAGACGTTGCTTCACGCAGCGAAACGCAGCGCCTCACGGCGGTGTCTGTCGACGCCGGGTTTACCGCGCCGGCCAACGCCGAGCTGGCCCGCGCCAGCCTCGCCGACGCGCGCGCCGATCTGGAAGACCAGCGCGCCCAGTGCGCGCTCACGCTCAAGGCGCTGGTGGCGCTGACCGGAGTGCCCGAAGCGGCGCTGCGCACCCGGCTGCAGGGTGGCGCAACGCACCTGCCGGTGCCGGCGCGCTTCGCGGTCGATGCGCTGCCGCTGGCGGTACTCAGCCAGCGCCCCGATCTGGCCGCCGCCGAGCAGGAACTGGCCGCCGCGACCGCCGACGTCGGCGTGGCCGAGGCCAACCGCTACCCGCGTCTGGCCCTGTCGGGCAGCGTCTCGCTCGCCAGCGTGCGCGGCGGCGGCGACAGTCTGCCGTGGTCGATAGGCCCGGCGCTGGCGCTGCCCTTGTTCGACGCGGGCACACGCGCGGCCGAGGTCAAGGCGGCCGAAGCGCGTCTGGCGCGGCAGCAGGCCGCCTACGTGGCGGCGGTGCGCGCGGCGGTGCGTGAAGTCGAGCAGGCGCTGGTCGCGCTCGACAGCGCCGAGCGTCGCGAGGCCGACGCGCGCGCGGCGGCCGAAGGTTACGCCCGCTTTCTCGACGCTACCGCCATCCACTGGCAAGCCGGTGGCGCCAGCCTGCTGACGCTGGAAGAGGCGCGGCGCAATGCCACCCAGGCCGAACGCAAACTCATCGCCCTGCAACGTGACCGGGTGCTGAACTGGATATCCCTGTACAAGGCCGTGGGCGGTGGCTGGACTGCCGCCCATGCTGGAGACCCCGCATGAAAAGCCTGCATCGACTTACCGCAATTGCCATTGCCGCCGCGCTCGTGGGTGCCGGCGCCTATCACTTCACCCGCCAGCCGGCCAGCGCCGCGATCGCACCACCCAAGGTCGCGCGCGCGGCGCTGGCGGTCAGTGTTGCCACCATCGAACACGCCGGCTGGCCGCGCCAGATCAGCGCCAGCGGCAGCGTCGCGCCGTGGCAGGAGGCGGTGATCGCAGCCGAAACCGGCGGGCTGCGCATCGTCAAGGTCGCGGCCGACGTGGGGGATGTGGTCAAGCGCGGCCAGACCCTGGTCGAGCTGGCGGGCGACAGCGTCGCGGCCAGTGAAGCGCAACAGCGCGCCAGGGTCGACCAGGCCCGCGCGGCGCTGGCCGAAGCCAGAAGCAATGCCGATCGCGCGCGCAAGGTGAGCGGCACCGGCGCGCTGTCGGCGCAGGTGGTGCAACAGTACCTGGTGGCCGAGCAGAGCGCCGAAGCCAACCTCGCGGCGGCACAGGCGGCGTTGAAAAGCGAGCAGATCCGCCTCGGCCAGACGCGCATCGTGGCGCCCGACGACGGCATCATCAGCCGGCGCGGCGCCACCCTGGGCAGCGTGGTGCAGACCGGCAGCGAGCTGTTCGGCATGGTGCGCCAGGGGCGGCTGGAATGGCGGGCCGAGCTGTCGGCCGAGCAACTGGCGGCGGTGGCGCCAGGGCAGGGCGCGCAACTGCGCCTGGCCGATGGCAGCAGCGTGAGCGGCACGGTGCGCATGATCGCCCCCACCCTGAACGCCGACAGCCGCAAGGCGCTGGTGTATGTCGATCTGCCCGCCGGCAGCGCCGCGCGCGCCGGCATGTTCGCCAGCGGCGAGATCCTGACCGGCGCGGCGCCGGCTACGGTGCTGCCGGCGGCGGCGGTGATCATGCGCGACGGCCACAGCTACGTGTTCGAGGTGAATGCCGAGGGCGCGGTGGTGCAGCACCGGGTGGAGACCGGGCGGCGGCGCGGCGCACAGGTCGAGCTGCTGACCGCGCTGGCGCCCGAGGCGCGCATCGTCGCCAGCGGCGGCGCCTTCCTCAACGACGGCGACGTGGTCCGCATTGAAGCCGCCGCCGGGGCCGAAAGCGAGGCCGCACGATGAACTTCTCCGCCTGGTCCATCCGCAACCCGGTGCCGGCGCTGCTGCTGTTCGCGCTGCTGACGCTGCTGGGCCTGGGCGCCTTCCGCGCGCTGGGCATACAGAACTTCCCCGACATCGAACTCCCGACCATCGTCATCCGCGCCAGCTACGAAGGGGTGGCCCCCACCCAGCTCGAAACCGAAGTGGCGCGCAAGATCGAGGATCAGGTCGCCACCCTGGGTGGCATCGAACACATCAACTCGACGCTGACCGACGGTTCGGCGGTGATCGTGGTGCAGTTCGAGCTGGAAAAGAACACCGAAGTCGCGCTCAACGAGGTGCGCAACGCGGTCGACAGCGTGCGCGCCGACCTGCCCGCCGCGATGCGCGACCCGGTGGTGTCGAAGGTCACCACCTCGGGCAGCGCCATCCTGACCTACGCGGTGCGCTCCGAACGCATGGACGAAGAAGCACTGTCGTGGTTCGTGGACAACGACGTGTCCAAGGCGCTGCTGGCGGTCAAGGGGGTGGGCAAGGTGGCGCGGGTCGGCGGCGTGGACCGCGAAGTACAGGTCGAACTGCTGCCCGACCGCATGGCGGCGCTACGCGTGACGGCGGCGGACGTGTCGAACCGCTTGCGCCAGGTGCAGGTGGATGCCTCGGGCGGGCGCGGCGACATCGGCGGCACCATACAGTCGGTGCGCACGCTGGGCGCGGCCGGCACGGTGGCCGACATCGCGGCGCTGGAAATCCCGCTGGCGGGCGGGCGGCGGGTGCGTATCGACGCAGTGGCGACGGTACGCGACGGCATCGCCGAACGCGGCACCATCACCCTGCTCGACGGCCAGCCGGTGGTGGGCGTGGAGATCACCCGCATCAAGGGCGCCAGCGAAGTGGCGGTGGCCGATGCGGTGCGGTTGGCGGTCGACGCCTTGCAGGCCCGCCACCCGCAGGTGGTGATCGAAGAAGCCTACAACACCGTCGAGCCGGTGCAGGACAACTTCGACGGCTCGATGATGCTGCTCTACGAAGGCGCGGCGCTGGCGGTGCTGGTGGTGTGGTGGTTCCTGCGCGACTGGCGCGCCACGCTGGTGTCGGCGGCGGCATTGCCGCTGTCCATCATCCCCACCTTTCTCGCCATGCAGTACCTCGGCTTCAGCCTCAACACCCTGACCCTGCTGGCGCTCGCGCTGGTGGTCGGCATCCTGGTCGATGACGCGATCGTCGAGATCGAGAACATCGTGCGCCACCTGCGCATGGGCAAGACCCCGATCCAGGCCGCCACCGAAGCGGCCGACGAAATCGGCCTCGCGGTCATCGCCACCACCTTCACGCTGGTCGCGGTGTTCCTGCCCACCGCCTTCATGGGCGGGGTGCCGGGCAAGTTCTTCAAGCAGTTCGGCATCACCGCCGCGGTGGCGGTACTCGCCTCGCTGCTGGTCGCGCGCCTGCTCACGCCGATGATGGCCGCCTACCTGCTCAAACCCCACGGCGCCCAGCCCGCCGACAGCCGCTTGATGACGCACTACCTCGGCTGGGCCGGCTGGTGTCTCAAGCACCGCAAGACCACCACCGTGGCCGCGCTGGCGTTCTTCGCCGGCTCGCTGATGCTGGTGCCGCTGCTACCGACCGGCTTCGTGCCGGCCGCCGACCGCGCCCAGACCAAGGTCAGCATCGAAATGCAGCCCGGCAGCCCGCTGGCGGATACCTACGCGGTGGCCGAGCAGGCGCGCCGCCTGCTGATGGAAATGCCCGAAGTCACGCGCGTGTTCAGCGCCATCGGCAGCGCCACCAGCGGCGGCGGGCCGTTTGGCGGCAGCACCAGCAGCGACGTGCGCAAGGCCACGCTGACCGTGAACCTCGTGTCGCGCCACGATCGCGCCAAGCAAGGCGCGGTCGAAGCCGAAATCCGGAGCCGCATGGCGGTGCTGCCCGGCGCGCGGGTGTCGGTCGGCGCCGGCCACACCGGCGAAAACCTCAAGGTCACGCTGGCCGGCGAAGACGCCGCCGCGCTGCGCCTGGCCAGTGAGGCGGTGACCCGCGAACTGCGCACCCTGCCGGGCATCGGCAACGTCACCTCCGGCGCCAGCCTGCAACGCCCGGAAATCCACGTCACCCCCGACTACGCCCGCGCCGCCGACCTGGGCGTCACCGCCAGCGCCATGGCCAGCGCCATCCGCGTCGCCACCGCCGGCGACTACGACGCCAACCTGCCCAAGCTCAACCTGCCGCAACGCCAGATCCCGATCCGCGTGCGCCTCGACGCATCGGTGCGCGACGACCTCGACGCGGTACGCCAGCTCCGCGTCGCGGCCAACAGCGGTGAAGTGCCGCTCGAAGCCGTCGCCGAACTGCGCATGGGCAGCGGCCCGGCGCAGATCAACCGCTACGACCGCCAGCGCAACGTCAGCATCGACGTCGAACTCGGCAGCCGTCAGCTCGGCGAAGTCGTGGCGATGGTCGACCAACTCGCGGCGATCAAGACCCTGCCCCCCGGCATCAGCCACCCCGCCTCCGGCGACGCCGAACGCATGAACGAACTATTCGGCAGCTTCGGCTCCGCCATGCTCATTGGCGTGCTGTGCATCTACGTGGTGCTGGTGCTGCTGTTCCACGACTTCCTGCAACCCGCCACCATCCTCGCCGCGCTGCCGCTGTCGGTCGGCGGCGCCTTCCTCGCCCTGCTGCTCACCCACAGCAGCTTCTCCATGCCCTCGGTCATCGGCCTGCTGATGCTGATGGGCATCGTCACCAAGAACTCCATCCTGCTGGTCGAATACGCCGTGATGGCGCGCCGCGAACACGGCCTCGGCCGCTACGCGGCCCTGATCGACGCCTGCCACAAACGCGCCCGCCCCATCCTGATGACCACCATCGCCATGGGCGCCGGCATGTTCCCCATCGCACTCGGCCTCGGCGCCGAACCCAGCTTCCGCGCCCCCATGGCCATCGCCGTGATCGGCGGCCTGATCACCTCGACGCTGCTGAGTTTGCTGGTGATACCGGTGGTGTTCACCTACGTGGATGACCTGCTGGTGGGGCTGAAACGGGTCGCGGGGCGGCTGCATCGGGGGCATCGTGGGGTGGTGAAGGTAGGCTGAACTGCATGTGGAGTGCGGCGTGGCTGCTCCCTCCCCTTCAAGGGGGTGAGGATGGGGTTTCGGCGAGCACTGTGCTCGCCGCCAGCCGAACGACGACGCCTCCCGGCGCCGGCCACCGGGGTGGGGATGGGCTTAACCTGCGTCGCAGCAGCCCATCCCCCTCCTGACCGGGAGCCTCGGCCTTGTTCCATAGCTTCGGCGGCGCGGTGCATAAGAGGCGTGGACAGCCGGATGTTGCCCAGGCAGGTCGTTGCCCGTCTTCATCGCAGTGGAACCTTACGCGCGTGTTGGTATCATTGATAGCGTTGCTATCAAAGGAGTAGGCCATGGCCGACATGGTGCTGAGAAATCTGGACGACGATCTGAAGCAGCGCTTGCGCGAGCGCGCGGCCAAACATGGCCGTTCGATGTCGGCTGAATTGCGCGCCATCGTGGCAGAGGCGCTGGCGCGCCCCGAGCCGACCGACCCGGTCGAAGAGTTCAAACGGCTCGCGGCCAAGGTGCGTGGGTTGAGCGCCGGACGGCCGCAAACGCCGTCGGAGGAATTGCTGCGCCAGAGTCGGGACGAGCGATGAGGTGGGTGGTCGATGCCAGCGTTGCGGCCAAATGGTTTGCGCCCGAGCCTGATGCGGACGCGGCGCAACGGATACTGGGGAGCGAACTGTATGCCCCGGACCTGCTGTTTGCCGAAGTGGCCAACATCTTGTGGAAGAAGCAGCGGCGCGGTGAGCTGGCGGACGAGGTACCCGAGATCGCTGCCCGCATGTTGCTGGGCATAGGCGTACATGCGAGCCCCTGCGCCGACTTGATGCCCGAGGCGGCAGCGTTGGCCGCCCGCCTTGACCATCCGGCCTACGACTGCTTCTATCTGGCGCTGGCGGTGCGCCACGACATCGTCATGGTGACTGCCGATCTCCGTCTGGTCGCCCGCTGCCAGCAACCGGACGTCACTGATCTGGGGCGCTTCATCCGGCCGCTGACAGCGTTCGAGCATTAACCCAATCGATGCCGCAGGCTGACGCCGGCACGGCAGGCAAGGCTGCGGCGCCACCATAGCTGCGTGGCGCCTCCGCCTCCGCCTCGGGCTTGCGCGTGAAGCGGATGCGATCGAACAAATCGTGGGCGTGCCAATGGTGCATTTCCTGATCTGTCTGTCCGGCAGTGAAGCACCGGGGCCAAGGGTGCAACGGAACCGATTTCACGCGCGCGTTCTCTGTCCGGCTTCGGTTCATCCCCGCGCGAGCGGGGAACACGCAAGTGTGGCGCGGTAGGTGTCGTCGTCGAGCGGTTCATCCCCGCGCGAGCGGGGAACACGCGCGGCCATATACCCACGGCAGGTAGCCGTCGCGGTTCATCCCCGCGCGAGCGGGGAACACGACAGGCTGACCACAGTGCCGTATTTCCCGTACGGTTCATCCCCGCGCGAGCGGGGAACACCCTCCAGGCGGACCAATTTCCATCTCCCCTCCCGGTTCATCCCCGCGCGAGCGGGGAACACTTTGATTCTACCTGCATGGCTGGAGGCCCCGCCGGTTCATCCCCGCGCGAGCGGGGAACACGCAACGGTTCATCCCCGCGCGAGCGGGGAACACCGTCGCCGAAGTCGAGTGTTGCGAAGTGGGTACGGTTCATCCCCGCGCGAGCGGGGAACACCTGCACAAAGCCCGGCGAATCACAGCCAAAGACGGTTCATCCCCGCGCGAGCGGGGAACACTGGGGCAGCGGCATCGAGCAGATGTCCATCGGCGGTTCATCCCCGCGCGAGCGGGGAACACGGCCGCAATCATTGAGGTCAGGCGGGTTTGCTCGGTTCATCCCCGCGCGAGCGGGGAACACTGGTTAAGCCGGGCGGCCGTCGATGTAGATGGCGGTTCATCCCCGCGCGAGCGGGGAACACCTGATCCACAAGCCTCCATGCGTTGGCAATCTCGGTTCATCCCCGCGCGAGCGGGGAACACAGCGCTGTCTCGTATCCGCCCATCCCTTCCGTCGGTTCATCCCCGCGCGAGCGGGGAACACGACAGATTCCGGCGCTCGGCGAACTCCATCATCGGTTCATCCCCGCGCGAGCGGGGAACACCGGAAATCTGCCTCCTCCGACGCAAACCAGACCGGTTCATCCCCGCGCGAGCGGGGAACACGTCGATGGCGGCCACGCCGAAATCCAAACGGACGGTTCATCCCCGCGCGAGCGGGGAACACGGCGCGATGCGTCGCCGGAGCGCGATTCCTGAGCGGTTCATCCCCGCGCGAGCGGGGAACACTCCTGCCCAGGCGGGCACCAGCACGCCAAGTCCGGTTCATCCCCGCGCGAGCGGGGAACACGCGGCGCTGGTGGCGGATCGCCCGGATATCGACGGTTCATCCCCGCGCGAGCGGGGAACACGCGCGGCTCAATTGCACTCGTTCAGGCATTTACGGTTCATCCCCGCGCGAGCGGGGAACACCTCTTTGCCGACCCCCGCCCTCCGTATGCCACCGGTTCATCCCCGCGCGAGCGGGGAACACCGGTCGGCACATCGGAAAAAGAAATCCGCCGCCGGTTCATCCCCGCGCGAGCGGGGAACACACGATCGGGCGGGCGCTTGTCTGGCAGTCCCACGGTTCATCCCCGCGCGAGCGGGGAACACGTATCGGCGGCAAGCACGAACAACACCGCGTGCGGTTCATCCCCGCGCGAGCGGGGAACACTACAGCAACCAGGACGGGGTCGCGATGATCTCCGGTTCATCCCCGCGCGAGCGGGGAACACATGAAAATCCGGCCCGTGGTGCCCACCGAACCCGGTTCATCCCCGCGCGAGCGGGGAACACGCATCAGCACGCTGAAAGCCGGGTTCTTTACGCGGTTCATCCCCGCGCGAGCGGGGAACACTAGCGCGACCCGCGTTTGAGTTGCGCGGCAAACGGTTCATCCCCGCGCGAGCGGGGAACACCGTCGAAAACGCGACGTAATCCATGCTGTGCTGGGTTCATCCCCGCGCGAGCGGGGAACACTGACGCACAACCCGTCGGTGCAGCGGATGCGCCGGTTCATCCCCGCGCGAGCGGGGAACACCTTGCTTGGATGGCGCACCGTCTGCGCTGTTGAACGGTTCATCCCCGCGCGAGCGGGGAACACGCTTGCGAAGCTCGCGGCGGAAGCAAGGGTAGAGGTTCATCCCCGCGCGAGCGGGGAACACTGATATTCAACTGCGTGGAAACAAACGGGCTGCGGTTCATCCCCGCGCGAGCGGGGAACACTGGCAACGGCAGTGCAAACAGCTTCGCGCTACCGGTTCATCCCCGCGCGAGCGGGGAACACGGGGCCAAATCGGGAGAAGGCGCGGAGTTTGACGGTTCATCCCCGCGCGAGCGGGGAACACACTTCCTCTACCACCTTGATAAAACAAGGAAAAAATGAAGTCACAAATTCTACCAATCCAAGGCTACGACAGGGGGATGGTTCGGATTGTTAAAGATCGCCACCCGTGACTTCCGGGTGAAAGCTCACCAGCCGCACGCCATCGCGTTCGGTTGGCATCCTGCGGTTGGCGCCGAGCGTTACGAACTCGAACCCGGCCTCGTTGTTGGTGCGCCACATCATCACTGCGTTGCCGTCTTCAATGCCGGCTTCGACCTGATTCCAGATCGATTCGCGGACTTTGGTCGAGTAGTTTCCAACATACACGCCGGCGCGTACTTCCAGCAGCCATACGGCCAGTCTGCCGCGCAGGCGTGGTGGGGCGTTCTCAAGAACGATGACCAGCATCGCCCAGGCTCGATGGATTGGGAATGGCGGGGCCGACTGCATCGGCAGGCGCGTCGGGACGGGTGATCTCGCCTGCGGCGAGGATGTTCTCGATGTCCGGGATGATGCGTTCGAGCAGCCTGGACTGGCGGAAGATGTCGCGGCACGCCAGGCGCACCGCCCTTTCCGGGTTGGTCGGGGTGCTGGCGGCGACTTTGAAGGCGGCTGGGACGACGGTCTCGAATTTGTAGATGTCGGCCACGTCGTAGACGAACGACAGCGGTTTTCCGGTGTGGATGAAGCCGACGGCTGGCGCGTAACCGGCGGCCAGCACGGCAGCTTCGGTGACACCGTAGAGGGCCGCCGTGGCTGACGACAGACAGCGGTTGGGGAGGTCCGATACGTCCCAATCCTCCGGGTTGTAGTTGCGGCCCGACCATTTCACACCGAACTTTTGTGCCAGCAGTTGATAGGTCTTGCGCACGCGCACGCCCTCGATGCCGCGCAACTGTTCCACGCTGCGGCGCGCCGGGGGTTCTTCGCCGAAGCGCATCGCGTACATCTTGCGCACCACCTTGAGACGCAGGCTTTCATCCAGCGCAAGCTTCGCCTGGTACAGCAGGCGATCGGCGCGTGCGCCGCCGGGTTGACCGGACGAATACAGCCGCACACCCGCTTCGCCCACCCAGACCAGCAAGGTTCCGACGCGTGCCGCGAGTGCTGCCGCCATGTGCGAAACGCGCGTGCCCGGCTCCAGCATGATGCACGCGACGCCGCCAACCGGGATGTGGGTCAGCACCGGCCTGACCCTGACGCCTTGCTGGTCGACGACGACAAAGGCACCGTCGACCACGTCGATCTCGCCTTTCTCGATGAAGACGATGGAGAGGCGTTCCTTGATCGGGATGGGTTTCAGGGGTGGGAGCATCCGGTTAACTCAACTCTCGCCAGCGGCAGTCAACGCCGCGCTTACGGCGGTCTCGCCAAGGTAATGCCCGCCGTCGCGCATCTGGTCGATCAAGGGACGAACTTCCATCAACAGCCCCCGGCGCTTGGCAAGGATCAATATGCCGAGCGTGCCGATGACCTTGAGGCCGACAGCGCGCGCGTGCAGCACCGCCGCGCGGTCGTCCATGAGCAGGCCGGCGCCGATCTCGCGCGCACGGGTGATCGCGCTGGATTCGCCTGGGTCGAGCGGCCCCTCGTTGGCGGGGGCGGCGTCGGCGCAGCGGTGGATGTGGCCGGCGGCAAGCGCAGCCGCGATCCGTTGTGCATCGGGCAGCTTGGGGTGGGCAAGGCATTCATCCAGCACCGTCGCGGTGACCTGGACATCGGCAAACAGCCGGGGCAGCAGATCCAGCCGGTTCAGCCGCCCCAGCGCGATGAGCGGCCCGGCGTCGGTTACGACCACCGACGGGCGTTCAGTCGAAATCGGCAAGCTCCCGCTCCAGTTCGTCGGCGGTGGTACGGATGACCGGGATGTCGTAGAGGCCGAGCAGATCGATCATTTCACTGACCGAGCGCCCCGCCATGCGCGCAGCCCGGCTCAGCGAGATGCGCTCCTCGTCGAACAGATGGACGGCCAGCGCGACTGTCACGCCTTCCTTCAACATCACGTCGTCGAAAGGCACGGCAACGAACACCGGCGTGCCGTGCTTGGTGATCACGGACAGCTTGCCGGCCTCGGCGCCCCGGATCAGCTCGCCGGTGCGTTCTCGCAGGTCTCGTACGGTAAAAGTTTCCATGGCGGCGCCCCTCTTGATTTGTGCTATCAAATGATAGAACAAATCATGTCGCAGGACGAACAAGCAACAAGCCGCAACCAAACGCCTTGGCACGTCCGATACCGTTCGCAAGCGTGGTCGCGAAACGCGCCGTGTCGGTTACGACCAACTCGCCCGCCAAGTCGACCGTGCTGAAACGCAACTGACCACGCTTTCCCCCATGTTGCTCGTATGCGGCGACGGACACGGTCGACTCGTCCAGCGCGAATCCATGCTGCTCGGAGCGGCTGGTGAGCCAGTCGGTGCATGCAGCGAGAACCAGTTCGTAGAGTGGAGGAGGCGGATCAGGTTGGCCATCGGCCGTTATGCGGTCGGATGTCCACGCTCCCCAATTGGGCAGGCCGCGTGCCGCAAGCAAACGCTTTTTCGTGTCCATGACCACATCGTGGCGCTTCGCGCCCTTCTCGTCCGCGCGCGAAACCACCGGATTGGCGCGCAGTTCGAAACTCAGCCGCGCGCCGCTCGGCACTTGCGGCCGGTATTCGCGGCACTGAACCTGCCAGGCGTCAGAATCGGGCCTTGGCGTACGCTGCGACACCACATAGAAGCGGGGCAGACCGTCGGCGTCCCGCCGGCGGAACAGGAAGTCCCGCTCAGTTCCAACCGGCGAGGGGAAGAAGCGCCACAGCCACTGGTGTTCACAATAGGCTCCGCCCAGCCACTCGTGCGCGGCTCTGCGCTCGAAGCTGGGGTGAGGGGTGATCAAGCTGAAGTACATGTTCAGTCCTCCTTGCGGATCAATGCCACGTGCTCGCTGCGGTCGCCGAACTGCCAGCCCTTGCGACGCAGCGGACGATCCTTGCGGGTCACGGTCAGGTCCGGCGGAAGGCTGACGGCAATGCCTTGTCCCCAAGCGATGCGCTCGACCGGGGGCGGCAGTTCGAGCGATCCAATGCGCGCTGTGCCATTGAGCTTGACGATCGCTTCGGTCAGTTGCTCCAGATACCCGGCAAACGCCTGGTCCGCGCTGTCCGCGTCGATAATCTGCGGATGAAGCGGGGCGCCAGGCGGGCATGCCTTGCGTCCCAGGTAGAGGACGAAGCGTGGCTTGCGCAGTGCAGCGCCGAGGGCCTCAAGCGAATAAGGGCTACTGTCGCTTGCCTGAACCGCGACCAGGAAACCGGCATCCTGCCGATAGTCGCGGGTGGACAGGATGGTGTTGAGGTCGTGCCGGGGGATGGCCAGTTCATCGCGCCGTGAGGCATGCGGGCGCTTCTTCAGGCTGGCCTGACCGGGCACCTGTGCGGTGTGATAGTCGCGCAGCAGCTTGCCCGACGATTGCACTCCTATCGCGTAGCCGTATGCATCCCGGAGCTTGGCGTGGGCGGCCTCGTCCTCGCGGCGCAGGCCGAGTGCCGCACCCAGCAAACCGACAAGGGCGGAGATGCCGGGGTAATCGTGGCTCGGCCGGTATTCCCCGACTGCGGTGTCGCCCCATGCCGACAGCGGTGCCTGGAGTTGAAAGACCAGTAGCGTCATGGCTTCACTCCTGGGCGAAGCGGATCAGCTCATCCAGAGTGCCCTCGCCAGTTTCCGCGTTGATCGCGTAGCGTTCGTCGGCGCAGGCGCCGTACACCTTGTCGAAATTGGCGCGCCGCGTTTCGATGGCCGTTATCGCCTTGTCCAGCATGTCCTCGCCCTCGAAGGGCTTGACCGGCTTGAGGAAGGCTTGGGCGAGCGATCGCGGTTGCTGGTCGCCCTTTTCGGCGAGCACATAGCTCGCGTAGGCGCGAGAGGCATGGCTGTTTTGCATGCCGGTGGGGCTGACCTTGGTAACGGCGTGGATGAAGGCTTGGAGCGTCTTGTCCGCCAGCGCCTTGTCACCGCCGAGGTTTGCCACGAGCAAGGCACGGTCGATGCAGATGTAGAGATAGAACAGACCAGCACCGTAGCTGCGTTCGCCAATGTGCGCGGCGCCCTTGTCGGTGAGGCCGTCGTTGAGGTCATCGACCGCGCTGAAGTAGTCGTCCTCGACCGCGCTCTTGTGCACCGTGACGGCGTGTGCGACCTGGATGGCCGCCTCCATGTTGAAGGCTGGGCTGTCAGCCAGCATGCGACCGAACATGGCAATGTCTGCAGCCTTGCGTGGGGTGCGCAGCAGGTTCAGTTCTTCCTCAGTCGGCCCGGCGTTCCGGGAAACGCAAGCTTTCGCGAGTTGTTCGACCGCCTCGACCTCCTCGGGGCTGAAGTGCGCGAGCTGTTCGATCTGCAGGTCTTCGTCCTTCTCCGCTTTCTTGTCGGACTTCAGCTTGCCGAACTTGCCGACGATCTGGCGCGCCCATTCACGGGCGTTCTTGTCGGATACGCCGGCCGCGATCATCACGCCGTGTACGCGCTTGCCCATGTCCTTGGTGCGGGTACCGATATGGCCGGCTAGCGCGGTTTCGAAAATGTCGGAAGTCCGCCATGCGCGTTTCTGGCTTTGCGACGAAATCCGCAAACGCAGCGTATCGCCCATCAAGGCGGTCTTGGGGCGACCGGTGTCGTCGCGGTTGAGGTTGGAGGGTGGGTAGCTGGTCAGCACGTGCAGTTGAATGAAACGGGACATGGGGTGTTCTCCTTGAGCGGAAATGGGGAGGGAATTGGGGGAATCAGTCGGCGCTGCGGGCTGGCCAGTCATAGGCGTAGGCCCAGTTCTTCTTGACCTTATCGCCCCAGTGCAGGATGTCGTTTGCCAGCGCGATCGCGTCGATGTGGTGTTCCATGATCGGAAGCACGCGCCGCAAACCCGCGAACAGGCTGTCGACATCGGGCGACTCCAGCAGGCGGGTGAAGCGCAACTCGCTGACCAGCGGCCTGTCCTCGCCGGGCGCCTTGTGGCTCATTGCTTTGGCCGGCGATCCCGGTTGATCCTGGGTGACATGCGCGAGCAGGCCGCAAATGGCTGCGAGGCGATCGTCGCGTGCGGACACGCCTTCCGCGTTCCATCCGGCGGCCTGGAAGCGACGGTACAGGCGCTGGTAGGGCGCGCTCAGGGCGACGGCGGTGACGGTGGGTGCGCGGCGCAGGACGGCGCGGCTGGCGCGGTCGTCTTCGAGCTTCTGCCACCAGTTGAGCAGGATCGTGCCGTAGGCGTTGTCGCGTGAGAATCGGTCGGACATGGGATCTCCTCAGACGTCTGCCGTCGCGGGTTTGCCGCGGCCGGCTGCGGGTTTGTCGGCGGCAGGCAGGCGCAGCACTTCGCGCATCTTTTTGCCGTTCAGGCTGTTCACCAGTTGCCGGTGCGCTTCGGCCACGCGCCGGGGTTTCTGTCGCTCGATGGGGCCAGCGCCGACGAAGGTGGTGTCGAACAAGTCCAGGGCGGCAGTGCGCAGGGCGTGGTGCCAGGCTTGCCGGCTTTCCAGCGTATCGGGGTCGGCGCTCTCGTCCTGGCGGACTGCCTCGATGCACTGCCTGAGTTGTGTGTAGAACGCCGTTTCCGTTCGCTGCCAGAACTCGGCGTCAATGGCGCTGAAGTCACCGCGCGCATCGCCGCCGAACCACGCGGCCTTGACCGCGCTGCGCAGGTAGAACACCGCCTGCTGCGCGCCCGCGAGCCACGTTTCGACGGTACCTGACACGGACTTCAGAGCCTCCTTGCTGGCGCATTCGCCCAATCCGTACAGAGGCAGGCTGGATTCGTACCAGCAACGCGCTTTCATGTTGTCCATGTCGTAGCCGAAGGCCCACAGGCGCAATGCTCCGCCCAGTTGGCGGCGGCGCCACTCCAGAGCGTGGGTGACGATGCGGGCCGGCCGCTGCTTGTTCTTGGCATCCGCTTGGCCCAGCACCCACGCCAGCCAGTGCCGGTATCCCATGCCACCCGGCTGCGGGTGCAGCGGCAGCCACTCGCCCTTGACCTCGTAGTAGGGCGAGAGCGGGTGATCCCAGGCGCCCTTGTAATTGAGTCCGTAGTTCTTGGCGGTGATCTGGCGGATCAGCTTGTCGGACTCACGTCCGCACAGATCGCAAGCGCCGTGCGCGACGTTGTCGAAGTCGAGGCGAATCCGGCGCGGTGTCGCCCAGAAGATATGGTCCGGGTGCACCTGCGCCGGGGCGAGTTCGCCACCCGGTTGCAGGTTCGCGACATCGGTCAGCCACGGAAAGCGGTACTGCGCGCCTTTGCGGTTTGCATCGCCGCAACGTTCGAGATGCTGGGGGCGTTCGATCACGTTGAGCCACGCGTCCTGCCACAGGCTGGTGGGGGATTGGTGCAGGAGCAGGGTCGTCAGTGGCCCGCCACCACGCAGCCCAGTGCGGTAGCCAACGCCACCGGCAGGCGCATTGGTCTGCAGCGTGAAGAGCGCGGTTGCGATGCAGGCCGGGCATAGGGCATCCAGCCGCCCGCGCTTGACGAAATGGTCGCTGTTGTTGCGTAGCGCGTTCTCGCCCGGCGATTCGATCAACAACGCAGAAACCGGGTTGAGTGCCGACGCTTCCGAGGCCAAGGTCGCGTCCTGCATGAAGCGTGGCCCGTCGCCATCCAGCTCGAACGCCTCGGCTACGGGGGCAAACCAGCCGCGCAAGGTCTTTGCATCGGGTGGAGCCGTGAGGAACTGCTTCCAATCAGTTCGGCTCTCGATTGGCGCCGTCGTCTGCAACAGGCCGATGGCGAACTGCATCAGCGCACCGTTGAAATCCGCGCGATCGGCGTCGAATGCGACGATGTCGGGGTCGGAAAGCTGCGTCGGTGCAATCCAGTCGCGTGAGTCGTCCCTGCGGCGTACCGGCATCCAGCGGTCTTCGATGAGGTTCATTCCTGCTCCTGTTCGAAACGTTCGGCGTCTTGCATCTGGTCCAGCCCACGGACATCGTCATAGCGCCAGCGCAGTTGCCTCGAAGGTTTGTTCTTCTTTTCCGTCGACAAGGCCGTGCCCGTCCAACCTTCGGTGGTTTCCTGCAGCGCCAGCACGACCGACCATTTCCCCTTGTCCGGCAGCAACGCTTCTGCGTCCTTTACCAACTGTTCCTTGGCGCCATCTGCTTCCGGCACGCGCTGCGCAATCAGCCGTTCGGCCACTTTCACGCTGCTGTAGGCCCAGCCGTGGCGCGGGTTCTCATGTTCAGCCCAGGGCCGCAGCCGGTCTCCGTCCCAGCGGGCCAGCAAGACGGTCATGCTCGCCTCGCCGAGGCGGGTGGGTGTCTTGGCTTCGCTCCACCAGTCGATGCCGCCGCGTATGTATCCGTCAGCGACCTTGATGGTGTTCTGCTGCGCGACGCTGAGGTCGCTGAAGTAGGCGCCATCCGCCTGGTTGGCATTGGCTTGCAGGCCGGGCGGCAGTTCGGCGCCTTCGCCAAACACGCCTTCGATGAGCGCGCGGGCATCCTGTGGCATGGCGATTCGGCCTTGCTGAAGCGCTCTGGCGGTCAGCCACAGGTGGCCGTGGTGGGGATAGACGGCGGCGGCCTTGGGAAAGGCTTGCTTGTACCAGTTTGCGGCGGGCGTTTCGCTCCAGACCGGGCCAAGCACCCACAGGCACGGCTGGCCGCGCTGGTCGGGCGCCCACGGGTCGGCAAGCCGGGCGCCATTCGTGCCGCGCGGGTGGCGCTGCAATCGGCCGGCGCGTTGGATCAGGCGATCTATGGGAGCGAGATCGGAGATCACCATGTCCCAGTCCGCATCCAGGGATTGCTCGGCGACTTGCGAAGCGATCACCAGCCGGCCGGCGCGCTGGGCCGGTGTGCTCGATTTTCCGAAGTGCGTGAGAATGCGCTCTTCCGTGGCGAGGCGGTCCTGAAGGGCGAAGCGCGCGTGGAACACGATGAGGTGTTCCGCGTCGAGTTCGTCTGCAAAGTGCGCGTGGGCGGCGAGGACGTCAGAGACCGTGTTGCGCATCCAGCACACGCACTTGCCTTGGGCGAGCGCCCGGCGGATGGCGCTCAGCACTTCGTGCTCGTCGGCGACGTAGCGAACGGCCACCTCCCGGCACACCGCCTCGCGCGCAACGATGGGCTTGAGTACGGCATTCGTTTGCCCATCGTGCCAGGACGTTACCAACGGAAAGTCTGGCGAAGAGGCGCGGGGCAAAGGGTCGGCGGCGCGCCCGCGTGCAAAGGCATTGAACAAGGCATGCTTCATGTGTTCGGGCAGGGTTGCCGACAGGAGAATGACGCTGCCTCCGGCCATGGCGTGGAAGGTCAGGACGGTTTCGAGCACGCGCTGCATGTAGGCGTCGCAGGCGTGCACCTCGTCGACGATCAGCACCTTGCGGAACAGGCCAAGCAGACGCAGGGACTGGTGCTTGCTGTACAGCGTGGCGAGCAGGACCTGATCGATGGTGCCGACGCCTGCCGGGGCAAGCAGCGCGCGCTTGGCGTGATCGGCAAGCCAGGCATTGCAGCGTGCGGTGGCAGTGTCGTCCTGCTGGGCCGTGTCGTCTTCCTCCTGCCCCGTCGGCAGGACTGAATCGGCGAAGGCTTCGACCAGAGTGCGCTGCCCGTGTGCCAGCACGAGGCTGGGATTGCCTTCGAACAGCTTGCGATAAACTTCCGCGATGCGCCCGTACATCGCGTTTGCCGTGGCCATGGTCGGCAGCGCTATGAAGAAGCCGTCGGCGCAGCCGCTAGTCATCAGCCTGTGCGCGAGCTTGACGGCCGCTTCGGTCTTGCCGGCGCCGGTGACATCCTCCAGCAGATGGATCTGCGGTGCGGATGTGAGAGGCGTGTCGATCGCCCACGCCTGCAGGGGGGAAGGCGTAGCGATCTCGGCGAACAGTTCGGCGAAGCTGCGTTCGCGGCATGGCACCGGCAACACACCGCCGGCCTTGAGCGCGGTTTTGGCGTGTTCTTGCGCTTCCTGCCAGTAGTCCCGGAGTGGAATCGCCTCAGCTCGGTAGGGGAAGAACTCGGTATTCGAGCCAATCCAGTCTGCGAGCACTGTGACTCCCGCGAACCACCATGCAAGGTCGCGGCTCCTGGCTTCAAACGCGTCATTCCCGAGCGCGGCATGTGCATTTTTGATTCCGCCCAGAGGGAAAAGGATGAGAAGCTCCTCCAGGAAACCCTCGATCGCAGGGGTGTCCGCCGGGCACACGTGGTGTCGCCAGTGCCCCCGAGAGTCAGGGGGTAACCCATGGTGCCCTGTGCAGGCGCGTATCCACCAACCGATACCGTCAAGCATGTCTTCGCTGTTCGGCCCGAACCAGCATTGATCGACCGCATGATCCTTGAGGTATTGATCCCAGATCAGCCAGCCCAGCGTGTCGTGACGGACAACATACGGCTTGCCGGAGTCGACCTCACGCCCCCGCAAGTGCTTGACCAGATCGGCGCGCTGACCCTGGAATGACTCGGAGAACTTGCCAAGATCGTGGATGGCGAGGCAGAAGGCGAACCACGAGTAAAGTGGTTCATCCGCGTCCAAGGCGAGTGCATGGGCGAACAGCGCGCGCAGCGCGGGCGAGCGTTTGAGGAAAGTGACGCCTACTGCAGCCACATCGAGACAGTGATAGGGCAGCAGATGATATTCGCCACCGTCGACGTCGATTGGTCGCGCTTTACCCCAGTAGCCGAAATGAGAAGCTGACATCAGGTTGGGTCCTGGCTGTTCGTCTCGCGCATTCTGAATGGGCGGGGGCTCACAGGATGAGCCTGCTTCTCCGGATTTGCGAAATTTCTCGCCATGTGCTCGATTTCCTCCGCCACCACCGCCCGCAACCCCGCCGGCGCCATCACCTCGCAATGCCGTCCATGCTTGAGGATGTCCATCAGCAGTTCGCGGTGGTCGGCGTAGGGGATCTCCAGAATGTAGTGGCCGTCACCGTCGAATTCGCCGTGTTGATCGGGGTGCCAGTGTTCGGCGGCGACCCAGCGGGCGCGTTCGGGGCTGAAGCGCAGGCGGGCGGTCTGGACGGCGGGGCCGGCGAAGATGCCGTAGCCGGGGCCGAGGATGGTGTCGAGGCGGGTGTCGGGGATGTCGTGGGCGGGGGTTTTGAGCAGGTGCACGTGGCGGATGCTGTCGACGGCGAAGTTGCGCAGCTCGCCGCGCAGGTGGCACCAGGCGTCGAGGTACCAGTTGTCGCGGTAGTGCACGAGGCGCTGCGGGGAGATGTCGCGTTCGCTTTCTTCGCCCTTGCCGCGCGCGTAGTAGCGGATGGCCAGGCGTTTGCGCCGCAGCAGGGCGGCGCCGATGGCTTCGAAGTGGGTGAGCTTGGCGCTGCGCTTGCCGATGCCGACGATGAGCACGCGCTTGCGCACTTCGGCGGCGGGGTGGCGGGCGGCGCCCATGAGGGCGTTGAGGCGTTCGACCAGCGGGGCGACGTGCGGCGCGAGGATGCCGCCGGGGTCAAGGTTGGCGAGCAGGTGCTGCATGGTGAGCAGGGCGTGGATCTCCTTGTCGGAGAACCACATGCCGGGCAGTTCGATCTGTGCGCCGACGGTTTGCGTGGGGTCGATGCGGTAGCCGGCCAGTTCGCGGTCCCAGACGATGGGGGTGTTCATGGTGTCGCGCAGGAAGGCCAGGTCGCGCTTGAGGGTGGCGGGGGAGACTTCGAGGGCGTCGAGCAGTACCCGGCGGCTGACGCTGCGCCGTTCATCGAGCAGGCGGCGGATGCGGGCGAGGCGGTCGGTCTGGCTCATGCGCGGGCTCCATCAGCGGGAGTCCGCAGCATATCGGGTATGGCGGGAATCCGCAGCGCTTATGCGGCGGGCGTTATTCCGCCATACCCCAGCCGCTCCGAGATCGCCTCCGCGCAGGCGCGCACTTTGGTGGCGATGGGGCCGTCCCAGTCGGGGTTGAAGGCGCCGGCGGGGCCCATGGCGGTGATGGCGAGGGCGAGGTGGCCGTCGTGGTCGAACACCGGGGCGCAGAAGGCGTTGATGCCGGGGATGGGGTGGCCGATGGCGCGGGCCATGCGGTGCTGGCGGACTTCGGCAAGGGTGTCTTCGACGTGCTTGCGCGACAGGCGCAGGGTGGCTTGTTCGGCGCTGGCGTAGCGGGCGAGTTCTTCCTGCACCAGCGGTTCGGTGATGCGCTCGGACAGGTAGGCGGCGAAGACGCGGCCGGTGGCCGAGTTGAGCAGGCTCATGACGGTGCCGGGGCGCATGTTCACGTGCATGGGGCGGCTGCACTCTTCTATGCTGACTATGGTGGGGCCGTGATTGCCCCACACCGCGATGGCGACGTTTTGCTGGATGTCGTCGGAGAGGCGCGCCGCCTCCGGGGTGGTGACGCGCAGCGGGCTGAGGCCGCGCAGGGCGGCCAGGCCCATGTGCAGGGCGAACGGGCCGAGGCCGTAGCGGCCGGTGACGGGGTCTTGTTCGATGAGGCCGATCTTGCCGAAGCTGACCAGGTAGGGGTGGGCCTTGGCGGCCGGCATGCCGGCTTCGCGGGCGAGGTCCTTGAGCATCATCGCGCTGCCGTTGCGCACCAGCGCCTGCAGCAGCGTGCCTCCGACTTCGATGGACTGTATGCCGCGACGATCTCGTTCCATGGCTGAAGGCCCCGATTGGATTTTGGCGGCATCTTAGCAGCTTTGCCGCGAGCCTCCGGTCGGCAGCCGTCACGGCTTAAATTTGCGATTAACAAATGCATTGACTATTAACGAATCGAAAACTAGTATGTGGGTGTCGCGGTCGCCGTGACGCCGTTGTTCGCGTCCCCGTGCGACCCAGTCTTACCCCCGCATTCAGGAGAAACGCATGAACACCAAGGTTTTTGCCTCGCAGGCCGATCTGGAAGTGAAGCAGACCACCTTCGAGCAGTTGTCCGCCCACTGCTGGGCCTACACCGCCGAGGGTGACCCCAACACCGGGGTGATCATCACCGACGAAGCGGTGCTGATCTGCGACACGCTGGCCACGCCGTTGATGGCGCAGAACCTGATCGCCGAGATCCGCAAGGTCAGCGCCGCGCCGATCAAGTACGTGGTGCTGTCGCACTACCACGCGGTGCGGGTGCTGGGCGCCTCGGGCTACAAGGCCGAGGGCATGGAGCAGATCATCGCCAGCCAGGGCACTTTTGATCTGATCGTCGAGCGTGGCGAGCAGGACATGAAGTCGGAATACGAGCGCTTTCCGCGCCTGTTCCAGAACTTCGACTCGGTGCCGGGCCTGACCTGGCCGACCATGGTGTTCAAGAATGAACTGACGCTCTACATGGGTGGCCTGGAAGTGAAGGTCATGCACCTGGGCCCCGGCCACACCAAGGGCGACACGGTAGTGTGGGTGCCGGGCGAGCAGGTGCTGTTCTCCGGCGATCTGGTCGAGTGCGACGCGGCCTGCTACACCGGCGACGCGCAACTGGAAGAATGGCCGGCCACGCTCGACGCGATTGCCGCGCTCAAGCCGCAGGCGGTGGTGCCGGGCCGTGGCCCCGCGCTGACCACGCCGCGGAAAGTCGCCGAAGGGCTGGCCTATACGCGTGACTTCGTCACCACCCTGTTCAGCTCCGCCAAGGAGGCCGCCGCGCAGGGGCTGGATCTGAAGGGCGCAATGGCGCTGGCACGCAAGCACATGGACCCCAAGTTCGGCCAGGTCTTCATCTACGAACACTGTTTGCCGTTCGACGTGACCCGCGCCGTGGATGAGGCCAACGGCATCAAGCACCCGCGCATCTGGACCGCCGAGCGCGACAAGGAAATGTGGCACGCGCTGCAGGATTGAAACCGCGTCGCATCACGGACAACACCAGGAGACAGTTGTGCTGAGTACCTACAAATACCCGAAATACGCATACATGCAGGCCCCAGAAGTGGCGGAGAACCGTAGCGGGCATTACCCGGTGGTGGTGGTCGGTGCCGGCCCGGTGGGGCTGGCCGCCGCCATCGATCTGGCCAACCAGGGGCAGGCGGTGCTGCTGCTGGACAACGACGACACCGTGTCGATCGGCTCGCGCGGCGTGTGCTACGCCAAGCGCACCCTCGAAGTGCTGGACCGCATCGGCTGTGGCGACGAATTCGTCGACAAGGGGGTGTCGTGGAATGTCGGACGCACCTTCTTCCGCGAGGCCGAAGTGTTCAACTTCAACCTGTGCCCGGAACCCGATCACCACCGCCCCGGCATGATCAACCTGCAGCAGTACTACCTTGAGGAGTACCTGGTAGCGCGCGCCGCTGCCCTGCCCGCCATTGACATGCGCTGGAAAAGCAACGTCGTGTCGGTCGACCCCAACGGCGACAAGGTCACGCTGCGCGTCGACACCCAGGATGGCGCCTACACCGTCACCACCGACTGGCTGGTGGTGGCCGACGGCGCGCGCAGCCCGATCCGCCACATGCTGGGGCTGGATGTCGAAGGCAAGGTATTCACCGACCGCTTCCTGATCGCCGACGTGGTGATGAAGGCCGACTACCCGACCGAACGCTGGTTCTGGTTCAACCCGCCCTTCCACCCCAACCAGTCGGTGCTGCTGCACCGCCAGGCCGACAACGTATGGCGCATCGACTTCCAGCTCGGCTGGGACGTCGACCCGGAAGAAGAGAAGAAACCCGAAAACGTGCTGCCGCGCATCAAGGCCATGCTTGGCGATGAGCGCGAATTCGACCTCGAATGGGTCAGCGTGTACACCTTCCAGTGCCGCCGCATGCGCCAGTTCCGCCAGGGGCGGGTGCTGTTCGTCGGCGACGCCGCGCACCAGGTCTCGCCTTTCGGCGCGCGTGGCGCCAACTCCGGCATCCAGGACACCGACAATCTGGCGTGGAAACTCAAGCTGGTCATGGACGGCAAGGCCCCCGCGACCCTGCTCGACACCTACGCCAGCGAGCGCGAGTTCGCCGCCGACGAAAACATCATGAACTCGACCCGCTCCACCGACTTCATCACCCCCAAGAGCACCACCAGCAAGACCATCCGCAACGCCGTGCTGGGTCTGGCACGTGACTACACCTTCGCCCGCGCGCTGGTCAATTCGGGACGCTTGTCGGTGCCCAGCTTCCTCGTCGACTCGCCGCTCAACAGCGCCGACGAAGATGAGTTCGCCGGCAACATGCTGCCCGGCGCGCCCATGGACGACGCCCCGATCACCACCGCCAGCGGCACGCCATGGCTGCTCGGCGCGCTCGGCAACCGCTTCCAGTTGCTCCACTACGTCGAAGACGCCGCCACCCTGCCCGCCGCCACCGCCCGCGCCATGCAGCAACTCGCGGATGCGCCGGTGCCGGTCCAGGCGCTGATCGTCGCCCGGCGCGGCACCGCCCCCGCAGGCCTCACGACCCTCATCGACAGCCACGGCCGCATCGCCGAACGCTACGACATGCGCCCCGGCACCACCTACCTCGCGCGCCCCGACCAGCACGTCGCCGCGCGCTGGCGCGAATTCGACCCCGGCAAAGTCACCACCGCCCTTGCCCGCGCTACCTGCAACGCCTGACGGAGACCCCCATGAGCCTGATCACCACCCCCAACTTCACCGAACCCGGCAAACGCTACTTCCGCGCCTTCAGCCCCGGCGACGACTTCTACGAACTGCTGATCGACATGCACCACGACCTCAGCGACGAACAAAGCGCACTCGCCAACGCCCGCCTGATCCTGCTGCTCGCCAACCACATCGGCGATATTCCAGTGCTGCGCGAGGCGATGAAGATTGCGCGCGAGGGGGTATAGGCGGTAGCGGTAGCGCGCCGGGTGCCGTCCGCGTCGGCATTTCGCATCCTTCCTCACGAGGAGTAAGATTCCTTACTGCAGAGTAAGGAGCTAGGGCATCATGTCTACCGCGACCATGACCAGCAAGGGTCAGATCACCATTCCGGCGGCGGTCCGTTCCGCCCTCGGGGTCGAAGCCGGCGACCGCGTCGAGTTTGTCGAGGTTGAACCGGGGCGGTTCGAACTGGTGGCCGCCACCCAGCCGGTGACCGCGCTGAAAGGCCTGGTACGCAAACCGGCCTCCCCGGTGACCATCGAAGCCATGAACCAGTCCATCGCGAACCAGGGTGCCAAGGCGCGATGATAGGGCTGGATACCAACGTACTCGTGCGCTACATCGCGCAGGACGATCCCCAGCAGTCTCCCAAGGCCACCCGTCTCATCGAATCCCTGACCGCAGATGATCCGGGGTTCATCGGCGTCGTCTCGGTGGTCGAACTGGTGTGGGTGTTGAAAGGCTGCTACGGCGCCAGCAAGGGCGAGATATGCGAAGTGCTGGAGACGCTGTTGCGTACCAAGGCGCTGATCATCGAGCAGGCCGACATCGTCTGGAAGGCGCTTCGGGTCTATCGGGACGGCAAGGCCGATTTCGCCGACTGCCTGATCGAGCGCACCGCCCACGAGTCCGGCTGCCGCTACACCGCAACCTTCGACCAGACCGCAGCCAAGACCGCCGCCATGCGGTTGATCGCCTGATCACGCGACTCGCGCCACCAGTGGGGTGGGGCGAAAGCCCGGTTTCGCCGAGGCAAACGCGCCGCGTCTTCCGCCGGACGAACTATGAACGCGGTTCCAGGACCCGCTGAACAATGCCCCGAGTCTCATCGCTAAACTCGGCCAGCTCCGAAGCGGTCAGCAAGTCCAGGTTAGTCATTGAGATCAGCGCATTGATCGCGGAAGAGCGGCGCAAATTATTGAAGGCTCTCGCCAACTCCTTGTCTCGCTCGTGCACCAGGCGATATAGCGTCAGATAACGCTCGTGCGCGGAATCGCCACTGCCGGTCGCCACTTGAACACACTCCGCGAGCGTGCGCTCACAGAATCGCTCCAGCGCAAGAGGCTTCAAACGGCGCAGCACTTTCCAGTCGGATTCAAGAATGTACATCATGGGGTTGTCTCTCTCGAAACGAGCCGCCAGCAGGTGGGTGTTCAACCGCGATCGTGGGTCAATTCCGTTGGCGCGTCTGTCACTTCTTCAAGTCCTTCCGTTTGAGGCGCAGCCGCATTGTGCCCATCAACGGACAAGGCGGCACTGGGTGTGCTCTGTGCTCGCGCAGGAAATGTTAGGCAGAGCGTTCTTGTCGTGCTTGATCGGCACAAGCCTTTCGTAGGTTTTTGATTCTACTTCCGCTCGGATTGGGCCAACAAGTTAGGTTGAGGGTTGGTTTCAGGTTCCTGATCAACCAACGCTCGATCGCGGCATAGTCGCTATGAGGTTGCACGGAGATCATCAGATTGCTCCGCATCCATTCGGTCAATCGATCCTCGCCTTCTGGATCGAAACAGTAATTTGTGAAGTCGGAGGTTGAGTGTCCGGCCCCCCGGTGTATAGCCGTAAGTCTTAGGTGTTGCTTCAGGATCGCACCGATTGAGCGCCGCAATGTGGAGGCTCCCGTGTGACCCGAACAAAAATGCGTCTTGAACTCACGTTTCGCCAGATTCGATGACTGACCAATATACAGAAGGCCGCTAGCTGGCACGTCAAAGGGCATGAGCGAATCTCGGTCCTTGAGAAAGAACGCGTATACCCCCGGACAATTCGACACGCTCAGTTCATCGAGCGTTGACATTGTGTTCAGGAGGCCGTGAACGATTTGGTCATAGGACACGAAGTGCCGCCTATCGAGTGGGTTTGATCTCTCGCGGTACGTGGCCCGATACGATGTCAAGACGCACGCTGCGAAGGATAAGCCTGGTTGAACGGTAATCCGTCTGAACGGGTGAATTGTAGAAAGTTCTGCGGCCTGTTTGTGCAGAACGTACAGATGCCATGCGTTCTCGCAGTGCGCATGAGTATGGCTCTGAACTCTGGTCAGCATGTCGATGGCTGGTCGATCCAGCACGCGCTGTTCGCCCTCGCGCCCCGCCGAACGAAGCACGGCCGACGCGGATCGAGAAGCGGCATTGTTTGAGCCCCGCAGGGGCGAGTTCATGCCGCTTCCCGCGTCGGGCGGGCATCGTTCGGGCAGCCCGCAGGGCCGGGGTGTTGGGCGGCGTTTCTTTGGTGACTTTCTTGTCGCCACAAGAAAGTCACTCGCCCGCCGGGGCGAGACCCGGCCAATCCCTGCTCGTCGTAGCACGACGCGCAAGAGCCACGTCGGTACGCCGAAAAAAGCTACCGCGCAAACTCCGCATGCTCCGCCACATACCGCAACAAATAGTCCCGAAAACTCTGCGACGCCGGGGTCAGCGAGCGGGCGTTGCGGCTGAAGGTGTAGAAGCGGCGGGTTACCACCGGGTCGACCAGCGGGCGCATTTCCAGGCCGTAGAGGCGCACCAGTGACGCGGCGTAGGGGATGCAGACGGTCACGCCGAGGCCGGTGCTGACCATGGAGAGCGCGGTCGACATGAAGGCCACCATGGTGGTCGGGTTCAGCGATTTGTCGCGCACGCCTTCGCGCAGGTCCAGCGACAGGCGTTCGGTGAATTGCCCCTGCAGCGCAATCAGCGGGTGGGACTCCAGGTCCGCCCAGGTGACGGTTTCGTGCGCGGCGAGCGGGTGGCCGGGGGGGAAGACGGCGAAGAAGGGCAGCTCAAACAGGGGGGTGGCGTCGATGTCGGAGTTGGGGTCGCGTTCGGGGCCGACGCCGAAATCGACTTCGCCGGAGAACACCCGTGACACCACCGATTCGACCGCGCAGTCGACCAGCCGGATGCGGATGTCGGGGTGTTCGGCGCCGTAGGCGGCGATGACTTCGGGCAGCAGCGTGCAGGCCATCAACTGTGGCGCGGCGACGCGCACCGTGCCTTTTTTCAGCGCCTTGAGGTTGGCGACTTCGTCGAGCACGCCGTCCAGGTCGTGCAGGATCTTGTCGATCAGTGGATACAGCTCGCGCCCGGTGTCGGAGAGCTGGATGCGGCGGGTGCTGCGGTCCACCAGCCGCAGGCCGAGTGAGCCTTCCAGTTCCTTGATCAGCCCCGACAGCGCCGACTGGGTGATGAACAGCCGTTCGGCGGCGAGGGTGAAGCTGCCGGTGGCGGCCACGGCGATGAAGGCGCGCAACTGGCGCAGGGTGATATTCATAAGATCATCCGATAAACGAATCTGAAAAAGCCGTTTGTATGATAGATCGGCTTGGGCTTAAATGAACCCGGGTTGTCCATTGGGGCGCGAGATGATGGCGAGGTGGTTTGCGCGGGGATTGACGTCGGTGCGACAAGCCAATGGTTGTTCCATTGGCGCGAAGCAACGGCGGCAAGACGCCGCAAAACGCCCGCCAGCACTCGCGCAGGCCCGCAGGGCCGCCTAATGGATAATCCGGGTTAACCATCCGCAGAGGCCGACACGGCCCACCCCCGCCCCATCAAGAGTCGAGCAGTAACAGGAGACCGCAATGCAACTCGTCAAGAAGATTCATCACGTGGCTTACCGCTGCAAGGATGCGCTGGAGACCGCGCGCTGGTACGAAAAGCATCTGGACATGAAGCTGGTGCTGTCGATCGCCGAGGACGAAGTGCCCTCGACCAAGGAAGCCGACCCCTACATGCACATCTTCATGGATGCGGGCATGGGCAACGTGCTGGCGTTCTTCGAGTTGCCGACCAAGGCGCCGATGGGGCGCGACGCGAACACCCCGGTATGGACCCAGCATCTGGCGTTGGAGGTCGATTCGGTGGACACCCTGATGGCGGCCAAGGCGCGGCTCGAAGCGGCGGGCATCGAGGTGGTCGGGCCGACCGACCATGCCTTGTTCCTGTCGATCTATTTCTACGATCCGAATGGTCACCGGCTGGAGCTGGCGGCCAATACCTTGCGTCCGGGCATGCTGGAGGCGCTCGACAAGGTCAAGTGGGACATGCTCGAAGAGTGGGCCAGGACCAGGAAGGCGCCCAAGCACGCGGCGTGGATGCATGACGGCAGCTACAAGGAAATGTTCAAGTGAAACTCGCAACCCTCAAGGCGGGCGGGCGTGACGGCACGCTGGTGGTAGTCAATCGCGACCTGACCCGCTGCCAGCCGGTGCCCGAAGTGGCCGCCACGCTGCAGCAGGCGCTCGACCACTGGGCCGACGCCGCGCCGCAACTGGCGGCGGTGTATGAAGCGCTGAACAACGGCGCGGCGCGTCACGACCAGCCGTTCGACCCGGCCGCCTGCCATTCCCCGCTGCCACGCGCCTATCAGTGGGCCGACGGCTCGGCCTACATCAACCACGTGGGGCTGGTGCGCAAGGCACGCGGCGCCGAGCTGCCCGAGACTTTCTACACCGATCCGCTGATGTATCAGGGCGGCTCGGACAGCTTCATCGGCCCGCGCGACCAGGTCGTCGCCGACCCGGCCTGGGGCATCGACTTCGAGGCCGAAGTCACGGTGGTGACCGGGGACGTGCCGATGGGCGCCACCCCGGCCGAGGCGGCCGGCGCGATCCGGCTGGTGATGCTGGTCAATGACGTGAGCCTGCGCAACCTGATTCCGAACGAACTGGCCAAGGGCTTCGGCTTCTTCCAGTCCAAGCCGGCCTCCGCCTTCAGCCCAGTGGCGGTGACCCCCGACGAGCTGGGCGAGGCGTGGCGCGACGCCAAGGTGCATCTGCCGCTGCGGGTGGAACTCAACGGCAAGCCGTTCGGCAAACCCAACGCTGGCGTGGACATGACCTTCGACTTCGGCCAGTTGGTCGCTCACGTGGCGAAAACGCGCGAGCTGGAAGCCGGCTCCATCATCGGTTCGGGGACGGTGTCGAACAAGCAGGGTGACCTGTGGGGGTCGAGCATCGAGCACGGCGGGGTAGGTTACTGCTGCCTGGCCGAAGTGCGGATGTACGAAACCATCGAGCAGGGCAAGCCCGTCACGCCCTTCATGCAACCCGGCGACCGGGTGTGCATCGAGATGCTGGACGCCGACGGCCTGAGCATTTTCGGCAGCATCGACAACACCGTCGCGGCGCCGGTCGCGCGCTGAAGCAACCCCCAGCCCCAACACAGAGACCCCGCGCGACAGAGCCCCAACGGCCAGCGCCCCCAACCCCTGGAGACGAGATGAACAAGACCCTGATCACCGCAGCCTTCGCGCTGCTGGGCAGCACCGCGGCGCTGGCCGACGAGACTGTCATCCTCAAGGTGGCGCACTTCTGGCCGCCCACCGCGATGAGCCAGCAGAAAGTGCTGGAACCGTGGTGCGCGAAGATCGAGCAGCAATCGGCCGGCCGCATGAAGTGCCAGATCTACCCGGCGATGCAACTGGGCGGCACTCCGCCGCAGTTGATACAGCAAGTTCAGGACGGGGTGGCCGACGTGGTGTGGACGCTGCCCGGCTACACCGCCGGTCGCTATCCGTCGATGGAGGTGTTCGAGCTGCCGTTCATGACCAACCGCGCCGAATCCGCCAGCCGCGCGGCGTGGCAGTACTACGAGCAGTTCGGCAGGGACGACTTCGCCAAGCTCAAGCCGCTGGCCTTCCACGTGCATGACGAAGGCTATGTGCACAACAACAAGCGTCCGATCACCAAAATGGCCGATTTCCGGGGTCTCAAGATGCGCGCCCCGACCCGGCTGACCAACAAGATGATCGCCGCCTTCGGCGCGACCCCGGTGGCGATGCCGTTGCCGGCGGTGGCGGAGGCGATCTCCAAGGGCGTGGTCGATGGCTACGTGCTGCCGTGGGAAGTGATCCCGGCGGTCAAGCTGCACGAGATGACCAGGTTCCACTCCGAGACCGATGCGTCGCTGCCCTCCCTGTATACGGCGGTGTTCGTGATCGCGATGAACCCGGCCAAGTACGACAGTCTGCCGGACGACCTGAAGAAGGTCATCGACGCGAATTCGGGTGCCGACTTCTCGGCTTCGGTGGGCAAGGCGTGGGACGAATCAGCCCCGCCAGCGCGCGAGAAGGCCGTCGCCCACGGCAATCAGTTCGCCAAGATCGACAACGACGAGCTGGCGAAGTGGCGCAAGGTCGGCGACAAGCTGGCGGCCGACTGGGTCAAGGAGATGGATGGCAAGGGCTATCAGGGCCAGGCCATGCTGGATGGCGCCAGGGGTCTGATCAAGCAGGCCGCGCAGTGAGGTGGTGACGCCGGGGCGGGCCTGCTCGCCTCAGCGCCGCGTGTTGATATTTACCCGACAATCAATTACGTGATCGGTGCCAGCACCTGGTCCCTCCCCCTTCAAGGGGGGCGTAGGCGGGGTTTCGCAGAGCACCGCTCTGAGCCGCCGGAGCGGTGGAGCGAAGCGGAGACTCCCGGTCAGGAGGGGGATGGGTTACAACGATGCGGTTAAACCCATCCCCACCCCGGCCCTCCCCTTGAAGGGGAGGGGGTAGCTGCTCCGGAGCCTACTCGGCATCCGTCTAAATGCTTGCCGGGCTAATAATTGCAAAGGTATCCCATGGCCGAAGCACTCCCCCGATCCGGTGACGCGCCGGATCCGCGTCCGCACGATCCGGTTGGCCGTTTTCTCTACGGCTGGTCGATGCTGTCCGCCATCGGCGGCAGCCTGACGCTGTTCGGTATCTGCGCCGTGTCGGTGTATAGCGTGGCCGGGCGCTGGATGTTCGACGAGCCGGTGCTGGGCGACGTGGAACTGGTGCAGATGGGCTGCGCGCTGGCGGTGGCGGCCTTTCTGCCGTGGGCGCAGATGAACAACGCGCATGTGATCGTCGACTTCTTCACCCATGCCGCCTCGCCACGCGTGCGCCGGGTGCTGGACCGCATCGCGGCGGTGTTGCTGATGGTGTTGTCCTTCGTCATTTCGTGGCGCAGCTTTGCTGGCGCGTGGGAAGCGCATCAGACCGGCGAGACCACCATGCTGCTGGGCTGGCCGCTGTGGTGGTCGTACATCACGCTCGGTCCGGGTTTCTTCCTGCTGGGGCTGACGGCCGCCTACACCGCGTGGTGTGGCGTACTCCATCCGGAAGCCGGGAGCCAGGAATGAGCAGCGTCGACATCGGTTTCGCCATCGGCGCCTTCACCTTGGTGCTGCTGGCGCTGCGCGTGCATATCGGCATGGCGATGCTGCTGGGCGGTTCGATCGGCTACACCCTGGTGTCGGGCTGGGACCCGCTGATGAGCTACTTCAAGCATCTGGCCTACGGCCGCTTCTCGGTATACGACCTGTCGGTGGTGCCGCTCTTCCTGCTGATGGGCAACGTCGCCTCCAAGGGCGGGTTGTCGCGGCGGCTGTTCGAGGCTACCAATGCCTTCCTCGGTCATTACCCCGGCGGGGTGGCGATGAGCGCGATCGGCGCCTGTGCCGGTTTCGGCGCGATCTGCGGTTCGTCGCTGGCGACCGCCGCGACCATGGGGCAGGTGGCGCTGCCGGAGCTGCGCCGCTGCAATTACTCGCCGGCGCTGGCGACCGGCGCGCTGGCGGCCGGCGGCACCCTGGGCATATTGATTCCGCCGTCGGTGGTGCTGGTGATCTACGCCATCCTGGCCGAACAGAACGTCGCGGCGCTGTTCATGGCGGCGCTCATACCGGGCCTGATCGCGATGCTCGGCTACATGGTCGCGGTCAGCCTGTACGCGCGTTGCGTGCCGGGCAGCGGGCCGGCTTCGGCGCCCTTGCCGTGGCGCCAGCGCCTGCGCGCGGTGGGGCGGGTGTGGCCGATTCTGGCGGTGTTCATCACCGTCATCGGCGGCATCTACGGCGGCATCTTCACCCCCACCGAGGCGGCGGCGGTCGGTACCTTCGCCACCACCGGGCTGGCGGTCGCGTCGCGCGAGATGCGCTGGCGCGAATTCGTCGCGGCGGTGCTGGGCGCGGCCGAGGCGACCGCGATGATCTTCCTGATCCTGCTCGGCGCCGACGTGCTCAACGCCTTCCTGGCGCTGTCGCAGATGCCGGTGGCGATCGCCGAATGGGTGCTGAACAGCGGCTACCCGCCGCTGCTGGTGCTGTTCGCGATGATCGTGGTGTATCTGATACTCGGCTGCGTGATGGACAGCCTGTCGATGATATTGCTGACCATCCCGGTGTTCCTGCCCATCATCCTGGGACTGGATCTCTGGGGGCTGGGCTACACCGACAAGGCGATCTGGTTCGGCATCCTGGCGCTGATGGTGGTCGAGATCGGGCTCATCACCCCCCCGGTGGGGATGAACGTCTTCATCATCAATTCGCTGGCCAAGGACATTCCGATGAAGGAGACCTTTCGCGGCGTGCTGCCCTTCCTCGCTTCCGACCTGTTGCGCATCGTGCTGCTGGCCTTTTTCCCCGGCATCGCGCTGTGGCTGGTGCACGCGCTGGGCGGCTGATTCAAGATTCCGGAGAACGACATGAAGCTCTATACCTACTACCGCTCGTCCGCCGCCTATCGCGTGCGCATCGCACTCAACCTCAAGGGCTTGCCGTGGGAGGCGGTGCCGGTGCATCTGGCGCGCGGCGAGCAGCACCGCGATGACTACCGTGGCGTCAATCCGGCCGGGCTGGTGCCAGCGCTGGAAGTGGACGGCCATCTGCTGACGCAATCGCTGGCGATCATCGAGTATCTCGACGAAGTTCACCCGGAACCGTCGCTGCTGCCCGGCGACGCATTGGTACGCGCGCGCATCCGCGCCCTGGCGCAGAGCGTTGCGTGCGACATCCACCCGATCAACAACCTGCGCGTGCTGCAATACCTGACGGGCGAACTGGGGGTCAGCGATACGCGGAAGAATGCCTGGTACCGGCACTGGGTGGAGCTTGGCCTGGAAAGCATCGAGCGCATGCTCGCCGCCGCGCCCCAAACCGGCCGCTATTGCGTAGGCGACACTCCGACGCTGGCGGACGTGTGTCTGGTGCCGCAGGTGTACAACGCCCGCCGCTTCGATTGCCGCACCGACCACATCCCCAACGTGATGCGCATCGTCGCCCAATGCGAGATACTCGACGCCTTCCGCCGCGCCGCGCCGGGGGAGCAGGCCGACGCCGAATAGGCATGTGTGCCGGATGTCGAGCGTGGGTGCGCAAATATGTTTGTTATCCAACAATCACAGTGTCAATATACAGCAACGTAGCGCCCTGACTCAGCCCGCCGGACCCGTCCATGACCGCACCCACCACCGCCATTGCCGTCCTGATCACCACGCTGGTGGCACTTGGGCCGCTGTCCACCGACTTCTACCTGCCCGCTCTGCCCGCGATCACGCAGGCGCTGGGCACCGACGTGGCGAGCACGCAGCTCACGCTGTCGGTGTTTCTCGCCGGCTTTGGTGTCGGGCAACTGGCCTACGGGCCGCTGTCGGACCGCTTCGGGCGGCGCCCGGTGTTGCTGGTCGGGCTGGTGATCTATGTGCTGGCCTCCATCGTATGCACCCTCGCCCCCGCCATCGAGGCGCTGATCGCGGCGCGCTTCCTGCAGGCGCTGGGGGCGTGCGCCGGGCCGGTGCTGGGGCGCGCGATAGTGCGGGACATCTACGGTCCGCACGATGCGGCGCGCATCCTGTCGTACATGGGCGCGGCGATGGCGCTGGCGCCGCTGATCGGGCCGGTGCTGGGCGGCACGCTGACGGTGGGGTTCGGCTGGCGCGCGACCTTCGTGTTCCTGACGCTGTTCTCGCTGGCGCAGTCGGTGCTGGTGTGGCGCATGCTGGGCGAGACCAACGTCCACCGCGACCCCGGTGCCACGCGGCCGGGGCAGATCCTCGGCAACTTCAAGGCTTTGATCGGCGACCGCATGTACCGGGGGGTGCTGCTGTGCAACGCGTGCACCTACGCGGGCCTGTTTTCCTTCATTTCCGGTTCGCCGTTCGTCTTCATCAACATCTTCGGTTTCTCGCCGCAGGCGATGGGGCTGGCGTTCGGCGTGATGGTGTCCGGCTACATCGTAGGCACCACCATCTCGGGGCGCTTGTCGCGCCGCTTCGGCGCGCCGCGCCTGCTGTTCGCCGGGGCGGTGCTGGGCGCGCTGGCGGGGGTGACGATGCTGGTGCTGGCCCTGGCGGGTTGGGAGCACCCGGTGTCGGTGATGGGGCCGATGGTGTTCTTCTCGTGTTCGCTGGGGCTGGTGATGCCCAACGCGACCGCGATGGGACTCGCGCCCTACCCCAAGATGGCCGGATCGGCGGCGTCGCTGATGGGTTTCGTGCAGATGAGCCTGTCGGCGCTGGTGGGCACGCTGGTCGGCCACGGCCTCGATGGCTCGGTGTTGCCGATGGTGCTGGGCATCGTCGCTGGCGGGATCGGCTGCCTGCTGTCCTACCTGCTGTGGGTCAGGCCGGGCGTTGCCGCCACGGCTTGAGAGCTTGTGCGGCGTTGCTTACTCGCTCTGCCCACGGCCGGGTTTGCACACCCGGCCGGCTACGGCGGCGCGATGCGGTGCATCGCGAAACCCCGCCTGCGCCCTCGCCTATCCATTTGATATGTCTCGTCGTTCGCTCGCTCAGTTGCCAAATGAGGCCTTGCACTCGGCCCTGCTCGCTACGATTCCTTCACAAGCTCTGACGGCTACACCCCCCACACCACCGGCACGCCTTCGCGCTGGGCGGTTTGCAGCATGTCCAGCAGCGGCCAGGCGCGTTGCGCCAGACCGACCGGCGCGGCCATGCCGCGCTGCTCGGGGTCGGCCTCGACATCGGCTTGGGCTTCGGCCTCACGCGCTGCCTGCTGTTGCGCCTTGTCTTCGGCGATGGCGGCCTGCAACCGGGCGATCGCGCCGGGCAGTTGGTCCACCGTGACGATGCCCTTGGCGTGCGAGCTGGCGTCCTTGCCCAGCAGTTCGATGAGGCGTTGGGCCGGTTCGCCGAACATGATCACGTCGGCGCTGGCCTTGGATTTGAAAGTGATCAACATGATCCTACAGGCCCTTGACCGCGTAGATGCCCGGCGCGTTGCGCCAGTAGCCCTTGTAGTCCATGCCACAGCCGAACAGGAAGCGGTCTTCGAGCTCCAGCCCGGTGAAGTCGGCACGCATGCCTGGATAGGCCTTGCGCTCGTGTTGCTTGTGCACCAGCACCGCCGAATAGACCTTGGCCGCGCCGGCCCGCTCCAGGTATTCGATGACGGCGTGCAGGGTATGGCCTTCGTCGAGGATGTCGTCAAGCACCAGGACCGTGCGCCCGCGCGGGTCGCCGGTCGGGCGTACCTGCCAGTCGAGGCTGGTGCCGCGTTCGGCATGGCCGTAGCGGGTCGCGTGCAGGTAGGCGAGTTCCAGCGGGAAGGGCAGGCGCGGCAGCATCCGCCCGGCGAATATCAGACCGCCGTGCATCACCGTGTACACCAGCGGGTTGGCGTTGCCCAGGGTACGCGTGATGTCAGCGGCCATGCGGTCGAGGGCCGCGTTGACCTGTGCCGCGTCGGCCAGGCAATCGGCTTCTTCACGCGCGCGGATGATGGTTGCGAGGTCGACGGTCATACAGCGCTCCGGGCATGGTCTGGGTCAGCGACTATTCTAGCCCGGATATTCTGCCTGCTTGCACGCCGGGGTGGGATCGGGGATGGTGTACGTTCTCGTGCACCGTGATGCACAGGACGCTTGCGCAACGGAACGGTATCCGGCAATGAACCTCAAGACCAAATCGTCGCTCGCCGTGGCTGCGCTGATGTTGCTGGTGTTCGGCAGCGGGTTGCTGATCCAGGATTTCCTGATCCAGGGGTCGCTGAAGAAGCCGATCGCCGATCAGCAGTTCATGCTCGTATCGCGCGTTGCCGGCGAGATCGACCGACGCTTGGCGATCAACCTCGATGCGTTGCGTCGCATAGCCGCCGGTATCGGTCCTGAACTGTTGCGTGACCCAGCGCGTTTGCAGACCTACATCGAGGACAAGCACGGTGTCCGGGCGATGTTCGATGCGCTGATCGTGGTATCGCCGCGGTTGCGCGTGCTGGCTGACGCGCCGCGCGTGCCGGGACGGGTGGGCACCGATGTTTCCAGTCTCGCGCATCTGCAACGCCTGCGGGCAACCGGCGCGCCGGTGGTGTCGGAACCCTTCACGGGCAAGGTGACCGGGCGCCCGACGATCGCGCTGTCGGTGCCGGTGCACGACGCCGAAGGTCGGCTGGTTGTGGTGCTATCCGGCACGCTCGATCTGCTGGCGCCGAATTTCCTCGGTTCGTTGACCGAACGCTGGGCGGGTGACCGGGGACATTTCGTGCTCACCACCCGCGACCGCTACACCATTGTCGACGCTGACAGCGCGAAGGTCCTGGGGGTGCTGGCGGTGCCCGGCGCCAATCCGGTGTACGACCGCGCGCTGGGCGGCTGGGAAGGCACGGATGCGGGTAACGCGGGCGATGGGGTGCTGTCGCTGATGAGTTTTGTCGCGCTCAAGAGTACCGGCTGGATCGTTGGGGCGGTGTTGCCGGTGGAGGTCGCGTTCGCGCCCATCCGCCAGTCGCGACGTACCGGCATCGCGCTGCTGCTGCTTGCCTCGGCACTGGTGGCGTGGCTGGTGTGGCTGGCGATCAATGGGGTGTTGCGCCCCATGCTGGCACTGCGCGATAACGCTCGCCGGCTGCGCGCGGACCCCTCGCTGGCGGCGCACCTGCACGCGGGTGACGATGAAGTCGGCGAGATCGCGCGCGATCTGTACCGCCTGGTCGATGAACTCGCGCGCTCGCGCCGCGACAGCGACAATCACGCCAAGGAGCTGCAGTCGGTGCTTGATGCGAGTCCGGTGGCCATCATCCGTGTACGCGGCCGTCACTTCATGAGTGTCAATCCGGCGTTCGAGCGTCTGGTGGGCTACAAGGCCAAGGAGGTGGTGGGCAAGTTGGCGGATCTGGTCTACCTGAGTCCCGAGGCATTCGCCGCGACGGGCGAGAAACTGTATTCAGGCATGGTCGGCGATGCGGTGGTGAAACTGGAAGAGGCGTTTCGCAATAGCGCGGGTGAAACGTTCTGGACCAACATCTACGCCCGCCTGATCGATCCGGACGACCCGGACAAGGGGGCGGTGGTGATCGTCGAGGATATCTCCGAACGGCGCGCCGCCGAGGCGGCTCGGGTGCGAAGCGAAGAGCACATGCGCTATCAGGCCGAGCATGATGCCTTGACCCTGTTGCCCAACCGGGTGCTGTTCAACGACCGGGTGAATCAGGCGATACTCGCGGCACAGCGCGGGAGGCGCCAACTGGCGCTGATGTTTTTCGACCTGGACCGGTTCAAGAACATCAACGACACGCTCGGCCATGACGTTGGCGACCAGTTGCTGCAGATGGTCGCCGAGCGGGTCAGATCGTGCGTGCGTTCGAGCGATACGCTCAGTCGGCCGGGGGGCGACGAGTTCATGCTGTTGCTGCCGGAGATCGTCGATCCGGGCGACGCGGCGCAGGTGGCGAACAAGGTGCTGGAGACGCTCGCCCGTCCGTACTCGATCGCCGGGCACCAGTTGATGCTCACCGCCAGCATAGGCATCAGCATCTATCCGGACGACGGTGAAGACGGCCTCACGCTGATCCGCAACGCGGATCTGGCGATGTATGCGAGCAAGGACAGCGGGCGCAATACGAGCCAGTATTTTCGCGCTGAAATGAACGAGCGCGCGCGAGAGCGGATGTCGCTGGAACATGCCTTGCGCCGCGCGCTCGATCAGGGCGAACTGCTGCTGCATTACCAGCCGCAGTTCGATATTGCGACACGGCGCATCATAGGGATGGAAGCGCTGGTGCGCTGGCGTGACCCGGCGACCGGCCAGTTGGTGCCGCCTGGGCGCTTCATTCCGGTTGCCGAGGATACCGGGCTTATCCTGCCGCTGGGTACGTGGGTGCTGGGTGAGGCGTGCCGGCAGAACGGCGCGTGGCAGGCGGCGGGTTTGCCGCGGGTGCCGGTCGCGGTCAATATCTCGGCGCTGCAGTTTCGCCAGACGGTTTTCGTTGCAGCGGTCGAAGATGCGTTGCGGCTGAGCGGGCTGGACGCGCGATGGCTGGAGCTGGAACTGACCGAGAGCGTGACGATGCACGCGATCGAACGCAACATCGAGATACTCGGGGTGTTACGCGCTCAGGGGGTCAAGGTGTCGATCGACGACTTCGGCACTGGCCATTCGTCGCTGTCCTACCTGAAGCGGCTACCCATCGACACGTTGAAGATCGATCAAGCCTTCGTGCGCGATATCGTGACCGACGAGGATGACGCGGAAATCGTCGCCGCGATCATAGGTCTGGCGCACAACCTCGGACTGGACGTCATCGCCGAGGGGGTCGAGACCGAGGCGCAACTGGAATGCCTGCAGCGGCGCGGTTGCGGGAAGGCCCAGGGTTATTTCTTTGCACGGCCGCTTCCCGCCGACGAACTCGAACAATTCTGGTGCGCTACCGTCGAGGCGTGATGCGCGCGGTGAGTGTTGGGTAAGGGCGCTGCCGTGCCTTCAGGCGGTGCCCGAGCCGGAACCCGAGCCCGAGCCGGAATTCGGACCGGAACCCGAACTGGGTCCCGAGTTCTGGCCGGACCCCGAATTCGGGTTGCCCTTGGATGCCTTCCTCGGCGCGCGCTTGAAAGGCTTGCGCCCGCCTGGACTGCCACCTCCCGGACCGCCGCCTCCCCCAGCCGGGTTGCCACTGCCACCCGAACGCCCTCTGCCGCCGCCCGAGGGCGGGTTGTGCGGATTGCGCCTGATGTTGGGGTCCGGCGCGCCTTCACGGTTGCCGGGGGCGAGCGAGATCTCCAGCTCGTTCAGTTCGTCCCATTCTTCGTCCGAGCGCTGGCTGTCGGGTATTGCGAGCAGTTCCTGCAAACGGCGGCGGGGTGAGGTGGGTTGCGGATCGTTCATGGTGACATTATTCCATCGTTCGGGCTGCACGGAGGGAGATCTTGCACGGTTGGAGAGATGTCGGGCGGCAATTGCTCAGGCTGCGGCGGACAGGCGGCGCGTGATCCGCTCGGCGATCGAACCTCGCGGCGCGAAATCACAGGCCCCTGCGGCCTGGGCGGCGTCAAACACGTCCGCATCGAACTGTGCGTCGAAGGCCACGATGTCGGCTTCGGGGTGCAGTGCGCGCAGGCGCGTGATCTGATCCAGCGCGTCGCGCACGGCCAGGTCCACGACGATGAGGTCGGGGGTGTCGGCCTCGGTCTTCTTCAGCATGATGGCGCCGTCCGATTTCCATTTGGCTTCGAGTTTGAAGCGTATCGTCAGATCGTTGCACCAGAGCAGGATCTTCATGCGGGTTCTCCTTGTTGTCGCGGTTGCCGGACCCTGCGGTGCGATCCATGCGAACCGCGCCGCACGTCCGGCAGTCTCCCGGCGGCGGTGGAACGGTCAGGTATAGACGTGATACAGCAGCGCATACACGACGATGCCGGATACCGAAGCGTACATCCACAGCGGCAATGTCCAGCGCGCGATCGCGCGGTGCTTCACGTTGCCGGACAGGCCACGCCATGCGGTGACCAGGATCATCGGTGTGACCAGTGCCGCGGCGGTCACGTGACTGATCAGGAACGCATAATACGCCGGCCGGACCAGCCCTTCACCCCGAAACACGAAGATCGGGGCGGAGAAATGGTAGACCAGGTACGACACAAGAAAAACCGCTGAAACGCAAATCGCGCCCATCATCGCGCCCCGGTGGGCGCCAATGCGCCGGGCGCGGATGAACCGCAGGGCGAGCAGCAACAGCACGACGGTCGTGGCATTGAGCACTGCGTTCAGGTGCGGCAGGGTGTTGGCAGGGTCGGTCATCGTGGGTCTGTATGGGGCGGCAAGGGTGAGGTGAGCATCGTCGCCCGGCGCCGTGGGTAGACTATCGGCGATGGTATCCGGGCTCGGGCCGGCATGCCAGTACGCCGGCAATAGTGATCGGCAATCGCGCCCATATTTGCCCCGCCAGGCCGGGCATACGATCATGTGCCTGAGGCGCACGCGCTGTAACCACCCGGAAGGAGTCATGATGAAAACGAAAAAACCCACTACCCTGCCGGCCATCGACATCGGCATATCGGCGGCGGATCGCAAGCGTATCGCGGAAGGGCTTTCCGGACTGCTCGCCGACAGCTATACGCTGTACCTGATGACGCACAACTTCCACTGGAACGTCACCGGCCCGATGTTCAACACCTTGCACCTGATGTTCATGGGCCAGTATACCGAGCAATGGAACGCGCTGGATGTGATTGCCGAGCGGATACGCGCGCTCGGGCATGCCGCTCCCGGTACTTACAAGGAGTTCGTGCGCCTGGCCTCGATCGCGGAAGTGGAGGGGGTGCCGTCGGCCACCGACATGATCCGGCATCTCGTGGCGGCGCAGGAAGCCACGGCGCGCACCGCGCGCAAGCTGTTTCCGGTGGTGGACAAGGCCAACGACCAGCCGAGCGCCGATGTGCTGACGCAGCGCCTGGAAGTGCACGAGAAAACGGCCTGGATGCTGCGCAGCCTGCTCGAAGAGTAGAAGGCTGTCCGGAGCGGGTGGCGCCCGCCTGTTGCCACGCTATTTCCACGTCAGGCGGTGCAGCTTCCACACGTCGCCATCGCGCCGCCATTCGATGTGAACCTGATACTGGGCCGCCTGATCCGGGATCAGGTTCTCCGCGCCGCTCAGGACTACCGAGGCGTCGGTGTACGCCATGTCGCGCGCGTGGGGGTCCAGGCGGCTATGCCGTGTCAGCGCGGTGATGCCGATGTTGCGGTGGCGCAGGAACAGGCCGGTCATGGTGCGTCTGGCCCAGTCGCTGTCGTACTGATCCTGGGCCTGAAACTGCGGGTGCAATTGGGCCGTGACCTCGCCGCTATCCTTGGCTTCGAGGCTGTCCTGCAGTTGCTGCACGCTCGTCTCCAGCTCGGCGAGCGGGTCGTCGCGGCTGCAGCCGCCCAGCGTGAGCAGCAGCGTCAGCATCATTGCCATGAAGAGACGGAATAGCATGGCACTGGTCCTCGTAGGCGTCACGGCGGACGCCGGATATGGTGCGGGCGGCCCCGGTCGAGTGCCGCCCGCCTAGCCTGGCTGCTCAGTTCAGTCGCTTAGCCCAGCCTGATCGGCACGAAGATACGGCTATTGCCGCGCTGGACCAGCAGCGCGAAACGCTTGCCCGCTTGCCCGAGCAAATCGCGGAACTGCTTGATGCTGGTGGTCGGGGTGTTGTTCAGCGCCAGGATCACGTCGCCCGCCTGCAGACCCGCCGCCTCTGCCGGCCCGGAGACGCTTTCGATCGCGAGGCCGCCACGCAGGTTGAGCTGGCTGGCCTCTTGGGCGGTCAATGCCCGCGCGGTGAGGCCGAGCTTGCCGCCCGCGTCCTCGCCCCGACCGTCGGACCCGGCCGCCATGGTGCGCGGCTGCATTTCGTCCAGCGTGGCCTTGACCGTGATCTTCTTGCCGTCACGCAAGATCTCGAGCTTGACCGGGGTGTCCGGGCGCTTCTCGCCTATCATGCGCGGCAAGTCGTTGGATTCGTTGACCTTGACCCCGTCGACTCCGATCACGACGTCACCCGCCAGCAGTCCGGCCTTGTCCGCGGCGCTGCCCGGTTCGACGTTGGAAACCAGCGCCCCCATCGGTTCGGCCAGCCCGAAAGTCTGCGCCAGATCCTTGTCCATCCCCTGGATCGTGATGCCCAGCTTGCCGCGCTGCACGCGGCCGAACTCGACCAGTTGGTCCTTGACCTTCAGCGCGACGTCGATCGGGATGGCGAAGGAGATGCCCATGAAGCCGCCCGAGCGCGAATAGATCTGCGAGTTGATGCCTATGACTTCACCGGCGAGGTTGAACAGCGGTCCTCCCGAGTTGCCGGGGTTGATCGCCACGTCGGTCTGGATGAACGGGACGTAGTTCTCGTCCGGCAGGCGGCGCGCCTTGGCCGAGATGATGCCGGCGGTGACGGTGTTGTCGAAACCGAACGGCGAACCCATGGCGACCACCCATTCGCCCACCCGCGACTGCTCGGCGTCGCCGGTCCTGACGGTCGGCAGGTCGTCGGCATCGATCTTGAGCAGCGCGATGTCGGTGCGGGTATCGGTGCCGATGACCTTGGCCTTGAACTCGCGCTTGTCGATGAGCTTGACCGTGACTTCGGTGCCCTCGCCGGCCTCGCCGACCACGTGCGCGTTGGTCAGCACGTAGCCATCGCCGCTGATGATGAAACCCGAGCCTATGCCCCGGCTGATGCGGGGGCCCCGCCCCGGATGGCCGGGCTGTCCCGGCATGCCTGGCATCGGCACACCGAAGCGGCGCAGAAAGTCGTAGAACGGGTCGTCGGCGAACGGGAAGTCGTCACCCCGCGCCTGCTGCGTGACGACGCTGATATTGACCACGGCGGGTCCGACCTGATCGACCAGATCGCCGAAGTCGGGTAGCCCGTAGCGGTTGGGTTTGACGGCGGGCGCGACCGATTCCGCAGCGGCGGCATGTGCGCCAGAAACGAGGGTTTCGCCAAACAGGCCGGTTGCCAGCACGGTCGACAGGGCGCCGGCAAGTATCAGTTTGCGCATGAGTGCTATGTCCCTTGTGTGTATTTGAATGAACCGCGTAGACGGCATCAGGGGGCAAGTGTTCCCGTCCCTATCCAACGATATCGTCGCGAATTGTACGTGGAGATGATAAACGCTTGGATCAACCCCCACCATCGCGCATCGCGCCCCATCATGTGCTGTGTTCCGGCACGCCGCGCGGTACCATGTCGGGACCACGGGCGGACAGATGCGACGAAGGGGAAACGACACACCATGACGCTTACGGATCTTCGCTACCTGGTGGCGCTCGCACGCGAACGCCATTTCGGCCGCGCTGCGGAAAAATGTCATGTCAGTCAGCCCACGCTGTCGGTGGCGATCAAGAAGGTCGAGGAGGAGCTCGGTACGCAGTTGTTCGAGCGCGGCGCGACCGAGATCAAGATCACCCCCACTGGTGAGCGTATCGTCGTGCAGGCCGAAAGGGTATTGCTCGAAGCGGCCCAGATACCCGAAATCGCGGCCGCCGGGCGCGACCCGCTGGTCGGACCGTTGCGCCTGGGCGTGATCTATACCATCGGCCCTTACCTGTTGCCGCGATTGATCCCGCTGGTGCATGGGCTGGCGCCGCTGATGCCGCTGATCATCCAGGAAAACTACACCGTGCGGCTGGTTGAACTGCTGCGCCGTGGCGAGCTTGACGTGATCATCCTGTCGTTGCCGCTCGACGAGCCCGGCATCGTCACGCAACCCGTCTATGACGAGCCGTTCCGGGTGTTGATGCCGGCCGATCACGAGTGGACCGGGCGCGAGCGCATCGACCCCCTGGCGCTGGCCGACGAGCACCTGCTGCTGCTCGGCGCGGGCAACTGCTTTCGCGACCAGGTGCTGGAAGTCTGCCCGCACTGCCGCAACGCCAGCGGGCTGCAGCGCACGCTCGAAGGCAGTTCGCTGGAAACCATACGCCACATGGTCGCGACCGGCCTGGGGGTCACGGTGCTGCCCAGCTCGGCGGCCGACGACCTGCCCGAGCACAATCCGCTGATTGCGGTGCGGCCCTTTGCCGAGCCTGAGCCGGTGCGCCGCATCGCGCTGGCATGGCGGGTGACCTATCCACGCAGCGGCGCGATCGACGTGGTGCGCACTGCGGTACGGGAAAGCGCCTTGCCCGGCGTCAGGGCGGTGGGTGGCATGCCGGGGGTGCGCGCTGAAAACTGACCTTGCCGCGCCGGTACTGATCGTCGGAACCGGCGCGGCCGGCTACGGGCTGCTGCGCGCGTTGCGCCGGCTGGATGCGCAACGGCCGGTTGCGCTGGTGACGCGCGACGATGGCGCGGCGTATTCGCGGATGCAGCTACCCTCGGGGATGGCGGAGGGCCGGGAAGCGCGTGACCTTGTGATCGCCAGCGCCGAGCAGATGGCGCACCGCCTGGAAGCGATCGTGCGCGCGCAGACCCAGGTGCTGCACATTGATCGCGCGCGCGCGGTGGCGATCACCGACCGGGGCGAGCTTGCCTATTCGCGGCTGGTGTTGGCGACCGGATCGGAGACGGTGCGCCCGAGCGGGATACGGGGCAAGGCCGCCGACCGGATCCTGACGGTGGCGAACCTGGCGGAATACCGCTATTTCAGGCATCAGTTGTCGGGTCGGGGGCGCGTCGTGTTGCTGGGAGGCAGTCTGATTGCCTGCGAGTTCGCCGATCGTCTGGTGCGCGCGGGTTACACCGTGGCGCTGCTTGAGCCGGGGAGCCGCCTGCTTGGGCACCAGCTACCGGCACTGTGCGCCGGGCGCCTGACCCGGTTACTGACGCAGGGTGGGGTCAGGGTGGAGCTGGAGTCGGGAATACAGCGGGCGGAACTGGGCGCGGAAGGACTGGAGCTGACGCTGCGCTCGGGGGCGATCCGTACCGCCGACGTGGTGCTGGCGCTGGGCGGCAGCCAACCGCGAACCGGTCTCGCGCGTGACGCGGAGTTGGACGTGCGGAGCGGGATTGTGGTCGATGAGGCCAACCGCTGCAGCGACCCGCACATCTTCGCATTGGGTAGCTGCACCGAACTGGCCGGGCGGGGGCGCGCCTATGCACAGGATATCGACGATGCATGCGCGGCGCTGGCGCGGACGCTGATGGGCGGCACGTCACGGGCGCAATGGCGCCAGCCGCTGCGCCGGCTGGAACTGGGCGGAATGCTGTTCGCGTTGTGCGCACCGCCGCCGGTCGGTGGCGAGTGGCACGAAGTCGCTACCGCCAGCGGCGTCACGGCACGCTTCGAGGATCACCGGGGTGATCTGCGCGGCTTCGCGTTGTTGGGCGAACCGGCGGGGCGCGCCGACGAGCTTTATCGGCGGCTGGCCCGCTGAGCGTGGTCAGGCCGCGCTGCCGCGCTTGGCGCGCGGCGCCGCCTTGGGCTTGGCCGGCATGTCCTCGGCGGTTGCGGCGGCGTCCGCTTCCTTGCCCGCACGCGGCTTCTTCGCTTCAAACTCGAAGCCGACCTTGCCATCCTTGCCGCGCACCAGAAAGGCCGAGAACTTGCGCCGGGTGCGCGCCGAGACGAAACCCTTGAGCAGTTCGGTGCGCCCTTCGGCGAGCAGCTTCTCCATCTGCGCCCGTTCGACCGGCTGCTGCAGAATGACCTTGCCGGAGCGGAAGTCGCAGCTCCTGGCGGGGCCGACCGAGCGCTCGCAGACGTAGGACATACTATGCTCGAACACCCCGGCGCCGCACTTGGGGCAGGCCCCGAGCGAGGTCTGGGCGGAGAAATCGATCGGCTCGGCGTTCTCGTCCGAGTCCCTGGGCTGACCGAAATCGAATTCGGGCTGACGTTCGTCGTTGAGCCGGATCTCGGCGTTGAACAAGCGTCCCATCTTGCTGCGGAAGCCGGTCAGCGGACCGACCCGGCCCTCGCGCAACAGCGTCTCGATCTCCTCGATCTCGAACTGGCGCCCGGCCACGATCTTCCATGCGCTCCAGTCGCACGACTGGCACGCGTACTTCTTGTAGTTTTCCTTGACCACCTTGCCGCACTTCGGGCAAGGCGCCGCAAGGGTGACGAAGTCCCCCGGAACGGTGTCGGATTCGTAGCGTTTCGCGCGCTCGACGATCTCGCGCGCCATGTCCGCGATCTCGCCCATGAAGGCCGTGCGCGACAGCCCGCCGCGTTCCATCTGGGCGAGCTTGTGCTCCCACTCGCCGGTCAGTTCGGGCGCGGTCAGGGACGTGACGCCCAGCCCCTTGAGCAAGGTGATGAGCGAGAACGCCTTGGCGCTCGGAATCAGTTCGCGGCCCTCGCGGTGCAGATACTGTTCGGCGATCAGCCCTTCGATGATCTGCGCGCGGGTGGCTGGCGTGCCGAGGCCGCGGTCGGCCATGGCGGCGCGCAACTCTTCGTCGTCCACCATCTTGCCCGCGCCTTCCATCGCCGACAGCAGCGTCGCTTCGTTGTAGCGCGCCGGTGGCTTGGTCTGCAGCGCCTTGGTCAGCACATCCAGGGTGGCGACGCGTTCATGCTGTTCGACCGGCACCAGTTGGGCGCCGCCGTCCTTGTCGTCGTCGCTCTTGACCGCTTCCTTGCCATACACGGTCAGCCAACCCGGATTGACCAGCACCTTGCCTTCGGTCTTGAAAGCTTCACCGGCGACGCGCGTGATGCGGGTGGTAAGGCGGTACTCGGCGGCCGGGAAGAAGATGGCGAGGAAACGCTTCGTCACCAGATCGTAGATCTTCTGCTCCGGCTCGGACATGCTCTTGGGCACCGTGCCGGTCGGGATGATGGCGAAGTGATCGGAAATCTTGGCGTTGTTGAAGATGCGCTTGTTCGGCTTGACCCAACCCTTGGCCGTGATCTCTTTGGCAAACGGTGCGTACTCGGGGGGCAGGGCGTGCATCACCTCCTGGACCGTGCCGATGTAGTCCTCGGGCAGGGCGCGTGCATCGGTACGCGGGTAGGTCAGCGCCTTGTGGCGCTCGTACAGGGCCTGGGCGATCTGCAGCGTGGCGCGCGCGGAAAACCCGAAGCGTCCGTTGGCCTCGCGCTGCAGGCTGGTCAGGTCGAACAGCAGCGGCGAGAGCTGGGTCGACGGCTTGGACTCCTCGCTGACCTCGCCCGGCTGGCCGTCGCACTTGTCGCGTATCGCCTCGGCCCGGTCCTTTTCCCATAGTCGGTAGGCGGTGGCGTGTTCGTCGCCGTCGCGTTTCTTGAACTGTTCGTCGAACCAGCGCGCGGTGTACTCGCCGGCGGCACAAGCAAAGGTGGCTTCGAGTTCCCAATAGTCACGGGCGCGGAACTTGCGGATGCGGTCTTCGCGTTCGACCACGATGGCCAGGGTCGGGGTCTGGACCCGGCCGACCGTGGTCAGATGGAATCCACCACTCCTGGAGTTGAAGGCGGTCATCGCGCGGGTGCCGTTGATGCCTATGAGCCAGTCGCTCTCGGCGCGGCACACTGCGGCTGAACGCAAGCCCTCGACTTCCTCGGCGCTTTTCAACTGCTGGAAGCCGTCACGGATCGCCGTTGCGGTCATCGACTGTAGCCACAGGCGCCGCACCTGCTTCCTGGCCTTGGCGTGCTCGACGATGAAATTGAAGATCAGTTCGCCCTCGCGTCCCGCGTCACAGGCGTTGATCAGCCCGTCCACGTCCTTGCGCTTGATCAAGCGGGTCAGCAGCTTGAGACGGTCGTGGGTCTTGTCTATCGGTTTGAGGGCGAAGTGCGGGGGTACGACGGGCAAGTGGGCAAAGGTCCATTTGCCCCGCTTGACCTCGAATTCGTCGGGCACCACGAGTTCAAGGAGGTGGCCCACGGCCGAGGACAGGACGTAGTCGTCCGACTCGAAGTAGTCCTTTTCCTTGGTGAAGCCACCCAGTGCGCGGGCGATGTCCTGCGCGACGGAGGGTTTTTCCGCGATGATCAGTTGCTTGCTCATGCCTTGCCTTGGGCGAAACGCGATGGTGACGCGTCGGTGGTGGTCTGGTAGCGGCGGATGATAAGCAGGCCGGCACGCTGGATGCAAGCAGGATGGCTACCGGTCGCTCGAATACCCTGCTGCGTGGTCGGTGGGTGGCATTGTGCGTGTGCCGGCCCGCCGGTGCCATGTATTTCGCATTTCATGCGCCGCGTGGCGCGCCATTCTCGCACTGCCACGGCACCGTGGCGCTACTGCAGGATGAAGTTGTCCTCGTCCTCGTCGCCGGTCAGCAGTTCGTCCAGTATCAGTGCGTCCAGCGGTTGATCCCGTTGCCACATGATCATCAGCACGATGATCTTGAAGCGGTGCACGTTGAGCCTGAATCCGGTCAGCGCGAGTGCTCGTTCGATGACCAGCTCGCGCATGGTCGCGTCGAGTACCCCGGCGTTCTCCAGAAACGTGATGAAGCCCCGGCAGTCGACGTCCAGGCGTGCTTCTTCCTCGGGCGCGTAGATCCGTACCGCATCCACGCGCGGCGCCAGGATCGCCGGTACCTCTCCGGACACCCGGCGCAGGCCGTTCAGCCACTCCAGGGCTTCGGAGATCTCGTCGTCCTCGAAGCCGGCAGCCGAAAGCTTGCGCGCAAGCTGGTCGGACTCGGGGCAGGCATCCGCATGGACGTAATTCTCGAACAGGTAGACAAAAATATCGAACATCACCGCTTACACTTGGTTCAAAGGCGCTGGAACCGGCCTCCCGGCAGGCGGCTGATGTGGCCGTCAAGCTCCAATGGCAGCAGGATGGCGTAGAGCGCATCGAGCGTCAAGCCGGAGCGTTGCGCGATCGTGTCCAGGTCGACCGGGTCGTGACCCACCGCGTCGAGCACTCGGGCGGCCTCCGCTGGCAGCGTCGCAGGCGTTGCGGCGATGCTGGAACGCGGGTTCTCCTTTTCCTCTGGCGGTGCGGACGGCCTGGATTGTGCGCGGGCAATGCCCCAGCTCAGTTCTTCGATGACGTCCTGAGCGGTTTCCACCAGTTTGGCGCCGTCGCGTATCAAGCGGTGGCAGCCGCGCGCCAGTGGTGAGTGTATCGAGCCGGGAATGGCGAATACTTCGCGTCCGCACTCGTTCGCCAGCCGCGCCGTGATCAGCGAGCCACTGCCCACGGCGGCTTCGACGATCAGCACCCCTCGGGCCAAGCCGGCAATGATCCGGTTGCGGCGCGGGAAATTGTGCGGCAGCGGTGGCGTGCCCAGCGGGTACTCGCTGACGATCGCGCCACGCGCGGCGATCTCGTGCGCCAGCGCCTTGTTGCGCGCCGGGTAGATGCGGTCGGCGCCGGTGCCTATGACCGCGACGGTCGTCCCTTCTGGTTCGGCCAGCGCGCCGCGATGGGCGGCTGCATCGATACCGAGCGCCAGACCGCTGACGATGGTGAGTCCGGTGGCCGCGAGGCTGCGGGCAAACGCCTCGGCGTTGGCGACCCCCTGCGGGGAGGCGGAGCGGGCGCCCACCATGGCCAGCGCGGGCTGATTCAGCAGCGCGCGGTTGCCCTTGACGTACAGCAGCACCGGCGGGTCAGCGGTGTCGAGCAGGCTCGTCGGATAGTGCGGATCACCCAGTGTGAGGATGGCGTTGCCGTCGGTCGCGCTCCATGCCAGGGCGGCTTCTATCCGGGGGAGATCGGGTGGTGCCATGACCAGATCGGCCATTTTGGTACCGACCACCGCAGCGATCGCGCTACGTCCCGCAGCGAAAATCTGTTCGGGCAGGCCGAACGCCGCGAGCAACGCGCGCTGCGTGGCCGGCCCGAGCCCAAGGCACAGCGCGAGCCGGAGCCACGCGGCCCTGTCATCCATTGCGCACCTGAGTCAGGGGGTGCGCAGACTGTCGCCGATCTTGACCGGGCCGTCCGTGTCCATCACCAGCGCGTAGGCGACGCGGTCGAATACGCGGAACACCAGCGCAAGGCCGTAGCGCTGTTCGGGCAACTCGAAGACTTCGCGCGTGTCCGTCTTTTCGTCCTTGTATTCGGCCTGGCCGCGGCTGCGGAACAGCGCCAGTACGTGGCCGTCCTCGATCCCGTCGCGCTCCCCGATGTTGATCGCGACCACATGGTGGCGTCCGGTTTCCAGCACGCCACGGTAGATGCCCGCGACCCGTCCATCAATGCGGATGTCCGGTGCGTGGGGAATGTAGGCGAACAGGCGCGGACGCTCGCTCGGCAGCAGGCGGTCACCGGCTGTGATTTCCTCGACGGCGGTGAGGATCTTGAGCGTCGCCGGGTCGCCGGCTTCGGTCAGGCGGGCGCTGCCGCGGTGGCTGGCTTCGTAGCCGAGGACTTCCTGGGTGACCGGGTCGAGCAGGGGTTCGGACGGGCGGAAGATCTGCCAGATTTCGTGCTCGGGTGCGACGTCCTTGGCGAATATGGCGTCTCCGACGCCCATGATCACGCGCCCGACTTCGGTCGCGACCACCGTGCCGGCCTCGAACAGTTCGCTGTCGTCGGAGAACAGCGGGCGTATCAGGAACGGCTCGATATCGCGCATCGGGATGGTCGCGATGGCCCGGTCCACTTCTTCGGTGTAGATCTGCGGCGACAGGCGCTGATCACCGCCGATGCGCTTGCCTATCGTCAGCCACGGGCCGCTGCGATCGAGCATGATCACCTGCCCTGGATATATCAGGTGCGGATTGCTGATCTGCTCGCGGTTGAGTCGCCAGACCTCGGGCCAGCGCCACGGCTGTTTCAGGAACCGCGCCGAGATGTCCCACAGGGTGTCGCCGCGCACGACGGTATAACTGTCGGGTGCGTCGTCGGCGACCTCGATGGACTGGGCCGCTACCGCTCCGCTGAAGAGCGTCGCAACGGCAAAGATGAGAGGGAATATAATGCGGATCATCGCTCGCTTCCGATAGGAGCAGACCGGATTATCCCGCAACCGGAATGAATACGGCCGGCGTCGGGTCCAATCCGCAGTCTTCATTCAGGTGTCACAGACTGCTTTGCATGCCAAAGCACTTGAAATTCTGCACGTAAAGACTTAACCCGGCAAGCATTTATATGGCTCTATTACCAATTCTTCGTTATCCGGACGCGCGTTTGCACACCAGCGCCGCGCCGGTTGCCGTGGTGGACGACGGCATCCGGCAGTTGGTGTCCGACATGGCCGAAACCATGTACGAGGCGCCTGGCATAGGTCTGGCCGCCACCCAGGTCAATGTACACCAACGCGTCATCGTAATCGATGTGTCGGAGGACAAAAGCGCGCTGCTGGCCTTGATCAACCCCGAAATCATCGAGCGTGATGGTGAGCAGACCGGCGAAGAGGGTTGTTTGTCCGTGCCCGGCATCTACGAGAAAGTCACGCGCGCCGAGCATGTGCGCGTCAGGGCGCTCAACGAGCGCGGCGAGCGTTTCGAACTCGATGCGCACGGTTTGCTCGCGGTATGCATACAGCACGAGGTCGACCATCTCGACGGCAAAGTGTTCGTCGAGTACCTGTCCAGCCTCAAGGTCAACCTGATCAAGCGCAAACTGGCCAAGAAAGCCAGGATCACGGCGTGATCGCGGCCCCGCTCAGGGTCGCCTTCGCCGGCACGCCCGAGTTCGCCGCACAGGCGCTGGCGGCGATCATCGCGGCGGGCTACGCGGTACCACTGGTCCTGACCCAGCCCGATCGACCCGCCGGACGCGGCATGAAGCTGATCGCCAGTCCGGTCAAGACCTTGGCGCTGGCGCATGGCATTGCCGTCGATCAACCGGAGCGCCTGCGCAGCGACGAGCAGCGTGCCGCGCTGCTGGCATGCGCACCCGATGTGCTGGTGGTGGCCGCGTATGGATTGATCCTGCCACGTGCGGTGCTGGATCTGCCTCGTTTCGGCTGCATCAACATCCATGCGTCGCTGCTGCCGCGCTGGCGCGGCGCGGCGCCCATTCATCGGGCGATCGAGGCCGGCGACGCGCGGACCGGCATCACCATCATGCAAATGGACGAAGGGCTCGACACCGGCGCGATGCTGCTGCGGGAGGCCATTCCGATCGACTCCGACGACACCACCGGCACGCTGCATGACCGGCTCGCCGCACTTGGTGCGACCATGATCGTGAGCGCGCTGGAGCAACTTGCCGAGGGCGAACTACACGCAATGCCCCAGCCTGCCGACGGGGTGACCTATGCGAGCAAGATCGGCAAGGCTGAAGCGGCCATTGACTGGCGCCGCCCCGCCTCCGAGATCGAGCGTGCGGTGCGTGCTTTCAATCCGTTTCCGGCAGCGCTCGGCCATCTGGGTGGTGTGCCGCTGAAAATCTGGCGCGTGCGCGCGGTGCCGGGACAAACGGGGCAACCTGGCGCGGTGCTCGCCGTCGGTCCGGACGGGGTGGTGGTGGCCTGTGGTGATGGCGCGCTGGCCTTGCTCGAACTACAGAAGCCGGGTGGCAAGCGCCTGGTGGCGGGGGAATTCCTGCGGGGGTTCGCGGTCAATGCGGGTGATCGTTTCGAGATGCCGGATTCGTCCGGCGATTGAAACGCCGGGGGAAGCCCCCACATCAGTGATATCCCGTGGATGATCCACTTCTAAGGAATGCAGGCAATGTTCGGTAACTGGGTCAAGACCTCGATGCTCATGGCCGGCATCGTGGCGCTGTTTGGCGCGGTCGGTGCAATGATAGGTGGTCGCGACGGCATGCTGCTGGCGCTGGTGTTTGGCGGTGCGACCAACCTGTGGGCCTACTGGTTCTCCGACAAGATGGTGCTCAGGATGTATCGGGCGCGCCAGGTGGACGAGAGTTCCTCGCCCTATCTGCACAACATGGTGCGCGACCTGGCGCGCCGCGCGGATCTGCCCATGCCCAAGGTGTATGTCATCGACGAGGCGCAGCCGAACGCCTTCGCCACCGGGCGCAACCCGGAAAACGCGGCGGTGGCGGCCACCACCGGCATCATGCAGATGCTGTCGGAGCGCGAACTGCGCGGCGTGATGGCGCATGAGCTGGCGCACGTCAAGAACCGCGACATCCTGATCTCGACGATTTCGGCCACCGTGGCCGGCGCGATCTCGATGCTGGCGCAGTTCGGCATGTTCTTCGGCGGCCGCGACGATGACCGGCCCAATCCGGTGATCGCGATCGCGATGATGATCCTGGCGCCGATGGCGGCGATGATCATCCAGATGGCGATCTCGCGCACCCGCGAGTTCGGTGCCGATCGAGGCGGTGCCGAGATATCCGGCGATCCGGAAGCGCTCGCGAGTGCTCTGGCCAAGATCGAAGCCTACGCCAGGGGGATTCCCATGCACGCCGCCGAGGCCCACCCTGAAACGGCGCAGATGATGATCATGAATCCGCTGTCCGGCGGTGGCTTGCGTGGACTGTTCTCGACCCATCCGGCGACCGCCGAGCGAATCGCAAGGCTGCGCGCGATGGTGCGCTGAGCGCGGTCGTCACGCGGGCTGCTGTTATCATTTGCCGATGAGGGGCCGCCCGCGCGCTATCAGCGTAGCGTGGGGCGGCAACAACCACTCGGGAGATAGGCATGAAACCCCTGATTTTTGCCGCAAGCCTGCTGCTGGCGGCCCATGGCAACGCCGCGCTGGCCCAGACGACCGACCCCGAACCCAAGCCGTATACGTCGTACAGCGTGGTTCTGACCATCACCGCGCCGTCCGGTTCGGCGGGCGCCAGCCTGAAGAAGACCCAGCCCGCCGGCACCAAATTTTCACCGTGCTCGTCCGCCGATTCTCTCGATCAATTGACCCTGACCATCAAGTACGACGCCGGCAAGATCGCCGAGAACAAGCGTGACCTGTACGTGTTTTTCTACCGGCCCGAGGCGAAGGGCGAAAAGAACGATCCGGCCTTCTTCAGCGTCACCAAGCGGCGCAGCGCCACACCTTATCTGATTACCGAGCGCTATTCGATCTCGGATCTGAACACCAACCGCGCGATTGACGCCTACGTTCCGGCCGCCGACAACCTGGGCGGTGCGATCACCGAGGTTGTGCTGGGGGGAAATTCGGTGCTGGAAGGGCTGGCGTCGGGCACCTGGCAGGCCATCGGCATCGTCGCCGATGCGGCCACCGTCGACTTCGACGACCCCGAAACCTGGCTGGCGTGGGACGTGGCGACGTTCGTGCTGCGCAAACCCTGGCAAGGCACGAGCAACACGTCCTGCCAGTGAGCGCGGCGGCTCTCAGCGCTCCAGCTCGTCGAGTTCGCCGCGGGTGTTGATGTTGCGAAAGGCCAGCGGCTGGTCGTCGAAGCTTACGTCGATGTGCTTGAGCGGCGCGTACCAGCCATCCATCTTGCGCCCCCCGGAGGCGAGATAGGCCGTCAGCGCCGGCAGCACCGTGCGCCGGCACAGGCTGAATACCGGGTGACGCTGATCATCGGTGCAAGCCACGGCGAGATCCGCGCCGTGTTCGACGAGCGCGGCGCCCAGCCGCGTCACCAGGTCGGCCGGTAGAAACGGCGAATCGCACGGCGCGGTGATCACGAGCGGCAGCGCGGTGCGGCTCAGCGCCGCGTGCAAGCCGGCGAGCGGACCGATGAAACCGCCGATTTCGTCCGGGTACACCGTCTCGCCGAGGGCGCGGTAGTGGTCCAGGTTCTGGTTCGCGTTGATCGCCAGTTCATCGACTTGCGGGCGCAAGCGCTCGATCACCCACGCCACCATCGGTTTGCCGTGCAGCGGTATCAGGCCCTTGTCGACGCCGCCCATGCGCCGGCCCTGACCGCCGGCCAGAATCACGCCTGAAATCTTCTCTCTTGTGCTGTCCATGTGCCTGTCGTCCTGCTCCAGACACGATCGTGACACGGTTTGACCGGTCATGCGAACTGCTGCACTCTTGGTCCTGTCAGAGATGACGCAACACCCGACAACCCCATCCCCAACAAGAAAGACACAGGAGAGAATTTCATGAGCACGGTTACCCTTGGTGGCAATCCGATCGACGTCAATGGCAAGTTCCCCCAGCCGGGCGATATTGCGCCGCCGTTGTCGCTGGTTGCCGCGGATCTCAGCGATGTCACGCTGGACAAATTCGCCGGCAAGCGCAAGGTGCTGAACATCGTCCCCAGCCTCGACACTCCCACCTGCGCCACCTCCACGCGCAAGTTCAACGTCGAAGCCAATGCCCTGACCGATACCGTGGTGCTGGTGATTTCGGCCGATCTGCCGTTCGCCTCCAAACGTTTCTGCGAAACCGAAGGCCTCGGCAACGTGGTACCGCTGTCGACCATGCGTGGCCGTGAATTCCTGCGCGACTACGGCGTCGAGATCGCGTCCGGACCGCTCACCGGTGTCAGCGCGCGCGCGGTGGTGGTGCTCGACGCCAGCAACAAGGTCGTGCATTCCGAGCTGGTGTCCGAGATCAAGAACGAGCCGGACTACGCCGCTGCACTCGCCGCGCTGAAGTAAGGCCGGCTGCACGGGGGTGGGTGGGACAGCGGCTGCCGCTCGTCTGTCCGGCCCCCGTGCGGCAGTTGCCCATACTCCGGAGGAATCACGATGAGATATTTGTTCAAGCGCATGCTTACGGTCATGACGGCAGTGGCGTTTTCCTCGCCCGCGCTGCTGCTGGCGGGCACACCTGCCGAAGCGGTGGTGATAACGGTCAAGGACTTCCACTTTGAACCGGCTGAAATCACGGTCAAGGTCGGCACCACGGTGCGTTGGGAGAACCACGAGAAACGCCAGTATCACAACGTGTACTTCGAGGCGCTGGGGGACAAGCAGAGCGACTACTTTTTCCCCGATGAAGTGCGTGAGCGCACCTTCGAAACGCCCGGCACCTACCCCTACATCTGCGAACCGCATCACGAATCGCACAAGATGCGCGGCGTGGTGCACGTGGTCGAGTAGCTCCGCTACGCAGCATGCGGGCGGGCGACCCGCCCCCAGCTCTTGCCTGGAAGCACGTCGATTGCGTTCCGCGGGGGGGCGGAACTACGTACGAGGAAAGGGCGCCCGATAGAAGCGCGATGCGCTCATCCCCTTAGTGCTTTGATGGGACGTTCCGATGAGACGGGTCACGATCTGATCGGCCGACAGCACTGCGACTAGTTTGATCCATGCGCCGCCTTGATCCGGGTGACTGCCGAGAGCAGACCACGCGCCGAGTTTGGCGCCTTGCTCGACAAACTCGTCGCCGAGGTTGAGCGGTACTTCCGTGTCGAGGAGGCCGTCCTCGGTGATGTCGTATCCGGAGCGGCGCTCGAAGAACACACTGCTCAAACATGAGAAGTTGCTGTGGCACGCTGACCAGGTGGGGACGAATTTGGGGGCGGCCGGCTCGAGTGCGGGGCCATGGTCGGCGACATTGTCGCGACGTGCGTGATTTTGGGGTCCAGGCTTTTCAAGGTGGCATGAATCGCAATGCCGGTAGCGCGGACCGTCCTTGGACGGGTGTCTGGCAGTGCCCCGCGATCGTCGGTCTTACTGATTGTTGCGCCAACATCGTCGTATGATCAGATTTCTTCGCCCCATGATGTCTGCCTGATAGATAATGCCTTGTGCATTCATTGGGCCGTTGCCGCAAGGTGGCCGGTATTGGTCAGGCTTTCAGGTACACGAGGGATTTCATGAAGGATGAGCAGTTTGAGGCCCTGGTTCGCAAGCTCGAAGTGCGTGCCAGTGAGAATCCGGCGGCGTATAGGGGCAGGGTAGTGTTGTTGGCGGTGCTGGGTAACTTGTACATGATCGTCATGTTGCTGGCCGTGGTTGCGCTTCTGGTTGCGCTTGCGGCGTCCGTGGCCGTGTTCAAGGCTATCGCGGTCAAGCTGCTTCTCGTTGTCGGCGTGTTTCTGTGGATGATCCTCAAGGCGTTGTGGGTCAGGATCGAACCGCCCGTTGGCCGCGAACTCAGCCGCCGAGAGGCGCCCGAACTGTTTGCGACGATCGACGCGTTGCGCAGCGCGCTGCATGCGCCCCCTTTCCACCGCGTGCTGATCAACGACGATTTCAACGCGAGCGTCGTGCAGTCGCCGCGCCTCGGGATTTTCGGCTGGTATCGCAACTATCTTCTGATCGGACTGCCGCTCATGCAGTCGTTGTCAGTCGATCAGTTCAAGGCGGTGCTGGCTCACGAATTCGGGCATCTGGCGCAAGGACATGGGCGAATGTCGAGCTGGATCTATTGCCAGCGGATGCGCTGGAACCGCTTGCTGAGTACGCTGGAGGCCAACAACAGCCGCGCGAGCTTTCTTTTCAAACCATTTCTGAATTGGTTCGTCCCATACTTTTCCGCATGGTCCTTTCCACTGGCGCGGTCCAACGAATACGAAGCGGATGCCATCTCGGCTCGCCTCACGTCTCCTCAGGCGGCAGCCGAGGCGCTGACGCGCGTGAACGTGGTCGGTGCCTACCTTGACGAGCGCTACTGGCCACGGATTTACCAGATGGCGGATGACCAGCCGCAACCCGGATTTGCACCTTACGCACATCTTGGCCATCACGTCATCGCCGAGATTGATGATGACTCGGCGGCGCGATGGCTAACGAAGAGCATGACGCGGAACACGGGTGTGGGGGATACCCACCCGGCGCTGGCAGATCGGTTGAAAGCGATCGGCGAGTCCCCTCGGTTCGTGGCGCTCGAGCATGGCCAAGGTGCGCAGCGGCTGTTGGGAGACGCGCTAGTTCAACTATCAGAGTACTTTGACGCATCCTGGAAGGGCGCGGTCCTTGCCTCGTGGGAAAACCGCTACCGCGAGGTTCAGGACGGGCGTGCGCGGCTGGCTGAATTGAATGCCAGCATCAGACGTGGAGAGGAATTGTCGGTACAGGCGTATTGCGACCGGGCCCGCCTGACAGAACGCGTGGGCGGTGACCCTGATGGTGCTCTACTGCAGTTTCGAGCGCTGCATGAGCGTTTTCCCGACGAACCGTTGATCTGCTTCGGCTTGGGGACACTGCTGCTGGAGCGGGACGATGCTCATGGCTGCGAACTGGTCGAGCATGTCATGAGACTCGACGAAGATGCGATAGTTGGCGGCTGCGAAGCGCTACGTGATTTTCACCTGAGGAACGGGCGTGACGCCGAGGCTCGAGTTTGGCATGAGCGCATGGCTGATCGCTGGCAGCAGGAGCAGGCGGCGCAGCAGGAGCGCGGCGAAGTGTTGCTCACCGATACTTTTGAACGTCATGCGCTGAGCACCGATACTCTGTCCGCGCTGCGTGCCCAGTTGGCGGCGGTGGTGGGGCTGCGCAAGGCCTATCTGGTCAGGAAACGCGTGCGGCACTTTCCCGATCGACCTTGTTATGTACTCGGCTATAACACAACGCCGTTCTATCGGCTGCGCAGCAAGCGGCGCACCGAACAAGTGATGCGGGATATCCAGTCGAGCGTCGACTTTCCGGGCGACACGATCATCATTTGTGTCGAAGGAGAAAACTACCGTTTCGGGCGGAAACTCAGGTTCATGCGGGGAACGCGGGTGCTGTAATCACGCGTTGACCTTGTTGTGCGCACCTTGGGGTGCCCGCTGCGCCGCGTTCAGCGTTGATTGTGATCGTCCAGGGAGTCGCTCTGGTTAGGCGGAAGCGGTGTGAGCGGCAGTTCAGTCTGTTGCCCTTGGCCGGCGAACCTGCTTCGATCCGTGCTTGAACTCAGCGCACCGATCCGCACCCCCAGCAAGCGCAGACGCTGCGCGAGCGGCGCGCGGCGCAGGCACTCGCCGGCGGCGCGGCGGATCGTGACCGGGTCGGCGGTCGGTTCGGGCAGGGTCAGGTCGCGGGTGACGGTGTGAAAATCCTCGTAGCGCAGCTTGATGCCGATGGTGCGCCCCACGTAACCCTTGCGCGCCAAATCGCGCGCGACGCTCTCGCACAACCCGGTGAAGATGCCCGACAGCAGGCTGCGGTCATGCACCGCGTGCAGGTCGCGCTCGAAAGTGGTCTCGCGGCTGATGGACTTGGGTTCAGAGTGGGTGACCACCGGCCGGTCGTCGATGCCATGCGCGGCGGCGTGCAGCCACGCGGCGTAGCTGCGGCCGAAGTGCTGTTGCAGCAAGCCCGCATCGGCGTGGGCGAGTTCGGCGATGGTGTGGATCTCCAGGGTGGCGAGCTTTTCGGCGGCCTTGGGGCCGATGCCGTTGATCTTGCGTACCGGCAGCGGCCAGATGCGGATGGGGATGTCGGCGGTGCCGAGCAGGGTGATGCCGTCCGGCTTGTCCAGGTCGGAGCAGATTTTCGACAGCAGCTTGTTGGGCGAGATGCCGATCGAACAGGACAGCCCGGTCGCTTCGCGCACCGCCTGCTTGATGCGTTGCGCCAGCGCCAGGCTGTCCTCGGTCGAGGCGCTCAGGTCAATGTAGATTTCGTCGATGCCGCGATCCTCGACCTGCGGTGCGATCGCCACCACCGCCGCCTTGAACAGGCGCGAATAGTGGCGATAGGCATCGAAATTGGCTGGCAGCAGAACCGCTTCGGGGGCGAGACGGGCGGCCTTCATCAGCCCCATCCCGGAAGACACGCCCAGTGCGCGCGCGGCATAGGTGGCGGTGGTGATGACGCCACGGCCGGTGTAGGCGCGCAGTCGCGCAAAGCGCCAGTTGCCATCCGGCTGGCGGACTGGTTGGTACTCGCCGCGCCCACCGACCACCACCGGCTGACCCTGCAACTCGGGGTAGCTCAGCAGTTCGACGAACGCGCAAAAGGCGTCCATGTCGAGGTGGGCGATGCGGCGGCTGTCGTTCATGGCGGCGTGAAGATTACCGGCGAACGACGGGCGTGTCTGCAGGTTGGTCGACGAAAAAACGGCCCGCCGGACAACCGGCGGGCCGCTCTCGGTGACGCTCCGGAAGTCCGGTCAGGCTCAAAGGCCCGGCAGGAACTCCTCTTCGCTCATCGCCATCAGGTTGTCGGCGCCCGACAACATGGCTTCGACGTGGGCGCGGGTGCGCGGCAGGATGCGCTGGAAGTAGAAGCGCGCGGTGCGCAGCTTGGCGGTGTAGAACGCGGTCTCGGTGGTGCCGGCGGCGAGCTTTTCCGCCGCCACGCGCGCCATGTCGGCCCAGAAATAGGCCAGGCACACGTAACCCGAGTACATCAGGTAATCGACCGACGCCGCGCCGACTTCTTCCGGATTCTTCATCGCGGCCATGCCGATCTTCATCGTCAGCTCGCCCCACTCGCGGTTGAGCTTGGCCAGCGGGGTCACGAACTCACCGATCTGCGGGTTGCCTTCGTTGGCCTGGCAGAATTTGTGCACGATGCGGGTGAAGCCCTTGAGCGCCTCGCCCTGGGTCTGCAACACTTTGCGCCCGAGCAGATCCAGCGCCTGTACCCCGGTCGTGCCTTCGTACAGCATGGAAATGCGGCTGTCACGCACGTTCTGTTCCATGCCCCACTCGGCGATATAGCCGTGGCCGCCGTAGATCTGCAACCCGAGGTTGGCGGACTCGAAGCCGACCTCGGTCATGAAGGCCTTGGCGATGGGGGTCAGGAAGGCCAGCATCGCGTCAGCGCGCTCGCGCTGTTCCTCGCTGGGGCTGTACTTGACGATATCGACCTGCTTGGCGGTGAAATACACCATCGCGCGGCAACCTTCGGCAAACGCCTTGGCCGTCAGCAGCATGCGCCGCACATCCGGGTGCACGATGATCGGGTCGGCCGGCTGGCTCGGCGCCTTGGGGCCGCTCAGCGAGCGCATCTGCAGGCGCTCGCGGGCGTACTGGAGACCGCCCTGAAAACCGACCTCGGCGTGCGCCAGACCCTGGATCGCGGTACCCAGGCGCGCGGTGTTCATGAAGGTGAACATGCAGTTCAGGCCCTTGTTCGGCGGCCCGATCAGAAAGCCGGTGGCGGCGTCGAAGTTCATCACGCAGGTGGCGTTGCCGTGGATGCCCATCTTGTGCTCGATGGAACCGCAAGACACCGCGTTGCGCTCACCCACGCCGCCGTCGGTGCCAGGCAGGAACTTGGGCACGATGAACAACGAAATGCCCTTGGTGCCGGCCGGTGCGTCCGGCAGACGTGCCAGCACGATATGCACGATGTTGTCCGCCATGTCGTGTTCGCCGGCGGAAATGAAGATCTTGGTTCCGGTGACCCGGTAGCTGCCATCGGCCTGAGGTTCGGCGCGAGTGCGCAGCAGACCCAGATCGGTGCCGCAATGCGACTCAGTCAGACACATCGTGCCGGTCCATTCTCCCGACACCAGCTTGGTCAGATAGGTGTGCTTCTGTTCGTCCGTGCCGTGTGCCGACAGGGTGTTCATCGCGCCGTGCGACAGCCCCGGATACATACCCCACGACCAGTTCGCCTGTCCCATCAACTCGCTCAACACCAGCCCCAGCGACTCCGGCAACCCCTGGCCGCCGTGCTCCACGTCATGCGCCAGACTGGGCCAGCCGCCCTCGACATACTGCGCATAGGCTTCCTTGAAGCCGTCCGGCGTCTTCACGCCGGATTCGCTCCACGTGCACCCCTGGCTGTCGCCGATGCGGTTGAGCGGCGCGATGACCTGTTCGCAGAATTTTGCGCCTTCCTCAAGAATTGCTTCGACCACGTCCGGCGTGGCCTCCGTGCAAGCCGGAAGGCTCTGGTAATGGGTAGCGTAGTCGAGCAATTCGTTGCGCACGAACTGGATGTCGCGCAGGGGGGCCTTGTAATCGGGCATGGCATGGACCTCGAAGTAATCAGCGATGCTGCGCACAGCATCGACAAACGTTTCAACCGGAAACCGCGGCAAGTCTGCCTGCGGCGTCGTTCAAGGGTGTGCGCAGGGTATTCAACCGGCAATCAGACCGTCTACTCGCCATTCCGGCGCAAGCCGGAATCCACGCAGTTGAGTGGGGCACCGGCTGGCGCGGGGCAACGGTTACTATTTGTCGGGTCAAACACATCCCGCCACGCGTTCAAACGAACGTTTGAAACATACGTTTACATCAGGATGTTGTCAAGAGCTACGTTGCGTAACGCGTTAGGCAGCATGCATCCCGGTGACAGATGCCACTTTCGGCTCGTACGCGCTTCGACGCCCGACACCGCCGATCTTGAGTTCCGGCTTGCCCCCGCTAAGCTATAAAGATGCGCGTGCGTGGATGGCGGTAACCGGCGGGTGTGGCTGGAAGGGAGGAACGATGGAACGCAAGCTCGTCGGTTTGTGCCTGCTATGGGGAATCGCACTGGCTGCGTTCCCGTCTTTCACGCCAGCGGCTGAAGCGACCGCGACGGTTGCGCTCGACCGGCCCCCACTGGAGATCCGCCAGGGCCGCTACTTTCGCTGGGCCTCGCCGCAGGGATGGAAGGCGAAGGAAACGACCAACGGGGTCGATCTGTTCTCGCCCGACGGAATAACGTTTGTTTCCAGCGCGCTGCTTCACGGCAGCTTTGGTCACATGACCCCTCGCGATTTCCTTGTCATGACCATGCGACAAGTGAACCCATCGGCGCGAATATCGGGGTCCACCGCGCTACCCAGCCAGCCGGGAATCTGGGGGCCATGGCAGTTGGAAGACTTCGATCTCGCCGGAGTGCACAAGGGTTCCCCCGTGCACATGCATGCCACGGTCGGGCTGAGCGCCGGATACGGCCGTTACTCGGTCGCGATGAGCCTGTATCAGGCGCCGGTGACGAGCTGGCAACATGACAAGTTATGGTTGCCCACGGTCGCGCAGTCCATCGTCGTGACCAATGCGCGCCAAGTGGCGGGCCAGGATAGCGTGATGCTGCCACGGAACAACCCGCTGGATAACTCGGGGCTCATCGAATCCTGGCGCCAGAAAGGCTTGTCGGAGGACCGCATCTCTCAGGGGCGGCGCGAGGGTACGATGGGGTACACGCGACTTGAAGATCCGGATACCGGGCAACGCTATGAAATGCCTTTCGAGGCCTATGACGGCGGCGTTGGCGGATACCGCAACCCGACGCGCCCGACCGAACTGCTGAGAAAACTTCCACCGGGATACTGAATCGCGAAACGAAGGCGGTTTGGAACGAATCCGCCGCCGGGTTTCCCGGCAATCGGATTCCGTCGCACCGGCGAAAGCCGGTGCCCGGAGGAGTCGATGCCCGGAGGAGTCGATGCCCGGAGGAGTCGATGCCCGGAGGAGTCGATGCCCGGAGGAGTCGGTCTACACTGGGGTCGAGCGTTATCCAGAACACATTGCAGACGGGGGTTGGAGATGGTGGCGGTTCGCGAGTCCGGGGTGTTTGGCATGGTGGCTGGTGGTGTGCGGTGGCGAGGCATCATGACGCCCGTGAGGGGAGTCGGGGCGGCTCTGCTCGTGCTGGGGGCGCTCCTTTTTTGCGTGACGGCGCAGGCTGCCGGGAGTGCCCCGTTGCGCGCTGCAAGCCTCACCCTGGTGCAGGCGGACCCCGCCAAGGGGTTTTACTGGCCCTATTACCTGGCGATTCCCGACACGACGGGCGGCGCGGCGACGATCCTGCTTGAAGCGACCGATGCGCCGATAGGCGCGGGCGTCGGCTACGCCGGTTTCAGCCCGGACCTGGATGCGCAGCGGCGGGCCGGGTATTTCGCTTTCGATCTGTTCCGTGGCCTTGGCTCTCCGTTGCTGATGCCGGTGTTACCGCATCTGCCCAGCGAGCGCCTGCCCAATGGCGAGGTGTTCTGGACGCTGCATCTCGACGACGACATCTTCACCGTAGCCAATGTCGAGTATCAGCGGCTGGATCTGCAGATCGTCGCGATGATTGCCGACGCCAGGGCGAGACTGGCGGCTCAGGGCATACAGGCGGCGGAGACGGTGTTTGTGGACGGGTTTTCGTCGGTCGGCATCTTTGCCAACCGTTTCTCGCTCCTGCATCCGGAAATCGTGCGCGCGGCGGCCATCGGTGGGGCGGGCATACACATGCAGCCGGTGACGGATTGGCGCGGGGAGCGACTGAATTTTCCAGTCGGGGTCGGTAACCTGCAGAGCCTGACCGGCATGGCCTTCGACCGGAACGCCTTCCTGAGGGCGGCGTTCTACGTCTATGTCGGCGCGGATGACACCGGCAACGATCCGATCGGCGTGCTGGACCCGTTGGCGGCCAGCCAGGTCCAGCGGCTGTTCGGCAGCACCATCATCGGCCGCTTCGGCGTGGCCGGCGAGGTCTGGAGCGCGGCCGGGGACAACAGCCAGTTCGTGACCTACGCCGCGACCGGTCACGAGGTGACCAGCGTCATGCTCGCGGACCTGAACAACTTCTTTTACCGCCACGTGGTCAAGCCCGATATCCGCGTCGGCGGCAACAGCGGCCCGGCCACGGTCTCGGCGGCCGCGCCCGTTTCGGTCGCGGTGACCCTGGACGCCCATGGCAGGTTGGGCCAGGTGGCCGACTGGTGGCTGACCGCCGATACGCCCTTCGGCACGTTTTCCTATGTCCATCCGCAGGGTTGGGTGCCCGGCATCCAGTCGGGCGCGACCTTCCCGCTGTTCAATCTTGCCGAGCCTTTCGAGGTGTTCAACCAGGTCGCCCCCGTGGGTGAATACCGCATCCGCTTCTCGATCGACGACAACGCGGACGGGGTACAGAACGACACCTGGACGCGCGCCGTCGTGGTGCGCGTGGAGTAATGCCGCGAGCGAGGCGTTGGCCGCCGCCTGCGTGCACTTTTGCGGGTGGATGTGGTTCAATCCCTCCCCATGCTCGAAGCCGAAGAACTTGCTTGTCTCAAGGGTGACCGCCTGCTGTTCCGTGGCCTTGCCGTGCGTCTGGAGGCTGGTGAACTGTTGCGGGTGACCGGTCCCAACGGTTACGGCAAGACCAGTCTGTTGCGCATCCTGTGTGGGCTGGCGGTGCCCGAGCATGGCGCGGTGCGCTGGCGGGGGGTGGAGGTGCGGCGTGACCGAGAGTCTTTTCACCGCGCGCTGATGTATTCCGGCCACGCGGCGGCGCTCAATGATCTGCTGACGCCGCTGGAGAATCTGCGCTTCGCCTGCGCGGCGGCAGGGGACGATCCCGACGAGGCGGCGTGCGCCGAGGCGCTGGGGCGCATCGGGCTGGGCGGGCAGATCGATCTTCCGGCGCGGGTGTTGTCGCAGGGGCAGCGGCGCCGGGTCGGTCTGGCGCGCTTGTTTCTGGCGGCGCGGCGCCCGCTGTGGGTGCTGGACGAGCCTTTTACCGCGCTCGATGTGAAGGCGGTGGCCGATCTGACCGCGACGCTGAGCGCGCACTGCCGGGCCGGCGGCATCGTGGTGCTGACCACGCACCAGGACGCGCCTTTCGAGACTCCGCCTCGGGTGCTGGACTTGGCCGGAGTGGCGTGTTGAACAGTATGCTCGGGCCTTTCTTCGCGGTGATGCGGCGCGACTTGCTGCTGGCGTGGCGCGGACGCGCCGACGTGCTGGTGACGCTGGCCTTCTTTGTCATCGTGGTGTGCCTGTTCCCGTTCGGCGTCGGCGCCGAGACCAACCAGTTGCGCGCGATCGCGCCGGGGGTGCTGTGGGTTGCGGCGCTGTTGTCGACGCTGCTGTCGCTGCACCGGCTGTTTGCCCAGGACCACGCCGACGGTACGCTGGAGCAGTTGCTGCTGTCGCCCGAGCCGACCGCGTTGTGGGTGCTGGCCAAGATCGCGGCGCACTGGATCGTGACCGGTCTGCCGCTGGTGCTGGTGGCGCCGGGGCTGGCCTTGCTGTTTGACGTTGGGCAAGGAGTGTTGGGGGTGCTTACCCTATCCTTGGCGCTGGGTTCTCCGATACTGGCCTTGCTCGGTGCGGTGGGCGCGGCGCTGACGCTGGGGCTGCGCGGCGGCGGGGTGTTGCTGGCCTTGCTGGTGCTGCCGCTGTTCGTGCCGGTGCTGATCTTCGGCGCCGGCGCGGTCGATTCCGAATTGGGCGGCACCGGCGCCGCGGCACATTTGCTGCTGCTGGGCGGCGGGCTGCTCGGGGCAATCGCGCTGGCGCCGTTTGCATGCGCCGCCGCGCTCAGGATAGCGATGGAATGAAGACTGCAAACTTTGACGACCGGATCAAGCGCTCGAAGAGCCTGTTGCGCTTTGCCGCGCCGCAGATGTTCTACCCGCTCGCCGGCACGTTCGCGCCGTGGTGCCTGGCGGTCGCCGCTGTGCTGACGGTGTTGGGTCTGTGGATCGGGTTTTTCGTCGCGCCCACCGATGCGCAGCAGGGTGACGTGTACCGCGTGATTTTCATCCACGTGCCGGCTGCCTGGATGTCGATGTTCATCTATCTGGTCATGGCGTTCTGGGCGGCGGTGGGGCTGGTGCTGAACACGCGGTTGTCGTTCATGATGGCGCAGGCGCTGGCGCCGACCGGGGCGATGTTCTGTTTCGTCGCGCTGTGGACCGGCGCGCTGTGGGGCCGCCCGACCTGGGGTACCTACTGGGTGTGGGATGCGCGCCTGACTTCGCAGTTGCTGCTGCTGTTCCTGTACCTGGGCTACATCGCGCTGACCCAAGCCATTGACGACGCGCGCCGGGCCGACCGGGCCGGGGCGATCATCGCGCTGGTTGGGGCGGTCAACGTGCCCATCATCTATTTCTCGGTGCAGTGGTGGAACACCCTGCACCAGGGCGCCTCGGTAAGCCTGACGCGTGCGCCGTCGATGGCTTCGGCGATGCTGTGGGGCATGCTGGTGATGGCGCTCGCGGCGTGGGCGTACACCTTCGCGGTAGTGTTCTGGCGCGTGCGCTCGCTGATCCTGGAGCGCGAACGCCACACCGAATGGGTGGGCGCAGAACTTGCCGCGCACGAGGGGCGGGCGTGATGCAGTGGGAGTCATGGAGCGCGTTCTGGAGCATGGGCGGAGCCGCGCCGTTCGTCTGGGGCAGCTATGCGGTCACGCTATTGCTGGTGGCGCTGGAACTCGTGCTGGTGTTGCGCCGTCGTAGGGATACCGTGCGCCGCCTGATCCGGCTGCGCCGTGTCACCGCGCCCGATCGCGACGAGCGGCGTGCAAGCAAGGAGATGTTTGAATGAAACCCCGTAGCAAACGGCTGCTGCTGCTTGGCGGTGCCGCGGCATTGCTGATCGGCGCGGTCGCGATGGTGCTGACCGCGTTCCAGCAGAACCTGGTGTTCTTCCACACCCCCAGCGAGGTGGTCGAGGGCAAGGCGCCCGTCGGGCGCGCCTTCCGCATCGGCGGCATGGTCGAGCAAGGTTCAATCCGGCGCGAGGCGGACGGGGTGACGGTGCGTTTCGCCATTACCGACACCGCCAAGGCCATACCGGTGAGCTTTCGCGGCGCGTTGCCGGACTTGTTCCAGGAAGGCAAGGGCGCGGTGGCGCAGGGCACGCTGGGGCCGGACGGCATGTTCCACGCCACCGAGGTGCTGGCCAAGCATGACGAGAACTACATGCCGGTCGAAGCGCAGTACGCCATAGACAAGGCGCGCGACGCAGCCAGGACGGTGCAGCAATGATCCCCGAACTCGGACATTTCGCGCTGATCATCGCGTTGATCCTGGCGCTGGTGCAGGCGATCGTGCCCTTGGTCGGCGCGCAGCGCAACCGCATGGCACTGATGGCGGTGGCGCGCCCGGCCGCGCAGGGGCAATTGGTGTTTCTGGTGCTCGCCTACGCCAGCCTGACCTGGGCTTTCGTCACCAGCGATTTTTCGCTGCAACTGGCGGCGAGCAACTCGCACAGTGACACCCCGCTGATGTACCGCATCACCGGAGTGTGGGGCAACCACGAAGGGTCGCTGCTATTGTGGGCAATGGCGCTGGGGGGGTGGACGGTGGCGGTGACGCTGTTCAGCCGCAACCTGCCGGAAGCCTTCATGGCGCGGGTGCTGGCGGTGCTGGGCTGGATCAGCGCCGGCTTCATCTCGTTTACGCTGATCACGTCCAACCCGTTCGAACGCCTGTTGCCGGGGGTGGCCGAAGGGCGCGACCTGAATCCGTTGCTGCAGGATCCTGGCATGATCATCCACCCGCCGTTGCTGTACATGGGTTACGTCGGGTTCTCGGTGGCGTTTGCGTTTGCCATCGCGGCGTTGCTCACCGGGCGCATGGACGCGGCGTGGGCGCGTTGGTCGCGGCCGTGGACCATCGTCGCGTGGGTATTCCTGACCGCCGGGATCGCGGTCGGCTCGGGCTGGGCCTATTACGAACTGGGCTGGGGCGGCTGGTGGTTCTGGGACCCGGTCGAGAACGCCTCGTTCATGCCGTGGCTGCTCGGCACGGCGTTGATGCATTCGCTGGCGGTGACCGAGAAGCGCGGCGCGTTTCGTAGCTGGACCATATTGCTGGCGATAGGCGCGTTCTCGCTGTCGTTGCTCGGCACCTTCCTGGTGCGTTCGGGCGTGATCACCTCGGTGCATGCGTTTGCCGTCGATCCGGCGCGTGGCTTGTTCATCCTCGCCTTGCTGGTACTGGTCATCGGCATTTCGCTGGTGCTGTTCGCGTGGCGCGCGCCGCGCCTGGCGGGGGGAGGGAGTTTTGCGCTGGTGTCGCGTGACTCCAGTCTGCTGGTGAACAACGTGGTGCTGGCGGTGGTGACCGGCTCGGTGCTGCTCGGCACGTTGTACCCGTTGTTTCTCGATGCGCTCAAGCTGGGCAAGATCTCGGTTGGGCCGCCGTACTTCGAGACGACCTTCATCCCGCTGATGACCCCGGTGGTGATCCTGATGATGGTGGGGCCGTTCATGCGCTGGAAAGGCGACGTACTCGGGCGCATCGTACGCAAGCTGGGGCCGGTGCTGCTGGTGAGCGTTGCGCTGGGTCTTGTCATCGCGTTCGCGATCGATCACGTGACCTGGCGCACGGTGCTGGGGCTGACACTGGCAGCGTGGGTGGTGCTGGCCAGCGTGCAGTTGCTGGCGGCATGGCTAATTCTGGCTCGGACCCTGCGTCTCGGGCGTTAATTGAGGACGCGCCACGCCGTGCCCGCGTCGCGCGCTCTGCGTCGCCTGCTGACCGCCAGAGGGGCACCGAGGGCGCCGGCGCGCGGGAGCCGCGGTCTGCGACGCTTGATGCAGCGCTTCGTCGCGAGAAGGATCTTCGGCGTGAGCTGTCGCAGGCGAGGAGTCAGCTGCTACTGCAGCGGCGCAACATCACGTCCTTCCAGACGCAGGTGAGGGAGGAGATGGAGACGCTGAAGAAAACGCTCGTATTGCGTGGGAGGAAGCTGGACGTGCTGAAGGGGCGCGAGAGCCAGTGGCAGGACGCATTTGGACGTGTCCTCCTGGCTAGCGTCCAGCTTCAGCGCGTTGTGAGTGAGAGCTACCCACTCTTTGCTGCGTCAACCACGAAAGACAAGTTTCTGGACATACAAGAGCGCGCGCGGCGTGTAGATGTAGCGCTTGAGGACGTTAGAGTCCTTCTTGGTTCCGAGACGGAGAGGGCTGCCGCTGACGATGCCGTGGCCAACGACAGAGCGGTGGACGTGGGTACGTCGCGCGTGATGCACGCTGGCGTTCTGCTGGGCCGCGCCCAGGAGGACGCCATCCTTCGAGGTGCTGGATCTGCGTCGGACCCGCTGCGATCGATCGATAGAGCGCTAGCTGCCGGCCCGAGCGGTGGTACAGACGTGAGCGCCAG
>JACOUN010000056.1 GCA_016177805.1 Rhodocyclales bacterium
CCTTCCCATCCCGAACAGGACCGTGAAACAAGACCGCGCCGATGATAGTGCCCATTACGGGTGTGAAAGTAGGTCATCGTCAGACTACCCTCAAAGCAAAGAGCCGCTCTAAAAATAGAGCGGCTCTTTGTGCGTCTACAAGACGGATTCCAACTTTCGCGAACGCTGCGCGCCTGGATGCTTCAAACTGTCGATTCCACTCAGGAGCATCGCCGCTCCACTAGAACGGGATGGTCATGAATCTGGATTTTGACGTTATCGTTGTTGGAGGGGGGCTGGCAGGTGCCGGCCTTGCCGTGGGTTTGCGCGCCACCGGGTTGAAGATTGCGGTGATCGAGGCGAACGAGCAGGGTGCTGGTGCCCGACGTGATACGCGCGCATATGCGATCAGCCCTGCGAACCAGAAGTTTTTGTCCGCTCTGTCGATCTGGCAGCACCTCGATACAGACAGCGTCACGGGCGTCTGCGCGATGAGGGTATTCGGGGACGCAGGGGGGGCGATATCGTTCTCTGCGGACGAGGCGGGTCTCGCCCAGCTTGCTTGGATCGTCGAGGCGGGGGCACTGCAGGCCGAGCTGTGGGCGACGCTCAAGCGGCAACACAACGTCACGCTGTTCAATCCTCAGTCAGTTTCAACTTTGTCATTTGATCACTCGGGCGCTGCGCTTACGCTCGCCGATGGCCAACGTCTGCGAGGACGGCTCGTGGTTGGTGCTGACGGGGTGAAGTCGTGGGTGCGGGAACGGGTTGGTATCGAGGCGCGGGTGACCGCCTATGGGGAAACCGCAATCGTGGCAAGCTTGCGGTGCAGTCGAGCGCATCGCGGGGTGGCGTGGCAGTGGTTTGTGGATGGAACGGTACTCGCGTTGCTGCCGTTGCCGGACAACCATGTCTCCATGGTCTGGTCGGTTCCCGACGAGCGGGCGAACGAACTATTGGCACTGGAGCCTGACTGGTTGGTCGCGAGGGTCATGGAGATATGTGGAGATGCGCTGGGTGCGCTTGCGCCGGCCGGCCCGACCACGTCGTTTCCGCTACGCATGATGCGGGTTGAAGAAGTCGTCCGGCCGCGGTTGGCCTTGATCGGCGACGCGGCGCATGCCGTTCATCCGTTGTCCGGGCATGGCATCAATCTTGGTTTGCAGGATGCGCAGGTCCTGGCAGATGCGCTTACCGCGCTCCCGGCATGGCGTGATCCGGGAGAGCTGGCAGTGTTGCGCGGCTACGCGCGCGCGCGCGCTGAAGAGCCATTGCTGCTACAGTTCACGACCCATGCCCTGCAGCGCCTGTTCGGTACGCGTAATCCGTTTGTTTCTGCATTGCGTAACACCGGAATGAACTTGACCGAGCGCTTGCCGGTCATAAAAAGCGCGCTTGTCCGGTATGCGGCGGGCGGTCGATTCTAATTCCTCGGGGGCAGTATGCTGCGTAAGCTGGTTCGTTCGGTGGTGATGGTGTGTTTGGGTGCAATGGTCGGCGCGGCTGGCGCAAACGAGGAGAGCGTGCGCAAGGGCATCGAGTCGTTCATCGGTGCGGCGGCGGTGGCGTCGATAACGAAGACGCCCTACGGCGGCTTGTACGAGGTGGTGCTTGATTCCGGGGAGCTGATTTATACCGATGAGATGGTGAGTTTCATCGTTGACGGGCGTGTGATCGACACCAAGACGCGGCGTGACATGACGCAAGCGCGGATGACGGAGCTGTCAGGCATTGATTTCAGCGCACTGCCGCTGGCCGACGCGATCAAGCAGGTCAAGGGTGACGGCAGCCGGATCGTCGCATCGTTCGAGGACCCCAACTGTGGCTACTGCAAGCGCTACGGGCAGGAACTGACACAGGTCACCGACGTGACCATATATACCTTTCTTTACCCGATCCTGGGCGAGGATTCGACGCAGAAGTCGCGTGACATCTGGTGTGCCGAGGACAAGGCCAAGACGTGGAACGAGTGGATACTGGAGAACAAGGTACCCCCGACCGGCAATTGTGACAGCGCCGTGGTTGACCGCAATGTGGCGCTGGGACGCAAGCTCAGGGTCAATGGCACGCCGACGGTGTTCGTTGCCGACGGGCGCCGGGTCGGCGGTTACGTGACCGCTGCACAACTGGACGCGGCGCTCGCCAGCGTCGCGAAGTAACGCAACAGTTGCGCCATTCGGTCAAGAAGTTGGTTCTTTCGGCAGCAGTACCCACATGCGTGCCGGTTGGCGCATTTTCCCTGCCCGCGCGCCTGAGTCCGCGCCAAATCCCCAGAAATAATCGGCTCGTACAACGCCCTTGATCGCGCTACCGGTATCCTGCGCAAGCACGAGCCGGTTGAGCGGCTTGTCACTCAAGGGGTAGGTGGTGGCAAGGAAAACCGGGGCGCCGAGCGGGATGTGGCGAGGATCGACGGCAATGCTGCGGTTGGCCGTCAGCGGGACGCCCAGCGCACCGGTGGGGCCATCGCCCGAGGCGGGCAGTTCGCGGAAGAACACATAACTGGGATTGGTGTTGAGCATTTCGGCGAGGCGCTGCGGGTGCGCCTGCGCCCAGCTCTTGATGCCCTGCATCGAGGCTTGATCGAGTGCCAGCTCGCCTTGCGCGACCAGCCAGCGGCCGATGGACTGGTAGGGGTGGCCGTTCTGGTCGGCGTAACCGATACGTATGCGTGTGCCATCGTCAAGTTCCACCTGTCCAGAGCCCTGTACCTGCAGGAAGAACAGATCGATGGGGTCGGCCGCCCAGAGCAGGGTCGGGGCCGGAATGCGATCACCGAGCGTGTCGATTTCGGCGCGCGTGAAATACGGGACGACCTTGTTTTCGACCAAGCGCCCGCGCAAGCGCATGTGTTTCAACTCCGGATAGGCATCGCCCAGGTCTATCGTCAGCATGTCCGCCGGAGGTCCGAACACCGGCCAGGCGTGGGTTGCCGAGCGGCTGCGGCTACCCTTGATCAGCGGTTCGTAGTACCCGGTGACCAGTCCTTCGGTGGTGCCGTCCGGGTTGGTGGCTTGCCACGGTTCCAGCCACGTTTCGACGAATTCGCGTATCCGCTTCGAGGTCGGCTTGGCGCTGAGGGTCTCCGCTGCCTTGCAGGTGGCGCTCCAGCGTGGCTGCTTGCTAATGGTCTGGCACGATGCCCGCAATGCCGGCCAGGCTTGGGTGAGGTCGTCGCTACTCCATTCTGGAAGGTCTTGCCATGTGGCGCGCTGCAGCGCCGGCGCTTGTGCTGGCGGTTCCTTGTCGGGAGTGGCGGTGGCGATCGTGGGGCAGACCGGGCAAGCCGGGCAGGGTTGGACCTGGGGGCAGGCCGGGGGCTCCGGTGTCGGTTCCGGCGCGGCGGGTTTTCCGCTGCAGGCCGATAGCAGTGCGGAAAGGACGAAGACCATAGCGCCGTAATGGGCGCATGAGAGGGGTTGGTGATTCATGACGGGGTTCGGGTAGACTCGGCGGGTGGATGGGCGACAGTATACCGGCCCGTACCCGCAAACCATGGAGGCAGCATGTGGGTGTTTGCTCTTGAGGCGGGGGTTGCCGTGTTGCTGCTGCTCGGCATCGTGTGGGTGACTTGGCCGAGGCGCCGCGACGGGCAGGCTGCGGATGAGAACAAGGAAGACGGTAGCGATGACTGAGTTGAAGCAATTTCTGACACGGGCCGAGCAGCTCATCGAACGCCTGGAAGCGGTGTTGCCTGCCGTGCCACCCGAACCGGACTGGATCGGTGCGACCGCGTTCCGCTGGCGCCGCCGCCACAACCGTGGTCGCCTGCAGGCAGTGCCGCGCGTGCACGCGATACGGTTGACGGATCTGTGCGATGTCGATGAACAGAAGGCGCGTCTGGACCAGAATACCCGGCAGTTTCTTGACGGCCGACTCGCCAACAACGTGCTGCTCAGCGGTGCGCGCGGCACCGGGAAGTCATCGCTGGTCAAGGCGTTGCTGGATGCCTACGGCGACTGCGGTTTGCGCCTCATCGAGGTGGACAAGGACGACCTGATGGATCTGCCCGACATCATAGAGTTGGTGCAGCCCCGCCCGGAGCGTTTCATCCTGTTTTGCGATGACCTGTCGTTTGAGTCCAACGAACCCGGCTACAAGGCGCTCAAGAGCGTACTCGATGGCTCGATCGCGGCGGTGCCGGACAACGTGCTGATCTACGCGACGTCGAATCGCCGCCATCTGATGCCCGAATACCACGACGAGAATCTGCAGGCGCGTCACGTCGACGGCGAGCTGCACCCCGGTGAGGCGGTCGAGGAGAAAGTGTCGCTGTCCGACCGGTTCGGTTTGTGGCTGTCGTTCTACCCCTTCAGTCAGGATCAGTACCTGACCATCGTGCAGCATTGGTTGTCGGTGTTCGGTGTGTCGCAGGCGTGCATCGACGCGTCGCGCCAGGAGGCATTGCAGTGGGCCTTGCTGCGGGGCGCGCGCTCGGGCCGGGTGGCGTGGCAGTTCGCACGTGACTATGCCGGGCGCAGCGACGCGCGGTGAACAGGGCATGAAGAAATTGGTCGAGGTGGCTGCGGGCGTGATCTTGCGCGAGGATGGGCGCTTCCTGCTCGGCCAGCGCGCGCCGGATACTTTCTACCCTGGCTACTGGGAGTTTCCGGGGGGCAAGGTTGAAGCGCTCGAGACGCCCTCCCAGGCACTGGTGCGGGAGTTGGATGAGGAGCTGGGCATCGAGGTCACATCGCTCAGACCCTGGCTGGTGCGCGAGCACGCCTATGAGCACGCGCACGTGCGGCTGCATTTCTTCGAAGTCGCGGCGTGGCGCGGCGAGATCAACGACCGGGTGCACAGCGCACTGACTTGGGAGGACGCCGACTCGCCCACGGTCGGGCCGATGCTGCCGGCGAATGGCCCCATCCTCAAGGCGCTGCGCCTGCCGCGCTGCATGGGGATCACCCATGCGGTGAGTGCCGGCGTCGATGCCGGCCTGGCGCGACTGGACGCCGCGCTCGTGCGCGGGCTGCGCCTGATCCAGGTGCGCGAGCCGGATTTGCCGGCCGGCGTGGCGCATGCGTTTGCCGCTGAGGTGGTGCGGCGCGCTCATCGCCGTGGCGCGCGGGTGGTGATCAATAGCGATCAGGCGCTTGCCCGCGCAACGGGAGCCGATGGCGTGCATCTGCGTAGTGCGGGGCTTGCGGATTTGGCGTTGCGGCCGGATTTCGAGTGGGTCGGTGC
>JACOUN010000061.1 GCA_016177805.1 Rhodocyclales bacterium
CAGCCATACTTAGTTCTCGTGTTATTAATTCTCAATAACTTGACGCTCTATGCCCGGCTGGCCGGCCAGGGTATCGCCTATTTCGCCTGTGGCCGCTGGCGTGGGGCAAGCCACTTGCCGCGCCGTGCTTGCCGGATTCCCGAGGATTTCTTCGGCCTGTGCGTGGCCAACGCCCCCGACCCGGCCTCCGATGATTACGTCATAGCGCGGCTCAACGAGCTCGGCCTCCGCCACGTGCGGCTGGATTTCACTTATACTGACCGCGAGGCTTATACCGAACGGTTCCTCGACCGGCTGCTCACCGAACGGTTCCGCGTCTGCCTGCACCTGGTTCAACCGCGCGAAGAAGCCCGCGCCATGCTCCGCCGCCCGGAAGCCGCGGAACGCTGGCGGACTTTTGTCGGCGAAATGCTGGACCAGTACGGCCGCCGGATGGAACTGATCGAGATCGGCGCCACCTGCAACCGCCGGAAATGGTCGGGCTATTCGCCCGCCGCTTTTTTCGCCGCCTGGCAAATCGCCTGGGAAGAAGCGCGCGGGCGCAATCTGACGATCGCCGGACCGAACGTCACGGATTTCGAGCCGGTCTATAACGCCGGCTGGCTGGGCTGCCTGCGCCGCGGCCGTATGCCGCCCAGCGCGCACACCGACAACCTGTTTGTGGAGCGCTGCACGGAGCCGGAAGCCTTTGATCATAAGATCGCCGGAAAACGCCTTAGTGGGCTGCTGCGCTTTAACCTGGTGCGCAAGGCCCAACTGCTCTCTGATATCGGCGCCTGGGCCGGCGTGCCCACCCTGATCTGCGCCCACGTAAGCTGGAGCCTGCGGCGTATTGCCCGATTGCTTGAAGACGTCGAGGAAAAGCAGGCCGATTATCTCGCCCGCTATGCCTGTTTGGCCGCCGCCTCGAGCGCTTTTTCACGCGTCTACTGGGGGCCCTTGATCGGCCAGCGCGAAGGCCTGATTGATGACGGCACCTCCGAATACCCGGAAATCCCGCACGTAACTTACTACGAGCAGGCCCGCGGCGCGCTGAAAGATTACCGCTTGCGCCCGGCCTTCCAGGCCTTCCAGACAGTCATTCGCCTGCTCCCCGGCGCCACGTTTCAGCGGCG
>JACOUN010000064.1 GCA_016177805.1 Rhodocyclales bacterium
TCTTCTTCGGTGCGCAGGTGCTGCCACTCGAATTCGGCGTAGCGCACGGCGGTGGCGCAGAAGTCCGCGCCCGCCGCCTCGTCGCCGTTCTGGAACGCGATCAGGTGTTGCTTCAGTTCCTCGACCATGGGGTGGCCGAGGGCGTGTTCGCGCTCAAGGCGCGCGATCAGCGCGTCGGCCTCGCGGGTGCGGCGCTTGACCGCGGCGAACAGGTATTCGTCTTCCTTGGGGTGATGCCAGCGGTCCGGGTAGGAGACGATGTAATCGAGGATCGCGCGCAGCAGCGGGAAGTTGGGTTCGTCGCCCTTGCGCATTCCCTTGATCAGATAGTGCAGCGCGTACAGCACCGTGCCGATGGCGAGGTGCTCGTTCTTGATGATGCGGATGGCGGCGGTTTTCACTGCGTTCGGTCCCGTGCGCGGCTCAGTACGTTTCAATATGGAAGCGCCCCTGCTCCAGCAGGCGCGGGCGCAACGCGTCCCAGTCGCTGCCAGCGGCGCGGCAGATGTCGCGGAAGGCTTCGATCACGCCGGCCTCCATGCCCTTGAGACCGCAGACGTAGATGTAGCAGTTGTCGTTGTTCAACCACTGCAGCACCTTGTCGGCGCGCTCGCGCACACAGTCCTGCACGTATTTCCTGGGCTCGCCGGGGACGCGCGAGAAGGCCAGGTTGATGTCGATGAAGCTCTCGGGCAGCTTCTGCAGCGGACCGAAGTAGGGCAGCTCGCCGGGGCTGCGGGCACCGAAGAACAGCAGCAGCTCGCCCGGTTCCTTGAGGTGCATGCGACGGCGGCGGCGTTCGGTGATCGCGCGCATCGGCGCCGAGCCGGTGCCGGTACAGATCATCATGATCGAAGCGCCGGGGTGGTTGGGCATCAGGAAGGCCGAGCCATAGGGGCCGGTGACCCGCACCGGGTCGCCCTTTTTCAGATCGCACATGTAGTTGGATGCAACGCCCGGCGCGGGCTGGCCCTCGTGGTCATGGGTGACGCGCTTGATCGTCAGCGCGAGGTTGTTGTAGCCGGGCCGCTCGCCTTCGCGCGGGCTCGCCACCGAATACATGCGCAGCAGATGCGGTTTGCCCTGCGCGTCGGTGCCGGGCGGGATGATCCCGATCGACTGGCCTTCGAGCACCGGGAACGGGGTGGCACCGAAGTCCAGCACGATGTGGTGCACTTCGTTCGACGCATCCTCAGCGGTGAGGCGATGGTTGCCCGACACGGTGGCCGTTACCGGCCGCTCGGGGGTGTACAGGTTGACGTAGGGGTGGGCCGCCGACCACGGCGCGAGTGCCGGACCGCCATGGCCGGCGGTGGCGCGTTCGGTGATCTCCCGCACTTCGGCCGGGGTCGCCGCCGCGCCGCCGGTGCTGGCTTCGAGCTGGTCCAGTTCGGTGGTATCGGGCAGCACGTCCCACGCATACTGGTCTGCCAGGGTATGCGGAGTGGCGGGGTCGACGTTGCGCCACGAGTCGATCGCGCCGGTCGGACAGGGCGGCACGCAGGCCATGCAGCCTTCGCACACCTCGAACTTGACCACGTAGTTGCGCCCGTCGTGGGTGATCGCGTCCACCGGACAGGTCTCCTCGCAGGTATTGCAGCGTATGCAGACCTCGGGGTCGATCAGGTGTTGGCGGACGGGTTGGGTGTTGTCGGTGGTCACGCTCATGTCTGTTCCTCCAGTCGCGGCGACCTGGCTCCTCCCCCTTCAAGGGGGAGGCTGGGAGGGGGATGGGTTTGCGTCGGGCCCGACGTCCAGCCTGCGGGCCTCACCCGTGACCCATCCCCACCCCAACCCTCCCCTTGAAGGGGAGGGAGTCTAGCGCCATTCCATTTCTATTCTCAGTTGAATCTCACGTACTCAAAATCTACCGGCTGGTTATTGATGCCGCGACCGGGGGCGGCGATCCAGTTGGCGAACTTGCCCGGCGTGAGACACGGCCCCATCAGCGAGTGCACGTACAGGCGGTCTTCCTCGGTAGGCAACCAGTGCTGATGCTGGCGGGTCCATTCGACTCCGGACAGCAGCTCGCCGGCGGGGCTGACGTGCAGGTCGGTGAAGATGCCGATGCGGCGGTTGAAGCCCTTGTGCGGCAGGGTGAACTGGAAGTCGACCCCGTACTTGACCGGGATGCGGTTCCAGCGGTCCACCCCGGACTGCACGTCGCGTATCCAGTCGTCACGCAGGCGGTCGTTGAGCGCCGACAGTGCCGGCACCGCGCGCTTGACGATCCTGTCGCCTTCGACGTCGGTGATCTCGTAGTGGCTGTCCTGCAGCGCGTGGTCATCGTCGAGCTTGCCTTCCTCGAAACGGCCCTTGAGTCCGGTGGTGTAGTAGGTGGCGGCGTTGGACGAGATTTCGGCGCCGTACAGGTCGCTCGTGACGCTGTAGTGAAAGTTCAGGTACTTCTGCAGCGTCGGCAGGTCGATGACCCCGGCGGCGCGCAGCTTGATAGGGTCGTCGGTGCGCAGTTGCTGCATCACTTCGCAGGTGCGCTGGATGATGCGCGCCACCCCGGATTCGCCGACGAACATGTGATGCGCTTCCTCGGTGAGCATGAAGCGGCAGGTGCGCGCGAGCGGGTCGAAGGCCGATTCGGCCAGCGAGGCGAGCTGGAACTTGCCGTCGCGGTCGGTGATGAAGGTAAACATGAAGAACGACAGCCAGTCGGGCGTCTTCTCGTTGAACGCGGTCAGGATGCGCGGATTGTCGGCGTCGCCCGAGCGCCGCTCCAGCAGCGCCTCGCCTTCCTCGCGCCCGTCGCGGCCGAAGTAGGCGTGCAGCAGATAGACCATGGCCCACAGGTGGCGGCCTTCCTCGACGTTGACCTGGAACAGGTTGCGCAGATCGTACAGCGACGGCGCGGTCAGCCCGAGGTGGCGCTGCTGCTCGACCGAGGCCGGCTCGGTGTCGCCCTGGGTGACGATGATGCGGCGCAGGGTCGAGCGGTACTCGCCCGGCACTTCCTGCCACGCGTCCTGGCCCTTGTGTTCACCGAAGTGGATCTTGCGCGTGCCTTCCTGCGGCGCGAGGAAAATACCCCAGCGGTAGTCGGGCATCTTCACGTAGTCGAAGTGCGCCCAGCCCTTGGGGTCGACGCTGGTGGCGGTGCGCAGATAGACGTCGTAATCGGTCGAGCCATCGGGGCCCATGTCGCCCCACCATTGCAGGAAGGACGGTTGCCACTGTTCGAGGGCGCGCTGCAGGGTCTTGTTTTCGGACAGATTGACGTTGTTCGGGATGCGTTCGTTGTAGTCGATCATCGCAATGCTCCTGATAGTTTTCCCGTTGGGGTCGGGGGTAGGCTTCGCGCCGTTTTCGGCGTCTCTTTCATCACACTCGGTTCCAGTCGAACTGGGCCTTCTTGCCCGAGCCGAACAGCTTCAACGCGCCGCTCGGGCCGACCGCGTTGGGGCGGTTGAAGATCCAGTTCTGCCAGGCCGACAGGCGGCCGAAGATGCGGGTGTTCATGCTCTCGGTGATGCCGAAGCGCAGGTTGGCTTCGAGGCCGGTCAGCGCGTCGGGCGACAGCGCGGCGCGTTCTTCCAGTGCGATGCGGATCTCGTCGGCCCAGTCCAGGTCGTCGGGGATCGCGGTGACCAGGCCCAGGGCGTCCGCGCTGGCGGGGTCGAGCAGCTTGCCGATGGCTTCGCGTGCCGCCTCGATCGGCGCGCTTTCTTCGTAGAAGCGCGCGGCGATGCGGCTCAGGCCGTTGACCATGGGCAGCGGGCCGAAATTCATCGCCGACAGCGCGACACGGCTGTCGCCTTCCTCGGCGTCGCGCATGTAGCTGCGGTCGGCCGCCAGCGCGATCTCGAACAACGTGCCGGCAAAGCACGAACCCGGCTCGATCAGTGCGAACAAGCTGCGTGAGGTCACATCGATGCGCGCCAGGGTGCGGCGCAGCATGCCCATGGTTTCACGCACGAACCAGTGTTGCTGGTGCGCGACGATACTGGCATCGATATCGAGCACCACCCGCGGGTCACCCTCGGTACGCAACTGCCACAGCCCGATGTCGAGATGGTTGGTGCGCAGCATCAGGATCGCGTCATCGAGTTCGCGCGCCATGCGCAGCGGCCACCAGTTGGCGCCTTCGGCTTCGATCTCGGCGGTGGTGCGCGCGCTCACCGCCGCCGGCGCGCGCACCGTCACGGTCGCGTGGCGTCCGTTGGGGTCGAGCGCGACGTCGACATACTGGTAGTGGTAGCCCTGGTCGTCATCGCCGCGCTCCAGCGGCGTGAGCGCCACTCCGCGCGCGCCGGTCGGGCGGGTCGAGCCCCGCGCCAGCGCGGTCGCGCGTTCGGCCACGTAGGCCGGGAACTGCTGCGCCTTGACGATCTCGTCCACCAGCCGCCAGTCCTTGGCCCGCTGGCCCCGTACGCCTTCGGAGATGGTGCAGAAGATGTCGGCATGGTCGCGCCGCACGCGGCGCTTGTCGGTCACGCGGGTCAGACCCCCGGTACCGGGCAGCACGCCGAGCAAGGGCACTTCGGGCAGCGATACCGACGAATTGCGGTCGTCCACCAGGATGATCTCGTCGCACGCCAGCGCCAGCTCGTAGCCGCCGCCGGCGGTGGTGCCGTTACACGCGGCGATGAACTTGAGGCCCGAATGCTGGCTCGCGTCCTCGATGCCGTTGCGCGTTTCGTTGGTGAACTTGCAGAAATTCACCTTCAACGCATGCGACGACAACCCCAGCATGTAGATGTTGGCGCCGGAACAGAAGATCTTGGGCTTGCCCGAGGTGAACACCACGCTGCGCACTTCCGGGTGTTCGAAACGGATGCGCTGCAGCGCGTCGTGCAGTTCGATGTCCACCCCCAGGTCGTAGGAGTTGAGCTTGAGCGCATAGCCGGGACGGATACCGCCGTCTTCGGCAATGTCCAGGGTCAGCGTCGCCACTTCACCTTCGCACGCCAGACGCCAGTGTCGATAGCGGCCCGGTTCGGTGCGGAAGTCGACCGGCGCCGGGCTGCCCTGATCGCTGTTGCTGTTTGCTTGTTCCATAGTCACTCCTCCTTGCGCTTGCATGTTTGTTCGGGCGAGTTCGGACACGCAACCCCAGGGCAATCGCATGATTACGATCAGCATTCTCGTAGGAGCGGCTTTAGCCGCGAACACCACCGCTTTCGCGGCTAAAGCCGCTCCTACGAAGCGCCCAACGCCATACCCGAGTGCTCGGAATAAACGTAAAAGCACTTCATGCGATTGCCCTGCACGCCGCCTCTACCCGCCCGCCAACTGCCGTAATTTGGTGTAGCTCGCCTCCACCGATTCGCCCGACGTGTCGATGACCATGTCGGCCTTGGCGTACAGCGGTTCGCGCGCTTCGAGGATGCGCCTGAGGTTGTCCATGGCCTCCTCGTTGCCCGCCATCGGGCGCAGGTCGCCCTGTGCGACCACCCGCGCCATGTGTTCTTCGGGGCGCGCCTTGACCCAGATCGTGTAGCAGTTGGACAGCAGCATCGAATAGGTCTCGGCCTCGGCAACCACCCCGCCGCCCACCGAAATCACCGCGCCGCGATGCTCGCGGATGATGCGTTCGAGGGTGGACTTCTCGATGCGGCGGTAGCCGGTTTGCCCGTAGAGCGAGAAGATCTCGCTCGACGGCATGCCGGTATCCTTGGCGATCTCGCGGTCCAGCTCGACGAACGGCACGCCCTGTTCGCGCGCCAGGCGCGTGCCCAGCGTGGACTTGCCCGCGCCACGCAGCCCGATCAGCGCGACGCGCTTGCGCCGCACCGCCTCCTCGTGGCCGAAGTCGCGCATCAGGCGGAACACCACTTCCTCCAGCCGCTGTTGCGGCAGGCGTTCGAGAAAGCGCCGGATCAGGCGCTTTTCCAGCGTGTCCTCGCGTTCGGGGGCGAGCAGGTCCACCAGCGATACGTCCAGCGCGCGCGCGATGCCGCGCAACAGCATGATCGAGACGTTGCCATCGCCCGCTTCCAGGTGCGCCAGATGCCGTTCCGACACCCCCGCCTCGCGCGCCACCAGCTTGCGCGCCATGCCGCGCCGGTCGCGGATTTCGCGCACCCGTGTGCCGAGGGTGACGAGAAAGTCGTCTCCGGCGACCGCCGGCGGGCTGTCCAGATGCTTGTTTTCGATGTCTGTGACCACGGTGATTTATCTCTATGGTGCGTTATTAGCCAACTCTTGATAAGCACAATACTACATGTTTTGAAGCGATGCCACCCCTTATAGTGCATCTTTTCCAAGTGACTTTGCACTTGATTGCATGACCGAACGGTCGATTGACTTATAAACACCCCCATTAGTGCGATATTCTGCATGTTTTCGTATGCAATAAAATGCTTGACCGTGTTTTGATCGAGTGTATTCTTTACGCAGTGACGCACCACGGGAGACGAGAATGACGCTCGAACGGTTTCAAGCGCTGATCGCACGCATCACCGCCGCGATTCAAGGCCGGCCTGTCGACAAGCAGCTCGAAACCCTGCTCAACGAGCGCTTTCCGGCAATGGGCGAAGACTTCGAAGCGATCGCGCGGGCCTGTCGCGAAGCGGTGGCGGCGGGCTGGATGTGCGACCGCGAACACGGCGGCATCCGCTACGGGCGGGTCATCAAGCCCGGTCCGGCAACGCACGGCTACAGCGTCGACGTGGTCGACATGCAGGACATCGCCGGGCCGCGCCATGCCCACCCCAACGGCGAAATCGACATGATCATGCCCACCGAAGGCGACGCACGCTTCGACGGGCACGGTCGCGGCTGGCTGGTGTACGGCCCCGGCAGCGTGCACAGCCCCACCGTCAGTGGTGGCCGCGCCTACGTGCTGTACCTGCTGCCGCAGGGCGCCATCGAATTCTCGCGCTGACGCGCGTTTCAGCTTATGGCCAAGCCGCCGCCAGAGCGGTCGTTGCCACCCCCACGGGGACAAGAACAGGAGGAGGAGACAGATGACGTACACATTGAGCACCGCCGACCACGGCTGTAGTCCGCCCCAGGTCGACATCCCGCGCCACTACAATGCCGCCGACGACCTGATCGGGCGCAACCTCACAGCCGGACGTGGCGCCAAGGTCGCGTTCATCGACGACCGGGGCAGCCATACCTACGACGACGTCGCGCGGCGCGCCAACCGCTGCGCCAACGCGCTGGGCGCGCTGGGCATCATGCGCGAGCAGCGCATCCTGATGTGCGTGCATGACACCATCGATTTCCCGAGCATGTTCCTGGGCGCGATCAAGGCCGGCGTGGTACCGATCGCGACCAACACCCTGCTCACGCAGAACGACTACGAGTACATGCTGACCGACAGCCGCGCACGCATCGCGGTGGTGTCGGCGCCGCTGCTGCCGCTGTTCGAGCCCTTGCTGGGCAGAGTCGCGACGCTGGAGCGCATCGTGGTCGCCGGCGCGGACGCGGGCGGGAATGCCCTGGCCACCTTGATGGCCGCCGCCTCCGACCAGTTCGAGGCGGTCGCCACGACCTGTGACGACGCCTGTTTCTGGCTCTACTCGTCGGGCTCCACCGGCTCGCCCAAGGGCACCGTGCATGTGCACTCCAGCCTGATCCAGACCGCCGAGTTGTACGGGCGCGGGGTGCTGGGGATACGCGAGGACGACAAGGTGTTCTCGGCCGCCAAGCTGTTCTTCGCCTACGGCCTGGGCAACGGCCTGACCTTCCCGATGTCGGTCGGCGCCACGGCGGTGCTGATGGCCGAGCGCCCGACCCCGGACTCGGTATTCCAGCGCCTGCGCGAGCACCAGCCGACCATCTTCTATGGCGTGCCGACGCTGTTTGCCGCGATGCTCGCCAGTCCAGCCTTTCCGGACCGCTCCGAACTGTCGCTACGCGCCTGTACCTCGGCCGGAGAGGCCCTGCCCGAGGACATCGGCAAGCGCTGGAGCGAAAAAGTCGGCGTGCCCATCATGGACGGCATAGGCTCGACCGAGATGCTGCACATCTTCCTCTCCAACCGCCCCGGCGACGTGCATTACGGCACCACCGGACTGCCGGTGCCCGGCTACCGCATGCGCCTGGTCGACGACGAGGGCAACGTCATCGAAGCGCCCGATGTCACCGGCGAACTCCAGATCGCCGGCCCGACCGCCGCGATGGGCTACTGGAACAACCGCGCCAAGACCCGCGACACCTTCCAGGGGCCATGGACCCGCAGCGGCGACAAGTATTCGCGCAACAAGGACGGCTACTACGTCTATGCCGGGCGCACCGACGACATGCTCAAGATCAGCGGCATCTACGTGTCGCCGATCGAAGTGGAAGGCTGTCTGATCCAGCACGAGGCGGTGCTGGAAGCAGCGGTGGTCGGCATGGAAGACGAGAGCCGGCTGATCAAGCCCAAGGCCTTCATCGTGCTGAAACCGGGCGTCAGGCAGACTCCGGAACTGGCCGAGGCGATCAAGCAGCACGTCAAGTCGCATCTGGCACCCTACAAGTACCCACGCTGGATGGAATTCGTCGCCGAATTGCCCAAGACGGCCACTGGCAAGATCCAGCGTTTCAAATTGCGCGCGCTCGGCAACGATCGCTGAGACGGCGCTGCAGTAAAGCGGGGCCGCCGGTTCCGTTCGACAATCACGGAGGAGACGACATGAAGCAGATTCAGCACAACCGTCGCACTGTCATGCGCACCGTGGCCGGCCTGGCCATGAGCGCGTTGATCCCGCTGGGCGTGGCGCAGGCGGCCGACCCGATCAAGGTCGGCATGATGCTGCCGGCCACCGGCACCTACGCCAAGCTGGGCTCGGCCATCGACAACGCGTTCAAGCTGTATGTCGAAGAGCAGGGCGGCACGCTGGCCGGACGCAGCATCGAGTACCACGCCGTGGACGACGAATCCGATCCGGCCAAGGCCACCGAGAACGCCAACCGCCTAGTGGTGCGCGACGGCGTCGATGTGCTGGTCGGCACCGTGCACTCGGGTGTCGCGCTGGCGATGGCGCGGGTCGCCAAGCAACGCGACACGCTGTTCCTGGTGCCCAACGCGGGCGCCGACGACCTGACCCGCGCGCAGTGCTCGCCCAACCTGTTCCGCACTTCATTCACCAACTGGCAACCGGCCTACGCGATGGGCAAGGCCGCCACCGGCATGGGCCACAAGACGGCCGTGACGCTGACCTGGAAGTACGCCGCCGGGCTGGAAGCGGTGAATGGCTTCAAGCAGGCCTTCGAGGAGGGCGGCGGCAAGGTGGTCAAGGAACTGACCACCCCGTTCCCCGGCGTGGAGTTCCAGTCCTTCCTGACCGAGATCGCCGCGCTCAAGCCTGACGCCGTGTATGTGTTCTTCGCCGGCGGCGGCGCCGCCAAGTTTGCCAAGGACTATGCGGCGGCCGGCCTCAAGGACAGCGTGCCACTGTATTCCAGCGGCTTCCTGACCGACGGCACCCTGGGCGCCATGGGCGGGGCGGGCGAAGGCCTGATTACCGCGCTGCACTATGCCGACGGGCTGGACAACGCCAAGGACAAGGCTTTCCGCGCCGCCTACCAGGCCAAGTACGGCATGCCGCCCGACGTGTATGCGGTGCAGGGCTACGACGCGGCGCAGTTGCTGCACGCCGGCCTCAAGGCGGTTGGCGGCGACATGAGCAAGAAGGCCGAGATGCGCGCGGCCATGCGCAGTGCCACCATCGAAAGCCCGCGCGGCAACTTCACCCTGTCGTCGTCACATAACCCGGTGCAGGACATCTACCTGCGCAAGGCCAGCGGCGAAGAAAACCCGTCCACCGGCATCGCCGCCAAGGCGCTGGCCGATCCGGGCACCGGCTGCAAGATGTGATCGCTGCCGTACTTATCTGAAAACCACGCGGGGCGTACCGGCCGGACTTGAAGCTCGAAGTCCGGCCGGCACGCCCACGCCCGGCAGGAATCGCGCATGGATTTCACGACTTTCCTCATCCAGTTGCTCAACGCGGTCCAGTACGGCCTGTTGCTGTTCCTGGTGGCGAGCGGCCTGACGCTGGTGTTCGGCATCATGGGCATCATCAACCTCGCGCATGGCAGCTTCTACATGCTCGGGGCCTACATGGCGTTCGTGCTGACCTCGATGACCGGCAACCTGTTGCTCACCATCCTGATCGGTATCCCGCTGGCGCTGGCGTTCGGCGCGGCACTCGAAGCCTTGCTGTTCACCCATCTGTACAAGCGCAACCACCTCGACCAGGTGTTGCTGACCTACGGCCTGATCCTGATTTTCGAGGAATTGCGCAGCCTGACGGTCGGCGACGACGTGCACGGCGTGCCGGTGCCCGAGATGTTCTCGATGTCGATACCGCTGTCCGACACGCTCAGCTACCCGGTGTACCGCCTGGTCATCTCGGCCGTGTGCCTGCTGCTGGCGCTCGGTCTGTACCTGCTCATCCAGCGCACCCGCCTCGGCATGATGATCCGTGCCGGCAGCCACGACCGCGACATGGTCCAGGCGCTGGGCATCAACATCAACGGCCTGTATCGCACGGTGTTCGCGATCGGCGTGGCGCTCGCGGCGCTGGCCGGCATGCTGGCCGCGCCGATTTCGTCGGTGTATCCGGGCATGGGCGGCGGGGTGCTGATCATCTCCTTCGTCATCGTCGTGATCGGCGGCATCGGCTCGGTGTGGGGCGCGTTGGTGGCGGCGCTGGTCATAGGCTTCGCCGACACCTTCGGCAAGGTGTTCATGCCCGATATGGCCGGCCTGACGGTGTATCTGGTCATGGCGCTGGTGTTGCTGTGGCGCCCGGAAGGCATCTTCAGGAAAGGATGAGCGCATGAATTCCCGAGTATCAACGTTCTTCAAACTGGCGGTGCTGCTGGGCCTGGCGGGGTTCCCGTTCTTCGGTTCGGTGTTCTATACCGAGGTGCTGGCCAAGATCCTGATCCTGGCGATCTTCGCGATGAGCCTGGACCTGCTGGTCGGCTTCACCGGCCTGGTGAGCTTCGGCCACGCCGCCTATTTCGGCATCGCCGCCTACATGGCGGTGCTGCTCGCCCCTCAGTCGGAAGCCGCCAGCCTGTGGATCATCCTGCCGCTGGCGGTGCTGTGCGCCGGCATCGCGGCCTTCGTGATCGGCATCTTCGTGCTGCGCACCAAGGGCATCTACTTCATCATGGTGACGCTGGCGTTCTCGCAGATGGCCTACTTCATCTTCCACGACACCAAGCTCGGCGGCGGCTCCGACGGCATCTACCTCGACTACCGTCCGGACGCCACAATCGCCGGCTTCACCCCGTTCGACTTCAACCAGACCTCGCATCTGTACTTTTTCGTGCTGGCGGCGCTGGTGGCGGTGTACGTGTTCCTGACCCTGCTGCTGCGCTCGCCCTTCGGCCGGGTGCTGGTGGGCATCCGCAGCAACGAGCATCGCATGCTGTCGCTGGGCTACGCGACCTTCCGCTACAAGCTCGCCGCATTCACCATCGCCGGCGCGCTGGCCGGGCTGGCGGGTTTCCTGTACGCGGTGCTGTTCGGCTTCGTCACGCCCGAATACCTGTCCTGGCACAAGTCCGGCGACGTGCTGCTGATGGTGATCCTGGGCGGCATGGGCAACCTGGCCGGCGCGGTGGCCGGCGCCTTCGTCCTGACCGGGCTGCAGGAAGTCTTCGCCGACTGGACCAAACACTGGCAATTGCTGATGGGCGGGGTGATCGTGCTGGCAGTGCTGTTCATGCCCGGCGGCTTGGCGGCGCTGCCGGGGCGCATCGTCGCGCGCTTGCGCAAGGGAGAAAACAATGGCTGAAATCCTGCTCAAGGCGGACGGGCTGACCCGCCATTTCGGCGGGCTGGCGGCCAACCAGGACGTCAGTCTGAGCCTGGAACGCGGCGTGCTGCACGCGTTGCTGGGGCCCAACGGCGCGGGCAAGTCCACCTGCATCAACATGCTGTCGGGCGATCTGCCGCCCACCGCCGGACGCATCCATTACTGCTCGAAGGACATCACGCGCCTGAGCGCCTACCAGCGTTCGCGCATCGGCATCGGCCGCAGTTACCAGCGCACCAACATCTTCACGCAGTTCTCGGCGCTGGAGAACTGCCGCCTCGCGGCGCAGTCGCGCCACCCGCGCCCGTGGCGCATCTTCACCGACGCGCTGAGCCTGACCGACACCCTCGAGCGCGCCCGCGCGGCGCTGGTGGAAGCCGGACTGGGGGCACGCGCGTCGGTCATCGCCGGAACGCTGTCGCACGGCGAGCAACGCCAGTTGGAGATCGCGATGGTGCTCGCCACCGACGCGCAGGTGCTGCTGCTGGACGAGCCGCTGGCCGGGATGGGTTCGAACGAATCGGCGCAGATGGTGGAGTTGCTCAACGAACTGAAGAAGACCCGCGCGATCCTGCTGGTGGAACACGACATGGACGCAGTATTCGCGGTCGCCGATCGCGTCACGGTACTGGTCAACGGCCAGGTGCTGGAATCCGGCTCGCCCGAACAGATACGCAACAGCGCCGAGGTGCAGGAAGCCTACCTGGGCGTGGAGGAGGCCGTTCATGTCTGAAGTATTGCTCGAAGCACGTGGCCTGCACACCTACTACGGCCTCAGCCACATCCTGCGGGGGGTGGATTTCACCATCCGCAAGGGCGAGGCGCTGGGGCTGATGGGGCGCAACGGCATGGGCAAGACCACGCTGATCCGCAGCATGCTGGGGCTGGTCAAACCGGCCGGCGGCAGCGTCAGCGTGCGCGGCGTCAACGTCACCGGCGCGCCGACCTACCGCATCGTGCGCCACGGCCTGGCCTATGTCCCGGAGGGACGCGGCATCTTCCCCAACCTGTCGGTGCGCGAAAACCTGCTGATGTCGGCGCGCGCCGGGGTCGACGGCCAGCGCGCATGGACCTTCGAGCGGGTCCTGGAACTGTTTCCGCGCCTGGCCGAACGCATCAACAACGGCGGCGGCCAGCTCTCCGGCGGCGAGCAGCAGATGCTGACCATAGGGCGGGCGCTGATGACCAACCCGGATCTGCTGATCCTGGACGAAGCGACCGAAGGCCTCGCGCCGCTGCTGATGAAGGAGATCTGGCGCGTGATCGGCGAGATCCAGAAGAGCGACATCGCCACCGTGATCGTGGACAAGAACCACTCGGCGGTCACCGCCGTGACCGACCGCTCGATGATCCTGGTCAAGGGCCAGGTGGTGTTCGACGGACCAAGTGCCGAGGTGCGCGGCGATCCCGAGCTGATCCAGCGTCATCTGGGGGTGTAACCATGCACATGGTCAGCATCGGCGGGCGACGCCTGGAGTACGCGCGCCTGCCTTCGGCGCACCCGGTCGAGGGCGCCCCCGCGATCGTGTTCCTGCACGAAGGGCTGGGCTCGCTGGCGATGTGGCGCGACTTCCCGCAACGCATCGCCGACGCGACCGGCTGCGAGGCCATCGTCTATTCGCGCGCCGGCTACGGCCGCTCGGACCCGGCGACGCTGCCGCGCACGGTGCGCTACATGCACGACGAGGGGCTGGAAGTGCTGCCGGAACTGCTGGCGGCGCTGGAGATCAACCGCCCCATCCTGTTCGGCCACTCCGACGGCGGCTCGATCGCGCTGATCTGCGCCGGCGGCACCCCCACCCCGCTGACAGGGCTGATCCTGATGGCGCCGCACGTCATGGTCGAGGACATCTCGGTCAGCAGCATCGCCCAGGCCCAGGTGGCGTGGGTCAACACCGACCTGCCGGCGCGCCTGGGCAAATACCACGCCGACGTCAACGCCGCCTTCCGTGGCTGGAACGACATCTGGCTGCACCCGGATTTTCGCGCCTGGAACATCGAGGAAACCCTCGGCACGATCCGCTGCCCCATCCTCGCGATGCAAGGCGAAGACGACGAATACGGTACGATGGCGCAGATAGACCGGATCGCGGCGCAAGTGGCCGACGTCGATCTGGTCAGGCTCGCCGACTGCCGCCATTCACCGCACAAGGACCAACCCGAGGCGGTCATCGAGGCGGTCGGCGCCTTCGTGGCCCGTCTTCTGGATGATCCAACATGAAATTCGAACGCAACAAGCTCATCCGCTTCCACCACTGCGACCCCGCAGGCATCGTGTTCTACCCGCAGTACCTGGTGCTGTGCAATGAAGTGGTGGAGGACTGGTTCGATCAGGGCATAGGCGTGAACTTCTACACCCTGCATGCCGAGCTCAAGCGCGGCGTGCCGATGCGCCATATGGAGGTGGATTTCCTCGCGCCCAGCATGCATGGCGATGAGCTGACCTTCAGCCTGGAAGTGGAAAAGATAGGCGGCACCTCGATCGTGTTGCGGATCAGCGCCGGGCGGGACGGCGTGGAGCGGTTTCGCACGCGCCAGACCGTGGTGTGGGCCGATCTCGCAGGCGCGCCACGCGCGATCGCGATCGATGACGCGTGGCGCAAGCGCTTCGAACGCTATCTGGAAGTCTGAGCATGGAACTGAAGACCTTGTTCACCGTATTCGCCGCGGTGTTCATCGCCGAGCTGGGCGACAAGACCCAGCTTGCAACACTGCTGTTCGCCGCCGACAAGGATGTGAGCAAGTGGACGGTGTTCGCCGGCGCGGCGCTGGCGCTGATCGTCGCATCCGGCATCGGGGTACTGGCCGGTGGCGCCATCTCGGCGCATGTCAGCCCCAAGCACCTGAATTACGTGGCTGGAGCCGGCTTTATCGGCATCGGCGTCTGGACCCTGTTGCGCGCCTGACTGCGCGGCGCGGGCCGGGATGCGCTGTGCCAGAATGAAATATCCACGGCATTGAACCGCTGGTTCTTTCGGAGCGCGACGGATGCGTAACTGGATATTTGCATCGTGGTTGCTGCTGGTCGCCGCACCGTGCGCGCTGGCGGCCCCGGAGCTGGTCTCCAGCCGGCGCCTCGATGCCATCGATCTCGCCCCGGTCACCCTGACCGAGCCGGAACAGGCTTTTCTGCGCGCCCACCCCGTCATCACGCTGGGCGCCGAAGCCAGTTGGGAACCCTACATCGTGGTGGCCCCCGACGGCAGCATCGGCGGCTACGACGCGGACATCCTGACCCTGATCAAGCGCGCCACCGGAGCGGACATCCGGCTGCAGGCCGGGGCGTGGCGGGAAGTCATAGAAGCCACGCGCAGGCGCGAACTCGACGGTTTCTCGACTGGCGCGCCACACAGCGAACGCGCGGATTTTGTCAGCTTTTCCGACGTGTATCTGGCGCTGGAGAAGATCGTGCTGGTGCCGGCCGGCAATCCGGGCAACATCCGCGGCGCGGCAGACCTTGCGGGCAAGCGCATCGGCATCCACAAGGGCAATCTGCAGGACGAGAAGATCGCCGCGCGGTTCACGCAATCGACCATCGTGCCGATGGACAGGTTCGACGACACCATACGCGCTGTCATCGGCGGCGAGGTCGACGCGATCTTCGGCAACGGCGCAAGCCAGCATCGCGCGCTGCGGCTCGGCTTTCCCTACCTGCAGATGGCGCTGCCGCTCAACGAGCGGCTCGATCTGGTGTTCAGCATCCGCAACGACTGGCCCGAAGCCTTGAGCATCATCAACAAGGGCCTCGCGGCGATCCCGCGCCAGGCTTACGCGCAGTTGCAGAACTACTGGTTTCTCGGCACCGCTTCGGCCTCCGACAACCCGCTGCCGCTGACCCACGACGAGGCGGTGTACCTGCGCGACAAGAGCGTGCTGCGCTATTGCGTGCAGCCGACGGCCATGCCGATCGAACGCATCAACCGGTCCGGCGAGCACGTCGGCATCACCGCCGATCTGATCAAGCTGTTGGCCGGGCGTATCGGCATTCCCATGGAACTGGTGCCCACCGCCGACTGGCCCGCCAGCCTTGAGGCGGCGCGGGCAAAGCGCTGCGACCTGTTGCCGGCCGTGGCGCCGACCCCGCAACTGCGCGAATACCTGGCATTCACTGCCCCCGTTCTGAGCTTTCCGCTGGTGATCGCCACCCGTTCCAGCGAACTGTTCGTCGCACAACCGGGCGACATCGGCGCGCGCCCGGTCGGGGTATTGCGCGACAGCGCGGTGCGGCACACCATGAGCACCGCCTATCCACAGCTTCGGCTGATCGAGCAGGACAGCATCCAGGATGGACTGAAGCAGGTCGAACAGGGCCGGCTGTTCGGATTCATCGGACTGATACCGACCATCGGCTACGAAATCCAGCGCGCCGGCACGCTCAACGTCAAGATCGGCGGGCGCTTCGACGACGAGGTGCGCTTCCATCTCGCGGTGCGCAACGACGAACCGGAACTGCTGACCATCTTCGAGAAGGCGATCGCCAGCGTCACCCCCGACGAGTGGGACGACATGAACCATCGCTGGCTCAGCGTGCGTTATGAACAGACACGCGACTGGACCCTGCTGTGGCAGATACTCCTCGCGGTCGCGGTGCTGGGGCTGCTGGGCCTGTACCGGGTGCACGAACTGCGCCGCTTCAACCGCGAACTGACCCGGCTCAACCAGGAGCTGCAACAGCTATACCGCACCGACCAGCTCACCGGCGTGGCCAACCGCTACCGGCTGCAGGAAGACATCCGCCACGAAATCGAGCGCGCCAACCGCTACGGCCAGACCTTCAGCGTGATCATGCTGGACATCGACCACTTCAAGGAAATCAACGACGCCAAGGGCCACGCGGCGGGGGATGCGATCCTCCAGGCACTGGGCGCGCTGCTCGACGCCCAGACACGCGCCAGCGACACGGTGGGACGCTGGGGCGGCGAGGAGTTCCTGCTGATATGCCCGGCCAGCGAACTGGAGGGCGCCACGCAACTGGCGGAGAGCCTGCGCGTGCATATCGCGACAACCTTGAAGAACGGCGATGAGCCGGTCAGCGCCAGCTTCGGGGTCGCCCAGTATCGTCCCGGCGAACCGGCCGACGCGATCGTCCAGCGTGCCGATCAGGCCATGTATGCGGCCAAGAACAAGGGGCGCAACCGCGTCGAGTGCGAACCGTGACCCAGCGTCCGGCTCAGCGATGCTCCGGGAATATCCGCTTGAGCAGGCTGACCAGGGTATCGCGTTCGGTCGCCGAGAGATTCTGGACCAGGCGTTTCTCGTGCGCCTGTACCTCGGCCTTGAGCGTCTTGAGCAACTCCGCGCCTGTGCGGGTCAGCACCAGCGCATTGGAGCGCCGGTCATTGTGCGCCGGGCGGCGCTCGACCAGGCCACGCCGTTCGAGGTTGTCGATCACCGACACCACGGTGGAACGGTCCAGATGCGTCGCGCGCGCCAGATCGCTTTGCTTGAGGCCCGGATTGGCCTCGATGATGACCAGCACGCCGAATAGCCCCGGCGTGACTTCATGCGGGCCCAGGGCCGAAGAGAAATCACGGAAGATCGCGATCTGCGCCAGACGTAGCTGATATCCGGCCAGGTCGGGCAGGATGCCGAAATCGAGCGGCGTCGGTTCGCTGGTTTTTTTTCGCGTCATGGGCGTACGTCACTGGATGGCCGCGCGCCACCATGGCGCGCCGCAAATCCGCCGGATCCGGCGGACTGCCCGATCGTACCGCAGAAACTATCGCCCCCCAAAACCGAAATGGCCCACGGCCCGCCATACGCCTCGTAGGAGCGGCTTTAGCCGCGAACACAAGCAGTTGTCGCGGCTAAAGCCGCTCCTACGAAGTGCGGAACGTATTTACATGCCTCGATCGAATGTATACAGTATCCAGTACTCGTTGCTTCAACCCTGCATGGAGACTCGCCTTGGTACCCGCGCTCAAACCCGTTGAACGTCCCGTCGCACTCGGCGAACAGGTTTATCACACGCTGCGCTCGCATTTGCGCAGCGGCACCCTGCAGGTGGGGCAACCGCTGCAGGAGGTGCAACTCGCCGAGCGTCTGGGCGTGTCACGCACGCCGGTGCGCGAAGCCCTGGCGCGGCTGGCCAATGACGGCCTGCTGGTGTCCGAAGGGCGCAGCTTCATCGTCCCGACGCTGACCCTGGCCGATGTCGACGACATCTACGAGATCCGTTTCCTGATCGAGCCGGCCGCGCTGCGCAGCATCGCCGCGCTGTGCACCGACGCGCAGCGGCGCGCGCCCATCGACACGGCGCTGCAAGACGCCATCGCCGCCCACGAAGCCGATGATCCGGACGCGTTCCGCGCCGCCAACGTACGCTTCCGCGCGGCCTGGATGGCGCTGGTCCCGAATACCCGCCTGGTGCGCATGGTCGAGCAATACGCCGACCACATGCAGCACATCCGCACCGTGACGCTGGACGACAAGGACGTCCCCGGCATCGTGCTCAAGGGCCTCAAGCGCATCACCGCCGCCCTTGCCGCCGGCGACGCCACTGCGGTCGCGACCGCAGTGCATGAACACCTGATGGAAGCCAGGCGCGCCTTCATCGCCGCCGTCGGACTGACCACCAACGACGCCGGAGACTCCAAGCCATGACCTACAAGGCCGAAATCCCGTACGGCGCCTACTGGAGCACCCCGTTCGCGCGCTGGCAAGGCAGCTTCGCCCACCTGCACAGCATCCGCTTCGCCGCCCATGTCGCGCGCGCCGAGCTGGCGCGGCGCAACATCGACGCGGCCGCGTTCGACTATGGCGCGCTGGGCATGTCGGTGCCGCAGCAACATGCCTTCTACGGCCTGCCGTGGCTGATGGGCATGGCCGGCGCGGGCCAGGCGGGCGGGCCGACCCTGATGCAGGCCTGTGCCACCGGAGTGCGCCCCGTGCTCGCGTGCGTGCAGGAGATCGAAACCGGCCTCGCCAGCATGGCGCTGGCGATCAATTGCGACCGCACCTCCAACGGCCCGCACATCTACTACCCCAATCCGGCCGGGCCGGGCGGCACCGGCAGCGCCGAAGACTGGGTCATGCAGAACTTCAACTGCGACCCGCTCGGCCCGCACACCATGCTGCAGACCGCCGAGAACGTGGTCGCCCGGCACGGCGTGAGCACCGCCCTGCAGCATGAAGTGGTGTTGCGCCGCGAGGCCCAGTATCGCGACGCGCTGGCCGATGACAGCGCCTTCCTGCGTCGCTACATGACGCTGCCGTTCGAGGTGCCGAGCGCCAACTTCAGCAAGACCGTGGCGACGCTCGAAGGCGACGAAGGCATCGCGCATTCGAGCGCCGAGGGGCTGGCCAAGCTCAAGCCGGCGATGCCGGGCGGCACCATCACCTTCGGCGCCCAGACCCACCCGGCCGACGGCAACGCCGCCATCGTCGTGACCACCCGCGAGCAGGCGCGCGCGCTGTCGGCCGATCCCCGGATCGCGGTACGCATCCACGGCTTCGGCCTGTCACGCGCCGAACTCGCCTACATGCCCGAAGCCACGATCCCGGCGGCGCATAGCGCGATGGCGCAGGCCGGGCTGCGCTTCGACCAGCTCGCGGTGGTCAAGACGCACAACCCGTTCGCGGTGAACGACATCGTGTTCGCGCGCCAGACCGGCGTCGACCTGATGAACATGAACAACTACGGCAGCTCGCTGGTATGGGGCCACCCGCAGGCGCCGATGGGCACCCGCGCGATCATCGAAGTGATCGAGGAACTGGCGCTGCGCGGCGGCGGCTACGGCCTGTTTGCCGGCTGCGCGGCGGGTGACACCGCGATGGCGATAGTACTGGAAGTGGGCGACGCATAAGGCGACGCACCATCGAGTACGGTGAGGCGCCGCAGAGCGTCCCCGGAGAATCTGGAGGAGGAACGGAATGGATTTGTCCGCCTGGATAGACCGCCACGCCGGGCTCGCGCCCGACAAGACGGCCATCCGCTTTCCGGGACGCGATCTGACCTACGCCGGGCTGGCCGCACTGGTCGACCGGCTCGCGGCGGGGTTGGCCGCGCAAGGGGTCCGGCGCGCCGGCTGTGTCGCCTACCTGGGCTACAACAGCCCCGAGATGCTGGCGCTGCTGTTCGCCTGTGCGCGGCTGGGGGCGATGTTCATGCCGCTCAACTGGCGCCTGGCGGGGGCCGAGCACCAGCAGATGCTGGCCGACTGCCCGCCGACGGTGCTGTTCGTCGAACCGCCGTTCGTCGCCCAGACCGATGCCCTGCGCGAGGCGCTGCCGGCGATGACGCGGGTGGCCTTCGACACGCCGCTGAACGGCTGGATGTCCTTCGACGCGTTCATCGCGGCGGGCGTACCGCCCGCGATCGAACCGCCGGTGACCTCCGACACCCCGGTGCTGATCTGCTACACCTCCGGCTCCACCGGCAAGCCCAAGGGCGTGGTGCTGACCCAGGACGCGCTGATCTGGAACGCCGCTAACAGCGTGGACATGCACGCGTTGAGCGCCGACGACCGCGTGCTGACCACGCTGCCGCTGTTTCACGTCGGCGGGCTCAACAACCAGACCACCCCGGCGCTGTCGGTCGGCGCCACGGTGGTGCTGCATCCGCGCTTCGATCCGGACGCAACCCTGGCCGCGATCGCGAACGAGCGCATCACGCTGACGGTGCTGGTGCCGGCCCAGATCGACATCCTGACCGCCCATCCGGGCTGGAAGGACGCCGACCTGAGCAGCCTGCACATCGTCACCACCGGCTCGACCATCGTGCCCGAACGCCTGATCCACGCGGTGCTCGACCGGGGGGTGCCGCTGATCCAGGTGTATGGCTCGACCGAGACCTGTCCGATCGCGGTGTACCAGAAGATCGGCGACGCGCGGCGCAAGGTCGGCTCGGTCGGGCGGGCGGCGCGCCACGGCGCGTTGCGCGTGGTCGATGGCGCCGGCCAGGCGGTGGGTGCGGGCGTCACCGGCGAGATCCTGGTGCGCGGCCCCAACGTCATGAGCGGCTACTGGAACGACCCCGAGGCCACCGCCCAGGTGCTGATCGACGGCTGGTTCCACACCGGCGACATGGGCCACATGGACGACGAAGGCTATCTCTACGTTGACGGGCGCAAGAAGGATCTGATCATCTCGGGCGGCGAGAACATCTACCCGGCCGAGATCGAGAACGTGCTGATCGAATGTCCCGGCGTGTCCGAAGTCTCGGTGGTCGGCCAGCCCGACCCGCGCTGGGGCGAGATCGTGGTCGCGGTGATCGTGCCGCAGCCCGGCCACACGCTCGAACGAGACGCGGTCATGGCGACGCTGGAAGGGCGCATCGCGCGCTACAAGTACCCCAAGGAACTGGTGTTCGTCGAGGCCCTGCCCAAGACCGCGCTGGGCAAGGTGCGCAAGGAAGACGTGCGCCGCCTGGTCGCCCGCCACGCGATGTCGGGCTTCGGTTTCGAGGCGGCGGGATAGGGCTGGATGCACCAACAAACGGCGCTGCGGACACCCCGCCGGAGCCGCAACAAATGCAAATGGAGCTAACACTATGGCGCTGAAAATCGGTATCGACGTTGGTGGCACCTTCACCGACTTCGTCGTCACGCGCGAAGGCGCCGAGCCGGCGATCTTCAAGACCTTGTCGACCCCGTCGGACCCCTCGATCGCGGTGGTCAATGGTCTGTCCGACATTGCCGCGAGCATGCAGCCGCCGATGTCGCTGGAAGCCTTCGCCAGAACCATCGACACCATCGTGCACGGCACCACCGTCACCACCAACGCCACCCTCACCAGCACCGGCGCCAAGTGCGGCCTGCTCACCACCCAGGGGGTGCGCGACGCGCTGGAGATGCGCCGTGGCATCCGCGAGGAGCAGTACAACAACCGCTACACCAACGTGAAGCCGCTGGTGCCGCGCTATCTGCGCGCCGGGATCAAGGGGCGGCTGGACCGCAACGGGGCCGAGGTCACGCCGCTGGACGCCGACGAGATCCGCCAGGCGATCGAGCTGTTCCAGCGCGAGGGGGTCAAGGCGGTGGCGATCTGCTTCATGAACTCGTTCGCCAACCCGGCCCACGAACAGGCGGCGGCGCGGGCGGTGCGCGAGGCCATGCCCGACGCCTACCTGTCGGTGTCGACCGACCTGCTGCCGTCGATCCGCTTCTACGAGCGCGTCAGCACCACCGCGCTCAACGCCTACGTCGGCCCCAAGCTCAACCACTATCTCGATCAACTGGTCGGGCGCCTCAAGGGCATAGGCTTCGGCGGCCTGCTGCTGATCATGCAGTCCAACGGCGGCGTGATCTCGCCCCAGCTCGCGCGCGACAAGGCGGCGCTGACGCTGCTCTCCGGTCCGGCCGGCGGTCCCGGCGCGGGGCTGTACTACGTGCGCCCGCACGGCCAGAACAAGTGCATCACCACCGACATGGGCGGCACCAGCTTCGAAGCCTCGGTGGCGGTCGACACCCCGATGATCAAGAACGACGGCGAAATCGCGCGGCACAAGATCGCGCTGCCGATGCTCGACATCCACACCATAGGCGCGGGCGGCGGCTCGATCGGCTGGCTCGACGAAGGCGGGATGCTGCGCATGGGCCCGGACAGCGCCGGCGCCGACCCCGGCCCGGCCTGCTACGGCAAGGGCGGCACCCTGCCCACCACCACCGACGCCAACGTGGTGCTGGGTTATCTCGATCCGGCCTTCTTCGCCGGGGGCAAGATGGCGCTGGACGTGGCCGCCGCGCGCACCGCGATCGACACCCACATCGCCCGGCCGATGGGGCTCTCCATCGAGGACGCGGCGGCCGGCATGTACCGCGTCGCGTGCAACAACATGGCTCAGGGGGTGCGCGAGGTCACGATACGGCGCGGCTTCGACCCGCGCGAATTCCCGATCATCCCGGCCGGCGGCGCCGGTCCGCTGCATTCCTGCCTGATCTGCGAGGAACTGGAAATCCCGCTGCAGATCGTGCCGCGCGAATCGTCGGTGCTGTGCGCCTTCGGCATGCTGATGAGCGAACTCAAGCACGACTTCGTGCGCACCTTCGTGTCGCGTCTGGAAGCCGTGGCGTGGGACAGACTGGACGCGATGATCGCCGAGATGGCCGCCGACGGCGCCGCCCAGCTCGACGAGGAACGCATCCCCGAAGCGCGCCGGCGCTTCGACGTGAAGCTCGACTGCCGCTACATCAAGCAGTACCACGAGGTGTCGTTTCTGGTGCCGCGCGAACTCATCGCGGCGGGCGACGCGGCCGGCATCGCGCGCGCCTTCCACGCCGAGCACAACCGCCTGTATGGCTACTCGCTGGAGCAGGAGAACACCCCGGTCGAGATCATCAACGTGCGCGTACAGGCCATCGGCCACACCGACAAGCCGACCACCCGCGAGAAACCCTGGGGCGGCGCCGACGCAGCCCCGGCGCTCAAGGGCCGCCGCGCCGTGTATGTGCCCGAGCGCAAGGTCTTCGAGGAAGTGCCGATCTATGACGGACACCGCATGCGCTACGGCAACCGCATCAGCGGCCCGGCCATGATCGAGCAGGAAACCACCGCGATCTTCGTCAGCGCCTCGTTCGACTGCGTGATCGACGCGCTCGGCTCGTTCGCGCTGTACCGCAAGGGCGCCGAGCATCTGGTCAAGAGCTGCTTCAAGGACACCAAGGAGGCCGTCGCATCATGAGCACCGCCACGATAGATCCCATCCTGCTGTCCGTGTACGCACGGACCTTCAAGTCCATCACCGACGAGATGAGCATCTCGATGGAGCAGACCACCCGCTCGCCCATCCTGTGCGAGGCCAAGGACTACGTCACCGGCCTCTACGACGGCGACGGCAACATGCTGGAGCAGACCGAGAACCTGCCCATCCTGGCGTTCTCGCTCGCGCCGGTGTGCAAGTACATCAAGGAGTTCTTCGGCGACGACCTGCATCCGGGCGACGTGATCTTCCACAACGACGTGTTCAGCCTGGGCAACCAGAACAACGACGTGGCGGTGTTCAAGCCCATCTTCCTCGACGGTGAACTGGTCGCATGGACCGCGGTCAAGGGCCACCAGGCCGACATCGGCGGCAACGTGCGCGGCGGCTACAACCCCAACGCGGTCGAGGTGTGGCAGGAAGCGCTGCGCATCCCGCCGGTCAAGGTGGTGGAGAAGGGCAAGCTGCGCAAGGACGTGTGGGGCCTGATCTTCGCCAACATCCGCCTCGACATCGTGCAGCACGACATGAAGGCCGAGATGGGCGCCTGCACCGTCGGGGAGCGGCGGGTGCAAGAGTTGATTGCCCGGTATGGCCGCCAGCGGATCGAGGCGCACGTCGCCGCACTGTACGACGCCACCCGAACGGCCGCTATTCGGGCGAGGGCTCGGTGTATTACGACGGCCGCCACGAGGGCAGCAAGTTCACCATCCGCGTCGACATCGAGGTCGGCGACAACAACATCCGCTTCGACTACTCGCGCACCGACGCGCAGACCAACGGCTTCGTCAACGGCACCTTCACCTCCAGCGCCTCGGCCACCATCCTGACGCTCCTGCAGATGGTCAACCCCGACATCCCGCACAACGAAGGCATGGTGCAGCCGATCGAGATCGTGATCCCGGAGGGCACGATACTGAACGCCGCCTATCCCAAGGCCACCACCTTCGGCAACCACCTGTGCCCGCCCAACGCCGACGCGATCCAGCGCGCGCTCAGCACCGTGATGCCGGACCGCGTCACCGCCGGGTGGAACAACCTGCTGTGCTCGCTGACCACCGGCACCGACCCGAAAACCAGCGAAGCCTATGTCGACATCGGCTTCATGGGCCTCAAGGGCGGCTCGGGCGGCATGCTCGGCACCGACGGCTACGACCACATCGGCATGATCGATGCCTCCGGCGGAGTGCTGGACCAGGATTACGAGACGTTCGAGCAGCAGACCCCGCACCGCCTGATCCGCCACGAACTGCTGGCCGACTCGGCCGGCGCCGGGCAGTGGCGCGGCGGCCTGGGGGTGGAGACCATCTTCGAGATCGGCTCGGAAGACACCCAGCTCGTGACCTTCGGCGACGGCGACTTTGAACCGGCCTTCGGCCTGTTCGGCGGCGGCGAGGGAGGCCTCAACTTCATCCGCCTGCACTACCCGGACGGACGCACCGTGGTGCCGAAGAACAAGGACCTGATCACCGGCGTGCCCAGGGGCACCATCTACCACCAGGTCGCGAGCGGCGGCGGCGGCTACGGCGACCCGAAGAAGCGCGACCGCAAGGTGCTGGCCGCCGAAGTGCGCAACGGCGTGATCTCGCCCGAGGCGGCACGCGAGCTGTACGGCTTCGAGGGTTGATATGAACTTCGATTTCACCGACGACGAAATCGCGATCCGCGACACCTTCGCGCGCTTCTGCGACGAACGCATCGCGCCGCAGGCGGCCGCGCTCGACGAGGCGCACGCCTTTCCGCGCGAGCTGTTCGGCGAACTGGCGGCGCTGGGCTTCTTCGGCATGCGCTACCCGGAGGACGTGGGCGGCAGCGGCGTGGGACTGACCGGCTTCTGTCTGGCGCTCGCCGAGATCGCGCGCGGCTCGATGTCGCTGGCCGGCGCGGTGGCGATGCAGTCGCTGATGGGCAGCAAGTTCCTGCACATGCTGGGCAACGACGACATCATCGAGCGGCTGTTCAAGCCGGCACTGGCCGGGGAGAAGATAGGCGCGATCTGCATGACCGAACCCAACGCCGGCTCGGATCTGGGCGGCATCGCCACCAGCGCGCGCAAGGTCGACGGCGGCTACGTCATCAACGGGCAGAAGACCTGGATCACCTCGGCCCCGCTGGCGGATTTCTTCACCGTGTTCGCGCGGGCCGGCGAGGAGAAGAAACTCACCATCTTCCTGGTCGAGAAGGGCAGCAAGGGGCTGGTGGTGGGGCGCGAAATCCACAAGATGGGGGTGTGGGCGCTGCCGACCTCGGAGGTGGCGTTCGACGAATGCTACGTCCCCGACAGCCATCGCCTGTCGAAGGAAGAGGGCGACGGCGAGCAGCACCTGAAGAAGACCCTGGCCGAGATCCGCATCATCACCGGCGCGATGGCGCTCGGGGTGGCGCGCGCGGCGTTCGACGAGGCGGTGCGCTACGCCGGCGAGCGCCAGCAGTTTGGCAAGCCGATCAACCGTTACCAGGCCATCCAGCTCAAGCTCGCCGAGATGGCGACCGGGCTGGAAGCCGCCACCCACATCGTGCATTACGCCGCGTGGCTGCACGGCGCGCAGCGCCCGCACCACAAGGAGGCGGCGATGGCCAAGCTGTTCGCCACCGAAACCGCCGCCAGCATCTGCGACCAGGCGGCGCGGGTGCTGGCCTCCTACGGCTACGCGATGGAGTACCCGGTGCAGCGCTACCTGCGTGACGTGCGCTTCACGCTGATCGGCGGGGGCACCAGCGAAATCCTGAAACTGATCATTGCAAAGGAAGTCAGCTCATGAACGCCGCGACACAGACCCAGCCCGACCGCAGAATCCGCGTGCTGCTGGCCAAACCGGGACTCGACGGCCACGACCAGGGCGCCAAGGTGGTGGCCCGCGCGATGATGGATGCCGGCTTCGAGGTCATCTACACCGGCCTGCGCCAGACCCCCGAAGGCATCACCCGCATCGCGCTCGACGAGGACGTGGACGTGATCGCGATGTCGAGCATGGCCGGCTCGCACCTGCCCTTCTGCCGCAAGCTGCGCCCGCTGCTGCTGGAGGCCGGCCTTGGCGACAAGCTGTGGCTGATCGGCGGCAACCTGCCGCAGCAGGACCACGCCGCGCTGCGCGAACTGGGCTTCAAGGGCATCTTCCCGACCGGCTCCAAGCTCGACGCGATCGCAGACTACATCCGGGAGAACGTGGCATGAACGACCGATCCCAACCCCAGATCAGGACGGTGATGAACGAATCCGGCATCGAGGTCCAGCCGCGCTACACCGCCGCCGACGTCGAGGCCAGCGGCGGCTGGAACATGGTCGGCGAGGCGGGCGAGTACCCGTTCACGCGCGGCATCCACAAGCTGATGTACCGCAAGCAGCCATGGACCATGCGCCAGTACGCCGGCTTCGGCAATCCGTCCGAAACCAACCAGCGCTTCAAGTATTTGATCGCCAACGGCCAGACCGGGCTCAACGTCGCGTTCGACCTGCCGACCCAGATCGGCCTCGATTCGGACGATCCGCTCGCCGAGGGCGAAGTCGGCCGCGTCGGCATGGCGGTGGACACGCTGCGCGACTTCGAGATCGCCTTCGACGGCATCGACCTGAACAAGATCACCGTGTCGCTGACCATCAACGGCGCCGCCGCGATCCTGATCGCGATGTATCTGGCGATGGCGGAAAAGCGCGGCTACGACGTCAAGACCCTGCGCGGCACCGCACAGAACGACATCCTCAAGGAGTTCGTCGGGCGCGGCACCTGGATCTACCCGGTCGAGCCGTCGATCCGGCTGGTCGGCGACACCATCGAGTACTGCGCCGAGCACGCGCCCAAGTACAGCCCGGTGTCTGTGTGCGGCTATCACATCCGCGAATCCGGCGCGACCCCGGCCGAGGAAATGGCCTACGCCTTCTGCATCGCCCGCGCCTACGCCGACGACGTGATCCGGCGCGGCCTGGACGTGGATGAGTTCGCCGGACGCCTGTCCTACAACTTCAACATCTTCGGCAACCTGTTCGAGCAGGTGTGCAAGTTCCGCGCCGGGCGCGGGCTGTGGGCCAGGATCATGAAGGAGGAATACCAGGCCAAGCAGCCCGGCTCGATGTGGCTGCGCATGATCGCGGCCGGCGGCGGCGGCGGCCTGACCTTCGAGCAGCCGGAGCTGAACATCGTGCGCGGCGCCTACTACGCGCTGATCAGCGCGCTGTCCGGCACCCAGACCATGGCGCTGTGTTCCTACGACGAGGCCTACACGATACCGACCGAGTATTCGGCGCGGATTTCGCTGCGCACCATGCAGATCCTGATCGAGGAAATGGGCCTGACCGAACGCGCGCGGCGGCATCGTCAAGCTCATCGCCAACGGCGAGATCCAGGCCCACGTATCGGCCCAGGCCTACCAGATGCAGCGCGACATCGAGTCGGGCAAGTTTCCCAAGGTCGGGGTGAACCGCTATCGCAACGAAACCGAGGACGAACACCCGGTCGAATTCCATCCGCACAACGAGGACGACGCGCGCATCCAGATCGCGTCGCTGAACAAGGTGCGCGACGAGCGCGACGCCGAAGCCGTGCGGGCCGCGCTGGCGCGCGTGGCCGCCGACGCGAAATCCGGGGTCAACCTGATGCCGGCCATCGTCGCGGCGGTCAAGGCCTACGCCAGTGTCGGCGAGATCACCAGGGAAATGACCCAGGTCTTCGGGCGTTACCAGGAACCGATCCGCTTCTGAGCGCACCGAGCACAATCGAGGAATGAAATGAGCGAAACCATGGAAGCCATCACCACCTACCTGGCGCCGCGCCGCCTGGACGAAGCCTTGCAGGCCATGGCGGACGGCGATGCCACAGTGTTCTGCGGCGGCACCGATCTCGCGCCGCAGACCGAGTCCGGCGCGCGCCCGTACAAGTCCAGGCTGCTCAACATCAACCGCATCGAGGGGCTGGGCGGCATCGCGGCCGACGGCGGCGAAATCCGCATCGGCGCGACGACCACCGTCGCCGAGATCCGCCGCAGCGCCGCGCTGGCCGAGATCGCGCCGGTGCTGGTCGAAGCCGCCGAACATTTCGCCAGCGAACAGATCCGCAACGCGGCCTCGCTGGGCGGCAACCTGTGCAACGCCTCGCCGGCCGGCGACATGAGCCCGCCACTGCTGGTACTGGGCGCCTCGGTCGAACTCGCATGCTGGCGCGACGGCGCCGCGCACACCCGTCGGGTGCCGCTGGAGCAGTTTTTCGTCGGGCCGGGCAAGTCCGTCAAGCGGCCGGAGGAGCTGCTGACTGCGGTCGTGTTCGCGCGCCCGGCGCCCGGCTTCGTCGGCCGCTTCCGCAAGTCCGGCCCGCGCCCGGCGCTGGAAATCTCCACCGTTTCGGTGGCCCTCGGCGCGCGCGTCGCCGACGGCAGGCTGAGTGAAGTGCGCGTCGCGATGGGCTCGGTCGCGCCCACGCCCTTGCGCGCCCGCCACGTGGAAGCCGCGCTCGAAGGCCAGCCGCTCGACGCCACGACCATCGCCGCGGCGGTCGCGGCGGCGGCCGAGGATGCCCAACCCATCGATGACGTGCGTGCCAGTGCCTGGTACCGCAGTCATCTCGTCAAAGTGTTCGTTGAAGAGGTACTCGATGATGTCCGTGGAAACTGAAATCCGCTTCACGCTCAACGGCCGCCCGGTCAGCCTGAAGGTCCCGGCCACGATGAAGACCCTGGCGATGCTGCGCGACAGACTCGGCATGACCGGCACCAAGTACGCCTGCGGCGAAGGCGAGTGCGGCGCCTGTACGATCGAGATCGACGGCAAGACCGTCAATAGCTGTCTGATGTACGCCGTCGACTGCGACGGCCGCGAGGTCGTGACCATCGAGGGACTGCGCACGCCCGAAGGCCTGCACCCGGTGCAACAGGCCTTCGTCGACCACGGCGCGGTGCAGTGCGGTTTCTGCATGCCGGGCATGATCATGCAGGCGCGCAACCTGCTCGCGAACAACCCGGAACTGACGCGGGAACAGGCGCAACGGGGCCTCGAAGGCAACCTGTGCCGCTGCACCGGCTACACCAAGGTGCTGGACGCGGTCGAGGCCGTGGCCGGCAAGAACACGTGCGGCCGTGCCACCCCGTAACCCGGATCGGAGTCCCCCCATGGAAAAGACCGCCAACCCCACGACAAAACAGACCTTGATCGGCACGCGCGTCAAGAAACCCGACGCGCCCGACAAGGCTACCGGCAAGACGCGCTACATCAACGACATGGTGTTGCCGCAGATGCTGATCGGCAAGGTGCTGTTCGCCGGCCGCCCGCACGCCCGTATCGTGCGCATCGACACCACGGCGGCGCAGGCGCTGCCCGGCGTGCACGCGGTGCTGACCGGGCAGGACGCCACCGGCCTGAAGTTCGGCTTCTCGCGCGACAACGTCGCGCTCAAGGACAAGGTGCGCTGCGAACACGACGAGATCGCCGCCGTCGCGGCCGAGACCGAAGAGATCGCGCTGCGCGCGCTCGCACTGATCGAGGTCGAGTACGAGGATCTGCCCGGCGTGTTCACCCCGGAAGCCGGCGCCCGCGAAGACGCGCCGCTGATCCACGACAACTTCCCCGGCAACAAAAGCCTGCACTTCGAGTTCGAGCACGGCGACCTGGCCGAGGCCGAAGCCGCCTCCGACATCATCGTGGACAACGTGTTCCGCCCGCACCACGTCACGCACTGCTGCATGGGCACTTCCTGCGCGATCGCCGACTTCGACCACAACGGCAAGCTGACGATCTGGACCCAGACCCAGTATCCGTACAACTACAAGATGGATCTGGCCCCGGCGCTGGGCATCAATCCCGGCGACATCCGCGTGATCCAGCCGCCGGTCGGCGGCGCCTTCGGCTCCAAGCTCGATGTCTATCCGTATGAGCCGATCGCCGCGCTGCTGGCGAAGAAGACCGGCCGCCCGGTCAAGGTCATCTACTCGCGCGAGGAGGAGTTCAAGGCCTCGCCCACCCGCCAGGCCGCGATCATCCACATGCGCACCGGCTGCACCCGCGACGGCGTGCTGACCTTCCGCAGCGCCGACGTGCTGCTGGACAACGGCGCCTACACCTCGTGGGGCCCGACCATCCCGGTCATCATGATGCGCACCGTCTCGGGCCACTACCGCGTGCCGGTGGTCGATTTCAAGGCGCAGGCGATCTACACCAACAACCCCTATGCCGGCTCCTTCCGTGGCTACGGCAACGTCCAGACCACCTGGGCCACCGCGCAGCAGATGGACATGCTGGCCGACCTGGTGGACATGGACCCGCTGGCATTCCACCTCAAGAACGCGCAGCGCTCCGGCGAAGTCACGCCGCAGAAGTCCTTCCTGCGCGAGTGCGCGCTGGTCGAGTGCCTGGAAGCCGCCGCCAGCGCCAGCGACTACAGCCGCAAGCGCACGGAATACGCGGCGCTGCGCGATGCGCCCGGCCGCTACAAGAAAGGCATCGGGCTGGCATCCTCGGTGCACAACGCCGGCGGCGCCAAGATCCACAAGTCCGACGGCATCGGCACCATCCTCAAGATGGACGACTACGCGCGCGTCACGGTCATCACCGGCGCCTCCGAGATCGGCCAGGGCATCGACGCGGTCATCACGCTGATCGTCGCCGAAGAGCTGGGGGTGCCGCTGGAACACGTGACCATCGTCAACAACGACTCCGACGTGGCGCCGTGGGACGTCGGCGTGCACGCCTCGCGCACCACCTTCATCGCCGGCAACGGCACGCGCCGCGCGGCGCAAAAGGCCAAGGCGCAGATCCTCAACGCCGCCGAACGCATGCTCGGCGAACCGACCGAAACCCTGGACCTGCGCGGCGGCCAGGTGGTGTTCGAGCGCGACGGCACGCCGCTGATCCAGTTGGAGCGCCTGTTGCGCCAGATGCACTTCAAGGCCGAGCCCGAACTGGTGATGGTCACCGACTACTACGAACCCAAGAGCGAGCCCGAGGGCGCCAGACACATCTCCGACCACTCCGCCGCGTATTCGCACGCCGTGCACATCGCCGAGATCACCGTCGACACGCTGACCGGCGAGATCACGGTGGACAAGGTCACGGCGGCGCAGGACGTCGGCCGCGTCATCAACCGCATGGGGCTGGAAGGCCAGGTCGAAGGCGGCCTGGCGATCGGCCTGGGCTACGCGCTGAGCGAGAACATGCAGATCGACAAAGGCATGCTGAAGAACGCCTGCTTCCGCGACTACAAGCTCATCACCGCGCCGGAGATGCCGCCGCTCGACCTGCACTTCATCGAGAGCAACTGCGCCGAAGGCCCGTATGGCGCCAAGGGCATCTCCGAGCTGCCGACCATCGTGATCGCGCCGGCCATCGCCAACGCGCTGTACAACGCGACCGGCGTGCGCATCTTCAACCCGCCGATGTCGCCGGAAACGGTCGCGCGCGCGATCCACGAACGGCGGGCGCAGACCAACGCCGGCAAGGTCGCCACCCCCGCCGAGGGGCTGGCGGTGTGAGCGCGCATGAAGCTGAAATACTACGCCTGGCTGCGCGACAGCCTGGGGTGCGAGTCGGAAGAGATCACGCTGCCGCCCGGAATCACGACCGTCGGCATGCTGCTCGACTGGCTGCCGAGTTTGGGCGAAAGGTACATGCGCGCGTTCGAGTACATCGACGTGGTGCTGGTCTCGGTCAATTCGCACTATGCCGATCGTGACCATCCGGTGTGCGATGAGGACGAAATTATTTTGGCCCCGCCGATCGCGGGGGGGTGAGGAGAAGCTCTTGAGATTCCAGATCCTGAACACGCGCCGGAGTCCCGCATGAAGCGCCGCACCGTCCTGTCGATGGAGCAGGCGCTGTCCCTGCCCTATGCCACGCTGCGCTTCGCGCAACTGGGCTGGCGCGTGATCCGCATCGAGGCCATCGGAGGGGGCGGCCTGCCCGGCGACCCCAACCGCTATATCGGCGGCCGGGTGGTCGATGACGACCGACGCACCTACTTCATCGCCCCCAACGTGGGCAAGGAAGCCATCGCCCTCAACCTCAAGGACCCGCGCGGCCAGCAAGTGCTGCGCAAGCTGCTGGTGGAACTGGATGTCGATGTGTTCTGCTGCAACACCGTGCCGCGCCGCTACACCCAGCTCGGCATCGACTACGAAACGCTGGCGGCGGTCAAGCCGGATTTGATCTGGGCCGCGATCTCGGCGATGGGGCCGGACTACCCGGACGCCCCCGGCTACGATCCGGTGATCCAGGCGATGTCCGGCTACATGGAGCTGACCGGCCCGGCCGACGGCCCGCCGACCCTGTCCGGCGTGCCGCTGGTGGACCTGAAGGCCGGCGACGAGGTGTACGCCAACGTGATGCTGGCGCTGGCCGAACGCGCCGAAACCGGCAAGGGCACGCGCATCGACGTGTCGATGCTGCAGGCGGCCGCCTCCTGGCTGATCACCACCCTGCCGCTGCTGGACTTCGACTGCCATTCGAGCGAAATCACGCGCTGCGGCAACGAGCACCGCAAGTTCATCCCGACCAACGTCTACCCGACCTTGGATGGCTTCATCTACATGGCGATCGGCAGCGACGTGCAGTGGCAGCGCCTGGTCGCGATACCGAAGTTCGCCGGCGCGGGCAATGCGGCGCGCGCGACCAACGAGGGACGCCACGCCGAGCGCGAGGCCATCCACCGCGACATCGCCGCCGCCACGCGCCTATACACGACCGCCGAGATCAGCGCCGATTTTCGCGCCGCGACGATTCCGCACGCACCGATCCACGACATCCCGGCGGTGCGCGACATGGCGGCGCTGGCCAACAAGCTCACCACCACGTGTCTGCCCGACGGACGCCGGGTGCGCATGCAGCCGATGGCGGTGGACCGCCCCGACGCGCCGTCGGAACTGGCCTTTCCACCCAAGTACGGCCAGCACACCCGCAGCGTGCTGACCGAAGCCGGCTGCTCCGCCGCCGAGATCGCCGCACTGGAACATGACGGCGTGGTCGCCGCCAACTGAACGCATCGAACGAGCCCTGACATGACCCCAACCTACGCCAACCCCCTCCTGCACACCCCCGAACGGCCGCTGCCGCGCCACGTCGCGATCATCGGCGCCGGCACCATAGGCCCGGACATCGGCTACTACCTCAAGAGCGCGCTGCCCGAGCTGCGCCTGACCCTGATCGACATCTCGCAGGACGCGCTCGACCGCGCGCTGCAACGCTTCCACGACTACGCCGCGAAGGCGGTGGCGCGCGGCAAGATGAACGAACGCCAGGCCGCCGCCGTGACCACCGGCATCGCCGGCACCACCGACTACGCCAGCCTCGCCGACTGCGACTGGGTGATCGAAGCCGCCACCGAAAACCTCGCGCTCAAGCGCTGCATCTTCGCCCAGGTCGAGGCGGTGGTGCGCCCCGACGCGCTGATCACCTCCAACACCAGCTCGCTGCCGGCCGCGCGCATCTTCTCCGAACTGCGGCACAAGCAACGCGCCACCGTGACCCACTTCTTCGCCCCGGCCTGGCGCAACCCGGCGGTGGAAGTGATAGCGTGGACCGAGACCGATCCGGCGGTGGTCGAATACCTGCGCTGGCTGTTCTGCGTCACCGGCAAGGTGCCGCTGGTCACCGCCGACGCGGTGTGCTTCATGCTCGACCGCATCTTCGACAACTGGTGCAACGACGCCGCGCTGCTGCTCGACCGCGCCACCGCCGCGCAGATCGACAGCACCTCGACCGAGTTCGTGCACGCCGGGCCGTTCTTCGTGCTGAACCTGGCCAACGGCAACCCCATCATCACCGAGACCAACACCCTGCAGTGCGAGGAAGAAGGTCCGCACTACGACCCGGCGCCGGTGTTCCGCTCGGTCGACAAGTGGCTGACGGTGCCGCCGGGCAAGCGCGTCGAGGTCGCGCCCGGCACCGCCGCCGCGATTCGCGACCGCTTGCTGGGGGTGTTGTTGTCGCAGACCGTGGACATCCTCGACCGCGACATCGGCGACGAAGCCGACCTGGACCTGGGGTGCAAGGTCGCGCTGGGCTTCAAGCAAGGCCCGCTGGCCTTGATGCGCGAACTGGGCGAGGCCGAAACCCGGCGCATTCTCGACCGCTACGCCGCCGAGCGCCCCGGCATGCCGATGCCCCGGCGCCCACTCGCGGATTATCAGGACTACTGGCGCCACGTGCTGGTGGACGACGTCGATGGCGTCAAGATCATCACGCTGCGCCGCCCCGAAGCGATGAACGCGCTGCACGACGAGCTGACCGACGAGGTGCTGGCGGTGATCCGGCGGTTCGAGGCCGACCCGGCGGTGACCGGTTTCGTCATCACCGGCTACGGCGCCAAGGCCTTCTGTGCCGGCGCCGACATCGGCCGCTTCCCCTCCATGCTCGGCGACGCCGAGGCCGCCACCCAGTACGCGCGCGACTGCTCGCGACTGCTGGTGCACCTGGACGGGATGCGCAAACCGGTGGTCGCGGCGCTCAACGGCATGGCGCTGGGCGGCGGGTTGGAGCTGGTAATGCGCTGCCACGCCATCGTCGCGCTCAAGGACGCATGGATGCAACTGCCGGAAATCACGCTCGGCATCGTGCCGGGCATAGGCGCGATGGTGGTGCCGTACCGGCGCTGGCCGCAGGCCGCCAGCGCCTTCCACGCCATGCTGCGCCGCGCCGAACGCATGAAAGCGGCGCAGGCGCTGGAACTGGGGGTGGTCGATGGGCTGGCGGACAACGTCGCCGAACTGCTCAAGCTCGCGGTGGCGCGCGTGCACGCGCTGGCCGAACGTCCGGCCGCCGTCGCGGCCGGTCCGGTGGCGCTGACACCGCTGGCGCCGGTCGAGGCGCACAGCGCCGCCGGCCAGCCGCTGTCACGCGAAATCATGGCGATCCTGGAAAACACCGTGGTCCGCGCCGCCGCCGCCGCTACACTGGCCGAGGCGCTGGAAATCGGCTACCACGCCTTCGGCGCCAGCGCCTGCACCGCCGCCGCCCACGAAGGCATCACCGCCTTCATGCAGGGGCGCAAACCGGATTTCAGCACCACCCCCTAACCCCGGCCAACCTGCTACAGAGAGGGACAGCACCGACAGAGAAACATTAGCTTGGCAAACACTGACGATGAAGGGTGGAGTACGCGCAGTCACTCCCTCCCCTTCAAGGGGAGGGCTGGGGTGGGGATGGGTTTGGCAAGCAGTGAAGCAACCCATCCCCCTCCTGACCGGGAGTCTCCGCTTCGCTCCGCCGCTTCGGCGGCGCAGAGCGGTGCTCTGCGAAACCTCGCCTCCGCCCCCCTTGAAGGGGGAGGAACCAGGCGCCAACAATGCTCACATCTTCAACAACCAGGTAACAAAAGGCGGCACAGACCGCCAGCACAGCGTCATGGAAGATCAAACCGAGTCGTTCTACGCCAGAGGAGGAACACCATGAAATTGATCCAGACCGCCGCCGCAAGCCTGTTCGCAGGCATGCTCATGACCGCACCGGTGCACGCCGAGACGGTACTCAACGCGTCATCCTGGGTGCCGCCGGCGCACCTGCTGACCGCCAACGTGATGGTGCCGTGGATGCAGGAGGTGGAGAAGGCCACCGACGGACGCGTCAAGTTCAACCTGCTGCCCAAGGCCCCGGTCGGCCCACCGCAGACTTTCGACGCGGTCAAGGACGGGATCGTGGACTTCTCGTTCACCGTGCACGGCTACACTCCGGGGCGCTTCGTCGCGACCAAGATGACCGAGTTCGGCTTCCTCGGCGATTCGGCCGAATCGATCTCGGTGGCCTACCAGCGCATGTACGACAAGCACCTGGCCAAGCTCGACGAGCACGCCGGGGTCAAGGTCATAGGCGTGTTCTCGCACGGCCCCGGCCACATGTACGCGGCCAAGCACCCGATCGGCTCGCTCGCCGATCTGGCCAACATGAAGGTGCG